>NZ_JBQCER010000066.1:0-42370 GCF_051960075.1 Bordetella sp.
AGCGCCGCTATCTGCCCCTGCTGGCGAGCGGCGAGGCCACGGGCTGTTTCGCCCTGACCGAACCGCAGGCCGGTTCCGACGCAACCGCACAGAAAACCGTTGCCGTGCGCAGCGGCGAGCACTTCGAGATCACCGGCCGCAAGTGCTTCATCACCAACGCGCCCATCGCCGACCTGTTCACCGTTTTCGCTCGCAGCGAGCCCGGCACCACGGGCGCCGCCGGCATCTCGGCGTTTCTCGTCGAGCGCGGCGCGGCCGGGCTTTCCACCCCGCCCGCCTATCGCAAGATGGGACAGCATGGTTCGCCTGTGGGCGAGGTGATTCTGGATCGTGTGCGGGTGCATGAGAGCGCCATCGTGGGCGGCCTGGAAGGCAAGGGGTTTCGCACCGCGATGAAGGCGCTGAACAAGCAGCGCATCAACTTGGCCGGCCTGTGCGTCGGACCCTCGGTGCGCCTGGTGCGTGAAATGGTGCGACACGCGCAGTCGCGCAGGCAATTCGGTCAGCCCATCGGCGAATTTCAACTGGTGCAGCAGATGATCGCCGAAAGCAATACCGAAACGCATGCGGCGCGGGCGCTGGTGCTGGAGACCGCGCGCAAACGCGACGACGGCATGGACGTGACCATGGAGGCCTCCATGTGCAAGCTGTTCGCGTCGGAAGTCAGCGGCAGGGTTGCGGACAGAGCAGTGCAGATTTTCGGCGGCAGCGGCTACATCGCCGACAACGTGGCGGAACGCTTCTATCGCGATGTGAGGTTGTTCCGCCTCTACGAAGGAACCAGCCAGATCCATATCGGCAATATCGCCAGGCGGACGATGGCGAGCATGTCGATCTGAACGGGTCGGCACGAATAATCAAACCCAGGAGACAACCATGAAACTCGCTTCTTTGCTGATGGCCTGCGCCATCGCCGTCAGCCCGTTCGCCGCCCGCGCGGCCAACAGCTACCCCGACAAACCCATCCACATCATTGTTCCCTTCTCGGCCGGCGGCATTGTCGACTCGGTCGCCCGCATCGTGGGCCAGAAGCTCTCGGAGAAATACGGCCAACCCGTGATCGTAGAGAACCGCACGGGCGCGGGCGGCGTGGTCGGCACGGAATACGCCTCGCGCGCGCCGGCGGACGGATACACGCTGCTGCTGGTAAGCCCGAGCCATGCCGTCGCTCCGATCCTGGAAAAGAACGCCCATTGGAATCCGGTACGGGACTTCAAGGCGATTTCGGGCATAGGCATCGTGCCCAATGTGATCGTGGTGAATCCCTCAGTGCCTGCCCACAACATGGCCGAGTTCATCGCGCTGGCCAGGAAAAGCAATCCGCCGCTGACCTACGCCACCGCGGGCATCGGAACCTCCAACCATCTTTCGGGCGAATTGCTGGCGCAGGACGCCAAGATCAAGCTCGTCATGGTGCCCTATAAAGGCCAGACCGACGCGCTCACCGATCTGCTGGCCGGCCGCGTGGCCATGATGCCGCTGACCGCTGCGCTGGCCATGCCCAACGTCAAGGCCGGCAAGCTGCGCGCGCTGGCTGTGACCACCGCTCAGCGCGCCAGCGCCATGCCCGATCTGCCCACCGTCGCCGAATCCGCCCCGTTGCCGGGCTATGAAGTCGGCACCTGGTTCGGATTGGTGGCGCCCGCTGCCACGCCGCAGGCCATCCGCGATCAATTGGCCGCCGAAGTGCACAGCATCGTCGACATGCCCGATGTGCGGGCCAAGTTCACGCATCTGGGCATGGAGATGAATTGGCAGTCGCCGGCCCAGTTCGATGCCTTCGTGGCCAAGGAGTTCGACAAATGGACCAAGGTCTCCAAGCAGGCCCACTGGCAAATGCACTGACATGACGCGCGGCGGCACTTCCCGCCTGCGCACGGCGCTGTGCGATCGGCTGGGCATACGTCATCCCATCTTCGGGTTCTCGCACGAACCCGACGTGGTCGTGGCCATCGCCCAGGCGGGTGGGTTTCCGATCCTGGGTCTGGCACGCGATGCGCCCGAGCACATCCCCGCCATCGTGGCCGATGTCGAACGGCGCCTGGCGGGCCTGCCCTACGGCATAGACCTGATGCTGCCGTCCAGGGTGCCGCAGCAGGCGGACCTGGACAGCCTGCGGCGGAATCTGCCGCGCGAACACGTCGAGTTCGTGCAGGCGCTGCGCCAGCGCTTCGACATCAAACCGCCTTCCAGACCCAGCTTTTTCACCTCGCAGGCCCGTTCCGAAGCGCTGTTCCAGGCGCAGATCGAAGCCGTGCTGGGCTCCAGTGCGCTGGGGATCGCCACGGCCATCGGCCTGCGACCCGAGCTCATCGACCGTGCGCGCAGCCTGGGCAAGGTGACGTTTTCCCTGGTCGGCTCGGTTCGCCACGCGCAAAAAGCGCTGGCGCTCGGCGTGGATGTGCTCGTCGCACAAGGCTATGACGCAGGCGGCCACACCGGCCCCATCGGCACCCTGTCGCTGGTGCCGCAAGTGATCGGCGCGGCGGATGGCAAGCCGGTGCTGGCCGCCGGCGGCATTGCTACCGGCGCGCAAGTGCTGGGCTGCCTGGGCATGGGCGCACAAGGCGCCTGGCTGGGCACCCTGTGGATGGGCGCGAAAGAAAGCCATACGCCGCGGGCGCTGCTGCAGCGCCTGATCGCCAGCGGCAGCGAGGACACGGTGATCTCGCGCGCGCACAGCGGCAAGCCCTGCCGCGTCGTGCGCAGCGACTGGATAGACGCCTGGGCGCAGGCCGGCGCGCCTGCGCCGCTGGACATGCCCTTGCAGCAGGTATTGACCGGCGAGGTCTTCGCCTCGATCCACGAGAACGACGACCCTCGCCTCATCTACGAGGCTGCGGGGCAGAGCGTATTCGGGATCGACGCGCCCACCTGCGTGGCCGATCAGATGCGCAAGCTGGTGGACGAGATGGAAGACGCCTGGGATAGGCTGCGCCGTTGCGCACGGCCCTGAGTCTTTCCGTGCTCCAGCCCGTCAGCGCGAAAACAGGAACCGCGACAGGGGCCTGACGGCCCAGCCCGTCGCCGCCAGCAGGCCGCGCTGCACTCGGGCCGGCAGGTCGAGGGGCTTGATCATCATTTTCACGCTCATATCGATGGGCAGACTGTCCATCACCATCCGGCTGACCCGTTCGATTCTGCGCGCGCTGAATTGCGGATCGCCGACGCGCCCGGGATAGCGCGCGGCCAGCACGTGGCGCATGGCGATTTCTTCGTCTTCGTTGCGGATCTCGAGCGACCGGCGCAATAGCGCCCGGAACACTGCATAGCGGCCCAGCCGCTCGCTCTGGTTGTAGCGCTTGAAGGCCTGATAGAAGATCTTGTAATGGTGTACTTCGTCCGCATGAATGCGCTCGGCGATCTGCGCCAGGACAGGCTCGTCCGCGCACTGGCCTATGGTGCGGTACAGGCTGGACGTGCCGGTTTCGATCACGCAGCGCGCCACCAGTTCCCGCGCCCGCGTCTTCTCGAGCTGCTCGCGCGAGCAGGTACGGGAATATTCGGCGAAGAATCCGGCAAACGACGCATCCCAGTCGAAATCGGGCCAAACGGCGCCCACATAAGCCTTGAGCGCCCTGCCGTGCTGCAATTCCTCGGCTTCCCAATCGTCGCGCAGCCAGGCGCAGAAATCGTCGTCGCCGTCGAAGAAATCGATCAGCGTATGCGAGTACAGATCCGAACCGCTTTCGACGAACGATGCCGCGCACAGCAGCAGCATCAAGTCTTCGTTGGCTGCTGCGCGCTGAACGTCGATACGAGAGAAGTCGATATTCTCGACACGCCACCGCATGGCATTGCTCCATTGCCGACGGGACACACGTTCACGGGTCGACCTGCCGATACGACATCACCGTTCCGTCGGGCAGGACCTCTTCCATGCGCACCCGGAAACCCCACAGCCGCCCCAGGTGTTTCATGACCTGGTCGGCCTCTTCTTCAGCCAGCGGCCTGCCGCGGACCTGCTGATAGCGCAGGAGCAGGGAACGATCCGAGTCGCGGTAATAGCGAGCGACCTGAATGTCCGGCAGCTGGTTGTCGCGGTCGTATTGTGACGCCAGAAGACGCCGGATGTCACGATAGCCCTCGTCGTCGTGTATGGCCGCGACGTCGAGCTTGGCGTTGGCCTGCCTGTCGGAGATGGCGAAGAAGCGGAACTCGCGAATGAGTTTGGGCGAGAGATATTGCGCGATGAAGGACTCGTCCTTGAAGTTGCGCATGGCGAAGTCCAGGGTAGCGAGCCAGTCGCCGCCGGCAATATCCGGAAACCACTTTCTGTCTTCGGCGCTGGGCGTCTCGCAGATGCGCCGTATGTCGGCCATCATGGCATAGCCCAAGGCGTAGGGGTTCAGGCCGCCGTAGCCGCGCTCGTCGAAGCTGCGCTGGCTGACCACGCTGGTATGGCTTTGCAGGAACTCCATCATGAAGCCGTCGGTGACCTGGCCGTCGCGGTGCAGGCGGTTGAGCAAGGTGTAATGCCAGAAGGTGGCCCAGCCTTCATTCATGACCTTGGTCTGCGATTGCGGATAAAAGTACTGGGCGATCTTGCGCACGATGCGCACTAGCTCGCGCTGCCAGGGTTCGAGTTTGGGTGCGTGCTTTTCGATGAAGTAGAGCAGGTTCTCTTCGGGCTCGGGCGGGAACACCGGCTGTTTATCTTGCGGCACGTCGCTCGCACTGAAGACCGGTACCGTACGCCACAAGTCGTTGTACTGCATCCGGGCATGCTCTTCGCGCTCCGCCTGGCGCCGGGCTTCCTCGCGGTAGGAAACGGGCGTGGGCCGCTTGTAGCGGTCTACCCCCTGCAGGCTGAGCGCATGACACGAATCGAGTATGGCTTCGACGGCCTCGAAGCCGTAGCGGTCTTCGCAATCCATGACGTATTTACGCGCAAACACCAGGTAGTCGAGAATGCCGTCGGCATCCGTCCACTGGCGGAACAGATAATTGCCCTTGAAAAAGGAATTGTGCCCGTAGCAGGCGTGAGCGATGACCAGGGCCTGCATCGCCATGGAGTTCTCTTCCATGAGATACGCGATGCAGGGATTGGAATTGATGACGATCTCGTAGGCCAGCCCCTGCATGCCGCGGCGGTAGTACTGCTCGTTGCGGATGAATTCTTTGCCGAACGACCAGTGCGGATAGCCGATGGGCAGTCCGCCCGAAGCATAGGCGTCGAGCATCTGTTCGGAGGTGATGATCTCGATCTGGTTGGGATAGGTGTCCAGCCCGTAGGCGCGAGCCGTCCTCGCGATGACTTCGTCATAGCGCTGAATCAGTTCGAAAGTCCATTCCGAACCGGTGGATATGGGATGACTGGGCCGCTCCAGGGTCTGGATCTCGTCAGTGGCGGCGTTGAGGAAGGTTTTCATGACTGATCGGCCTCCTTCCTGAAAAGCTCGTGAAACACAGGGAATATTTCGCTGCGCTCATGAATGCGGCGCATGGCGAAATTGGGCTTGGCTTGCTGCTCGTATTCGGCCCACAGGCTGCTCTTGCGCGCTTCGGAAGAATCGGGCACTTCGATATAGGCGAAGTAGCGCGTGGCCGGCAGCAGATTCTCCGCGAGAAATCGCGCGCTCTTGCCGGCGTCGGCGCCGAAGGAGTCGCCGTCGCTGGCCTGCGCGGCGTAGATGTTCCAGTCCGCAGGCGGATAGCGGTCGAGCATGATCTGGTTCATGAGTTCAAGCGCCGACAGCACGATGGTGCCGCCGCTCTTGGTGTCGTAGAAGAACGTGTGCTCGTCGACTTCCTCGGCGTTGTCGGTATGGCGGATGAAGACCACGTCGACGTGCTCGTACTTGCGCGACAGAAACATGTACAGCAGGGTAAAGAAACGCTTGGCCAGGTCTTTCTTGCTCTCGTCCATGGAGCCAGACACGTCCATCAGGCAGAACATGACGGCGCGCGCCACAGGGACGACGACCGGCACGCGGTGGCGGTATCGCAGGTCGAGATCGTCCAGGAACGGCACCTTCGCCACGCGGCCTGCCCATTCCTCGACGTCGGCGCGCAGCGCGGCAAGTTCTTCTTCGGGCGCCCCTCGGGCGGCGGCTTCTTCCAGGCGGGCTTGGGCGTGTTCCAGCCCGCTGCGCGCGTTCAGCCCCAGCGCCACGCGGCGCGACAGCGAGGCCTTGAGCGTGCGGCTCACGCTCAACTGGCTGGGTGAACCCGTAGTGGTGTAGCCCGCGCGCTGCCATTTGGTTTCGGACACGTCGCCCAATTGGGTGCGCGCCAGATGCGGCAGCTCCAGGTCATCGAAGAACAGGCTGAGAAACTCGGCACGCGACAGACTGAAGGTGAACTGATCCACCGACTCGCCCTCGCCCGCCTCCGAGCCGTCGCCCTCCCCGCCGCCTTGAGGACGATCGAGCTGATCGCCCTTGGCGAATTCCTTGTTGCCGGGGAGCACGGTTTCGCGGTCGCCGCCCTGACCGACCCGAAAATGCGGTTCGGAGATGTCGCGCACGGGCAGCTTGACCTCGCCGCCCTGCTCCATGTCTTCGATGGAGCGGTCGCGGATCATGTCGCCGACCGCCTTGCGGATCTGCTCCTTGTAGCGGCGCAGGAACCGTTCGCGATTGGCCGCGCTCTTATTGCGGCCGTTCAGGCGTCTGTCTATGAGCGAATTCATGGCGCACCCCGCTCATCAGGAGGACTTCCTCACACGCAAATACCATTCGCACAGCAGCCGGACCTGCTTCTCGGTATAGCCCTTGCTGACCATGCGATCCACGAAACTCTGGTGCTTGTTCTTGTCGTCGGCCGATGCCTTGGCGTTGAACGAGATCACGGGCAGCAGGTCTTCGGTGTTGGAGAACATTTTCTTCTCGATCACCTCGCGCAGCTTCTCGTAGCTGGTCCAGGCCGGGTTGCGGCCGGCGTTGTTGGCGCGGGCTCGCAGCACGAAGTTGACGATCTCGTTGCGGAAATCCTTGGGGTTGGCGATGCCGGCGGGCTTCTCGATCTTTTCCAGCTCGTCGTTGAGCGCGCCGCGATCGAAGCTCTCGCCGGTCTCCGGATCGCGGAACTCCTCGTCCTGGATCCAGCAATCGGCGAACGTGACGTAGCGGTCGAAAATGTTCTGCCCGTATTCGGAATACGACTCGAGATAGGCTGTCTGGATTTCCTTGCCGATGAACTCGGCATAGCGCACCGCCAGATAGCCCTTGATGAATTCGAGATAGCGGCGGCGGACTTCTTCCTGCAGGTCGTCGCGCACGATACGCTGTTCCAGCACGTACATCAGGTGCACGGGATTGGCGGCCACCTCGGTCTGGTCGTAGTTGAAGACCGAGGAGAGGATCTTGTAGGCAAAGCGCGTGGACACGCCCGTCATGCCTTCGTCGATCCCGGCGTACTCCTTGTATTCCTGCAGCGCCTTGGCCTTGGGGTCGACGTCTTTGAGCGTTTCGCCGTCGTAAACCCGCATCTTGGAATAGATGCTGGAATTTTCAGGCTCCTTGAGCCGCGTCAACACCGAGAACTGCGCCATCATATCGAGCGTTCCTGGCGCGCAAGGCGCGTTGGACAGCGAACTGTTGCGCAACAGTTTCTCGTAGATGTGCACCTCTTCGGTCACCTGCAGGCAGTACGGCACCTTGACGATGTAGATGCGGTCGAGGAAGGCCTCGTTGTGCTTGTTGTTGCGGAAAGTCTGCCATTCGGCCTCGTTCGAGTGCGCGAGGATCATGCCGTTGAAGGGAATGGCCGAGAAACCTTCGGTGCCCTTGAAGTTGCCCTCCTGGGTCGCGGTCAGCAGCGGATGCAGCATCTTGATGGGCGCCTTGAACATTTCGACGAACTCGAGCAGGCCTTGATTGGCCAGGCACAGTCCGCCCGAATAGCTGTAGGCATCGGGATCGTCTTGCGAGTAGCGATCGAGCATGCGGATGTCGACCTTGCCCACCAGCGAAGAGATGTCCTGGTTGTTTTCGTCTCCCGGCTCGGTCTTGGCGATGGCCACCTGGCGCAGCACCGAAGGCATCAGCTTGACCACGCGGAACCTGGAGACATCGCCTTCGAATTCCCTCAGGCGCTTGACGGCCCAGGGCGACATGATGCCGCTCAGGCAGCGCGTGGGAATGCCGTATTCGGTCTGCAGCTGCGGGCCGAACACGTCGGGATTGAACAGGCCCAGCGGCGATTCGTTGACGGGCGAACCCTTGAGCGCATAGATGGGATAGCGCTCCATCAGCGCCTTCAGTCGTTCGGCGATGGACGATTTGCCGCCACCGACGGGGCCCAGCAGGTAGAGAATCTGCTTGCGCTCTTCCAGGCCTTGCGAGGCGTGCTTGAAGAACGCCACGATCTGATCGATGACCTCTTCCATGCCGTAGAACTCGCGAAACGCCGGATAGCGTCTCATGAGCCGATTGGAGAACAGGCGCGAGAGACGCGGATCGTTGCGCGTGTCGATCAGCTCCGGCTCGCCGATGGCGGCGAGCATGCGCTCCGCCGGGCTGGCGTAGACCATTGGATCTTGCCTGGCCAGATTCAGAAACTCTTCGAGCGAGAACTCGGCTTCCTGATCGCGGGCGTATTGCGATTTGAAACCTTCGAGGATGTTGCTCATGGCCGACCTCCTGCGATTTCATGCGTTCTAAATACAGAAACGCTTCTGTCATTGTGTGCTTCAAGCAAGCGCTATGCCAGAGATTCCTTGAATTTATTCACCACAGGATATAGGCCTGTTGGTGAAAGCACACACAAGAGAAAGGATATGAAACCTTATATTGAGTTAGGCCCCATTCTTTGAAAACAGTTCCATCAATGCAGAAAAATACAGGGCCATATTCATTGTGGTTAATGTATTACTTGAAATGCATCGAAGCGCTTTTCTGGTGCATGCCATGCACCAGATCGCGCCTCGATCGCCTGCGCACGGGCTACCGAGCCGGTGACGAGGGCGATAGGCGGCGATGCTTTATTCATTTCAGAAAATCCCCCAAAAAATCCACGAAAGCGCGCAGTTTTGCCGACAGTCGATTGCGTTCCAGATAGATCGCGTGGATATCGGCGTTGGGTAGCGACCACTCGGAGAGCAGCGGCGTCAGCTCTGCGCGCGCAATATGGCCGGCGACTTCCCATTCCGAGCGCACCGCTATGCCGCGCCCGTCCAGCGCCCAGCGCAGCACGGCGCTGCCGTCGTTGCTAGACAGCGCGCCGCCGACCTTGACCGTTTCCGCGCGCTTGCCGCGCGAAAAGTGCCAGGTGCCGTAGGCCGAGTCGTTTTCGCGCAGCACGATGCAGGCATGGCGGGCCAGATCGTGCGGCACCGACGGCTTGCCGTGCTGTTTTAGATAAGCCGGCGACGCACACACGATGCGGCGGTTCTTGCGCAGCAGCCGCGCGTTGATGCGCGCGTCGGGCACCTCGCCGAAACGGATGCCCAGGTCGTAGCCTTCTTCCTGCAGGCTCAGGGGTCGCTCCGTCAATTGCAGCTGGATCTGCATGGACGGAAAGCGCTCGACGAATTCAGATATCGCCGGCGCAATATAGGCGCGGCCGAAACCGAATGACGCGTTCACGCGCAACAGCCCCGCCGGCTCGCCGCGGCTGCGCGTGACGAGCTGCTCGAGCTCCGACAGCTCATCGAGTATGCGTGAGCCGTTGGCCAGATAAAGCTCGCCTTCCGGCGTAAGCGAAAGCCTGCGCGTGGTGCGGTTCACCAGGCGCACGCCCAGTCGGCGCTCCAGCTGCGCGAGTCGCTTGCTGACGGCCGGCGGCGTGACGCCCAGTTCGCGCGCAGCGGCGGCCAGATTGCGGTGGCGCGCCACCAGCGCGAATAGGTTCAAATCGGAAAAACCATCCATTGCACCGCGCTCGAACTTATTAGTTCTTTTAAGTTACTACTGAATTTCTTTTCGGTAAAACATATCTTTATCGGCATCAATTAGACTGGATGCAACGAGAAGGAGACGATCATGTTCGAGGGCTACACCGATGCATCGGCAACAATCGACGGCGTGCGCATCCACGCCGTCAAAGGCGGTCGTGGCCCCGCGCTGCTGCTGCTGCATGGCCATCCGCAGACGCACGCGATCTGGCACAAAGTTGCCCCCGTGCTCGCTCGACACTACACGGTGATCGCCGCCGACCTGCGCGGCTATGGCGACAGCGGCAAGCCGCCGGGCACCGATGATCACGCCAACTATTCCAAGCGCCGCATGGCGCTGGATCAGGTCGAACTCATGCGCCGACAAGGTCATGACGCGTTCGCGCTCATCGGCCACGATCGGGGCGGACGCGTCGCCGCGCGCATGGCGATCGATTACCCCGATAGTGTGACGCGGCTGGTGACGCTGGACGTTGCCCCGACCGTCGCGATGTACGAACAAACTTCTTTCGATTTCGCGCGCGCCTACTGGCACTGGTTCTTTCTGGTGCGGCCCGCGCCCTTTCCCGAAACGCTGATCCGCGCCGATCCCGATCTGTATCTCAAGCAAACCATCGGCGCGCGCAGCGCGGGACTCAAACCGTTCACGTCCGAGGCCTACGCCGCCTATCTGCGCTGCCTGTCGGATCCGGCCACGGCGCACGGCATCTGCGAAGACTATCGCGCCTCGATCACCATCGACCTCGAACACGACCGCGCCGATCTGGCCGCGGGCAGGAAGATAACCTGCCCTTTCCTGGCGCTATGGGGCGCTGACGGCGTGATCGGCAAATGCTTCGACCCCTTGACCGAGTGGCGCAAGTGGAGCGCGGACGTCGAGGGCCATGCCCTGCCCTGCGGCCACTACATACCGGAAGAAGCGCCTGAGCTGTTGCTAGAGCGCGTGCTGCCCTTCCTGCAGCGCTGATTTACCCCTACGAAGTCTTGCTTGAGGCTGCCCTCGCGGGCGCCTCTCTATCCGCTCGTCCATTTCAAATCGGATTTCGCCATGTCTTCGCGCACGCTTTACCAAAAACTGGTCGATACGCACACGGTATCGATCGTCGACGCCGAGCACGTGCTGCTCTACGCCGACCTGCACATCATGAACGAATACACCAGCCCTCAGGCCTTCGCGGGGCTGCATGAGAAGGGGCTGCGCGTGAGGCGCCCGCACCAGCAAATGGGCGTGGTCGACCACGTGATCCCCACCAAACCCGTGCCGGCGAGCTCGCGCGTCATCGAGATCATGGATGCCGCCAAGCAGGCCGCCAATTTCGCCCGCAACTGCACCCGGCACGGCATACATCTGTTCGACGTGCACGACCCCATCCAAGGCATCGAGCACGTCGTCGCGCCCGAGCTCGGCCTGATCCGCCCCGGCATGGTGGTGCTGTGCGGCGACAGCCATACGACCACCTACGGCGCGCTCGGCGCATTGGGATTCGGCATCGGCACCTCGGAGGTCGAGCACGTACTGGCGACGCAGACGCTGGTCTACCGCGTCGCGCAAAACATGCGCATTGTCGTGGACGGCTTGCTGGCGCGCGGCGCCACGTCCAAGGATCTGGTGCTGCACATCATTGCCCGTATCGGCGCCCAGGGCGCGCGCGGCTACGCGGTCGAATACATGGGCGAGGCGATCGCCGCGCTGTCCGCCGAGGCCCGCATGACCCTGTGCAATATGACCGTGGAAGCCGGCGCCCGAGCCGCGCTGATCGCTCCGGACCGCACGACGCTGGACTATGTCCGCGGCAAGGTGCGCGATCTGGACGCCGCAACGCTTGAAGCCGCGTGCGAGGCCTGGTCTCGGCTGCGCTCGGACGACGACGCGCATTTCGATGCAGAGCACAGGTTCGACGCCCAAGGCGTCGCACCGTATGTCACTTGGGGCACCAGCCCGGATCAGGCTGTGCCGATCGACGGCCGCATACCCGAGGCAGAAAACGGCTCGGGCCTGGACATCGCCACTCTGCGCAAGGCGCTCGATTACATCGGACTGACGGCAGGCGCAGCCATCGAGGGCACGCCCATCGACCGCGTGTTCATCGGTTCGTGCACCAACGCCCGCATCGAAGACCTGCGCGCGGCCGCCGACGTGGTGCGCGGCCGCAAGGTGGCCCCGACGGTGCGGGCGATGGTTGTCCCCGGCTCGGGAATGGTGCGCGACGAGGCCGAGCGCGAGGGCACCGCGCAGATCCTCATCGACGCGGGATTCGAGTGGCGCCAGCCGGGCTGCTCGATGTGCCTGGCGATGAACGACGACGTGCTGGCGCCGGGCGAACGCTGCGCCTCGACGACCAACCGCAATTTCGAAGGGCGCCAAGGTCGCGACAGCAAGACCCATCTGATGAGCCCTGCGATGGCCGCCGCTGCCGCGATCGCGGGCCGCATCGTAGACATACGCAAGGAGTTCGACCATGACTGAACCGCTCGTGATCGCCGGCATCGCCGCGCCGCTGCCGATCAACAACCTCGATACCGACCAGATCATGCCCAAGCAGTTTCTGCTGGGCATCGATAAGTCGGGACTGGCCCGCGGTCTGCTGCACGACCTGCGCTTCGACGCGGACGGCCAAGCCCGCGATCGGTTCGTGCTGAATCGCCCCGAATACCGCGGCGCGAAAATTCTTCTGGGCGGCGCCAACTTCGGCTGCGGCTCCAGCCGCGAGCACGCCGTGTGGGGCCTGCAGCAGGCCGGCTTCGACGCGGTGATCGCGCCGAGCTATGGCGAGATTTTTTACTTCAATGCGTCGAACAACCGGCTGCTGCTGGTCTCGCTTCCCGCGGAACAGATCGAAGCCATCGCCGCCGAGATCGAAGACAGCCGCGACAAGCGGCTGACCATCGACGTCGGAAACGAAGTCGTAATCGGGCCTTCGGGTCGGCGTCATGCCTTCGCCTTGCCGGCGCGCCAGAAACAGATGCTGGTGGTGGGTTTGGACATGGTAGGCATGACGCTGCGCCAGGAAGACGCCATCGATACCTTCGAGGCATGCCACCGGGCGGCCATGCCCTGGTGCCGCATCGATCTGAGCACGGCGGTATGCATAGATAAACCGCGGTAAACAGCGGCAAAACCCAGCGCGCCGCGCGGGCCGGATTTTCCACACACAACACAAACCGTTCGTGCGGCGCACGCAACGGCAGGAGACACTTATGCCTACGATAATCGAAAGTCCCGACGAGGTGATGGAAACCCGCGTCGTTCGCAGGATATCCCGACGCATCACGCCTTTCATCATCGTTCTTTATTTCCTCAGTTTCCTCAATCGCGTCAACGTCGGCTTCGCCGGTCTGACGATGAACCACGACATCGGCCTGACCAAGGCCATGTTCGGCGTCGGCGCCGGGGTCTTCTTCATCGGCTACATCCTGGCCGGCATGCCGTCCAACCTGGCATTGCAGCGCGTGGGGGCGCGCCGATGGATTGCGCTGCTCATGGTGCTTTGGGGGCTGCTGTCGGCGGCCACCGCGTTCGTGGTGGGACCGTATAGCTTCTATGCGCTGCGCTTGCTGCTCGGCCTGGCCGAGGCGGGGTTTTTCCCCGGCGTGATTCTCTACCTGAGCTTCTGGTTTCCGGCGCGCCGCCGCGCGCTCGTCACGGCGCTGTTCATGGCGGCCGCGCCGCTGTCGAACATGATCGGTTCGCCCATCTCGGGCGCGCTGATGAACCTGGAAGGCGTCGCAAACCTGCATGGCTGGCAATGGCTGTTCTTGGCCGAAGGCGCGCCGACCGTGCTGCTGGGCATCGTCTCCTGGTTCTTCCTGACCGACCGGCCGGAAGACGCTAGGTGGCTCGCACCTGCGGAGCGCCAATGGCTGAGCGAAGAAATGCGGCGTGAACGCGATCTGAAAGCCGCGCAGAGCAAATCCAGCGTCTGGGATGCCTTCAAGGATCCACGCGTGCTGCTGCTTTCGCTGGTCTACGCGGGCACCTCGACCGGCCTGTACGCCATCGGCATCTGGGCACCAATGATCATTCACCAGTTCGGCTTCAGCTACTTCCAGCTGGGCTTGGTGAACGCGATCCCGAACCTGGTCGCGGTCGTTACCATGGTGCTGTGGGCGCGCCGTTCGGATCGCACCGGCGAACGGCGCCTGCACGTGGCCGTCGCCTGCCTGGCGGCCTGCGTCGGGATGCTGCTATCAGGCCACGCGACCGGCGCAATCGTCATGGTCGCCGGCCTGTCCATCGCCAACTTCGGCATCAACGCGGCCAAGCCGCCGCTCTGGAGCATGCCCACGCAGTTCCTGTCCGGCTCCGCAGCGGCCACCGGCATCGCGCTAGTCAACGCGATGGGCGGCCTGATCGGCGGCACCATCGGCCCGATAGTGATCGGCAAGCTGCGCGATGTCAGCGGCGATTACTCGCTGGGCCTGTACTTCGTCAGCGCGACCCTGCTGGTTTCGGCGATCTTGGCGTATCTCTTCGGCTGGCGCAGCCGGCGCGAAAGCCGGGTTTTAGCCGCCGCCGGTCGGCAGTAGCGTCGCATTCAGCGCGGCGGCGGTCCTGCCGGATATTTATGCTTCGAGTTTGAAGCCTGCAGTCTGGCGCAGTTGGCGTGATGCTTCGCCAGCCAGCGCCTGCACAAAGCGCGCGGCGAGCTCAGGCTGCCGCGCCCGGGCACATACGGCAGCGGTATACACCGTGTCCAGACCGTAGCCTGGCGGCAGCTCGCCCACCAGCTTCACACCCGGCGTGTAGAGGATCTCCGTAACCTGGGTGCATCCCACCAGACCGTCGCCCGCCGCGGCAGCCATCTCGCGCATGGCCGTCGCGCCGTTCGGATGCTCGTGTATGCGTCCGTGCAGGGTCTGAGTGAGTCCCAGGCGCTCCAGCACGCTCGCCACATGAATGCCCGCGCTGGACTTGCTCAGATGCGGGACATAAAGTCCCTGCGCGGCAGACAGCGCGGCGCGCAAGGCCTCTGCGTCGCCGATGGCCACGTCCGGGTCGGCGGATCGCACGGCCACGCCGGTCGCCACGCCGCCTAGATCCCTGGCGCTGCCCGCGACGACGTGCCCCTGCCGTTCCAACGCCTCGATCAGCGAGGCCGACAGGATCAGAACATCGCAGGGCTCGCCGGACAGCAGCTTGTCGCGCATCAGCCCCACGGCGCCGAACGTGGCGGACAGGACGCAGCCCTGCCCTGCCTCGAAGTCGCCCTGCAGGCCGCTCGCCACGGCCTTCGCGGCGCCGCCGCTGAAAAGTACCAATTCCATTACCGCTCCATTGTGATCGGTGAACTCGGGTCAGTTCACGGAAATATGCGCCGCATCGACGATCTCATGCCATTTGACGATGTCCTGCTTGAGGAATTGGGTGAATTCCCCGGGTGACATCTGCAGGGGCGTCACGCCGCTCTTGGCCCAGGACTCGCGTATGTCCTGGCGCTGCGTGATCTTGCCGATTTCATGATTGAGCTTGTCCACAACGGCCTTGGGCGTGCCCTTGGGCGCAAGCAGGCCCAGCCACAGCGTTGCGGTGTAGCCAGGCAACCCGGCCTGCGCCATCGTGGGCACGTCGGGCAGCACCGCCGAACGCGTCTTGCTGGTCACGCCCAGCGCGCGTACCCTGCCGCCGGCGATCAGCGGGGCCATGGTGCTGACCGCGTCGAACATCATGTCCACCTGTCCGCTCAGCAAGTCGGTGCGCGCCTCATTGCTGCCCTTATAGGGAATGTGCACGATGTTCACCCCGGCCATGTGCTTGAACAGTTCGCCCGCCATGTTGTAGGGCGTGCCCGTGCCCGACGACGCATAGTTCAGCTTGCCGGGTTGGGCCTTGGCCTCGCGGATCAGGTCGGCCAGGCTATGCGCCGGCAGCGTGGCCCGCACCGCCAGCACCAGCGGCGCCTCGTTGATCGGTGTGATGGGAACGAAGTCGCGCATCAGCTCGTAAGGCCGCCGCTTGAGCAAGGACTCGTTGACCGTCTGCGTGTTCGAGATCACCAGCAAGGTATAGCCGTCCGGCGCGGCTTTGGCGACGTATTGCGTGCCGATCACCGCGCCGGCGCCCGGCTTGTCCTCGACAATGAAAGACTGGCCGGTCGCTTTGCCCAGCTCCTGGGCCAGGACCCGCGCATAGACGTCCGCCGATCCGCCTGCGGCGAAAGGCACGACGATCGTGACGGCATGATCGGGATAGCTCTCGCGGGCCGAAGCCTGCGTCGGCAGAAACGCCGCTGCGGCCAGGCAGGCCAGGCTTGCAAAAAAAGTTCCTCGCATTGCTTGTCTCCTCGTTCTTCGTGTTGTCGTTGTCGGTCGGCGCCCTTAAACCCGGGCGCCGCGAATCAGGCTACCGTGTTCTCCAGCGTACCCAGGCCCTGGATTTCGATACGAATGACGTCGCCGGAGCGCACGAAGCGCGGCGGCGTAAAGCCGATGCCCACGCCGGCCGGTGTGCCCGTGGCGATGATGTCGCCGGGCAGCAGGGTCATGCCTGCCGAGATCGTCTCGATCAGCGTGGGAATGTCGAAAATCAATTGCGACGTGTTGGCGTTCTGGCGCAGTTCGCCGTTGACCCAGCACTTCACATCCAGGCTGCGCGCGTCGACCTCATCGAACGTCGTCACGTAAGGGCCCATGGGGCAGAAGCCGTCGAGCGACTTGCCCAGAAACCATTGGCGATGCAGCTTCTGCAGATCCCTGGCCGTAAAGTCGTTGATGATCGTGTAGCCGAACACATGATCGAAAGCTTCCGATTTTTTGATGCCCAGGCCGGGCTTGCCGATAACCACCGCCAGCTCGGCCTCGTAGTCCAATTGGGAAGTCACCGCTTCATGCGAGGGAATGAATGCGCCGGGCCCGATGACGGAGGTGTAGGCCTTGGTGAAGACCACGGGCGCCTCGGGCGCGAGTTCGCCGGCCTTGGCGCTGCTGTCGAAGCCCGATTTGCTGAATTCGGCGGCGTGATCGTGATAGTTCTTGCCCACGCACAGGATGTTGCGGCGAGGACGGTCTATTGGCGCCAGCGGCGCCGCCGCGGATAACGGCCTGCCTGGACCGGACGGCTGCAACGCGGCCGCCAGCCGGCCATGGCTGGCGATCAGGTCGACGAGATCGCCGGCAAAGCCCGGCACCAGATCCGATACGGGCCAGAAGCGGCCGCCGTCGGGGTCGACCACGGCAATGGTTTGCTTGCCATCGAGAGAGAGATTTGCGAATTTCATGACACCAGCCTATTGTGAATGAACAGATCCATTTGGTTCAGCTTTTATAGAATCGGCTCATTTTATAGAACCAATTGGACAATATTTCAATCAAATTTGGGCATTTAATTAACCAATTGGTACCGTATATACTATTCCACAAAGCAGGAGTCCATCGTGGAAGAATCCGACGCACACACGCATGACGGCCGCACGGCCTTGAGATCCACAGGCGCCAAGGCGCTCTCGGCATATTTGAATGACGCCATGTGCGCAGGGCAATTGCGCGCCGGTGTGAGGCTGCCTCCCGAACGCGAGCTGAGCCAGCGTTTCAACACCTCGCGCGGCACCGTGCGGCGCGTGCTGGCGCAGTTCCGCGAACGCGGCCTGATCGCGCAGGCCGCCGGCAGCGGCACCTTCGTGCTGCATGGCGCCGACGGGCTTGCGAGTTCCAATCAGGCTGGCTGGCTGGACATGCACGTCAGTCCGGCCGAGCTCATGGAGGCGCGCAGGCTGATCGAGCCGCTGATGCCCATCCTGATCGCGCGGCACGCCACGGCTGCCGATTTCGCCGCCATGCAGTCCTGCCTGGACCGCTCGGAAGCCGCCCAGACCATCGAGGATTTCGAGCGCTGGGACGGCGAACTGCACAAGGCCTTCGCGGTGGCCACGCACAATGCCCTCTTCGTGCAGAACCTGGCGCTGACCAACCGCGCGCGCGAACAAGGCGAGTGGGGCAGGCTCAAGCGCAATTCGCTCACGCCGCAGCGACGCCAGGAATACGAACGCCAGCACCGGGCTATCGTGGCGGCGCTGCGCGACCGCGATGCCGTCCGCGCCGGCGCGCTGCTGTCACAGCATCTGGAACAAGTGCAACGCAATCTGTTCGGCGAATGATCCGTGCGCGGGCAATGCGCACAACCTGGTAGCTGTCGGAACAAGGTCTGCGCCTGGCCTGGGGTACAGTCTTCTGCGCAACCTTTCAACCGACTATCCGCCTAGAAGGCGTTCTTGCATGGGGCATTCTTTCAGCGAATCCGAACGGGCGGCGGTCTACCGCGCCATCCACGAGCGGCGCGACATGCGCCACTTCGCATCGTCCCCGGTCGACGCCGCTACCCTGAGCCGCCTGATCGATGCCGCGCACCATGCGCCCAGCGTCGGCTACATGCAGCCCTGGCGTATCCTGCGCATCACCGATCCGGCATTGCGCGAGACGCTGCACGCCGAGGTGGAACGCGAACGGTTGAAAACCGCCGATGCCTTGGGCAAGCGCCGCGACGAGTTCATGCGCCTGAAGGTGGAAGGCATGCGCCAATGCGCCGAAATACTGGTGGTGGGCCTGATGGACGGCCGCGAAGGCCATGTCTTCGGGCGGCGCACCCTGCCGGAAATGGATCTGGCCTCAGTCGCCTGCGCCATTCAGAACATGTGGCTGGCCGCCCGCGCCGAGGGCCTGGGCCTGGGCTGGGTGTCGATTTTCGATCCGGACGCGGTGCGCGAGATTCTGCGCATGCCCGCCGGCGCCAAGCCGGTCGCGATCCTGTGCCTCGGACACGTCGAACAGTTTTATGACGCGCCCATGCTGGAAATCGAAGGATGGGCCGAGCGCAAACCGCTGCGAGATTGCGTCTTCGAGAATTATTGGCCGGCTTAGCCTGTCATCTCTAGAGGGAACTGCGCAGGACGTCGCGCGGCGTCATGCCGAACTCGCGTTTCATCCACGCGGCCATATGGCTTTGGTGCGCGAAACCTGCTTCCAGCGCCACCTGCCCCACGCTCATCTTGCCTTGCATCAGCAAGGACTTGGCCCGATCGAGCCGACGCAGCACGACATGCCTGTGCACGGGGACGCCCACGGTTTCGCGAAACAGCACCTTGAAATGCGGCACGCTCAACTCGACCAGCGCGGCCAGCTCGCCGAGCGTGAGGGGTGCATCGAGATGCGCCTCGATATAGTCGAGAACGCGCGCCGCCGCCCTGGGCGACAAGACACGCCGTCTGCGGTCGCGCTGCACCTGGGCGCCTGCCAGGCGCACGATCATGCCCGTGCACAGGCTTTCGGCGAAAAGCGGATCGCAGGTATCCTTGGCTTCGAGCTCGGCGCGCAGCGCCCATGCCATATGCTGGAAGCGCGCATCGCGCCACTGGAGCCGGTGATGGATTTGCGCATCGGCCGCCTTCAGGCCGAGCTGATCGCAGGTCTTGCGCACAAGCTCGTCCGAGAACCAGATGCCGAGGACGGTACAGTCGGCATCGTCGGACCATTCGCCATCGAGGCCGGCGGGAATGACGTCGACGTCGCCATGCGCCTGGATCCGCGTCGAGCGTGAAGTGTCGCAACGGCAAACTGCGTTGACAGGCGCGCCGACATGCACACCGACGCGATGATGCTTGAACCCGGGAATGCGATGCCGCCCCGCGGAGATTCCGAACATGTCCGCGCCGAAACCGGACCAGCCCAGCGAGGCGCTGGACAACAGGCTGACGCGTTGGCCCGAATGCGGCTCCAGCGCGATATGAGCGAGATTCATCGTCCGATCCTTCCCGGCCGACTGGCCGAACGCCCTATTCTGCTTCATTTCCAGCCTTGGCGCGGCGGCCGCGGCGCAGATCGTCATCCGAATCTGCTGCGATTCCTCCGTTTCCGCGCGCTTTCACGTTCGAGGCTGCGTAAGCTCGGCGCTGGTCGAATCGGGAGACGCATCATGTACGTAATTTTTGGCGCATCAGGCAAGGTTGGACGCTCGACTGTGGCGGCACTCAGGAGAGAGGGACGCGAGGTGCGCGCCATCGTGCGCAATCCGGCTCAGGGCGAAGCGCTGTGGCGGCTGGGATGTGAAGTCGCGATCGCCGATCTGGGCGACGAGGTGTCCGTGCGGCGCGCGCTCGAAGGCGCGCAGGCTGTGCAGATGCTGTGCCCCGTGCCGTATGGGGCAGCGGACCCTGCCGCCGAGATGCGCCATACGATCGCCACGACCGCGCGCGTCCTGGGCGACCATCCGCACCTGCACGTGCTCGCCTTGTCGGACTATGGCGCTGAAGTGGCCGACGGGATAGGGATACCGATGCTGTACGGCGAGATGGAAGCGAAATTCAAGGAGATTGCGCCGCGGCTTACCCTGCTGCGCTCCGCCCCACATATGCAGAATTGGATACGCGTATTGCCGCACGCGATGTCCAACGGGGTTCTTGCCACGCTGTACCATCCGATCGACAAGCGGTTTCCGACCGTGTCGGCGCACGACGTCGGCGTCGTTGCCGCACAGCTGCTGCTCGACGAGCCGGCCGCCAGCGGCGTACGCATCGTGAGCGTGGAGGCGGCACAGCGATACAGTGCCGAGGATGCCGCGCACGCGCTCGCCGAGGTGTGCGACCGCGACGTCGGCGCGTATGCCCTGCCGCGCGAGAAATGGTCCACTGTGCTTGAGCAGGCGGGGATGAATCCGAACATGGCCGATCTCGTCATCGAAACGAGCGATGCGCAGAATAACGGGTGGGTCGACGCGGCAGCAGGCACCGAGAGGCGCTTCGGCCCGACCGGGCTGCGCGACGTGCTGGCCGGGTTGGTCGCATCGGCCGGCGCGCGCTGGTAGGGCGCGGATTCAGAGGAGTCTTTCATGCAATGCTGCCCCATGCGCTTCGCTGTGCGGCAACACCGGGAATTGCGCCGCGGCGGCGCCCGGCATCGCAGCCTGGCGCAAAAGCTATATGCGACCCTGGTCAGCGCTGCGCGACGCCTGGATTGCTTCGGACTGGACCCGCTGCTGAGCGCGATCCCCGATAGCAACGAAGATTTCGTGCACTACTGAAATCGCCGCGGTGCTGGCTACCGGTCGGCCGGCTCTTCGAACGGCAGCGTGGACTGGCCTTGCGCGCGCATGTCGAAGGTGTTGAGCGTCATGGCCACGAGCGCGTAGTAGCCGAGCAAGCCGACCAGGTTGACGACGACGGTATGTCCGAATCGTGCGACCGCCTGGTCATAGGTCTCGTCGGAAACCCGCTTGGCCGCATAAAGCTCAGTGGCGAAGCTGAAGATCAATTCATCGTCCGGGTGTTCGAATACAGGCGGCTCGCCGACGCGTATCGATTCCGCCGTTGCAGCGGGCACCCCTGCCTCGAGCGCGATCGGATGATGGATGTGCCACTCCGCCTGCGACTTCCATTGCGCCGCCGTCACCAGGATGGCCAATTCGGACAGGCGCAGCGGCAATCCCGTCTGATAGCGGCAGAACGCCCCGAGGCGTTGCGCGTGCTGGGCCAGCTCCGGGCTGTGGATCCACCCGAGAAAAGGCCCGTTCAGATTGCCGCGCGGCCCGTTCAGGATCTCGCGCAGCACGCTTTGCTGTTCGTTCGTGGCGGAATCGGGATGAAACGCGGGGAGTCTGCCGCTCATATCGCAATCTCGCGAAATATTGCCAATAAATGCTCTATCGAAACGCACAGCCCTAGGACTGTGTGGACAACATGCGCTCCACATACCGCGCAATGGTGTCGATCTCGATATTGACCTTGTCGCCCGCGCCCACGTTGCGCAGCGTAGTCACCTGCTGCGTGTGCGGGATGATGTTGATGCTGATCTCGCAGCCGTTTTCGTCGTCGCGCACCCGGTTGACCGTGAGGCTGATGCCGTTGACGGTGACCGAACCCTTGTAGGCCAGATAGCGCGCCAATGACTTTGGTATGCGGATGACGAGCTCGCGCGATTCGCCCACGGTGTCGAAACTCACGATTTCGCCCAAGCCGTCCACATGGCCCGACACCAGGTGGCCGCCGATCTGGTCGCCCACGCATAGCGATTTCTCCAGATTTACCTCGCCCTCTCGGTTGAGCCCCACGGTGCGGCGCAGGCTTTCCTGCGACACGTCGACCTCGAATTGCCCGGCGGAGGGCAGAGATATCACCGTCATGCAGGCACCCTGTATCGCGATCGAATCGCCCAGGCCCACATTGCCCAGGTCCAGGCCGTCCGCATCTATCTTCAGCCGCACGCCCGCCTCTTGGCCGCCAGGAAGCGGCTGGACGTCGACGATGCGGCCCACTGCCGCGACGAGACCGGTAAACATGACGGGATGTCCTTCAAACGGATATTTAATAAGTGTATTGAAAAAACACTCAAGCCGACGGCGGCGCGGCATCCAGCCCCGACCGCAACGCCTGCCAGTGCTGCGCCAGGCGCGCGCGCAGCCGCACATCGGCACCCAGACGCAGCGTCTCGATGAATTCGAAGCGCTGCGCCGCGTCCAGGCTGTCGAGCGCGGGCAAGTGCACCATGCCCTGTGCGTCGCCAAGCAGCATGGGCGCCAGATAGGCCAGCAGTTCGTCGACACAGCCGGCCGACAGCAGCGCGCCTGACAGGTTCGCGCCGCTTTCGACATGCACTTCGTTGACATCGTGCTCGCCCAGCCAGCGCATCATGCCAGGCAAATCGACCCGCAAAGGGTCTGCGCCAGGCATGAGTATGGTCTTTACGTTTCTGAGCGCCAGGCGCTCGGCCTTGGCCGGATCGGACCTGGCCGTAAATACCAGCACTTCGGTTCCGTCGAACAGGCGCGCGTCTTCGGGAATGACGAAGCGGCCGTCGACCACGGCCTTGCGCGGCTGGCGCGGCGTATCGACGTCGCGCACATTGAGTCGGGGATCGTCGGCCAGCACCGTGCCCATGCCGGTGAGCACCACGCAGCTGCGGGCGCGCCAGTGATGGCCGTCGGCGCGGGCCTCGCGGCCGGTGATCCATTGCGACACGCCGTTGCGCAGCGCGCTGCGGCCGTCGAGCGATGCTGCCAGTTTGAGCCAGGTCCAGGGCGTGCCGCGCCGCATGCGCGCCACGAACCCCGGATTGAGCGCCAGGGCTTCGTCCAGACACAGGCCCACATCGACCGCAATGCCGGCCGCGCGCAGTTTGGCCAGGCCGCGGCCGTTGACCTGGGGATTGGGATCGCCCATGGCGACCACGAAGAGGGCGGGCATGGCGGCCACGAGCGCGTCGACACAGGGCGGCGTACGGCCGTAATGGCTGCACGGCTCCAGCGTGACATAAAACGTGGAACCCTCGACCGAATGACCGCGGGCCTGGGCATCGCGCAAGGCACCGATCTCGGCATGCGGGCCGCCGGGAGGCTGGGTGGCGCCTTCGCCCAGCACCTGACCGCCTCGCATGATCACGCAGCCGACGCGCGGATTGGGCGAGGTGGTGTAGAGCACACTCTGCGCCAAATCGAGGGCGCGGCGCATAAGGGCAAGGTCTTGCGGCGAGGAGTCGGCCATAGCGATCGATTGTATGTCCAGGGCCTGTCGGCAGTCCCCTGGCCTCACAGCGCCAGATAGGCCTGCACCGCCGCCAGCACCGTTTCGGTCTGCACCGACTGCGCGAAGCGAAAAGCCTCGCCGTAGAGGGTCTCGTCCGGGAACTCGGCGATGAGCGCCAGCGGCGCGGCCTCGGCCTCGCTCTGGGCAACCAGCACGGGAATGCCGTGCATCGTTTCGAAACCCTGCTCCAGGGCATGGGCTCGGAAAACCGCGAGCTGGCGCGCATTGAAGGCGGCCAGCTCGGGCATGCGCTCGGCCAGTCGGCGGGTCGCTTCGGCCATCAGGGCACGCGCCTTGTCGCCCCAGCCGGGGTGATGCCTGAGCAGCAAAAAGAAGCCCTTGGGCAGGGTCCACGATTCGAAGCCGCGCGGCAGATAGCCGGCCAAAGGGCGCGTCCATTCATGCGCAGGGTAGCCGTGCAGATTGACGTGCAGCTGCGCTCCGCTGACGTCCAAGGCCTGGCGGCGTGCGGCCGACTCGTAGGCGGGCTCGCGCTCGCGATAGGCCAGGTCGTCGCCCAGGGCCGAGTAGCGCGCGGCGTGCAGCATGTGCCGCGGGTTGTGCTCGCGCAGACGCGCATACATGGCGTAGCCGTCCGGGTTCTCGGAGGCGATCAACGCAAAATGCGCGCCGGGGCGCTTTTTTAGCGTATGCGCGGCACGCAGCGCGCCCACGACGCCCGAGGCCTCATTGGCGTGCTGACCGCCGGAAATCAGTACGGCCGGGCCGCTGCCTTGGACGTAGGTGCACAGCACGGGTCGACCCTGGCGCGTGCGAACGGCGTAGGGTTCGCCGCCGATCTGCCGCATTTCGTGGGCAATGCGCGCGGGCGTCAGCGGCGCGTCGATCTGCTCCAGCGGCAGCCCGGGCGCGTCGGGCGCGACGTCCGTCACAGCGTCGTATGCCTCGGTCGAAACGCGCACCGATGCGCCGCCGCCCTGCGCGGCGCGGCGCACGTCGGGAATGATCTGCCCCGGCTGCAGGCCGCGGCTGCCCAGCGGCCGTCCCGAATGCCGCTGGAACACTTCCAGCAGACCGAAGTAGATGTCTTCGTGCAGCGCCTCGACGGTGCTCATCACCTCGTCGCCATAGCCCAGGGCTCGTTCGATGGCGGGTATGTCGATGCGGATTTCCAGGCGTTCGAAATAGGGTTCGCTATCGCCCCAGGGATGCCCGCTCACAGCATCCATGGCGGCTTCGTAGACCAGCGACAACTCGGTGTCGCGCGCCTCGTCCAGTCGCACGCCGCCGGCATCGACGGCGCGCACCCAGCCGGTGGGAGACAAGGCATCCTGCCCGGCGTAGTCTTTGCCCAGACGGTTGGGCGCGTAGACCCATGCGCGCTTGGTGCGGCCATCCTCATAGCGCAGCTCGACCCCGTAATACAGCGCGTCGTCGCCGGCCGCGAACGACAGTTCGACGCCTTCCAGCATGCCGGCCAGCGGATACGCCTCCAGCGTAAAACGCGTGGCCAGCGCGGCCTCGTGCACCGGATAGCGGATGGACACGGCCTGCAATCCGTCACGGTCCGCGTCTTCCAGAAAATAGTGCACCAGCGGCTTGTAGGCGCTGCGAAACTTCGCGGTCACGCCGGCATCGGCCAGTCGGCGCTCGGCGTCTCGGCGAGCGGCCTCGTCTTCGAAGAGCCAGGCTTCGATTTGGGCGCCCTCGTATGACGGGTCGGAAAACTCGCGTACCCAGGCGTCCAGGGTGCGTTCGAAATTTTGTTCCAGCAGCACGCTCATCGTCATGTCCGTTTTGGTCTGGTGAAAGTCCGCCGCCTATCTCGCGCGGGGCCGTCTTTGCGGACAGAATACCAACATTCCCCACCAGGAGAGCCTTATGCTGGAACTGCGACCTAGCTGCGAATGCTGCGACCGGGACCTGCCGCCGAACGACCCGAGCGCGCGCATCTGCTCGTTCGAATGCACTTTCTGCCAAGATTGCGTGGAAACGGTGCTGGGCGGGCGCTGCCCTAACTGCGGCGGCGAATTCGTGCCCCGGCCCCGGCGACCTTCCGGCGAGCTTGCCGCCAACCCGGCTTCCACCCGCAGGGTGCACAATCCCGATTGCGCCTCCTCTTCCATGTCTGTTTCCGTCACTCACAGGTCATCATGAAACAAGCCGTCATCGCCATCGACATCCAGGAATCCTTCCGCCAGTTGCCCTTCTGGAGCGACGCGGACCTGCCCGCCTTCATCCAGGCCACGCAAGACCTGCTCGACACCGCCGCGGCGCGCGGCGTTCCCATCCTGCAGGTGTTCCATATTCACGGGCCCGAAAAGCCCGCGAGCGTCTTCAGCCGCGACTCGGGCTATGTAAAGACGCTGGCCGAGTTGAAAATGCCGCGCACGACCGACGTGTTCTACAAGAAGGTGCATTCGTCTTTCTACGGGCTCGACGACGAAGGCACCAGCCTGCAGACCTGGCTGCGCGAACACGGCATCGAAGAAGTGATCGTCTGCGGCATCCGCACGGAACAATGCTGCGAAACCACGGCACGCCATGCCTCGGACGACGGCTTCAAAGTGAAATACGCCATGGACGCCACGCTGACCTTCGCGATGACCAGTCCTTCGGGCCGCGTCTATACGCCGCAAGAGATCAAGGACCACACCGAGCTGGTACTGGTGAACCGCTTCGCCAAAATCCTGCCGGCCGCGCAGGCCTTGGCCGACTGATCGCCCGGGACGAGCAAGCGCGCAGCCAGCAGCGAGCGGACCACATGACCATCCCGGTTTATTTCATCGTCACGCGCGATATCGTCCTGCTGGATCTGGCCGGACCGAGCGAGGTGTTCCGCTCGGCCAACCTGTTTGCGCCGGGGACCTTCGCGCAGCACTACTGCGGACCGGCCGACGAACTGGAAACCGGCTTTGCCGGCCTGTATCTGAGTCGGCTGGAGCCCCTGCCCGCCCGACTGCCCGCGAACGCGCTGGTGGTCCTGGCGGGCCAGATCGGCTCGGGCCCGGATTGGCAGGATCCGCAGATCTGCGCCGTGGTGGACTGGCTCGCACGTGGCCTGCCCGAGGGCTGCACGCTCATCTCGGTATGCGCCGGCGCGCTGCTGGCGGCCAGGGCAGGCCTGCTGTACGGGCGCGAATGCACCAGCCATCACACCTGTCTGGCCAAGTTGGCCGAGCTCGACCCCACTGTCCGCGTCCTGGACAATCGCATCTTCGTGGAAGACGGCAATCTCTACACCAGCGCGGGCATCACGGCCGGCATCGATCTGGCTCTGCATCTCGTGGCGCGCGTCTGCGGACCGCAGATCGCCAGCGCAACGGCGCGGCATATGGTGGTGTACCTGCGCCGTGCCGGCCAGGATCCGGCACTCTCGCCCTGGTTGGAAGGCCGCAACCATGTGCACCCAGCGGTGCATCGGGTGCAGGACGCCATTCTGCGCGAGCCTGCGGCGGACTGGTCGGCCGCCAACCTGGCGGACATGGCGCACACCAGTGCGCGCCACCTCAACCGGCTGTTCACCGAACACGCCGGCTGCACGCCCATGGACTATCTCTATCGCATACGACTCACCCTGGCGGGCGAGCTGATACGCGAAACGCGGCTTAGCCTGGAGCAGGTGGCCGAGCGCGCGGGCTTCGGCTCGGCGCATCATCTGAGGAGGGTTTGGCGGCGTCATGCGCCAAACACGCCCGGCGCGCTGCGCGCCGGCGCACATTAGCGTCAACCGATTTATTCTTTGCGCAGCTTGCCCGGCGCAGGCGGGCCTTGCATTTCGCGGATGGCATCGATGAATTCGCCGATATCTTCGAAGCTCTTGTAAACCGAGGCAAAACGCACGTAGGCCACCTTGTCGAGCTTCTTCAATTCGCCCATGACCAATTCGCCGATGCGTTCGCTGGGCACCTCGCGCATGCCGCTGGCCAGAAGCTTTTCTTCGATGCGCGCGACGGCGGCATCGACGTCGGCAGTGCTGATGGCGCGTTTGCGCAACGCCAGAGCAAGGCTGGCCCGCAATTTGGCCGCGTCGTATTCGACGCGGATGCCGTTGCGCTTGACCACCGACGGCATGACGAGTTCGACGCGCTCGTAAGTGGTGAAACGCTTGTCGCAAGCCAGGCAGCGGCGGCGGCGGCGAATCGTGTCGCCTTCTTCGGAGACGCGGCTATCCACGACCTGCGTATCGCCGTTGTCGCAGAAAGGACACTTCATGCGCATACCCTCGAGGATGACCCGGTTATTACGGCGATTGTAATGGGGACGGGATCGCTTGGACAGCGCGCATGCGACAACGGCTGCCCGAAAGCAGCCGTGTGTGGCGCAAAGCAGCCGTTTTAGCCTCGGTAGACCGGCAGACGCGCGGTGAGCTCGTTCACGCGGGCACGCACGGCGGCGATGTTGGCTTCGTCGCGCGGGTTGTCGAGCACGTCGGCGATGAGGTTGCCGGTGAGTTCGGCTTCGGCTTCCTTGAAGCCGCGCGTGGTCATGGCCGGAGTGCCCACGCGAATGCCGCTGGTGACGAAGGGCTTTTCCGGATCGTTGGGAATGGCGTTCTTGTTGACCGTGATGTGGGCCTGACCCAGCACCGCTTCGGCCTCTTTGCCCGTAATGCCCTTGGCGCGCAGATCGACCAGCATGAGGTGGCTTTCGGTCTTGCCCGAGACGATGCGCAGGCCGCGCTTGACCAACGTGTCGGCCAGCAACTTGGCGTTCTTGGCCACTTGCTGCGCGTAGACCTTGAAATCGGGCGAGAGGGCCTCCTGGAAGGCTACGGCCTTGGCGGCGATGACGTGCATCAGCGGGCCGCCCTGGATGCCGGGGAAGATCGCGGAATTGACGGCCTTTTCGAACTCGGCCTTCATCATGATGACGCCGCCGCGCGGGCCGCGCAGGGATTTGTGCGTAGTGGAAGTGACAAAGTCGGCATGCGGCACGGGGTTGGGATAGACGCCGCCGGCCACCAGACCCGCGTAGTGGGCGATGTCGACCATGAACAACGCGCCGTTGTCGTGCGCAATGCGGGCCAGGCGTTCGAAGTCGATGTGCAGCGAATAGGCCGAAGCGCCGCCCACGATCATCTTGGGCTTGTGCTCGCGGGCCAGGGCTTCGACCTTGGCATAGTCGAGCACTTCGTTGGCGTCCAGGCCGTACTGGATGAAGTTGTACAGCTTGCCCGACTGGTTGACCGACGCGCCGTGCGTGAGGTGGCCGCCTTCGGCCAGGCTCATGCCCAGCACGGTGTCGCCGGGCTTTAGCACGGCGTTGTAGACACCCTGATTGGCCTGCGAGCCCGAGTTGGGCTGCACGTTGGCGGCTTCGGCGCCAAAGAGCTTTTTCAGGCGCTCGATAGCCAGCGCTTCGACAATGTCGACGAATTCGCAGCCGCCGTAATAGCGCTTGCCCGGATAGCCTTCGGCGTATTTGTTGGTGAGCTGCGTGCCCTGCGCCTGCATGACGGCGGGACTGGCGTAATTTTCGGAGGCGATCAGCTCGATGTGCTGTTCCTGCCGGGTGTTTTCCTGCTGGATGGCGGCCCAGACTTCGGGGTCGACCTTGTCGACGGTGAGGTTGCGATCGAACATAGCGTGAGGTCCTTGTCGTTCTGGATGGTTGATGGGGATCGTTGCTACTGCTACGAAATGCCCAACTATCAGCCCAGGCGAACGGCAGGCGACCAGGCGCAGCGCAAATACACGTACGCCGCCCCCGGCGCTGAAGACCCCTGCGCTTCCTTGTGGTGACCCACGGATTCGCCAGTTACGCAGGGTGAAGGCAATCGAAAGGATTTTAACCCATGAAAAAGCCCGCCAGCATGGCGGGCCGCGAGCGACGGCAGTGCCGCCGCTTCAGCTGCTGGCAGCGGCGCCGATGCGCGTGGGCGCAAGCTCGGGATTGAGGGTGTAGATGCCCGTGACCGAGGCCTGGTCCAGCACGTGTCCCTGCATGGCGCTCAGAACGTCGGCGCCCTTGAAACTGCCCTGGACCGGCAGCTCTTCGATATCCAGCGCATAAAGCGTGAAGACGTAATGGTGCATGAGGGCGTCGTTCCAGGGCGGGCAGGGACCGTCGTAGCCAAAGTAGTCGCCGCTCATGTCGCGGTCGCTGGCGAACCAGGCCGTGTAGTCGTTTACACCCTGGCGCGCATTCATCGGCGCCAGCGGCCCGCCCTTGCCGCGCGGCGTGATGCCGTTGGAAAAGGCGCCTTCGTCGATCTCGCGCAGGTCGGCCGGCAGATCCACCAGCAGCCAGTGGAAGAAATCGATACGCGGCAGGTCGGCCGGCACGATACGGCCCTCCTGGTTGACGTCGTCGGGCTTGGAGGGCACGTCGGGATCGTGGCAGATCAGCACGAACGAGCGCACGCCGGCCGGAACGTCGTGCCAGGAGAACTGGGGGTTGAAGTTGTCGGCCAGCACGACATGCGACTGCGGATCGATCTTGCAAAAGGCGTAGCGTTCCGGGATCCGCTCCTGGTCGGCAAAAGAAAGACTCGATAGCTTCATGATGACATCTCCTACTGGCGGGTATCGGGTCGGCGCAGCCCAGTGCGGGCCGACCCTGGCCCGGTTCCCGCAACGCGGGAACCCGCGCGGCACCCTGAGGCTCGCGCCAGGCCGGTTAACTCAAAGTAACACGAGCGAATTTGCGTTTGCCCACCTGCAGCACATAGGAGCCGGCAGACAATTGCAACGATTTGTCTTCGACGCGCGCGCCATCGATGCGCACGCCGCCCTGCTCGATATTGCGCTGCGCTTCGGCGCCCGAGGCAACCAAGCCGGCTTCGCGCAGCAACTTGAGGATACCGATGGGCGCGCCGGCCACCGAGACGTCGGGCATATCTTCCGGCATGGCGCCATCGCGAAAACGCGCTTCGAAAGCCGCCAGCGCGCCGTCTGCCGCGGCCTTGGAGTGAAATCGACCGACGATCTCCAGGCCCAGCTGCACCTTGGCGTCGCGCGGATTGCGTCCGGCCTCGATCTCGGTGCGCAGCGCGGCGATTTCGTCAAGCGAGCGGAAGGACAGCAGCTCGTAGTAGCGCCACATGAGCGTGTCGGAGATCGACATGATCTTGCCGAACATCGATTCGGGCGCGTCGGAAATGCCGATGTAGTTGTTTTTGGACTTGGACATCTTCTCGACGCCGTCCAGGCCTTCGAGCAACGGCATGGTCAGGATGCACTGCGGCTCCTGACCGTATTCCTTCTGCAGTTCGCGGCCCACCAGCAGATTGAACTTCTGGTCGGTGCCGCCCAGCTCCAGGTCGGATTTGAGCGCCACCGAGTCGTAGCCCTGCATCAGCGGATAGAGAAATTCGTGCACCGAAATGGGCACGCCGCCCTTGAATCGCTTGGTGAAGTCGTCGCGCTCCATCATGCGAGCCACGGTGTAGCGCGAGGCGAGCTGGATCATGCCGCGCGCGCCCAGCGGGTCGGACCACTCGGAGTTATAGCGGATCTCGGTGCGCTCGGGATCGAGCACCAGGCTGGCCTGGGCATAGTAGGTCTTGGCGTTGGCTTCGATCTGCTCGCGCGTGAGCGGCGGGCGCGTGGAGTTGCGGCCGCTGGGATCGCCGATCATCGAGGTGAAGTCGCCAATAAGAAAAATGACGGTGTGGCCCAGATCCTGCAGCTGGCGCATCTTGTTGAGCACCACCGTGTGGCCCAGGTGGATGTCGGGCGCGGTGGGATCCAGTCCGAGCTTGATGCGCAGCGGCACGCCCGTGGCGCGGCTGCGCGCCAGTTTGCGGGCGAATTCGCTTTCGACCAGCAGTTCGTCGCAGCCGCGCTTGGCTATGCGCATGTCGGCTTCGACTTCGTGAGTCATGGCGAGAGCGGCTGCGCCGGTCGATTCTTGGGCTTGGAAGTGGGACATGAAGTGCGAAGAAACCGAGAGATAAATGAGAAGGATGCAATAAAAATTGTAAACACACCGCCCGTCAGGGCCGGCGCAGTGATATTCGAGCGTATCGGCGGTCGAAATTTCGCGGCAATTCGATTAGCATGCAGCGCTTGCGCCATGCAATAGCGAAGACCCGCCCCCGGCCACGCTGCTCGCAAAATTGTAGCATTTTCACAACAAATCAAAACATCCCCATAGATCCATTTCCCCGTGATTCGACGCTTTTTTATCGCCCCGAAGACGAGCAGCCGCAGCGCCACGTTGTTTCGCCGAACCCTGATTGCCTGCGCCGTCGGTTTTTTCGCTGCGGCAGCCGCCCTGGGCATGGTTCCCAGGAACGAACCGGCGCCCCCTGTTCAGCATCTCATCACCCGCCCCCTGCCGCTCAAGCCGGGCGACATTCAAGTCGGGGAAGCCGGATCCGCGCCCTTCGTCAGCGAAACGCGCATCCGTCGCGGCGACACGCTCGCCGCTGTGCTGCAGCGGCTGGACGCCTACGATCCCGGGCTGCTGGCCTTTCTCACTCAGGACAGCGGCGCGCGCAGCATCTACAAACTCTATCCGGGCCGCACCGTGCGCGCCGCCACCGATGATCAGGGCAATCTGGCCTGGCTGCGCTATGTGCATACACCCAACGCAAAAGACGAGAACCCGGAACAGGCCGACACGGCCCGCGTGCTGGTCGTCGAGGCGGACGGACAGGGCGGCTACACCGCCCGGGAGCGCGCCGAGAGCACCTCGACGCAAACCAATCTGGCCGAGGGCGTGATCCGCTCGTCGCTCTTTGCGGCCACGGACGAGGCCGGCATTCCCGACGCGGTCACACTGCAGATCGCCGACATTCTGGGCGCCAAGATCGATTTTCTGCACGATCTGCGTCAGGGCGATCGCTTCCGCGTGGTGTACGAGACCCGCACGCATGACGGTCGCTATGTCGGCGCAGGCAGGGTGCTGGCCGTTGAGTTCGTCAACGACGGCAAGTCATACAGCGCCGTGTGGTTCGATCCCGATGCCGCCTCCGGAGCCTATTACGATTTCGACGGCAACAGCCTGCGCGGCGCTTTTCTTCGCACCGCCCTCAAATTCACCCGTATCAGCTCGACCTTCGGCATGCGCCTGCATCCGCTGCACAAGACCTGGACGGGCCACATGGGCGTGGACTACGCCGCCCCGTCGGGCACGCCCATCCATGCCACGGCCGACGGCGTGGTCGAGTACGCCGGCTGGCAGAACGGCTACGGCAATGTGGTCATCCTCAAGCACTACGGCAAATACTCCACCGTTTACGCGCATCAAAGCCATATCGCCGACGGCCTGAGCAAGGGCGACACCGTATCTCAGGGCCAGGTCATCGGCTATGTGGGCGCCACGGGCTGGGCCACCGGTCCGCACCTGCATTATGAGTTCCGCGTCGACAACCGGCCCGTGGATCCGCTGTCGGTCGACCTGCCGGTGGCGCGCTCGCTCGAGCCCGGCGAGCGGGCGGCTTTCGCCAAGACGCTGGCGCCCTACCGCGACGAGATCCGCATGCTGGCCAGGATGCCAGAGCAGGACGTGTCCGGAAACGACAGCGTCGCCTCGCTCTAGCAGGACGCGCGCACTTTGACGAAGATATAAAAAAATCCCCGCTCGGCACATCGCTTCGCGGGGCTGGTCTGCGTCTGTCATCGACCCCGGGCGGACTACCCCGCCGCAGGCTCGAAAATCGCATGTCGCGTACGCCGCCAGGCGGCTTTCTCCCTGACGCCGGCGACGAGCGCCGCAGGGAGAAGTCACACCGGGGTATCACGAGCCGAGGTTCGTGAAATCGCTCTGTACGTAGACATTGACCGGGTGGCTCAGCGCGCCGGCCGGGACCAGATCCTGCAGGTTGAAGGCGTTGCGCGCGCCGTCGAACTTGACCGCGAATTTCTGGCCGTTGGCGGCCACGAAGTTCACCGTTTCACCCCAATTGACGAAGACCTTGCTGGTGTTGCCGGCCAGCGAGACCGTGCGATCGGCCGGGGCCGAGGCGACGACACTGCCCAGCAGATTGCCGGACGTGGCGGCCACGGCGCCGGTGGAAATGCCGGCCAGGCCCAGGGCAGCCGAAATGGTAAGGGCGGAGAGAATTTGGGTCTTTTTCATGGTGATGCTCCTAGACGAATAAGGTGTTAAACAAGGGTTAACGATTAAGGGTTAACGCTTAATCCTTGCTTGAACGAATAGTGCGCCCGGTCGTTCTATAATTCAAATAGATTTCATATATTCTTAATATAAGATTTTAATTATGGAAAATCGTCTTGACCTCAATTTGCTCCTGACCCTGGAGACGCTGCTGGCCGAACGCAGCGTGACACGCGCCGCAGCCAAGCTGCGCAGCAGCCAGCCGGCGGTTTCTGCGCAGCTTGCGCGCCTGCGCCGCATGTTCGACGACCCTTTGCTGATCCCGGGTGCACGCGCCATGACACCCACGCCGCGGGCGCTGGGCATCGCTCCGCGCCTGTCGGAGCTGGTCGACGGCTTTCGCGCCATCGTGCAGCGCGAAGACTTCGACCTGAGCACCGCCCAAGCCGTAATCATGATCAGCGCCAGCGATGCCGTCCAATGCCGCATCGGGAAATGGTTCGCGTCCATGGCCGATGCCGCGCCGGGCATACAGCTGGGATTCGTGCCGGGCACACGCGCCATGATTCCGGCCCTGGACAGCCATATGGCGTCGGGTCAAGTGGACCTGCTCGTCGGGTGCAGCACGCTGATCCACCACGACCGCCTGCACATGCGCCCGCTCTTTCGGGAACATCTGGTGTGCGTCATGCGACGCGATCATCCGTTTCGCGGCGACATGCTAAGCCCGGAAGAGTTTGCCTCCATGAAGCACCTGATCGTGTCGCCGATGGGCGGAGATTTTTCCGGCGTCACCGACGGCGTGCTGCACAAGCTGAATCTATCGCGCCGCGGCACGGTGTCGGTGCCCAGCTTTTTGGCGGCCGAGCAGATCCTGTGCGATAGCGATCTCATCGCGGTCTTCCCGGCAACGCTGGCACACGCACGGTCGCATGTGCTCAAGTCCTTGCCGCTGCCGCTATCCGCCCCGACCATAGAAATCGCCATGGCCTGGCACGAGCGAACCCATCAAAGCCCGCTGCATCGCTGGATACGCGAGCAGATCGCAAGCGTGCTGACCGAGCAGACGACGGAAACGCCGGCCGCTTGAAAGCAGACATCTGCGACGTGCCGGCCCCGACAGGCAGACAAGGCACGGCGGATCTCTTGCTACGATGGACGGTCTTTCCATCCAATGAGCTGTCCGCAGCCAAGCGAGCCCTCGAATGCCGGCACCAACCCCTCATCGACATGCTCCCCGGGATGCCGACCGTCTTTTCATCGGCCTGATGTCGGGCACCAGCCTGGACGGCGTGGACGGCGTGCTGATGCGTCTGACCGCCGACGGCCGCCCGCAAACCCTGTCCGGCGTGGCCTTGGCCATGCCGCAAGCTCTGCGCGCCGAACTGCTGGCGCTCAACGCCGCGGGGCACGACGAACTGGAACGCGCGGCAGGCGCGGCCAATGCGCTGGCGAAGCTCTACGCGCAGGCTGTGGAGCGCCTGCTGGCCGATACGAGCCTGTCCGCCGCGGACGTGACCGCCATCGGCGCACACGGGCAGACCGTGCGGCATCGTCCCGAAAAGGGCTACACCATTCAGCTCAATGCGCCCGCGCTGCTGGCAGAACTCACCGGCATCGACGTGGTGGCCGATTTCCGCAGCCGCGATGTGGCCGCAGGCGGACAAGGCGCGCCGCTGGTGCCGCCCTTTCATGCCGCCGTGTTCGGCGGCAATGCGCCTCGCGCCGTGCTCAATCTGGGCGGGATCGCCAACCTGACGCTGCTGGCTCCCGGTCAGGCGCCGCGCGGCTTCGACACCGGCCCGGCAAACGTGCTGCTCGATGTCTGGTGCCAGCGCCATACCGGGCAAACCTATGACGCGGACGGCCGCTGGGCGGCAAGCGGCTGCGTCGATGCCGCACTTTTGCAGGCTCTGATCGCCAGCGAGCCCTGGTTGCAATTGCCCCCGCCCAAATCCACGGGCCGCGATCTGTTCAACGCGGCCTGGCTGGATGCTCGGCTGGCGGGCTGGCAGCACAAGACGCCGGCCGACGTGCAGGCCACCTTGCAGCGCTTCACGGCGCAAACGGTGGCCGACGCGCTGAACGCCGCTCTGCCCCAGGCCGCCGAGCTGCTGGTTTGCGGCGGCGGCGTGCGCAATGCCGGGCTGATGCGCGACCTGGCCGACGCCCTCCAGCGTCCGGTGCACGCGACGGACGAGGCCGGCGTGGCCGCGCAATGGATGGAGGCGCTGGCCTTCGCCTGGCTGGCGCAGATGCACGTGGACGGCCTCGCGGCCGGCGTGCCCGAGGTGACCGGCGCGCGCGGCCCCCGAGTGCTAGGGGCCCTGTACCCGGCGTAACCCCCAACGGCGCCCTAAGCGGGCGCTTTTTTATCGCCCTTGCCGGGTGGCGCATAACCGCCCCGCGTACGATCTATTTTTACATTTTGGATATTGTATAAAATATTCAAATCGGGATATGCTTCGTCTTGCGCGTGGCCGGCACCGAGCTGGCTAAAGCTCCAAACCCACCCCAGCCTGTTTCGAGGAACGACCATGAGCAATATCTTCACCGGCACCATCCCCGCCCTGATGACGCCCTGCACCGCCGACCGCCAGCCCGATTTCGACGCCCTCGTGCGCAAGGGCCGCGAGCTGGTCGAGATCGGCATGAGCGCGGTCGTCTACTGCGGCTCGATGGGCGATTGGCCTCTGCTGACCGAAGCCCAGCGCCAGGAAGGCGTGGCCCGGCTGGTCGCTGCCGGCATCCCCACCATCGTCGGCACCGGCGCCGTGAACACCAGGGAAGCGGTGTCGCATGCCGCCCACGCCGCCAAGGTTGGCGCCCAGGGCTTGATGGTCATCCCGCGCGTGCTGTCGCGCGGCTCGTCCGCCGCCGCGCAGAAGGCGCACTTTGCAGCCATCCTCGAAGCGGCGCCCAAGCTGCCCGCCGTCATCTACAACAGCCCCTACTACGGTTTCGCCACGCGCGCCGATCTGTTCTTCGAACTGCGCGCCAAGTATTCGAATCTGATCGGCTTCAAGGAATTCGGCGGCGCCGCCGACATGCGCTATGCCGCCGAGCACATCACGTCCAAAGACGACACCGTGACCCTGATGGCCGGCGTCGACACCCAGGTGTTCCACGGTTTCGTGAACTGCGGCGCGACCGGCGCCATCACCGGCATCGGCAACGCCCTGCCGCGCGAAGTGCTGCAGCTGGTCGATCTGTGCAAAAAAGCCTATCAGGGCGACGCCGTCGCCCGCCGCCAGGCGCAGGAGCTCGAAGGCGCTCTGGCCGTGCTGTCGTCCTTCGACGAAGGCACCGACCTGGTCCTCTACTACAAGTACCTGATGGTGCTCAACGGCGACAAGGAATACACGCTGCACTTCAACGAAACGGATGCTTTGAGCGACTCGCAGCGCCGTTACGCCGAGACGCAGTACGCCCTGTTCCGCAGCTGGTATGCCAACTGGTCCAAGGACAACAAGAAGTAAAATCTGCCGATCGGGACATCGATCCGGAGTCGAACAAGCGGCCGTCGAAAAACTGGCCGCTTGTTTTTTGCCGTCGGACCGCACCAAGATAACCCCCCCTCAAGGGCCGCAAGCCAGAGGCGCAGCGCGGAGGTCTTGCCGCTGGGCCCGCCCAAGACAAATCCATTTTCGAGCGACAACATGAACACGACGCGCTCCGCATTGGGCCACGCCACCCGGGCGCAGGCGGCCGCCGATGAACTGCGGCGCAGAATCATCGAAGGCGAGCTGGCCGAGGGTTTCCAGTTGCGGCAGGACGCCCTGGCGGCCGAATTCGGCATCAGCCGCATCCCCTTGCGCGAAGCCTTCGTGCAATTGGAAAGCGAGGGACTGATCCAAATCCTGCCGCATAAAGGCGCGATCGTCTCCGAACTTTCCGTCGCCGAGATCGAGGAACTTTTCGAACTGCGCGCCCTGCTCGAACCCATGCTGCTGAGCAAATCGGCGCCGCGTCTGACCGAATCCGACTTCGCCGAGCTCGACCGCATCCTGGCGGAATACAGCGAGGAGCTGCATGCGAATTCCCCGGCGCGCTGGGGCGAGCTGAACACGCAGTTGCATCAGCGCCTGATGTCGCGGGCCGACCAACCCAAAACCGCGAGCATCGTCAACTCGCTGCTGCAGCAGACGGACCGCTACACGCGCCTGCAGCTTTCGCTGTCGCGGCAAAGCGCGGCGCAGGCCGAGACCGAGCACGCCGAGCTGGTGAACCTGTGCCGCAAAGGCCAGGCCCAGGAGGCGGCCGCGCTTCTGAAGCGCCACATCGGACACGTCAGCGACGAATTGCGCGAATTTCTCCTGTCACGCCGGCGGGCATGACGGCATGCCGCGGGCATGCGATCCGGCGCGACCGGCCTGCGGGCATTATGCAAAAATCGTCATGCAACCCGCGCCAGTTGCGCAAGACGCCATGGCCGCGGCCGACATACGATTATTCTCATGAAAACCGTACACATCATCGACTCCCACACCGGCGGCGAACCGACCCGCCTGGTGATCGACGGCGGCCCGGACCTGGGCAAAGGTTCGCTGAGCGAACGCCTGGCCCGCTTCAAGCACGAGCACGACGGCCTGCGCGCCGGCATCGTCAACGAGCCGCGCGGCTCCGACGTGCTGGTGGGCGCGCTGCTATGCGAACCATCGGACCCGACCTGTTCGGCCGGCGTGATCTTCTTCAACAACGTCGGCTTTCTGGGCATGTGCGGCCACGGCACTATCGGCCTGGTCGCTTCGCTCGCGCACATGGGACGCATCGAGCCGGGCAGGCACCGCATCGAAACCCCGGTCGGCGTGGTCGAAGCCCAACTGCACGACGACGGCAGCGTCACCGTGCGCAACGTCCCGGCCTATCGCTACAAGCACGCCGTGGCGCTCGACGTTCCCGGCCACGGCCGCGTACACGGCGACATCGGCTGGGGCGGCAACTGGTTCTTCCTGGTGGCCGATCACGGCCAGCAGCTCGATTTCTCGCGCGTGGACGCGCTGACCGAATTCACCTGGGCCATGCGCCGTGCGCTCGGCGAACAAGGCATCACGGGCAAAGACGGCGCCGAAATCGATCACATCGAACTCTTCGCCGAATCGCCCAAGCCCGGCATCGACAGCCGCAACTTCGTGCTGTGCCCCGGCAAGGCCTATGACCGTTCGCCCTGCGGCACCGGCACCAGCGCCAAGGTGGCCTGCCTGGCCGCGGCCGGCGAGCTGGAACCCGGCAACGTCTGGCGCCAGGAAAGCATTGTCGGCAGCGTGTTCGAAGCCAGCTACGAGCGCGACGCCAGCCTGCCCACCGACCAAGTGGTGCCCAGCATACGCGGCCATGCCCATGTGAGCGGGCAAGGCACGCTGCTGTTCGGCGCGGACGACCCGTTTGCCTACGGTCTACAGGCGCTATGACGCAAGGCCCGCTGTCCGGCGCGGCCCGACCTGACGTCGTCATCGTCGGCGCAGGCATCGTCGGCGCGGCCTGCGCGCACGAACTGGCCGCACAGGGCTTGTGGGTGCTTGTGCTGGATCGCGCCGGCATCGGCACCGGCACGACAGCGGCCGGCATGGGTCATCTGGTCGTCATGGACGACCCGCCCGCCGAATTCGCCCTGAGCGCCTGGTCGCGCGACTTATGGCTGGCGCTCGCGCCCAGACTCGAGGCCAGGCAGGCCTTCGTGCGCTGCGGCACGGTCTGGGCGGCGGCCGACGAAGAAGAAATGGCGGCAGCCCGCGCCCGTCAGCAGGTGTTGCAAGCTCGGGGCATCGCCTGCTCGATGCTGGACGCGGCGCAATTGCGCGAAGCCGAGCCGGCGCTGCGCGAAGGCCTGGCGGGCGGCATGATCGTGCCCGATGACGCCGTGGTCTATGCGCCGACCGCCTCTGCCTGGCTGCTCGAACAACCGCTGGCCGGGCGCATCGACGTGCGCGGCGACGCCGATGTGGTCGCCATCGAACGCAACGGCGTGCGGCTCGCCGACGGCGCAATCGTGGCCGCCGGCGCGGTTCTGCTGGCCAACGGCCTGGCAGCGCCGGCCTTGATGCCGGGCCTGCCGCTGGTTCCCAAGAAAGGCCACCTGCTGATCACCGATCGCTATCCCGGCGTCGTGCGGCACCAGATTCTTGAACTCGGCTACATCAAGAGCGCGCACCAGACCAGCGGCACATCGGTCGCCTTCAATGTTCAGCCCCGTCCCACAGGCCAGTTGCTGATCGGCTCCTCGCGCCAGTTCGATACGACCGATCCGGCCGTCGAGCCGGCCGTGCTGGCGCGCATGCTGCGCCGCGCCGCCGAGTTCATGCCCGGCTTGCCCGCCTTGAACGCGCTGCGCGCCTGGACGGGTTTTCGGCCCTCGACCCTGGACGGCCTGCCGCTGATCGGCCCTGCCTTGCCCGAAAGCTCGGCGCATCCGAACACCTGGTTGGCCGTGGGGCACGAAGGCCTGGGCGTCACCACGGCCCTGGGCACCGCGAAACTGATCGCGGCGCAAATGCTCGAGCAGACCTCTCCCATCGACGTCACGCCCTACCTGCCGGCACGGCTTAACAAAGGAAGCGCTGCTCATGGCTGAACGCATCGAACTCGACATCGACGGCCGCTGCATCGCGGTGCCGGCCGGCAGCACGGTAGCCGCCGCGATCGCGTGCGCCGTGGTCGACACCGAAGGCAGCGGCGTGATCACGCGGCGCTCTGTCTCGGGCGCCTTGCGCGGACCGCTGTGCGGCATGGGCGTGTGCCAGGAATGCCGCGTGACCATCGACGGCAACGCACACCGACTGGCCTGCCAGACGCTCTGCGCAGCGGGCATGCGGGTCGAGACGGCCGCGGCAGACGGCGGAGCGCGCATGTGATGAACACGCACACCATGCAATTCGATATCCTGGTCATTGGCGCCGGCCCGGCTGGCTTGTCGGCAGCGCAAGTCGCCGTGCAGTCCGGCGCACGCGTCGGCCTGGTCGACGACAACATTCTGCCTGGCGGCCAGATCTGGCGGCAAGGACCTTCTCATCCGCCCAAGGGCGCGGCGCGCGAGCTGCTGGACGCGCTGTCGCGCCATCCGAACCTCACGCGCCTGCCCGGCACACGTGTGACGCAGCCTCTGGAGCGCAAGCGCCTGCAAGTGGAAGACGCCGAGCAAGGCCATGTGCTGGGCTACGACCGCCTGATCCTCGCCACCGGCGCGCGCGAACGCTTTCTGCCCTATCCCGGCTGGACCCTGCCCGGCGTGACCGGCGCGGGCGGCCTGCAGGCGCTCATCAAGGGCGGCACGCCGGTCGCGGGCCAACGCATCGTGCTGGCCGGCAGCGGCCCGCTGCTGTGGGCCAGCGCCAAAACGGCGCAAGAGCAAGGCGCGCAGATCATAGCGATCGTCGAACAGGCTTCGCACCAATCCGTTGCGCGCTTCGCGCGCTCGCTGGCTTTCACCCCGGCCAAGCTTGTGCAGGCCATCCGTCTGCGACTGGATTTGCGCCACACGCCCTATTGGTGCGACGCGCAGGTCGTCGCAGCCCATGGCGACGACCTGCTGCGCGGCGTAACCGTTCAACGCCCCGGAGGTAGCATCGACCTAAGTTGCGATCGGCTGGCCTGCGCTTACGGTCTGCTGCCGAACGTCGAACTCGCGGCGGCGCTGGACTGCGCGTCGGCCCCTTATGCCGACGCCACGGCAGTTCAGGTCGATGTCTGGCAGCGCACGTCGCAGCCCGACGTCTATGCCGCTGGAGAATGCACGGGCGTGGGCGGCATGGAGCTGTCGGCGCTCGAGGGCCGCATCGCCGCGCACGCCGCGCTGGGGCAGCAGGACGCCGCGCGCCAGCTCTTCGCCGAGCGCGAACGATATCGCAATTTTTCCAGGCGCTTGCATGCGGCCTTCGCGCTGAACCCGTCGCTGCGCACGCTGCCCAAAGACGACACCCTCTTCTGCCGCTGCGAAGATGTGACTCACGGACAGATCGCCGCGCACGACTCGTGGCGCATGGCCAAGCTGCACACGCGCTGCGGCATGGGCCCTTGCCAAGGCCGCATCTGCGGCGGCGCAGCGGCGTTCTGCTTCGGCTGGCAGCCCGTGAACACACGCCCGCCCCTGTCTCCGACGCGGATCGGCACACTGGCCGATCTGGCCGGCACGGACGCGGCCTAAAGCGGGCCCCAGGCGGATGAGCGCGGCATGAACTCAACCGATTCCGCTTCGCTGGCCGCCGTTCCCGCGAGCGATCTGGCTCGCATGGTTGCGCATTTCACCTTGCTCGAACCGGTGTTCGACACCATGCTCGACGTGGTGTTCTTCGTAAAGGACAACGAAGCGCGCTATGTGCTGGCCAACCGCACGCTGGCCGCGCGCTGCGGATTCAAAGATTCGCGCGGCCTATTGGGCAAGACGGCGGAGCAGGTTTTTCCGACCCGTTTCGGCCGCATTTATACGGCGCAGGACAAGGCCATTATCGCGAGCGGCAACAAGCTGATCGAACAGCTTGAACTGCATCTCTACCCGGGACGTCAGCCCGGCTGGTGCATGACGACCAAGCTGCCGCTGCGTGATACGCATGGCGTGGTGGTGGGCGTGGCCGGCATTTCGCGCGATCTGCAGGCACCCGAGGGCAGCCATCCCGCGTATCAGCGTCTGGCGGTGGTGGCGCGCCATATCCAGGAAAATTACGCCGGGCCGCTGCAGTTGCCGCTGCTGGCCAGGCAGGCGCATATGTCGGTGGCGCAGATCGAGCGGTATTTCCACAAGATCTTTCATTTGACGCCGCGGCAGATGCTGATCAAGGCGCGGCTGGACGCGGCGTCGGGGTTGCTGGCGGGAGATGCCAGCATCACCGATATCGCCACGTTGTGCGGCTATAACGATCACAGCGCCTTTACGCGGCAATTCAAGGCGACGGTGGGGATGACGCCTAGCCAGTACCGGATGCTGCTGCAGTCTTCGCCGGGTTCTTAGTACGTATGTTTGGTTCTTGATCCGTCCTGCGGCCCGGGGGGGGGGGGGGGGGGGGGGCAGGGGGGGGCGGGGTGGGGGGGCGGGCGGGCGGGGAGCGAGAGCCCCGGCGACGCGCCCGCC
>NZ_JBQCER010000067.1:0-34630 GCF_051960075.1 Bordetella sp.
CACAAGCTCTAATGGTTTCGTTGTGTTCTGGTTGGCGGGTTCGTCCACCATGCGGTTGTTCTAATACATCTATCCCCCGTTTACATTTGTTTTAATTTTGTTCAGGGTCAACAATACACGACTCTTTAGCCGCCTGACGCGCTGTCTATGGAATTCCCTAGGCCTCGTCTTCCTCACCCCGAGACAGGATGAGGTCGGCCGCTTTCTCTCCGACCATGATGGCCGCGGCGTTGGTGTTGCCGGACACCAGGGACGGAAAAACCGAGGCGTCGGCGACACGCAGGTTCCTGATGCCATGCACCCTCAAGCGCGGGTCGACCACGCACGTATCCGGGTCGGGGCCCATGCGGCATGTCGAGCACGGATGAAAAACGCTCCAGGCGTTCTCGCGGATATCCCGCATCAGCGCGTCGTCGGTCCGGCATTGCCTGCCAGGTCGGAGTTCGTCCTCGATGATCGCCGCGAGCGCGGGCATGCGGGCCAGCTCGCGAATGAAGCGCACGCCCAGCAGAAGTTCGTCCATATCCTCCTTGCAGGAAAGGTAGTTCGGTTGGATCTCGGGGGACTCGAACGGATCGGCCGAGCGCACGCGCACGTAGCCCCGGGACGCAGGGCGGCAATTGGAGACGCCGAGCAGGAAGGCAGGGAATGGATCGGGATTCATCAAGGGGCGCGTGCCGGGCGCCGCCCGCGTGTAGCTGACCGGGGAGAAATACAACTGCATATTGGGCTGCGCCAGATCCGGCGTCGTCTTGAAGAAGCCGCCGGCCTGGTTGACGCTCAGGCTCAGGGGGCCGCGCCTGAGCGCGACGTAGCGCAACCCTGCCGCCAGCTTGCCCCACCAGGGATGCAGTTCGTCGTTCAACGTTTTCTTGCGGCTGCGAAACAGGTAGTCCACGCCGATATGGTCCTGCAGGTTCATGCCCACCGCGGGGCTCTCGCACACGATGGCGATGCCCGCCGCATAGAGGACCTGGCTGGGCCCGATGCCCGAGAGCTGAAGCAATTGCGGCGAATTGACGGCGCCGCCGCAGAGTATGACCTCCTTGTTCGCCATCGCTCGCAGGCGCCGGCCGCCGCGCTCGTATTGCACGCCGGTCGCGCGCCCTGCCTCGCACAGTACCTTGGTGACATGGGCATGCGTCAGCACGTGCAGATTCGGCCGGCCCATGGCCGGGTGCAAGTACGCCCGGGCCGTCGACATGCGCAGACCGTCCTTGACCGTCAGCTGATAAGGGCCGACGCCGTCCTGCCGCGCGCCGTTGAAGTCGGGATTGCGGTCCAGGCCGGCCTGACGGCCCGCCTCGATGAAGTCCTGGCAGATCGGATGCAGGTCCCGCGCGACGTCCGCCACGTAAAGCGGCCCGCTGTCGCCGTGATAAGGCCCCGCGCCCAGCGCATTGGTTTCCGAGCGGATGAAGTACGGCAGCACGTCCTTGTAGCCCCAGCCCGGATTGCCGGCCCGCTCCCACGCGTCGTAGTCCAGCGCATTGCCGCGTATATAAACCATGGCGTTGATGGCGCTGGATCCGCCCAGCACCTTGCCGCGGGGCCAATAACTGGGCTGTCCGTTCAGCCCCGGCACCGGCTGCGTGGTGTAGCGCCAATTGACGGCCTGCTGGTAATAGGTCTTGCCGTAGCCGATGGGCACCTGGACCCAGAAGCGCCTGTCGCTGCCGCCCGCCTCGAGCAGCAGTACCCGGTGGCGCCCGTCCGCGCTCAGGCGATTGGCCAGGACGCAGCCCGCCGAGCCCGCTCCGACGATGACGTAATCGTAATCAGCCATGCCCGATCATATGCGCAGCGTCACATTCTTGACGCGACAGTAATTGCGCAGGGCCTCCAGGCCCTTTTCGCGACCGAAGCCCGACAGCTTGTTGCCGCCGAACGGCGTGTAGATTCCTCCGGCGAAGTATTGATTGACGCTGACCTGACCGGCATCGATGTCCCGCGCAAAGCTCAGGGCTTTCTGGATGTCCCGCGTATAAACGCAGGCAACCAGGCCGTAGTCGCAATCGTTGGCAACCGCCAGCGCTTCGTGCGCATCGTCGACCACCTGCACGGACAGGACAGGCCCGAAAATTTCTTCGACCGCGGCGGGGTCCTCGGCCGGCACGTCGTCCAGGACGGTCGGCTTGAAGAACCAGCCCGAGCCGCTGTCGGGATCGACTGCGCGTTCGCCTCCTGCTGCCACACGGATGCCGCGCGCCCTCGCGCCGTCGACCATCCCGGCGATCCGGTCCAGTTGCCGCAGAGAATTGATCGCGCCGATATTGGGGTTCTTCAAGCCATGGCCCAAGGTCAGCGCCTGCGTCCTGGCGATGAATTTTTCCAGAAATGCCTCGTGCACGCGCCGCTCGATCACCAGCCGCGATCCCGCAGAGCACACCTGGCCGGCGTTCAGATAGATGGCCTCGAGCATGTCCTGCACGGCATGGTCCAGGTCGCAGTCGGCCAGCACCACGGCCGGCGACTTGCCGCCCAGCTCCAGGGTGACGCTGGCGACATGGTCGGCCGCGTTGCGCATGACCTGTTTGCCCGTGGCAACCGACCCCGTGAACGTGATGTGGCGCACGTGTTCATGACGGCTGAGCGGATCGCCGACGGCCTGGCCCGTACCCGTGACCACGTTGCACACGCCTTCGGGCAACCCCGCCCGATGCAGCAAGTCCGCCAGCATCAAGGCCGTGAGCGAGGTGGTTTCGGCCGGTTTGACGATGGCCGTGCATCCTGCCGCCAGGGCCGGCGCCACGCCCCGGGTCATGGTGAACAGGGGGAAATTCCAGGGCACGATGTGCGCAGTCACGCCCACCGGCTCGAGCGAATTGTAGGAAACGAACTTGTTGCCGAGCGGAATCGCGTCGCCCTGCAGCTTGTCCGCCGCGCCGCCGTAATAGTCCAGCAGCCGGGCCGCGGTTTCGACGTCGTCGAGCGACTCTGACAAGGGCTTGCCCGAATCGAGCGTCTCCACCACCGCGAGGCGGTCGGCGTGCGCGCGGACCATGGCCGCCCCCTGGCGCAGCACCCGGGCGCGCTCCGCGGGATCGACGCGGCTCCAGACATTCTTGAACGCGTGCGCGCTGGATTCGGCGGCGATATCGACATCGACCCGGCCGCACGCCGCGACCTGGGCAAAGGGTCTGCCCGTTCCCGGGTCGAGGGCTTCCATCCATTCGCCCGAAGCCGGCGCGCACCAGCGGCCGTCGATGTACGGCCGGTCAGGCAGATCGGGCAAGGTGCCGGTGCGCAGCGCCTGCTGGACATATTCGTCGAGTTTCATGATCGGCTTTCCTTTGCGCGAAACAGAGTCGGCGCCTGCGCTATTCGACCCGACTTATCCGGTAGTCGGCGCGTTCCAGCCATGAGGGATTGATCTCCACTCCCCAGCCCGGTCCTTGTGGAATCTGCACCTTGCCGTCCCTGGCCACCGGAAATTCCGAATAGATGCCGTATTGCCAAGGGTAGTAGTCGGACTCTTCGATCGAGAATTCGACATAGGGACCGGCGTTTTCGATCGCGCCCATCAGATGCAGGGTAAAGATGGTGACCAGCGACAAATTGGCCGAGTGCGGCGTGCATGGCAGGCCGGCGGCCTGCGCCATCCTGGCTACGCGCAGCGTGCGGGCAATGCCGCCCAGATAGCAGATGTCGGGCTGCACCACGTCGACCACGCGCGATTCGATCATGTGTTTCCACAGCGCGAGGTTGTTGTCCTGCTCGCCGCCCGTCACGTCCAGCGCAAGCGCTTCAGTCACGCGACGGGTCCAGTCCAGCTCCCAATACGGACAGGGTTCCTCGAAATGGCGGACGCCGTTCGCCTGCAGCATGCGGCCTACCTCGATCGCCTGATCCGGCCCGTAGCAACTGTTGGCGTCGACCAGCAGATCCGCCTCCTCGCCCAGCGCGGTGCGAATGGTGGGGATGATCGTCTCGGTTCTGCCGGGCCATTCGTCGCGGCCGCGGCCGCATTCAGAGCCGATGCGAAACTTGAAGGCATCGTAGCCGTGACGGTCGCGCAGCCGCAGAAAGCGATCGGCTTCCTGCGCGGGGGTGATGTCGCGCTTCATGCTGGAGGCATAGACGCGGATGGGCCGCGGCGTGCCGCCCAGCAGCTCGCAGACGCTCTTGCCTTGCAGCTTGCCGTGCAGATCCCAGATCGCCGTGTCCAGCCCGCCGAGCGCCCGGCACATATACGAGCCCGGGAATTTGTATTCCTTCTCGTAAATGCGGTCGAGCAGATCGTCCAGTCCGGAAAGCGCGGAGATGTCCTGCCCCAACGCATGGACCGCCACCTGGCGATGCAGCACCGTGGCGGAGATGTCGGCGTGGTAGGGCGACAGCTGCCCCCATCCCTGCGCTCCGTCGTCCGTGCGCACGCGCACCAGGCTCACGTCCGGGGTACTGAAAGTTTCTATGCTTTGGATTTTCATAGTGGCAATGGCAGAGCGGCCCGCCAGGGCCTGTTGGCAGATCCCCGGTTCCGGCATCGAATCCAGAGTTAGACCATGCGCAAAATGGTAAGCAACGAGCGGTCTGCCGTTAATATCCATTCTGGATAAATTGAGATACCACTTCGGGAAGGCATCCATGGTGAAAATCGCGGGCGGCGCGTTGCTGGCCTCCATCGCCATCGACCGGAAATCGTCGCAGACGATCAGCACCCAGATCTATGCCGCCATCCGCAAGATGATCTTCTCGGAGGTGCTGCGGGCCGGCGAACGCCTGCCTTCGAGCCGCACGCTGGCCCTGGAGCTCGACGTCTCGCGCACCACCATCAACTACGTCTTCGAGCGCCTGACCGAAGAAGGCCTGATCGACTCGCGCACCGGCGCGGGGTCTTTTGTCTGCGAGACCCTGGGCTCGCATCTGCAAAAGCTGCCCGCGCCGTCGTCGGCCATGCTGGCCCGCCGGCGCGACAACCTGCGCCTGTCGCGCGACATCGAGCAGGCAATGAGCCGCTTCGTGCCGCGCATTCCGCACGAGAAAAAGGCGTTCACGACCGGCATGCCGGCGTTCGATTCCTTTCCGATGGCGCAGTGGTCCCGGCTCATCTCCCGCCATTACCGCGAAAAGCGCGACGTGGTCATGGGCTACGGCGATCCCGAAGGCTATTTTCCGCTGCGCCGATCCATCGCCAATCATCTGCGGGCCAACCGGGGGCTGATCTGCGAGCCCGAGCAGGTGTTCATCGTGAGCGGCGCGCAACAGGCCTTCAACCTCAATTGCGCGGTCCTGCTCAACCCTGGCGACAAGGCGTGGTTCGAAAATCCGGGCGCCATCGGCGCGCGCAACAGCCTGAGCGCCCACGGCATCGATATTGTTCCCGTACCCGTCGATGGCGAAGGCCTGTGCGTCGAAGAGGGACTGAAGCGTGCGCCGTATTTCCGGCTTGCCTTCGTCACCCCTTCGCACCAGCAGCCCATGGGCGCGACGCTGAGCCTCGCCCGCCGCATCGCGCTGCTGCAGGCCGCCGAGCAAAACGATGCATGGATACTCGAAGACGATTACGACGGCGAATTCCGCTATCGGCGCAGCCCGATTCCTACGCTGCAAAGCCTGGACGCCAGCCAGCGCGTGATCTACGTCGGCACCTTCAGCAAATCGCTGTCGCCGGCGCTGCGCCTGGGCTATTGCGTCGTTCCGCCCATCTTGGTCGACGTCTTCGGCAAGATCTCCGGGGCGTTCCTGCATGGCGCGCCCACCAGCCTGCAAGCGGTGCTGGCCGACTTCATGGACGAGGGACACTTCGCCAGCCATATCCGCCGCATGTGCAAGGTTTACGCGGCACGGCACGACGCGCTGATCGACGCCGCGACGCAGCGCCTCGGGGGCTTGCTGCAGGTCGAGCCGACCGAGACCGGCTTTCACACCATAGGCCGCCTTGCCGAAGGACTCGAAGAAGACAGGGTCTGCGAGCTTGCGCGCGAGCGAGGCATCTCGGTTTCGCCGCTCGGGCGCTATTGCATCGAGCCCATCGCCATGCGGGGGCTGGTGCTGGGGTTCAGCGCGGTCAAGCCGGCCGAGATCAAGTCCGGGGTGGAAAGCCTGGCTCAGGTGCTGGAAAGTCTGCGGCCTCAGCCGTCTCGGCGCTTGCGCAGGACCTGAGCCAGCGCCATCAGCCCTGACGACACGCAGATCATGATTGTCGAAATCGACGCGATCGTCGGGTCGATCTGGTCGCGCAGGGCATCGAACATGCTGCGCGTCAGCGTGGCGTTGTCGCCGCCGGAAATGAACAGCGCCATGACGACCTCGTCGAACGACGCCAGGAACGACAACAGGGCCGCCGTCAGCACCGAAAATCGGATCTGGGGCAGCGTCACCATCCGGAAAGCTTCCCAGCGCGTGGCGCCCAGGCTGCGGGCGGCCATTTCCTGGCTGGCGTCGAAGCTCTTGAGCCCGGCGCCCACCACGATGAGCACCAGGGGAATGGCCAGCACCGAATGCGCCAGCACCAGGCCGGTCAGCGTATTGAGCAGGCGCAGCTTGACGTAGACGTAGAAGGCTCCGACCGCCAGGAGTATGACGGGGATGATCATCGGCGAGATGAGCATCAGATAGATCCACCTGGCCATGCGCACCCTGGACCTGGCCAGGCCGTAGGCGGCCATGCCGCCTGTGACGGTCGCCAGCAGCATGGTCAGGAATGCGGCCTTGAACGACACCAGTGTCGCCTGCATCCACTCCGCCGAATCGACGTAATGCCGGTACCAGGTCAGCGACCAGGTCTTGGGCGGAAACTCCAGAAAGCGCGAACCCGAAAAAGACATGGGAATCACGATCAGGGTCGGGGCGACGAGAAACAGCATCACCAGCGCGGCAAGCGCATAAAGCCACAGCCGCTGTCTGTGCGTGATCTGGGTATCGGATGCGGGGCGGCTCAGCCAGGCCTTCATTGCACGTGCCCTCTGTCGAACATCTGGTCGACGCGCATCACGAACGAAGCGCCGAACAGGATCAGCAGCGTCAACCCGAAGAGCACCACGCCCAGGGCGCTGGCGGCGCCCCAATTGAAGAAGAGCTGGATGTTCGTGGCGATGCCCATGGACACGAGGATGATCTTGCCGCCGCACAGGATGGCGGGCGTCACATAGAAGCCCAGACACATGATGAACACGATCAGCATGCCCGCGAACAGGCCGGGCAGCGACAGCGGAAGGAACACCTTCAGGAAGACATCGACGGGAGAGGCGCCCAGACCGGCGGCGGCCTTGGGGTAGTCGCGGTCTATGGCCTTCATCGTGCCGTACACCGGCAGCACCATGAACGGCAGCATGATGTGGCTCATGCCCACCAGCGTACCGCCCAGATTGTTCACCAGGGTGAGCGGTTCGTGCCAGAGCCCCAGGCCCATCCCCAGGTCGTTGACCAGACCGTGCCGCTGCAGCAGGATCAGCCATGCATAGGTACGCACCAGCAGGGATGTCCAGAAAGGCACCAGCACGGCGATCATGCACATATTCGCGACTTTGGCGGGCACTTGCGACAGGAAATAGGCCAGCGGATAGCCGGCCAGCACGCAGAGGGTCGTAGTAAGAAAGGCAACCTTGATCGTCAGCCAGAAGATCGTCGCGTAGGCGGAATTGTCGAGCATGCGCTGGTAGTTTTCCAGCGAGAGGGCACCGGTTTGGCCGATGAACGAGAGCCAGAAGAGCCAGGCCGCCGGAACGACGACGATCACCATCACCAGCAGCAGGGCCGGCGAGCACAGGCCGAACAACGCCAGGCGTTCCTTGAAAGCCGCGCGCCGCAGCCGGTCGGCATTGAGTTCCGGATTGAGCGCGGCGCTAGGCATCGGCGACCAGGACCGTATCTTGGCGATGCATGCCCAGCGTGATGGCATCGCCCTTGCGGGGCATGCTCGCCGACGCATGACCCCGGCACACGCCGCGCACACTGATGCTGGCGCCTCCTTCCAGCGCGACCTGCAGCAGATAGCTGTCGCCGTGATATGCCAGGCTCGATACCGTGCCCGAGAACACGTTCATGTCGGCATCTGCCGCTGCGGTCACGACGTTCAGGCGCTCGGGGCGCAGCATCAGCAGCTTGTCCTTGCAGGCATCGGCGCCGGCCTGCAGTCGCAGCGGCCGGCCTGCATAGCACGCGACTCCGTCGCGCACCTCGATGGGCAGAAAGGCCGATTCGCCGATGAAATCGGCGACGAACCGATTGGCCGGCTGCTCGTAGAGTTCGCCGGGCGTGCCGATCTGCATCACCCTGCCGCGATGGATGACCGCGATGCGGTCGGACATGCTCAGTGCTTCGCGCTGGTCGTGCGTGACATAGACGGTTGTCATGCCCAATTTCTCATGCAGGCGACGCAGCTCGACCTGCATGTGCTCGCGCAGTTTCTTGTCCAGCGCCGAAAGCGGCTCGTCCATCAGCAAAATTCCGGGATTGAAGACGATGGCCCGCGCCAGGGCCACGCGCTGGCGCTGGCCGCCGGACAACTGCGCAACGCCGCGCGCGCCGAACCCGCTCAGCTCGACGGTTTCCAGGGCCTGCTCCACACGGCGCGCGATTTCGCCGCGCGGCACCTTGCGCAGCCTGAGGGGAAAGCCGATGTTCTCGGCTACGCTCATGTGAGGGAACAGCGCGTAGCTCTGGAACACCATGCCGACGTCGCGCTTGTGCGGCGGTGTGCATATCGTTTCGACACCACCGAACCTGACGCTGCCGCTGTCGGGCCTGACGAAGCCGGCCAGCGCCATCAGCAAGGTCGTCTTGCCGGAGCCGGACGGGCCCAGCAGCGTCAGGAACTCGCCGCTGCGCACATCGAGATCGATATGATCGAGCGCGACGGCCGCGCCGTAGCGCTTGGTCAATCCCTCGATCGCAATGGGCACGGCAGCGGCCTTCATCTTCTCGGTCACGCCAGGCTCTCCTCGTTATTGCCCGCAGCGCAAAGTTCATGGCCCGGCAAGCCGGGCCAGCCTCGACATAGTCTAGATCCTCTCGACGCCCAGCAGGCCCTAGTGCAGCATCATGTCCTGATATAGGGCGGTCGCCTTCGCCTCGTTCTTCTCGTACCAGCTCGCATCCAGCGGTATCTGCATGGCGGCGTTTGCAGGCGCGGACGACAGCGTCTTGGCGACGGCATCGGAGATCAGGCCGTTCTTGTAGGCGTCCTGATTCGTCGGACCGTAGGTGATGTACTTGGTCAGCGCGGCCTGGTATTGCGGCTTGCTGATTTCGGCCAGGAAGCGCATAGCCTCGGCCTTGTGCGGCGCGCCCTTGGGAATCGAGAAACAATCGCTGTCGTAAATGGCCTGATTGAAGGTGTAGGCCACCTTGGCGCCGCTCTTGATTATGTCGTCGAAACGGCCGTTCCAGCCGGTGGTCATGTCGACCTCGCCGTCCTTCATCAGCTGGGCCTGCTGCGCACCGGAGGTCCACCAGACCGCGATATACGGCTTGAGCTGCCGGATCTTGTCGATCGCGCGCTTGAGCCCCGCGTCGGTGGACAGAACCTTGTACACCTGATCGGGCGGCACGCCGTCCGCCATCAGCGCAGGCTCGAGCGCGCCCGCCACGCCGCCGCGATAGGCGCGCTTGCCGGGATACTTCTTCACGTTCCAGAAATCGGCCCAGGTCTTGGGCGGATTGGCGCCGTACTTTGCCGTGCTGTAGGCAAACACATTGGAAAACACATCGCCGCCCACGCAGTACTTGGTCGCCATGCCCGGATAGAAATGCGACGCGTCGATCACCTTGTAATCGAGCGGCTCGAGCAGGCCTTCCGCGCCGGCGTGCGCCGCGCTGCCCGTGCCCCCGGTGACGACGTCCATGGTGACGGCGCCGGTCTGCACTTGCAGACGCACATCGGCCATGCCGTTGTAGGTGACTTCCTTGATTTTGATGCCCAGCGCCTTGGCTGCGGGCTGAAAGAGCGCTTCGCTCTGCGCCTTCTGATAAGCGCCGCCCCACGAGGCGATGGTCAAGTCGCTTGCCTGCGCGCTCCCTACCGACAACATCACGCCGCTCAGCGCGGCGAGCACCACTCCAGCTTGGGAAATACGGAACATGATCGTGCTCCTATGCTCGGTGTCGAGCCGCCATTAGACAGCGGTAATGGATGGTCAAAAAGGGCCATTATGAATAGATCTATGTGACCACTGCGATGCGCGGATGGCATGGAGAAAAATTCCAAAATGGACGTTACCCGAGACCCGGCGCTTCACTATGATGCAGACTCTTGAACCCGGGAACGCGCGGCGCAGCACGAGAAAACCATGGCTAACGACTACAGCGGAGTGAGTCTCTGGTTCGATGCGCTCGGCGAGGGCATAGGCCCCAGGCCGCCGCTGACGGCCGATGCGCAGGTCGATATCGCGATCGTCGGCGCAGGCTACACGGGCCTGTGGACCGCCTACTACCTGAAGACGCTCGCTCCCGATCTGTCGATCGCGGTCGTCGAGGCGGAAACGGCGGGCTACGGCGCTTCGGGACGCAACGGCGGCTGGCTCAAGGGCAGCATGGCAGGCGAAGACAAATACCTGGCGGGCCTGCCAGAGCCTATCAGGCGCGCGGGTTACCGGCTCCTGCACGGCATCGTCGATCACGTTCACGGCATCCTGCAGGACGAAGGCATCGAATGCGGCTTTCATCACGGCGGCGTTCTGTTCGCGGCGGCGCGCTATCCGGAGCAGCGCGATCTGCAGCGTAGCCTGCTCGCCCGTCTGTACGCGGCCGGACATGACGAAAGCGACTACCGCTGGCTCGACGCGGATGAATTGACGCGGCAGGTGCGCCTGCGCAAGCCTTACGGCGCAATCTATTCGCCGCATTGCGCCGTCGTCAATCCGGCGCAGCTGGTGCGCGGCCTGGCCCGGGCCGTCGAGCGCAAAGGCGTAAGGCTCTATGAGCAGACTCGCGTGCGGCGGGTCGGACAGCGACGCATCGAAACCGAACACGGATCGATGCGCGCGAACGTCGTCGTGCTCGCGCTGGAAGGCTATTGCGGCACGCTCGCAGGCTATGGCGGCTATTTGCTGCCCGTGCAGAGCCTCATCGTGGCAACCGAGCCGCTGGACGCCGCGCGCTGGGACGCCATCGGGCTGCAGGACAGGCCCGCCTTCAGCGACGGCGGCAGGCTCATCACCTACGGCCAGCGCTCGTCCGACGGGCGCATGATCTTCGGCGCTCGTGGCGCATACCGGTTCGGCGCCAGGCCGCGCAGCGATTTTTCTCTGGATCAACCCGAGTTCGCCATTCGCAAACAGCTGATGTACGACCTTTTCCCCGACCTGCAAGGCGTGCGCGTCACCCATGGGTGGGGCGGCACCATGGGCATGGCGAGGCAATTTTCGCCGTTTGCGCTGATGGATCCCGGCGCCGGCATCGCCATGGCGGGCGGCTACGGCGGCGGCGGAGTCGGCGCATCCAATCTGTTCGGCAGAACGCTGGCCGACCTCATCCTGGAGCGCGACACCGAACTGACCCGGATGCCCTGGGCACTGCGCGGCCCCGGCGCATTACGCACCGTGCGCCGCTGGGAGCCGGAACCCCTGCCCTGGGCGGTCTACCAGACAATACAGGCTGTGTATGCGTGGGAAGAATCGCTGTGCCGCGCTAAGGATGCGCCGCACTGGCGCAAGGCGCTGGCAGGCCGCCTGAGCGATATGCTGGGGAGCCTGCTCAGATAGGCGGCGCTCAAATCGACCGCATCAATCCGCCGTCCACACGCAGGTTCTGTCCCGTGATGTATCCGGCGCCTTCCGACACCAGAAAAGCCACCGTAGCCGCGATTTCCCGGCTCGTGCCGTAGCGCTGCATGGGTACGCTGCCGCGGCGCTCTTCGGTGGCCGGCAGACTGTCGATCCAGCCCGGCAGGACGTTGTTCATGCGGATGTTTTCCGCAGCGTACGTATCGGCGAACAGCTTGGTGAACGAGGCCAGCCCCGCCCGAAACACCGCAGAGGTAGGGAACATGCTGCTGGGCTCGAAAGCCCACGCTGTCGAGATATTGACGATGGCGCCGGACTTCTGCTTTTGCATGGCCGGGGTGACCAGCCGCGTCGGACGGATCACGTTCATCAGATAGGTATCCATGCCGCGATGCCAGTCTTCGTCGGAGATCTCCAGGATCGAACCGCGCGGCCCGTGCCCGGCGCTGTTGACCAGCACGTCGATGCGCCCCCAGCGGGTCAGCGTCTGATCGACCAGCCGGGCCAGGTCGTCGTTGGACTGGTTCGAGCCGGTGACGCCGATGCCGCCAAGCTGCGCCGCCAGCGCCTCGCCCTTGCCCGAGGACGAAAGAATCGCCACCTTGAAACCGTCTGCGGCCAGCTTCTGAGCGCAAGCCGCCCCCATGCCGCTGCCACCGGCGGTCACGACCGCCACTTTTTCCGTTGCCATACCTGCTTCCTCCTCGATGCCGCAGGGCGGGTTTCGCGCGCTGTCGGTCATGTCATGTCGTTGAATCGATAACCCGGCCTATCTTAGCCAATTGCGTATCGCCGGCAACGCAGCAACGCCGGCGCCAGGCCGCCGGCCCAAAGAAAAAGCGGTTTGAAGACTTTCGTCTGCAAACCGCCCAAGTCACTGCTTCTCAACGAGAAATCTGGCGCGCCCGGCAGGATTCGAACCCACGACCCCTTGGTTCGTAGCCAAGTACTCTATCCAACTGAGCTACGGGCGCTAAAGAGCCAAGATTATAGCCGAAATTTAGCTCAGCGTCGGGTAGTCGATGTAGCCCTTCTCCCCGCCGCCGTAGAACGTGGATTGATCCCATTCGTTCAGGGCTGCGTTTTCGCGCAGGCGGCGTACCAGATCCGGGTTGGAAATAAAGGGCTTGCCGAAGGCCACCAGATCGGCTTGGCCGCTTTCCACCGCTTTTTCGGCCAACGCGCCGTCGTAGCCGTTGTTGACCATCCAGGCCGCCTTGCCGCCGGCCTGGCGGTAGGCCGCTTTCAGCGCCGCATAGTCGAAAGGCGCATCGCCCTGCTGGAAGTCGCGTGCGCCGCCGGTGGCGCCTTCGATCACATGGACATAGGCCAGGCCGTAGCGCGCCAGGCCTTGCGCCACGTAATCAAAGAGCGGCTGCGGATTCGGATCGCTGACGTCGTTGGCCGGCGTCACCGGCGAAATGCGGATGCCGACGCGGCCCGCGCCGATTTCGTCGGTGATGGCGTCGAGCACCTCGAACAGCAGACGCGCGCGATTCTCGATCGAGCCGCCGTAAGCATCGGTGCGATGATTGCTGCTCGAACGCAGGAACTGGTCGATGAGATAGCCGTTGGCGGCGTGCAGCTCGACGCCGTCGAAGCCCGCATCGACAGCCGCGCGGACCGCCTTGCGATAGTCGGCCACAATGCCGGGCAGCTCTTCGATGCCCAGCGCGCGCGGCGTGGAGGTCGGCGTGAAGGCGCCCTTGCCGTCGGCGTCGATGACGTAGGTCTTGGAGTTGGCCGTAATGGCCGAGGGCGCGACCGGCGCGCCGCCATTGGGTTGCAACGAGGTGTGCGAGACGCGGCCCACGTGCCAGACCTGCACGACGATGCGCCCGCCTGCCGCGTGCACCGCATCGGTCACGCGCTTCCAGCCCTCGAGCTGATCGGCGCCGTACAGGCCCGGCACGTCGGCGTAGCCCTGGCCCTGGTGCGAGATGGCCGTGGCTTCAGTGATGAGCAGACCGGCGGTGGCGCGCTGGGCATAGTAGGTCGCGGTCATGGGCTTGGGGACGGCGTTGGGCGAACGGTTGCGGGTCAGCGGCGCCATGACGACACGGTTGGCCAGCGCCAGATCGCCGGCAACGAGAGGATCGAATAATGAGGGCATGCGGAACTCCTGCCTGTCTTGGGAACGGGAAAAATGATGCGTTGCACTATACCTCCGGGCCGGGAGTACCATTGCCCAAAACCCTAAGGTTTAAAACCCTTTTACCAACCCGGAGTATTGCAGTGAAATACCGCCAACTTGGCCGCACAGGCCTGCAAGTGAGCCTGATCGGCCTGGGCACCATGACCTGGGGCGAGCAGAACACCGAAGCCGAGGCCCATCAACAGCTCGACTACGCTCTGTCGCGCGGCGTCAATCTGATCGACGCCGCCGAGATGTACCCGGTGCCGCCCAAGCCCGAAACCCAGGGCCGCACCGAAACCTATATCGGCACCTGGATCGCCAAGCGCGGCAAACGCGACGATTTCTTCCTCGCCAGCAAAGTGGCCGGCCCGGTGCGCGACGCCAAGCGCCCCGGCCACATCCGCGACGGCAAGACCCATCTTGACCGCAAGAACATCACCGCCGCCGTGGAAGCCAGCCTCGAGCGCCTGCAGACCGACTACCTAGATCTCTACCAACTGCACTGGCCCGACCGCACTACCGCCACCTTCGGCAAGCTCAACTATCCCTGGGTCGACGACGATTACACCGTGCCCGTCGAGGAAACGCTGCAGGTGCTTGCCGATCTGCAGAAGGCCGGCAAGATCCGCCACTACGGTCTGTCCAACGAAACCCCATGGGGCATGGCGCAGTTCCTGAAGCATGCCGATATGAAGGACCTGCCGCGCCCCGCGTCCATCCAGAACGCGTACAGCCTGGTCAATCGCTGCTTCGAAACCGGCCTGTCGGAGTTCACCCACCACGAGGGCGTGAGCCTGCTGGCCTACTCGCCGCTGGCCATGGGCGTGCTGTCGGGCAAGTACCTGAACGGCGCGCGCCCGGCCAAGGCGCGCCTGACGCTGTTCGAGCGCTTCACCCGCTACAGCAATCCGCAAACCGATGCGGCCGCGGCCGATTACGCGGCGCTGGCCAAGCAGCACGGCCTGTCGCCCACGCACATGGCTCTGGCCTGGGTGAACTCGCGCCAGTTCGTCGCCAGCAACCTGATCGGCGCAACGACGCTGGAGCAGCTCAAAGAGAACATCGACAGCGTCGATGTGGAACTGAATGCGGATCTGCTGGCCGGTATCGAAGCCATCCACGTGAAGCATCCGAACCCTGCGCCCTGATCGTTCGGATCATTTCTCGGCGGCGCGCGCCTTCAATGAATCCACCTTGATGCGCAGCACCGCCGTCTCGGCCTGGCCCGGCTGCACCCAGCGCAGCCCCAGGCCGTTGTGGATGGCGTCCGGCATGCCCAGCCACGGTTCGACGCAATAGAAGTCGGACTCCGGCGTTTCGGTCCAGGTGGTGACGCAATACCATGGCACCGAGCCCGGACGCCGCAGCTCGATCTCGATACTGCGGTCCAGACCCGGCATCAGCAGGCGCACCGGGCGAGCCGGCGAGCCCTCTTGCAGGCAATGCATGCGATCGTGGATGACGGGGTCGTCCAGCTTGTAGGTCGGCTGGCCCGGCACGGCCGGCGCGATGGCGCCGTCGGCCTGGTGATGGCGCCGCAAGGTGGGCGGCAGTTCGAGGGTGGTCGCGCCGCGCTGCGCGTGCGGCAACGTGAAGTAGAAATGATGGCCCGCGTAATGCGGCAGTGGCGAGTCGCCCGTGTTTGCCACGACCAGTTCGACCTCGAGCGTATGGGCGTCGATCAGACGATACGCGGCCTCGAAGCGAAAACCGAAAGGGTAGCCGGCGCGCGTGGCGTCGCTGTCCTGCAGCGTCATGCGCACGCCCTGGCCCTGCGGCTCGATCTGCGCGGCGAACGGCAGATCGCGCGCAAAACCGTGCATGGGCACGTCGCGCACGACGCCCTGCGCATCGCGCCAGCGGCCGATCTCGCCGTCGACGCGGTGTCTGCCAAGAAAGGGAAACAGCAAAGGGTTGCCGCCCCGCACGCCGCCCAGCCGGCTCCAATCGGCTTTTTCGGGCCAATGAATCACCGACTCGCCGTCGATGTCCCAGGACAGAAGGCGTCCGCCGCATTGCGGCGCCAGGCGCAGCCGCGAGCCGCCTTCGATGATTTCGATGATCTGTTGCTGCTGGAATTCGGGCATGGGGCACACCATGAGACGGAGATCGACCAGCCCGGGATTTAACCACGCCGCCCGTTAAAATCAGCCCGATCGACACCCGCTTTTCCCAGGCATCACGCGTGAACACTCGGCAAGGCTTCATTCTCACCCGGCACTGGCGCGACACCGCCGGCGGCACCGAAGTCGAGTTCTGGCTGGCGACCGATGCCGGACCGCGCCTCGTGCGCCTTGACGCTCAAGTCTCGGTGGCGTTCGTTCCCGCCGAGCAGCGTGAACGAGCAGAATCCGTGCTGCGCGGCGAGCGAGGCGCCGAACTGCGCCCGCTGCGGCTGCTCGACTTTCATCACCGTCCCGTGCTGGGCCTGTACTGCACGCACCATCGCAATCTGATCAAGCTGGAGAAGCGCCTGCGCCAGGCCGGCGTGGACGTCTACGAGGCCGACATCCGTCCGCCCGAGCGCTATCTCATGGAGCGCTTCATCACCGCCGCGGTGGTCGTCGACGGAGCGAACCACGATGAGGCAATCCCGGACGGGGCGGCCGATGCCGACGTTGCCGCCTTGGGCCAGATCCGCATCAGACCGGATCGCACAGGCTATCGGCCGGCGCTCAAGCTCGCTTCGCTCGACATCGAGACCAGCATGAACGGCGATCTGTATTCCATCGCCATCGAAGGCTGCGGTCAACGGCAGGTCTATATGCTGGGCGAGCCGCAGCCGTTCGACGGCGAGCTCGACTTCGCACTCGACTATTGCGCGACGCGGGCCGAATTGCTCGAGTCCCTCAACGGCTGGGTGGCCCGCCACGATCCCGACGCCCTGATCGGCTGGAACCTGGTGCAGTTCGACCTGCGCGTTCTGCAGGAACACGCGCAGCGCCTGGGCGTGCCGCTGCGCTTGGGCCGCGACGGCAGGCCCATGGAATGGCGCGAACACGGCGAAGGCCAACAGCACTACTTCGCTGCGGTCCCGGGCCGGCTCGTGATCGACGGCATCGAAGCCCTGCGCTCGGCGACCTGGACTTTCCCTTCTTTCAGCCTGGAGTTCGTGGCGCGGGAGCTGCTGGGCGAGGGCAAGGCCATCGACAACCCTTACGACCGCATGGACGCGATCAACCGCATGTTCGCGCAGGACAAGCCCGCGCTGGCCCGCTACAACCTGCAGGACTGCGTACTGGTCACGCGCATCTTCGAAAAGACCAGGCTTATCGACTTCCTGCTCGAACGCGCCAGCGTGACCGGCCTGCCCGCCGACCGCAGCGGCGGTTCGGTGGCCGCCTTCTCGCATCTGTACATGCCGCGCATGCACAGACTGGGCTTTGTCGCGCCCAACCTGGGCGAACGGCAGCCCGAGTCCAGCCCCGGCGGCTTCGTCATGGACTCGCGACCCGGCCTGTACGAATCCGTGCTGGTGTTCGACTACAAGAGCCTCTATCCCTCGCTGATCCGCACCTTCCTCATCGATCCGGTGGGGCTGATCGAAGGTCTGCGCGCACACAATCCGGCGGACACGGTAGACGGCTATCGCGGCGCGCGCTTCTCGCGCGCGACACACTGCCTGCCGGGCATCGTCGCTCAGGTCTGGCAGGCCCGCGAAGCCGCCAAGCGCGACAAGAACGCGCCGCTCTCGCAGGCCCTGAAGATCATCATGAACTCGTTTTACGGCGTGCTGGGCGCGAGCAGCTGCCGCTTCTTCGACCCGCGCCTGGCCTCGTCCATCACCCTGCGCGGCCACGATGTCATGCGCCGCACCCGCGCACTGATCGAGGCGCGCGGCTTCGAGGTGATCTACGGCGACACCGATTCCACCTTCGTCTGGCTCGGACGCGCACACGACGAAGCCGGCGCCGCCGCCATCGGCCGCGATCTGGTCGCTCACGTCAACCAATGGTGGCGTCAACATCTGCACGACACGTACGGACTGGAAAGCGCACTGGAGCTGCAATTCGAGACCCACTACCGACGCTTTCTCATGCCCACCGTGCGCGGCGCAGACCAGGGCAGCAAGAAGCGCTATGCCGGCCAGGTGATGCGCGAGAACGGCAGGACAGAGCTGGTCTTCAAGGGCATGGAAACCGTGCGCACCGATTGGTCGCCGCTCGCGCAGCAGTTCCAGCAAGAGCTCTACCAGCGCATCTTCGACCGCCGCCCCCACCAAAGCTACGTGCAGGACATCGTACGGCGCACACTGCTGGGGCAGATGGACGAGCTGCTGGTCTATCGCAAACGCTTGCGCCGCCGTCTGAGCGAGTACCAGCGCAATGTGCCGCCGCACGTGCGCGCCGCTCGCATGGCCGACGAATTCAACGATAGTCAGGGTCGGCCCAGGCAGTACCAGAATGGCGGCTGGATCCGCTATGTGATCACCGAGGCCGGACCGCAGCCCCTGGAAGCGCTGAGCTTTCCCATCGACTATGCGCACTACGTCGACAAGCAACTGCGGCCTATCGCCGATGCCATCCTGCCTTTTCTGGGCGAAGACTTCGACGGCGTGGTGAGCCGGCAGCTCGACCTGTTCGAATGAACGGCGTCATACCAGGACGCAGGCATTCCTGTTACAAAAAAACCTCGGGACCGGCGACGGATAATGTCCAGACTCTCGGTTAAAGCCCGGCAAGCCCGACAAACGCAGGAATTGGCCAGCCCGGCCCGTCTCCCGTCAAACATCTGAAAAACCAACGAACATGGCACGAACACTTTTGCCGCAAGCCCCCGAACAACCCCTGACCCCCCGCCCGGTCAAACGCGTCGCGGCGACCTCGCTGGCCGCCGCGATGCTCTGCCTGAGCCTGTCGGCGTGCGTGGTAGAGCCAGCGCGGCCCGCCGTCATACATGTGGCGCCGCCCTCGCCGCCGGTCGAGGTCGTGCCGGCTCCGCGTCCGGGCTATGTCTGGGACCGCGGCCACTGGAACTGGCGCGAAGGCCGCTATGTCTGGATTCCCGGCCATTGGCGCGCGGTGCGCGTCGGCTATCACTGGGTGCCCGGTCATTGGGCCGAACGCCACGGCGGCTGGGTGTGGGTCGAGGGCCACTGGGCGCCCTGATCCTTCAGGTCCGCCCCGGTGTTCGCCAGGGATCCCGACGCCGCGCTGATCCGTCGCATTGCCGAGGGCGACGAAGCCGCCGCAAACCTGTTCGTGACGCGCAAGCTGCATCGCGTGCTTGCGCTCGCGCATCGAGTCTGCGGCGACGCGTCCGAAGCCGAGGACATCGCCCAGGACGTTTTCATTCGGGTATGGAAGTACGCAGGCAGCTGGAAAAAAGACGATGCGAAGGTAGACACCTGGCTGCACCGCATCGTCCTGAACGTCTGTCACGACAGGCTTTCGACCAGTCATCGACGGTATGAGGTCGGCGGCATGGAACTGGACGCGCAGGCCGATCCCGGCCCCACGCCCGAAGACGTTCTGCTGGGGCAATCGACGCGCGATAGGGTGTGGCGCGCTCTTCAGGCTTTGCCCGCCAGGCAGCGCGAAGCACTGGTTTTGAGCTACTACCAGGATCTGAGCAACGCCGATGCAGCGAGTGCGATGCAGATCAGCGTGGACGCGGTGGAGAGCCTGCTCGCGCGGGCGCGGCGCACGCTCAAGGAGCGCCTGCTGGACGGCGCCGGATAAAGGAGATTTTCATGGCTTCCGACGAACTCGAACGCGATCGCATGCTCGACGCCCTGCTCGACACCCTAGACTGCCCCGACGTCAGCGCCGGACTCCGCGCGCGCATCATTGCAACGATTCCGCCTGGGCGACGCTCCCTGGTGCGTCAGCATCCCTGGTGGTCGGGGCTGGGCCTGATCGGCGCGGCAACCACCGGCGTCGCTGCCGGCACGCTCTGCATGTCGCTGCTCATGACGCCGTTCTCGAACAGCGCGACGCCAGGATCGCCCGATGGCGCCCTGTCCTTCCGGGAAAGCGCATTCGTGCTTCCCACGACCGCCATGCAGGAGGAAGACTGATGTCCCGCATCCGAACCTGGCTCATCGTATCCGTGATCCTCAACGTCTTTTTGGTCGGCGGCATCGCCGGCGCGCTGCATCGCTGGAAAGGCGAGGAGCATGCGATGCTCGCGCAGCAGCACCGCAACATCCGCTTTGCCGCGCAGGAGCTTGGGCCGCAATATCGCAAAGCCTACGCCGCACTGCTCAGGCAGCAGCAGCGCAACGCTGCGCCGTATGCAAAAGAAGCGCGCCAAGGGCGACAATATGTTGCACAACTGCTGATGGCGCCGCAGATGGACCAGCAAGCCATCGACCTCGCGCTCACGCGCATCCGCAGCGCAGAATTCGAACACCGCCGCGAGCTCGAAGAAAGCATCGTGGCCTTTGCGGCGGCCCTGCCCTTCGACGAGCGCATTCTGCTGGTCCAGGGTTTGCAGCGCCGGGGCTCGTTTCAATTACCGGGCGCGGCGCCGTCGGCGCCGCCGCATTAGCCTCCCTGCCGCCCACAGTCTGTTACACACCGAGCGACAGGCGAAACCAGGTGCACCGGTTTAATGGTCGAACTCTCTGGAATCCAGACGACCATGAAAACAGGTTTGCACGCAACACGACGGCTTACGTCGGCCCCGGTCTCGCTGCTCGCGCTTTTTTTTCTGGGCGCGGCATCGAGCGCAGCGCGTGCCGCGCCCGGTCCTGACCCTACGGCCCATGGCGCCCCCCTCGCCGCCATCGAGACGCCGGGCGGCAAAGTGCTGGATGTCGCCGACGCGCGTTTTCTGCTCGATCGCACCGGCTTTGCGCCGGATCCGCGCGAGACGGCTCAATACGTCGGCCTGACCCGCGCGCAGGCCGTAGACCGACTGCTGGCGACGACGCGCAAGGTTGCGGTCACGCCGTTGCCGGCCTGGTTCGACGAACCCATCCCCACGCCGCGCGAGCGCAAGGCCTGGACTCCCGACGAAAAGAAGGCGGCACAAATGACGCGCAATCGGCGCTATCGCGAAGCGCGCGTCTGGTGGGTCACGGAAATGCTGCATACGCCGTCTCCGCTGACCGAGCGCATGACGCTGTTCTGGCACAACCACTTCGTCTCCGGCCAGGACAAGGTGCCATGGCCACAGACCATGCTGGCGCAGAATCTGCTGCTGCGCCGCGATGCCTTGGGCAACTTCGGCGCCATGCTGCACGATGTCGCCAAAGACCCGGCGATGCTGCAATACCTGGACGGGGCGAGCAACCGCAAGGGCCATCCCAACGAGAATTTCGCGCGCGAGGTGATGGAGCTGTTCACGCTGGGCGAAGGGCACTACACGCAAAAAGACGTCACGGAAGCGGCGCGGGCCTATACGGGCTGGGGCCTGAACGGTCAGGCGCAGTTTGTCTGGCGGCCCCGTATGCACGACAACGGCGACAAGACGGTGTTCGGCAAGACCGGCAATTTCGACGGCGACCAGATGCTGGACCTGTTGCTGGCGCGCCCGGAAACCGCGCGATTGGTCACGGCAAAACTGTGGCGCGAGTTCATCTCCGACACGCCAGACCCCAGGCAGGTCGCGGCGATGGCCGATGCCTTCCGCTCCCACAACTACGACATTCGCACCGTCCTTCATGCGCTGTTTCTGTCCAAGGCCTTCTGGCAACAGGAGCATAAGGGCTCGCTCACGCGCTCGCCGGTGGATTTCGTGATCGGCACGGTCCGAGCGTTCGATATCGGCTACGGATCGCCGCTGCCGCTGGTGGCTGCGCTCAATCAGCTCGGCCAGAACCTCTATGCGCCGCCCGACGTCAAGGGCTGGCGCGGCGGCCAGACCTGGATCAACAGCGCGACGCTGCTTGCGCGCGATCGCTTTATCGAAGCCATCCTTCGGTCTGCGGGCGAGGGCACCGCAAGCCGCATGCCGCGGCCGATGTCCGCTGCCGAGACGCCGGACGCGATGATGCCCGCCGCATTCAAACCTGACGCCCGCCCGCGCATGTCCGACAAGGGCCCCCACTTCGATCCTGCGCGCTGGCTGGTCCAGGAGCACGCATCGGGCGTCGCCATACCGGATGCGGCCACGCGCACGCGCATCGAACAGGCCGTGCTGGCCACGCGACCGGCCGAACCGATCTCGCCGGACGTCGACGGCCTGGACCTGCTCCAGGCCTTGCTTGCCGACCCGGCCTATCAGCTCAAGTAGGAACACCGCCATGATGAATCGCCGCCATTTTCTCCGAGCCGGCGCCGCCTCGCTCGGCATCGCCGCGCTGCGCCCGGCGCTCGCATCGGCCGCCAACCGCTCGCCCGACTACGCCAGGCTGCTGATTCTGGTCGAACTCAAGGGCGGCAACGACGGCTTGAACACCGTCATTCCCTACGCTGCGCCGCGCTACGCGCAACTGCGCCCCACCATCGGCATCGCGCGCGATCAAGTTATCGCGCTCGACGGCCAGACCGGCCTGCACCCCTCCATGCAGGCGCTCATGCCGCTATGGCAACAGCGCGAGCTGGCCGTCGTGCAGGGCGTGAGCTACCCGTCGCCCAATCTCTCGCACTTCCGCTCGATCGAGATCTGGAATACCGCCTCGGCGTCGAATCAATACCTGGATTCCGGGTGGCTGGCACGCTCGTTCCAGCAGCACCCCGTGCCGCAGAGCTTCGCCTCGGACGCGGTCGTGATCGGCAGCGCGGAGATGGGGCCGCTCGCCAACGGCGCTCACGCTATCGCCCTGATCAACCCGCAACAGTTTCTACGTGATTCAAATTTGGTCCATCCCGTCGATATATCCGGGGTAAACCCGGAACTCGCGCACGTATTGGAGGTCGAACACGAAATTCAACGCGCCGCGGATCGTCTGCGGCCCACGAATGGACAGGCCATGCTGCGTACTTCTTTTCCGCCCGGCAATTTCGGCAATCTGGTCAAGACTGCGATGCAGATCGTGGCCGATTCGGAAACTCGCACCGAGCAGCGTGTGCCCGGCAAGGGCGTAGCGGCCATCCGGCTCACGCTCAACGGCTTCGACACCCACCACGACCAGCCCGCCCGGCATCAGAGCCTGCTAAAGCAGTTTTCGGAAGGCATGGCCGCAATGCGCGAAGCGCTGGTCGAAATGAACCGCTGGAACTCGACGCTGGTCATGACTTATTCGGAATTCGGCCGGCGCGCAGGCGAGAACGACAGCCGCGGCACCGATCACGGCACGGTAGCGCCCCACTTCATCGCCGGCGGCGCGGTGCGCGGCGGCCTCTACGGCGTACCGCCTGCACTCGATCGGCTCGACGGCAACGGCAATCTTCCGGTCGGCGTGGACTTTCGCTCCGTCTATGCGACGGTGCTCGAACATTGGTGGGGCATCGACTCCCGGCCCGTGCTCAATCAACGCTTTCCTCTACTGCCCTTGCTGCGCGTGTAGCCCCCCCTCTTTCCGCTCGATTTCATAGTTCCGAAAAGGAAACCCGATGAGAAAATCCCACCACCCCGCGCAGCGCGCAATCGCATCGACGCTGCTGGTCTCGATGCTGGGGCTCGCGACGTTCGGAACGCCGGCCCTCGCCCAGCAGGCGCCGGTCTATACGCCGCCCGCTGCGTCGCCCGCGTCGGCCTATACCCCGCCCACCGCGGACCAGCTCTATCAGATGACCGCGCCCATCGCTCTCTTCCCCGACCAACTGGTCGCGCTGGTGCTGGCCGGCTCCACCTATCCCGATCAGATCAGCGCCGCCAACGATCTGGTGACGCAAAACCCCGATCTCACCGGGCAGGCGCTCGTCAGCGCCGCCGACCAACAGCCCTGGGACCCTTCGGTCAAAGCGTTGACCGGATTTCCGGCCGTGCTGTCGCAGATGGCGTCGAACATGGAATGGACGACGGCATTGGGACAGGCCTACTACAACGACCCGAGCGACGGGCCCAACGCCGTCCAGGTCATGCGCCGGCGCGCGCAAGCCGCCGGCCACCTGAGCTCCAACCGCCAGATGGTGGTCACGACGGCCCCGCCGGTGGTGACGCCTCAATACGTGCCCGCGCCGGATGCGCCTCTCATCTACGACGGCCCGCCCGTCATCGAACCGCCGCCCGAAACCATCGTGATCGAACCCGCGCAGCCGAATGTGGTCTATGTGCCCGTCTACAACCCGGCGGTGGTGTATGGCGCACCGATCGCCTACTACCCTGGCTATGTCTACGAGCCGCCGGTCTTCGCGCCGGGCGTCGGGATCACCGTCGGCCTGATCACGTTCGGCGTGGGCGTCGCCGTCGGCGCGGCCCTCTTCAGCCACGTCGGCTGGGGCTGGCACAACTGGGGCATGCACTGGGCGCCTCCACCCAGTTTCGGACCCAGAGGCCCCAACGGCGGCTGGCGTCCGTCGGTGGTCTATAACCACACGACGTATATATCCCGCACGTCGACGACGATCATCAACCGCTACAACACCCACCGCGTCGTCAACAACTATGGCAACCATCGCCCCACGCCGCAGCAAATTCGCTTGCAACAGGTAAACGAGCGGCGACTGCATGCGCAGCAGATGCCGATGCAGCGGCGTCCCGGCCCGGCCCCTGCAATGCATCCCGGCGCCGCTCCCGTCGCCCATCCCGGCGCGGCGCCAGCCGCGCATCCCAACGGTCCCATGACCATGCCGCACTTCAATGCCAACGACGCACGCCCCGGTGCGCGGCCAGCTCCGCAGGCGACCCCCGGTCGTTCGATGGAAACGAACCATCCGGGCGCGCACGGCTCGCCTACCCCTGCCAACCGCACGTTCAACTCGGCGCCACGCACGCAGCCCGTGCCGAACACACGTGGATCCGAACAGTTCCAACACGGTCCCGCCGGCGCCCCCGCCCACGCGCCGACGATGCAACCCCGCCCGGCCGAGCAGCCGCATCCGACCCAGCGTCAAAACGCCCCGCGGCCTCAAGCGACGCCGCAGCCGCAGTTTCATCCGCAACCGCAACCCCATCCGCAGCCTCAGTATCACCCCCAGCCTCGTCCGCAACCACAGTACCACCCGCAGCCTCGTCCGCAACCTCAGCAGCAATTCCATCCGCAATCGCAACCTCAGTCGCCCCCGCGCGCTGCGCCCGCCCCGCATCCTGCCCCTGCCACTCGCCAGGATGACCATGAACGCAAGCAGCAATAAGGGCTCTTCGGTCTAGGCAAAAACCTTCCTCGAAGAAAGCGGCAAACCAGGCGCGAACGGTATCATTGGCGCCTGGTTTTTCTCCCGACATTGCACAAGAAAGCCGCAGCATCCGCCCGTATCATGCGGTGTGCTAAGGTCAGGTCACCATGCGGCTCGCCGCACCCACCACCCCGCTTACCCGATAGGAAAACCGTCCATCATGAAAAAAGCCCTGCTTGTTTGCGCCGCCGCGCTGCTACTGCCCCAGCTGGCGTGGGCCCATGCTCACCTTAAACACGCCGAGCCCGCGAACCAAAGCACGGTAACCTCGCCGACGACGATCCGCGGCGACTACACCGAGGGCCTGAACATCGCTTTTTCTTCGATGTCGGTGGCAGGCGCCGACGGCAAGACGCTGAATCTGGGCAAAGCCGCGCTGGTTCCGGGCAACGACAAGGCCATGGACCTGGCCGTAGGCAAGCCTCTGCCGGCGGGACACTACGTCGTCACTTGGCACGCGTTGTCCAAGGACGGCCACAAAACCGAAGGCAAGTGGAGCTTCACAGTCAAGTAATCATGCTGTCTGCCGCCGACGTTGCGTGCCGTTTCGTCTCGACGCTGGCGCCCATGCTTGTGTTCGGCGCCAGCCTCATGCTGGCGACCAGCGGCAATGCCCACGCGGCGCAACGCCTCAATACCCGCCTGCGCCCTGTTCTGCGCGGCCTTGCCGCGGCTGCGCTGCCTGCAGCACTCCTGCTTTTGAGCCTGGAGGCTGCGTCCATCACCGACAACATCGCAGCAATGCACAACCTTGCCACATTGCGGCAGGTTGCGCTGCTCACCGATTTCGGCCACGCCTGGATTGTGCAAGGCATCGCCACCTCGATGCTGTGCCTCGCGCTTTGGCTGCCAGGACTGCGCCCGCCCGCTCTCCTGGCCTTGCTCTCGGCCTGCGCGCTCGTCGGCGTCGGCATCAACGGGCATGCCGCCATGGACGACGGACTGCTCGGTCTGGCGCACATGGCGAACAATGTCGCGCACATCCTGTGCTCGGCCTATTGGATCGGTGCGCTGCTGGTCGTGCTGCCGCTGCTAGGTGCGTGGCGCGACGAATATCGCGACGCCGGCCCAATCATGATGCGTTTCTCTACGCTGGGCCATGTTGCCGTCGCCGGCTCCCTCATCACCGGCGTCCTCGACGCCTGGCTGATCCTGCGCAGCGGCGGCCTGAGCCTGCACTCGCGCTATCAACAATGGCTGGCCGCAAAAATCGCCGTCGTGCTGGCCATGACGTTACTGGCCCTGAGCAACCGCTATTACTGGGTTCCGCGCCTGGCGAGCGAGCCTCTTGCCTTGCCCGCCCTGCGCCGGCAGGTCTGGTGCACTGTGGCGGCCGGTTCGCTGGCCATACTGCTGGTCGCCCTGTTCGGCACCCTGTCGCCCGATTGAATCGGACGGCACACCGAAAAACACCCCGGCTCCCTGTGAGCCGGGGTGTTTACCAAAGGCGACCTTCAGTGCCAATGACCGTGGCCGTGATCGCGATCGCCATGTTCCCAATGGCCATGGCCGGGATGATGGCGATACCACTCGTCGCGCCCCCAATAGCGGCGGCCGTCCCAATAGCGGTCGCCATGCCAGCCGATGACGATGCCCGGGCCGGGCGCCACCACGACGGGCGCGGGCGCATAGTAGACCGGGGGAGGGGGAGGCGGCGGCGCGACATACACCGGCGCCGGCGCCACCACGACGGGAGGACCGATATTGATGCCGATATCGACGCCCGCCAGCGCCGAGGTCGATACGGCGATGGCCAGCCCTCCTAGCAGCATTGCACTGGTATGAGCGAGCTTCATGATTTCACCTTTGCTGACTTGTTGTTGGATTAAATCGGGTCAGATTCAATATAGAACAGGCCCAGAACGCCGCATATTTCCGCATTGTAAGAACTGCTGCACAAAACCACGCCGCGCCTGCGAAAGAAACGCAGAGAAATTTTTTTGCCATGTCACAACGCGGCGGTCTCATTCGTCATGTCATCGGAACCCACACACAAGGAGATGGAACCATGACCGCACGACTCGATCCTTTTGCCGTCGCCCCCGCCCAGATGAAGGGCTGGATGGGGATCTCGCTCGCCACTTCTTCCAGCCTCGATCCCGTCGTCGTATCGCTTGTCGAGGTTCTGGCCTCGCAGATCAACGGCTGCGCGAACTGCCTTAATATGCACACGGCATTCGCGCGCGAACGCGGCGAGACCGAGCAGCGGCTGCACCTGCTGCCGGCCTGGCGCGATGCCCCCTGCTACTCCGACCGCGAACGTGCGGCGCTGGGCTGGACCGAGGCGCTGACGCGGCTGTCCGAGCGTCCCGCGCTAGACGCTGCGCGCGAAGCGCTCGAAACCCACTTCGACAAGGAAGAGCAAGTGAAGCTCACATTGATGATCAACGTTATCAATGGCTGGAACAGGCTCGCGGTCGGCTTCAAGCTGTGGGTCGAGCCAGAGGCGGCCAAGACCGCGGCAGCCCGGACGGCGTGATGGAGCGCGCCGACCTGAACCAGACGGCGGCGGGTTTCGACCCGCTGCGTCCCAAGCTGATCCGCGTCGCGTACCGCATGCTCGGTTCGGTCGCGGATGCCGAAGACATCGTGCAGGACGCCTTCATCCGCTGGATAGAGGTCGACCGCGCCGAAGTGCGCGTACCCGAGGCCTTCCTGCGCCGCATGGTGATGCGTATGTGCCTGGACCAGCTCAAGTCGGCCCGGCGCCAACGCGAAACCTATATCGGCCCATGGCTGCCCGACCCGATCGTCGAAGAAGACGAGCAGGAAGACGTCACGCTGCCGCTGATGCTCGCGCTAGAGCGCCTGTCGCCGCTCGAACGCGCAGCATTTCTACTGCACGATGTGTTCGGCCTGGATTTCGAGGAAGTGGCAGCCACTCTGCAGCGCGAACCGGCGGCGTGCCGCCAGCTCGCCGCCCGGGCACGCGCCCACGTGCGCGAATCGCGGCCGCGCTTTCACGTCGAGAAACAGCGCGGACTGGAAATCGCACAGGCCTTCTTTGCGGCGTCGCGCAGCGGCGACGCCAGCGCGCTCGGCGCAATGCTGGCTGCCGACGTAAGCATGCACGCGGACGGCGGCGGAAAACGCCCGGCGGCCGTCAGGCCCGCGCTGGGATTCGAGCAGGTGATGAAGGTACATGCCGGTCTGGCCAAGCTGTTCGAGAAAGTCGGTTCGACCTTGGTACGCGCAGGCTTCATCAACGGCCTGCCCGGTTTCGTCACGCGCGAAGGCGACGGCGAACTGCAAACCACCGCACTCGAAATCGAAGACAGCAAGATCGTGGCGATCTACATCATGCGCAACCCGGACAAGCTGCAGCATCTGCATTGAAGGTTCGCGCCTTTGAAAACTTGAGACCACGGATTCAAGCGATCATCGCAACAGGTCGCCGAGCGCTTCCTTGAGCAAGGCGACCTGCGGATTGACGGGGCCTTGCCGGTATATAAGCGCCACCGCCCTGGAAAGCGGAGCGGGAGTCGCCCTCAACGGCACGACCGAGCCCGATTGCCTCGCACCGTGGCGCAGCATCGCCACATCGGGCACCATTCCTATGCCCAGGCCGGCTGCGATCAACTGGACACTCGTCGTCGGACTGGTCGCCTCGATCACGGGCACAGGCATAGGAACGCCGGCGTGCGCGAAGCATTGTTCGATAAGCCTGCGGCCCATGGACTCCTCGGCTGGCATCACCCACGGCTCGCGCGCCAGACGGGCCCAGCTGATCCGGCGTGAACGGCTTAGCGGATGGTCCGCGGCCGCGACGACGGCGAACCGCACATCGAACAGATTCACATACTCGAAGGCATCGGCGTCGGAAGCCCGCATCGGTTGCGGAAAAGTGGTGATCAGCGCATCCAGCTCGCCTCGCTGCAAGGCGCGCACCAGGAAGGGAACCCGCTCTTCCAACAATTGCACCCGCACGGGCACGTCGCGACGCACCAGCTTCGTGATCACCTCGGATAGGTAATTCTGTGCCACGAAAGGCGGCGCGCCGATCCGCACATGGGCGGCAAATCGATCCGCGGCGACAGCCTCCGCACGCAGGTGGGCCAGTTGCTCCAGCAGCAGCGTCACGCCGCGCAATACCACCTCTCCCTGGGTAGTCGGCGTCAAGCCGCGTGCGCCGCGCGCGAACAGCGCAAAGCCGAACGCGCCTTCGATTTCCGCCAGCGCTTTGCTCAAGGCGGGCTGCGTCACATTGAGCGCCAAGGCCGCCGCGCGAAGACTGCCGCAAGCCTGGACTTCCTTCAGCAGGCGCAAGTGGCGAAAACGCAGCTTGGCGACCAGATGATCCGGTTCAATCGGCTTGCTCATCGGTTGATATAAAAAATAAAGTTATCGCGATATAAAAACATATCACTTTTTTAATATCTTTCGATTTCTTATTCTTTCGTTCACGACAAAGACATGGAGGAGACAACATGCAACGCCGTGAATTCTGCCAAGGCCTACTGGGCGCCTTGGGCGCAGGCTTGATATCCCCAATTTCCGCGCGGGCTGCGCAAGCCTATCCCCGGTATCCGGTGCGCGTGGTCGTGCCCTACGCCGCTGGCGGCGGGCCCGACATCATGATGCGACAGTTCGGCCCCACGCTGGGCAAAGCGCTGGGACAATCGGTCATCGTCGAAAACAAGGTCGGCGCGGCCGGCGTGCTGGCCGCCGAATATGTCGCCCAATCTCCCGCCGACGGCTACACCGTGCTGCTGGGCTCGAACTCGCACCTGATCCAGAAAGCGCTGCAACCCGCGCTCAAATTCGATCCGGTCAAGGACTTCGCCCCGGTCACCGTCATCGGCACGTCTCCCAGCGTGCTGGTCGTGGCCGCCAGTTCGCCCTATCGCAGCGTGCAGGATCTCATCGCCGCTTTACGGGCCCGTCCCGGAAAAATGAACTATGGATCCGGCGGCATCGGCTCTGCCGCTCACCTGGGCGGCGCAACCTTCGTGACGCTGCTAGGACTCAAAGCGGTGCATATTCCCTTCAAGGGTTCGGTGGAAATCCCGATCTCGCTGCTGCGCGGCGACACGGACTTCGCCTTCACCATCGCGGGCACCGCCATCCCTCAGGTTCAGAGCGGCAAGCTGCGCGCCCTGGCCGTGACCGGCCAGGCCCCGATGGCCGAGCTTCCGGGCGTGCCTACGCTCAACAGCCTGTTGCACAACGACCTGGCCATCCAGGAATTCTGGTTCGGCCTCTGGCTGCCTCGCAAAGCGCCCGCCAACGTCATCGACACGCTCTACCGCGCGACCGTCGCGGCGCTCAGGGATCCCTCGGTCAAAGGCATGTTCGCCTCGCTCGGCGTGCGCGTGATCCATAGTGCAAGCCCGCAGTCTTTCGCGCAATTCGTGCAGGCCGAATCCGCCAAATGGACCCAGGTCGTCAAACTCGCCGGCATTACCGCAGGCTGACCGGAAAAGCATTCATGCCCAAGCCACTCGAAGGCGTGCGCGTGCTCGATCTATCGCACGTGATCGCCGGCCCTCTCGCTTCTTTCTACCTGGCGCAGCTGGGCGCCGAAGTCATCAAAGTGGAGCCGCCGCTGACCGGCGAGGTGCTGCGGTCGATGAAAGAATGCGCGGACACCGACACCCCGACAGGGTTCGCCGCCATCAATGCCGGCAAGCAGTCGCTGGCGTTGGACATACGAACTCAGCAAGGCGCCGAACTGCTGCGCACTCTGGCCGCCTCGGCCGACGTCTTCATCGAGAATTTCCGTCCCGGCGTGGTCGCCCGACACGGCCTGGACTATGCCCGCATCAAGGCCATCAGGCCGGACATCGTCTATTGCTCGATCTCCGGCTTCGGGCAGCAGGGAGACTGGTCCCTACGCGGCGCCTATGACCATGTCGTCCAGGCTCTGACCGGCATGATGATGATGTCCGGCGAAGGGGACGACACGCCGCCGATCAAGGTCGGTTTTCCCGTCATCGACATCGCGGTCGGCATGCTCGCGGCGCTATCCATCGTCGCATCGCTGCACCGCCGAGCCCGCGATGGTTCGGGCCAGTACATCGACGCATCCATGGTCCAGGCGTCGCTGATGCTGATGTACCCCAATGTCTGCTCGTATCTGAACGACGCCACGCCCACGCGCCGAGTCGGCAATCGCGGCTACACGGGCAGCCCCGCCGCCGACACCTACCGCTGCGCGGACGGCTGGCTGGCCGTCGCCGCAAACACGCCGCCCCAGTTTCGCAAACTGGCCGCGGCCATCGGCGAGGAACCCTTGTGCGCAGACGCACGCGCGCTCGACTTGGCCGCCTTCAACGCGCCCAACGGTTTCGTCGTGCCCAACGACCGCGAATACGTCACGCAACGCTTGCGCGCGGCATTTGCGACCCGCAGCGCGGCGCAGCTCGAAGGCATCCTGAGCCAGGCGGGCGTGCCGGCGGCCAGGGTAAGAAAGCTGGAGGAATTCCTGCACGAGGCCGATACCACCGGCTGCGTGAAACTGCCGGATCATTTTTTTCATCAGGGCGGTCGCGAACTGCGGACCCACGGAATAGGCTTCGCCTTCGAGCAGGACGGCGATCCGACACCGGCAGGCGCGCCTGCTCTGGGGCAGGACAGCCGCGCCATCCTGGCCCAGGCCGGCCTGGACGCCGATACGATCGCCGAACTCGAGCGTGCCGGCATCGTCCGCGTGAAAGCCGAGGCCTCGACCATTTCAACACGCTCGTTTCATTCATCGGAGAACGCATGACACCGCTCTTGCAAGGCCGCATCGCCATCGTGACCGGAGCCGGCCGCGGGCTCGGCCGCTCACACGCTCTTGAACTCGCGCGCCACGGCGCCAAGGTCCTGGTCAACGACAAGGGCGCGGACCAGCCGGGCGCCGAAGCACAGGCTGTCGTGCAGGCCATCCGGGCGACTGGCGCGGACGCCTGCGCGCATGGCGCCGACGTCACCGATCCGCAGCAAGTCCAGGACATGGTCCGGTTTGCCGTCGAACGCTGGGGTCGTGTCGACATTCTGGTGAACAATGCGGGCATCCTGCGCGACAAGAGCTTTGCCAAGATGCGCCTGGAAGACTTCCGGCTCGTGATGGAAGTGCACCTGATGGGCTCCGTGCACTGCGCCCAGGCGGTATGGAACGCCATGCGCACCCAGAACTACGGGCGCATCGTCATGACCACCTCTTCCTCGGGCCTGTACGGCAACTTCGGCCAAGCCAACTACGGCGCGGCAAAGATGGCGCTGGTAGGCCTGATGCAGACCCTGGCCCTGGAGGGCGAGCGCGACAACGTGCGCGTGAATTGTCTGGCGCCCACGGCCGCCACGGCCATGACCGAAGGCCTGCTCGAGCAGCCGGTGCTCGACTTGTTCGACCCGGCTTCGGTCAGCCCAGCCCTGATCGCGCTGGTGACGGACAACGCCCCGACACGGACCATTCTGATGGCGGGCGCCGGCAGCTTCGAGCAGGCGCATGTCACCATGACCCGCGGCATATGCCTGGACGAGGCCGAATTGTCGGCCGATGCCGTGATAGACAAGTTGGACAGTATTGCCGATCGCAGGGGCGAGACGGTTCCCGCCACCGGCTTTGACCAGCTCCGCCACGAAGCAGCCAAGATCCAGGCCCTCCGCTCGTCGGCGCGCGCCGCTCTGTAACCCGGACGCACGCCATGAGCCACAAGGAAGTCGTCGTCGCATCCGCCCTTCGCACGGCCATCGGAAGTTTCGGCAAAAGCCTAAAGAACGTCCCGCCCACCACGCTTGCCGCCACGGTGCTGCGGGCGGCCGCAGCGCGCGCGCGAATCGATCCCTCCGACGTCGGGCATGTCTGCTTCGGCCAGGTCATCCCGACCGAGCCGCGCGACCTGTATCTCTCGCGGGTCGCGGCCATCGAGGGGGGCTGCGGCGAGGACACACCCGCCTTCAACGTGAATCGCCTCTGCGGCTCGGGCCTGCAGGCGATCGTTTCCGCTGCGCAGTCCATCATGCTGGGCGACTGCGGTATCGCGATCGCCGGCGGCGCCGAGAGCATGTCGCGCGCGCCCTATTCCAGCCCGATGCTGCGCTTCGGATCGCGCATGGGCGACGCGCCCATGGTGGACATGCTGCTGGGCGCGCTGCACGATCCCTTCCACGCCATTCACATGGGCGTGACCGCCGAGAATATTGCCCGCAAGTTCGGCATCACGCGCCATGATCAGGATGCGCTGGCGCTGCAAAGTCACCGCCGCGCCACGCATGCCGTGGCGCAAGGCCGCTTCACCTCGCAAATCGTGCCCGTGACGCTGCCGGGTCGCCAGCGCGACAGCGTTTTCGCGCAGGACGAACATATCCGCGCCGATATCGAACTGCCGGATCTTGCCGGCCTCAAGCCCGCGTTCGCCCCCGGCGACGGCACCGTCACGGCGGGCAACGCTTCCGGCATCAACGATGGCGCGGCCGCCCTGGTGCTGATGGACAGGGATATCGCAAGGGCCCATGGCGTTCAGCCTATGGCCCGGCTGCTCGCCTATGCCCATGCGGGGGTGGATCCGTGCCACATGGGCCTGGGACCGATTCCCGCCTCGCGGGCCGCGCTGCGCAAGGCCGGCCTTGCCGTCGGCGACATGGACGTCGTCGAATCCAACGAGGCCTTCGCGGCGCAGGCCTGCGCGGTCGCCCGCGAGCTCGGGCTGGATCCGGCCCGGGTCAATCCCAATGGATCTGGCATCGCGCTGGGGCATCCTGTCGGCGCAACGGGCGCCATCATCACCGTCAAGGCGCTGCACGAACTGGAGCGCACCGGCGGACGTTATGCTCTGGTCACCCTTTGCATCGGCGGCGGACAAGGCATCGCCGCCATTTTCGAGCGCCTCTGAATCCCATCAACGCCATGACGATTTCCAGTTCCTCCCCCGCCCCGGCGATCCGACAATTCGATTCAGCCCAGTCGCTCCTGGACTTTCAGGGCCAGCCGGCCATCGTATCCAGCGCATTCACGATAGATCAGGCGACGATCGACCGCTTTGCGCAGGTCACGCACGACAATCAGTGGATACACGTGGACCCTGGGCGTGCGGCCGCCGAATCGGCCTATCGGAGCACGATCGCCCACGGCTTTCTCGTGTTGTCCTTGCTGACGCAATGGCAAACGAGCTGCATCGCCTATCCCGGCGCGGCTCAAGTGTTGAATTACGGTTTCGACAAGGTCCGCTTCACCGCGCCCGTCCTGTCCGGATCACGCGTATCGGCCAGTTTCGCCTTGACGCATGCCGAACAGATCAGACCCGGGGACGTGCGCTGCGCTTGGAGCGTCACTGTCGCCGCCGAGGGCGCAACGCGCCCGTCGATGCTCGCCGAGTGGCTGATCATGGTCCGGTATTCCGACGAGCGACCGGGTTGATGCCACGCCTGGCTGCTTCTTGCGCGCTTCGACGCTGGAATCGTAAGCTTCCCCGTCAAGTAGACAGTTTGTTGTAGACATTCGAAGCCAGGGTTAACCGGGGCAGATATTGCACCGGCGGCACACCGCCCAACGATTCATGCGGGCGAAATTCGTTGTAGTCACGCAGCCATTAATCGGCCAAGGCCTGCACCTGCTGAATGTTTTCAAAGATGTGGGCATTCAGGATTTCCGTGCGGAAGGTGCGGTTGAATCGTTCCACGAAGGCATTTTGGTTGGGCTTTCCTGGCTCGATATAAAGCAACTGGATGCCTTT
>NZ_JBQCER010000068.1:0-54368 GCF_051960075.1 Bordetella sp.
GCCAGCGGCGCGGACAGGTCGCCGTAGTCGTGCATGCTGACGTACAGCCAGTAAAGACCGATGCTGAAATACACCGTGGCGTACCACCAGCCGCGCAGCAAGGCCTGACGGGCGCCTGCGCTGTGCAGTGTGACGCGTGCGAGCACGGCCAGCGTCAGGATCTGCACTAGCGCCAGTACGCTGTCGGGCAGCGGGTCGGGGGCGAAGGTCAGGGCCTGTGCCGCGCCCGCCAGCGTCACGACGACCGGCAGGGTCACGTTCCGGCGCGACGCCACGGCGTTCATGCGGCGGGCGTGTCGGATGCCGGAGGGCGCGCCTGAGGCATGCGGCGGGCACGCAGCCACAGGGCACGGCGCGCGTCGGCGCGGATGACGTCGATGCGCAGCTCGCCGTAGGTGGCGCTGTCGCCGCGCTTGGGAATGCGTCCGAGCTGGCCGCCCAGCCATCCGCCGACACTGTCGTACTCGTCGTCGGGCAGGTCGGTGTGAAAGGTTTCGTTGAAGTGGTCGATCTGGGTCGAGGCCATCAGGCGCCACTGGTTCTCGCCTTCGGGGAAGATGGATTCTTCCTCGTCGTCGTCGAATTCGTCTTCGATGTCGCCGACGATTTCCTCGAGCACGTCTTCCATGGTGACCAGGCCCGAGATGCCGCCGTGCTCGTCGATGACGATGGCCTGGTGGATGCTGCCCTGCTGGAAGTCGTGCAGCAGCACGTTCAGGCGCTTGGCCTCGGGGATGAACATGGCCGGGCGCAGCAGCGCGCGGATGTCGAGATCGGCTTCGAGCATGCAGCGCAGCAGATCCTTGGCCAGCAGGATGCCCAGGATATTGTCGCGGTCGTCTTCGTAGACCGGAAAGCGCGAGTGGCCGGTCTCGATAATGGTGGCCACCAATTGCGGCAGGGGCTGCGCGATGTCGAGCAGGTCCATGCGCGGACGCGGCACCATGATGTCGGCCACAGTACGTTCGGAGACCGCCAGGGCGCCCTTGATCATGCTGTAGGCTTCGGCGTCGAGCAGGTTGCGCTCATGGGCCGCTTCGAGAAAGGATTTGATGCCTTCGCGGTCTTCGGGCTCGCGGCGCACGAGCGCCAGTACGCGGTCGATCAGGGATTTGCCGGAGGCTTTGGCGGGACGCGCGGTCGCGTCGGCAGCAGGGTAGGGGTCTGACATCGTCCGGAGGACAAGTTGCGGAGCGGACAGCATAACCGAAGGAGGTTGCCGGCTTGTGTCCGTGTTTATGCGAGGGTGTAGGGATCGGCGATGCCCATGCGCGCCAGGGCCTGGATTTCCAGCGCTTCCATGCGCCTCGCATCGCGTGTGTTCAGGTGATCGTAACCCAGGGCGTGCAGAACGCCGTGAACGGTCAGGTGCGCGGCATGGTGCAGAAAGGGCTTGCGCTGTTCGCGCGCCTCGCGCGCCAGCACCGGCGCGCAGATGATGATGTCGCCGCGCGCGGTGCCTTGCGGGTCGACGCCGTATTCGAAGGTGAGCACATTGGTAGCGTAGTCGCGCCCGCGAAAGCCGTGGTTGAGTTTGCGGCCTTCGGCCAGGCCGACCAGGCGCAGGCTGAATTCCGCGCGGGCGAATTCGGCCAGGCCGTCGGCCGCCGCCACTTGCAGGGCGTAGCCGGCCCAGCGGCGCAGGCGCCAGCGCGGCAGGCGCGGCTCGGCGGCGGCGTATTGCACGGAAAGCGACAGCGCCACGGTTGCCTGCACGGGCGCGGCGCGCTTACTGCTCATCGGCCGCAGCCTGGTCGTAGGCGTCGACGATGCGCGCCACCAGGGGGTGACGCACCACGTCGCGGCTGGTGAAGCGGGTGGAGGCGATGCCCTGCACGTCTTCCAGCACGTGCAGCGCGTGCGCGAGGCCGCTCTGCTGGCCGCGCGGCAAATCGACTTGCGACGGGTCGCCTGTGATCACCGCCTTGCTGCCGAAGCCGATGCGGGTGAGGAACATCTTCATCTGCTCGGGCGTGGTGTTCTGCGCTTCGTCGAGAATGACGAAAGCGTGATTGAGCGTGCGGCCGCGCATATAGGCCAGCGGCGCGATCTCGATGGTCTGCTTCTCGAACAGCTTCTGCACCTTGTCGAAGCCCATCAGGTCGTAGAGCGCGTCGTACAGCGGGCGCAGATAAGGATCGACCTTTTGCGCCAGGTCGCCGGGCAGAAATCCCAGGCGTTCGCCGGCTTCGACCGCCGGGCGCGTGAGCACGAGACGCTGCACGGTTTCGCGCTCGAGCGCGTCGATGGCGCAGGCCACCGCCAGCCAGGTCTTGCCCGTGCCTGCCGGGCCTACGCCGAAAGTGATGTCGTGCTTGAGGATGTGATTGAGATAGTCGCGCTGGCGCGGCGTACGCGGGCGCAAGTCGCTGCGCCGCGTGCGCAGAGCGAAGCCCAGGTCTTCGCCGGCGGGCGGCAGATCCAAACCGTTGGCGCCACTCGCGCCGGGCCCATGGGAATCGGTCCCGTCGGTCGCGGGCGTTTCGGCCGAGCCGTTGCCCGGTGCCTGCGCCGGGCGGGTGACGCCTATCTCCACCAGGCCGTGTTGTATGTCGTCGATGGACAGGGCGCGGTGCGTGGCCTGGTCGAAAAAGCGCCGTAGCGCGCGCGCCGCCAGCGCCGCCTGCTCGCCTTCGAAGGTGACGCGGCTGCCGCGGCGCGCCAGGTGCACGCCCATGCCGTCGGCCAGCTGGCGCAGGTTCTCGTCCAGCGGGCCGCACAGGTTGGCCAGGTGCGTGTTGTCGCCGTCCAGGTTGACCACGACGGGCATGGAGCGGGCTTTTTTCGCGGATGCGCGGGCCGTGCTCATCGGGCCGCTTCCACATCGGCCACGCTGGCGCGCAGCGAATTGGGATAGGCATGCGTGATGACAACGTCGACCATCTGGCCGATCAGGCGGGCCGGCCCTGCGAAATTGACGATGCGGTTGTTCTCGGTGCGGCCCATGAGTTCATTGTCGTCGCGGCGCGAGAGGCCTTCGACCAGGATGCGCTGGCGCGTGCCGACCATGCCCTGCGCGATGGCGGCAGCCTGTTCGTTGATGAGTGCCTGCAGGCGCTGCAGGCGCTTGAGTTTCACGTCTTGCGGCGTGTCGTCGTGCAGGTCGGCCGCGGGGGTGCCCGGGCGGCGCGAATAGACGAACGAGAACGACGTATCGAAACCCACGTCTTCGATGAGCTTCATGGTCTTTTCGAAATCTTCTTCGGTCTCGCCGGGAAAGCCCACGATGAAGTCGGAGGACAGCGTCAGGTTGGGCCGCGCGGCGCGCAGCTTGCGCACCACCGACTTGAATTCCAGCGCGGTGTAGCCGCGCTTCATTGCGGACAGCACGCGGTCGCTGCCGGCCTGCACCGGCAGGTGCAGGAAAGACACCAGCTTGGGCAGACGGGCGTAGGCCTCGACCATGCGCTGGGTCATTTCCTTGGGATGCGAGGTGGTGTAGCGGATGCGCTCGAGACCGGGGATCTCGTGCACGTATTCGAGCAGCGTGGCGAAGTCGGCGATCTCGTCCGTGTCGGCCATCTTGCCGCGATAGGCGTTGACGTTCTGGCCCAGCAGCGTGACTTCCTTGACGCCCTGATCGGCCAGGTCGGCCACCTCGACCAGCACGTCGTCGAAGGGGCGAGAAACTTCCTCGCCGCGGGTATAGGGCACCACGCAGAAGCTGCAGTACTTGCTGCAGCCTTCCATGATCGAGACGAAAGCCGTCGAGCCTTCGACGCGCGAGGGCGGCATGTTGTCGAACTTTTCGATTTCGGGAAAGCTGATGTCCACCTGCGAAGCGCCCGAGGCGCGGCGCTTGTCGATGAGCTCGGGCAGTCGGTGCAGGGTCTGCGGGCCGAACACCACGTCGACATAAGGCGCGCGCTTGACGATGGCCTCGCCTTCCTGGCTGGCCACGCAGCCGCCCACGCCGATCACCAGGCTGGGATTGACCTTCTTGAGCTGATTGGCTCGGCCCAGGTCGGAAAAGACTTTTTCCTGGGCTTTCTCGCGCACCGAGCAGGTGTTAAAGAGAATGACATCGGCTTCTTCCGGCGTCTGGGTCACCTCCAGGCCGTGCTCGGCGTGCAGCACGTCGAGCATCTTGTCCGAGTCGTACTCGTTCATCTGGCAGCCGAAGGTGCGGATGTAGACCTTTTTGGGCGCGCCGCCCGAGGCGGTGGATGCGGTGGAAACGATGGGCTCGCCGTGCTTGCCCTGGATGGATTTGGTCTTGTCGCCGGCGCGTTTTGCGGTGGAACCGGCGGCGCCGGGACGCGAGAGGGTGGTTTCTTGCATGATGTGCGCCGTGGCGGGTGTTGATCCCGGGGGCGATAGAAGTAAACCTCTATTTTAACGCGTCGCAGCAGAATGCCGTGCGTCGGCAGCCCCGGCGCTGTCTCGGCTGCGGCACGGCGCCCGCGCGGCGGCAGGCGCCGAGCCGCGCCGGACCTCGGCCGGATCGGCAGGCGGTCACGCCTGTCGCGCGTGTCGGCAGGAAACGACGGTTTAGAAGCTGATCGATCGGCTCGGCGCCGTTTTGTAGTGGGTGGTGTAGAGCGTGGCGCCCACAAAAGTCAGTCCACCGACCAGATTGCCGAGCACGGTCGGAATCTCGTTCCAGATGAAATAGTCTGCGATGGTGAATTTCCCGCCCATCATCAGCGCCAGCGGGAACAAGAACATATTCACCACGGAATGCTCGAACCCCATGTAGAAAAAGACCAGGATGGGCATCCACATTGCGATGACCTTGCCGGACACCTGGGTCGACATCATGGCTGCCACGACGCCGGTCGAGACCATCCAGTTGCACATCATGCCGCGAATAAAGAGCGTTAGCATGCCGGCCCCGCCGTGCGCCGCATAGCCCAGCGTTCTGGCCACACCGATGTCTCCCAGTTTGAGGCCGATGGCGTTGGGCGCTTCGCTGAAACCGAAGGTGGAGATGATGGCCATGAACAGAGCGACCGTCAGCGCCCCGGCAAAATTGCCGACAAAGACGAGAAACCAGTTTCTCAGCACGCCGCCCCAGCTTGCCCCGGGCCGCTTGTCGATGACCGCCAGCGGGGCCAGGGTGAATACGCCCGTCAGCAGATCGAACCCCATGAGATACAGCATGACGAAACCCACGGGAAAGAGCAGCGATCCCACCAGGACGTTGCCGGTATTCACGTTGATCGTGACGGCGAAGGCAGCCGCCAGGGCCAGTATGGCCCCCGCCATGTAGGCGCGGATCAGCGTGTCTCGCGTGGACATTACGAGCTTGGACTCGCCCGCGTCCACCATTTTGGTGACAAATTCGCGAGGTGCTAGGTAGGCCATGAGATCCCCTGGAAAATGGAAGACGCACCGCTTTCGTGTCCAATCCCCCCTGGATTGGTGATCGCGTGCACCGGTTGTGTGCAGTAAGGCGTGACGCGCGGCGGGCAAACGCCCTTCAGGTAATCAATACGTTTTGTAGGGCAGGAACTTTCCGGACAGGGCCATGTGGACCCGATCCCCCTTGGGATCCGGCTCGCGGGTGATATCCATGGAAAAATCGATGGCACTCATGATGCCGTCGCCGAATTCTTCATGAATGAGCTCCTTGATCGAGGTGCCGTAAACGTTCACGATTTCGTACAGCCGATAGATCAGGGGATCGGTCGGTACGCCGGTAGACAGCGAACCCTTGCTGGGCACGACCTGCAGCCATTTCTGGTCGTCCTCGCCGAGGTCGAACAAGCGGGCCAGCGTTTTGGCCTGCTCGGCGGTGGCGGTCATCTGGCCCAGGCATAGTGCGGTGACCCACTCCTTGGAGTGCCCCACAGCTTCGGCGATCTCGCCCCATTTCAGCCCCTTGGATACTTTCGCTGCGATGATTTTCTCGGTAACGGCAAGTCGGCTCATAGAAAGTCCTCCGTGATGAACCCGTCGGCGTGCTCGGCGTCGGGTTATCTCAGATGCGAGCAAAAACGATGCCAGCGCGGTCGATGGCCGGCGGATCCGGATTTTGCGCAGAGGGAACTGCGATGGCCGCGGACGGGCTCGGTGCGTGATCAGCGCGCCTGCGCGGCGATGTCCTGGCCTTTCCTGGCTTTTTCCAGCAGAAATTCGATGCAGGTGCGCACCGCCCGGGTCTGGTGCCGGTTGGGCATGTACATGAGATACATGCGCATGCCGAAGATGCTGAGGCGGTATTCGTCCAGCGTGGTCGCGACCTCGCCCGTGGCTATCTTGTCGCGCACCACGTAGTCGGGCACCAGGCCCACGCCCAGGCTGGCCAGGATGCCCTGACGCAGAAAGGGGAAGTGCTCGGAGATCAGCGTCGGTTCGAGCATGATCTCCTGACGCGCTTGCCCCTGGTAGGCCGACAGGCGCAAGTGCCGGCCGATGACGCCGGCGGTGATCACCGGCGAGTCACGCAGCGCCTGGAGGGTGCGCGGCAGCCCGTGCTGGCGGGCATAGTCCCGCGAGGCGCAGGCCACATAGCGCATTTCGCCCAGGCTGCGCGCGATCAGAGAGGGGGGCGGTTCGGAGATGACGCGGATGGCGATGTCCACTTCGTCGCGCAGGTTGTCGGCCCGGTTCTCGAACAGCACGTCCAGTACGATGCCGGGATAGCTGCGTTTGAATTCGATGAGCCAGTCGCTCATCACCATCTGCCCGTAGCCGCTGGGTACGCTGATGCCCACGCGGCCCTGTAGGCCCTGGCTGAGGTCTGCGATGGTTTCGCGCGCGGCGCGCATCTCGTTCTGGATGGACAGGCCGTGCTGGTACAGGCGCATGCCCACCTCCGTCGGCTCGACGCGGCGGGTGGTGCGATGCACGAGCTGCACGCCCGCGGCCTTTTCCAGTTGAGCGAGGTGATAGCTGACGTTGGCGCGCGTCATTTTCAGCTTGCGCGCGGCTTGGCTCAGGTTGCCGCTGTCGATGATCTCCACCAGCAGGGTCAAGGCAGCGAGGTCCATGGTATTTGTCAAATAATTTTGTACGGATTGTCAATATTTCATGGAATTGTAAAGTCTATTTATCGTTGGCAAAATTTCTTGCCAAGACAAAATCCAGAATCAAGGCCGCGCGATGTCCGGCACGGTCAGCCCAACTACGGAGACGCGCAAGCCATGTCCACCCCCGATACCGATTCCGTGGTCACCACCCGCCGCGAAGGCGACGTGCTGGTGGTCGCCATCGACAATCCTCCCGTCAATGCGCTGGGCGTGGCCGTGCGCCGCGGCTTGAAAGACGCGATCGAGCGGGCCGGCGCGGATGCCGCGGTGAAGGCCGTGCTCATCGTGGGCGCGGGCAAGGCTTTCATCGCCGGCGCCGATATCCGCGAATTCGGCAAACCGCCGCAGCCGCCGTCGCTGCCCGAGGTGTGCAACCTGATCGAGGCCTGCGCCAAGCCCGTGGTGGTCGCAATACATGGTCCTGCACTCGGGGGCGGACTGGAGGTCGCCATGTCCGCGCACTATCGCCTGGCGTTGCCCGCGGCCAGGCTGGGCCTGCCCGAAGTGACGCTGGGGCTGCTGCCCGGCGCGGGCGGCACCCAGCGCGCGCCGCGCCTGATGGGCGTGAAGGCGGCCACCGAACTCATGCTGAGCGGCAAGCCCCTGTCGGGCAAGGCTGCGCAGGCCGCCGGCCTGATCGATCGGCTGGCCGAGGGCGAGGATTCCGTGCAGGCGGGCCTGGCCTATGTGCGCGAGCTGCTGGCAAATCAGGCGCCGGTGCGTCGCACCCGCGATCTGGCCATTGCCGACACGGCGGCCGCGCTGGCCGAACTGGACGCGCTGGCCGCCGAGACCGCCAGAAAATCGCGCGGCCTGTTCTCGCCGCTGAAGATCGTCGAGTGCGTGCGCAATGCCGTCGAGCAGCCTTTCGACGAAGGCCTGGCCCGCGAGCGCGCCCTGTTCCTGCAGTGCGTGGACAGCCCGCAGCGCGCCGGCCTCGTCCATGCCTTCTTCGCCGAACGCGAGACGGCCAAGGTGCCCGAGTCCAAAGCCGCGCAGCCGCGCGTCGTCAATACGGTCGCCGTGATCGGCGGGGGCACCATGGGCGCGGGCATCGCGGTGTCCGTCCTGGATGCCGGACTGCCCGTGACCATGATCGAACGCGATGCCGAATCCCTTGCGCGCGGCCGCGCCAACGTGGAAAAAGTCTATGACGGCCTCATCGCCAAAGGCCGCATGACGCCCGACGCCAAGGCGGCTGTCATGGCGCGCTATGCGGGCAGCACGTCCTACGACGACATCGCAGGCATCGATCTGGTAATCGAGGCCGTGTTCGAGGACCTGCACGTGAAGCAGGCCGTGTTCGAGGAGCTGGACCGCGTCTGCAAGCCGGGCGCGGTGCTGGCGACCAACACCTCGTATCTGGACATCGACGCCATCGCGGGCGCGACGTCGCGCCCGCAGGACGTGGTCGGCCTGCATTTCTTCAGCCCGGCCAACATCATGAAGCTGCTGGAGATCGTGGTGCCGGCCAAGGTGTCGGCCGACGTGGTCGCCACGGCCTTCGAGCTGGCCAGGAAGCTCAAGAAAACCCCGGTGCGCGCGGGCGTGTGCGACGGTTTCATCGGCAATCGCATTCTGGCCGTGTACCGCCAGGCTGCCGACTACATCATGGAAGACGGTGCCACGCCTTACGAGGTGGACGAAGCCGTGCGCGACTTCGGCTTCGCCATGGGGCCCTATCAGGTGGTCGATCTGGCGGGCGGCGACATCGGCTGGGCCACGCGCAAGCGCCGCGCCGCCACGCGCGACCCTAGAGCGCGCTATGTGGAAATATCCGACCGCCTCTGCGAGCGCGGCTGGTTCGGCCAGAAGACCCGGCGCGGCTATTACCTGTACCCCGAGGGCGCGCGCGCGGGCCAGCCTGATCCCGAGGTGCTGGCCATCGTCGAAGCCGAGCGCGCGAAAAAAGGCATCGCGCCGCGCAAGTTCACGCAGAGCGAGATCATGCGCCGCTATATGGCCGCCATGATCAACGAAGGCGCCAACGTCGTGCATGAAGGCATTGCCTTGCGGCCGCTGGATGTGGACGTGGTGTACCTGTCGGGTTACGGCTTTCCGCGGCATCGCGGGGGGCCGATGAAATACGCCGACATGGTGGGGCTGGACCAGGTGCTCGCCGATATCCGCGAGTTCGCCAAGGAAGACGCCCTGTTCTGGAAGCCGTCGCCGCTCATCGAGAAGCTGGTGGCCGAGGGCAGAAACTTCGATAGTCTCAACAAGGGGGCATGATGCGCCAAGCCGTCATCGTATCGACCGCACGCACACCGCTGACCAAGGCGCACCGCGGCGAATTCAACATCACGTCGGGCCCCGCGCTCGCCTCGTTCGCCGTGCGCGCCGCGGTGGACCGCGCGGGCATCGACCCGGAATGGATCGAGGACGCGATCCTGGGCTGCGGCTATCCTGAGGGCATCACCGGCCGCAACGTTGCCCGCCAGGCGATCATTCGTTCGGGCCTGCCGGTGTCGATCGCGGGCGCCACGATCAACCGCTTCTGCGCGTCGGGCCTGCAGGCGATCGCCATGGCTGCCGGACACATCGTGGGCAACGGCGCGGACGCCATGATCGCGGGCGGCGTCGAAAGCATCTCCGGCATTCGCACGCGGGAGGACGGCGCCACCGGCCTGGATCCGTGGATCGTCGAGCACAAGCCCGAACTGTATATGGCGATGATCGACACCGCCGATATTGTGGCGCATCGCTACGGCATCAGCCGCGAGGCGCAGGACCGCTTTTCGCTCGAGAGCCAGCGCAGGACCGAGGCGGCGCAGCTGGCCGGCCGCCATGCCGACGAAATCGTTCCCGTCACGACCGTCATGGCCGTCACCGACAAGGAAACCGGCGCCGTCAGTCAACGCGAAGTGACGGTCGGGGGCGACACCTGCAACCGCCCGGGCACGACTTACGAGGCGCTCGCCAAACTCGCTGCGGTCAAAGGGCCGGGCCAGTTCGTCACCGCCGGCAATGCCTCGCAGCTGTCCGACGGCGCATCGGCCTGCGTGCTGATGGAGGCCAGGCAAGCCGAGCGCGCCGGCCTGGCGCCGCTGGGCGCGTTCCGCGGTTTTGCCGTGGCCGGCTGCGAGCCCGACGAAATGGGCATCGGTCCGGTGTTCGCAGTGCCCAAACTGCTCGAACGCCATGGCCTGAAGGTCGAAGACATCGATTTGTGGGAACTCAACGAGGCCTTCGCCTCGCAAGCGATCTACTGTCAGCAGCGTCTGGGCATTCCATCCGAGCGTCTGAACGTGAACGGCGGCGCGATCGCCATCGGCCATCCCTTCGGCATGACGGGTGCTCGACTGGCGGGGCACCTGCTGCTGGAAGGTTGCCGCCGCAAGGCCAGATGGGGCGTCGCCACGATGTGCATCGCCGGCGGCATGGGCGCGGCCGGGTTGTTCGAAATTTTTTGAAGGTGGGCTAATGGATCTGCAATTCACGGCCGAAGAGTCGGCTTTCCGCGACGAGGTCCGGGCCTTTCTGAAGGCCGAGCTGCCCGCCGCGCTGGCCCGCAAGGTCAGGCACAACTTGCATCTGTCCAAAGAAGACATGGAAGGCTGGCACGCCGTGCTGAACGAGCGCGGCTGGCTGGCGAATCACTGGCCTGTGCAGTACGGCGGACCGGGCTGGGGCGCGGTTCAGCGGTTCATCTTCGAGAACGAATGCGCGCTGGCCGACGCCCCGCGCCTGGTGCCGTTCGGCATCAATATGCTCGGCCCGGTGCTTATCAAGTACGGCAGCGAAGCGCAGAAGCAGCGCTGGCTGCCGCGCATTCTCGACGGCCGCGACTGGTGGTGCCAGGGTTATTCGGAGCCGGGCTCGGGCTCGGACCTGGCTTCGGTCAAGACCACGGCGGTGCGCGATGGTGATCACTACCTCGTCAACGGCCAGAAGACCTGGACTACGCTGGGGCAGCACGCCAACATGATCTTCTGCCTGGTGCGCACCGACAAGAACGTCAAACCCCAGCAGGGCATCAGCTTCCTGCTGGTGGACATGAAGACGCCGGGCGTGGAGGTGCGTCCCATCATCACGCTCGACGGCGAACACGAAGTCAACGAGGTGTTCTTCACCGACGTAAAGGTGCCCGTCGAAAATCTGGTCGGCGAAGAAAACAAGGGCTGGACTTACGCCAAGTATCTGCTGACCTATGAGCGCACCAATATCGCGGGCGTGGGTTTTTCGGTGGCGGGGCTGGAGCGGCTCAAGATCGCGGCCGATCGCATGCAGTACCGGGGCAGGCCGTTGTCGCAGGACCCGCTCTTCGCGGCCCGCATGGCCCGGGTCGAGATCGATCTGGAGAACCTGAAGACCACCAACTTGCGGGTGATTGCCGCGGCGGCCGATGCCGCGGCGGCCGGCGGCGGCGCGCCTGGCGCGGAAAGCTCCATGCTCAAGATCAAGGGCACGGAAATACGGCAGGAGATCTTTTCGCTGATGCGCCGCGCCATGGGGCCGTACGCCGCGCCCTATATCGAAGCAGCCCGCGATCCGGACTACGGCGAACCGCCGGTGGGGCCGCAGGAGGCCGTCTCGGCGGCTGCGGCCTATTTCAATCATCGCAAATTGTCCATCTTCGGCGGCTCCAACGAAATCCAGAAGAACATCATCTCCAAGATGATCCTGGGCTTGTGAGGCAAGGGATACGTTGTCATGAACTTTGAACACACCGAAGACCGCCGCATGCTGGCGGACACGCTGAACCGATTCGTTTCCGAGCAGTACGGCATCGAGGCCCGCAACGAGATCGCCTACGGCGCTTTGGGCCATCGTCCCGCGCTGTATGCGCAGTTCGCCGAGATCGGCGCCATCGGCGCGCTGTTCCCCGAAGAAGAGGGCGGGTTCGGCGGCAAGGGCTTCGACATCAGCGTCGTGTTCGAATGCCTGGGCCGCGGCTTGGTGGCCGAACCCATCCTGGGAGCGCTGGTGGTCGGTCAGGCCTTGATCCTGGCTGGCACGCCTGCGCAGAAAGCCGGGCTGGCGGGCATCGTGGCCGGCCGCTGCATTGCGGCCCTGGCTCACGACGAACCGGGCAGCCACTACGAGCTGGAGAACGTCTCGACCGCGGCGCGCAAGGATGGCGACGGCTGGATCATCAATGGCAGCAAGGGCGTGGTGCCCTTCGGCGAGAAGGCCGATCTGCTGCTGGTGTCGGCGCGCACGGCCGGGCGCGCGGGCGAGGCGGCCGGCATCAGCCTGTTCCTGGTGCCCGGCGACGCCGCCGGACTGACCGCGCGCGGCTACAACCGATTCGAAGGCGGCCGCGCGGCCGAGCTGACCTTCAACGATGTCAGGGTCGGCGCCGACGCGCTGCTGGGCAGGGAAGGCGAAGGCGTCGCCGTGCTGGAGCGCATCAGCGGCTATGCGGTCCTGGCCTTATGCGCCGAAGCGGTGGGCGCGATGGATGTGGCCAAGGACCAGACGCTGGAGTACCTGCGCACACGCAAGCAGTTCGGCGTGCCCATAGGCAGCTTCCAGGCTTTGCAGCACCGCATGGCCGAGCTGCTGCTGGAGGTCGAACAGGCCCGCTCCGCCGTGATCAACGCGGCGGCCGCCCTCGATCAGGACGATCGCGTGACGCGCGAACGCGCCCTGTCGGCGGCCAAGTACAGCACGGGCAGGATCGGCGCCCTGGTGGCCGAAGAAAGCATCCAGCTGCACGGCGGCATCGGCATGACCTGGGAGTTGCCCATGGCGCACTACGCCAAACGTCTGGTCATGATCGATCATCAGTTCGGCGACGAAGATCATCATCTGGCCCGCTACATCGAACTGGGCCGGCCGGCATGAGCGCCGAAGGGCAAGTGCTGATTTCGCGCCGCGAGGGCGCCGTCCAGGTGCTGAGCAACAACAATCCGCGGGCCCGCAACGCATTGTCGCCCGAGCTCTATGCGGCGCTTGCCCGGGCGCTCGCAGATGCCGCGGCCGATCCCGGCGTGGGCGCCGTGGTGCTCACCGGCGAGGGCGGGCACTTCTGCTCCGGCGGCGATCTGCGCCAGCTGGCCGGGCGGCGCGAACTTCCTCTCGAGGCGCGCCGCGCCAGGATCGAAGGGCTGCACGATCTCATCCGTGCTCTGGGCGATTTTCCCAAGCCGGTGATCGCGGCGGTGGAGGGCGCGGCAGCGGGAGCCGGCCTGTCGCTGGCGCTGGCCTGCGACATGCTGGTGGCGGCGCGCGACGCGGTGTTTTCCGTGGCTTACGTGAAGGTAGGGCTGACGCCGGACGGCGGCGCCACGGCCTTCCTGGCCGAGCATCTGTCGCGCCAGGTGCTCACCGAGCTGTGCCTGACGGGCGAACGCGTCAGCGGCGAGCGCATGCACGCGCTGGGCGCGGTGAACCGGCTGGCCGAGCCGGGCCAGGCGCTGGCACAGGCGCTTGCGCTGGCCGGACGCGTGGCCGCCGGGCCGGAGCAGGCCATGACGCGCATCAAGGCGCTGTGCCGTTCGGCCTACGCCAATACACTGGCGCGGCAGCTCGATGCTGAGGCCGAATGCATGGTGCGTTCGCAAGGCACCGAAGAGTCGCGCGAGGGCATCGGCGCCTTCCTGGAAAAGCGGCCGCCTGACTATGCCGGGCTGCGCGGTCGCGGCGGCTGAGCGGGACAGCGAGGAGACAAGACACAATGAATGCCGGAGCAGACGACATGTCGCGGCAGGGCAATATGGATTTGCCGCTCGAGGGCGTGCGCGTGCTGGATCTGTCGCGCGTTTTTGCCGGGCCGCTGTGCGGCCAGGTGCTGGCCGACTTCGGCGCCGACGTGATCAAGGTGGAGCACCCCGGCCGCGGCGACGACACGCGCGACTGGGGCATGCGCATCGGCAAGACCGAGACCACCTACTACTCGGCCATGAACCGCAACAAGCGCTCGGTCACGCTGGACCTGCAATCGCAGGAGGGCGCGCGGCTCGTGCGCGAGATGCTGCCGCGGTTCGACGTGGTGATCCACAATTTCAAGCATGGCGGGGCCGAGAAACTGGGGCTGGGCTACGAGCAGCTCAAGGCGGTCAAGCCGGATCTGATCTATTGCGCCATCGCCGGCTACGACATCTCCGGTCCGCAGGCTGCGCGGCCCGGCTACGATCTGGTCATCCAGGGCGAGACGGGGCTCATGGCGATCAACGGCGAGGCCGAGCAGCCGCCGTTGAAATTCGGCGTCGCCATCGTCGACATGATGACGGGCATGTACGCCGCACAGGCCGTGCTGGCGGCGTTGTTTCGCCGCGAACGCACGGGCCGGGGGCGCCTGATCGAGATGGCGCTGTACGACTGCGGGATCATGATCTCCAGTTATTACGCGCTGGACGCCATGCTGCTGGGCCGCGACCCCAGGCGCTACGGTAACGCCCACCCATCGATCGTGCCCTACGGCATGTTCGAATCGGCCGACGGTCCGCTCATCATCACCGTGGGCAACAACGCGCAGTTCGACAAGTTCTGCCGGCAGGTGCTGATGCGACCCGACATCGTCGAGGATCCGCGCTACGCCACCAACGTCGAACGGGGCAGGAACCGGGTGGCGCTGCTTGCCATGCTGACGGATCTGCTCAAGACCTACCCGCGCGACCTGCTGCTGCAGCGCATGCAGGCCGCGGGCATACCTTGCGGCAAGGTGCTGGGTCTGCACGAGGCGCTGACCAGCGAGGCCACGCGCCATGGCGGGCTGCTGCGCGAGATGCCGCATCCCGTGGCCGGCAAGATGCATACATTCGCGCCGCCCTATCGCCTTGACGGACAGCGCCTGCCTGTGCGCAATGCCCCGCCTATCCTGGGCGAGGGCACGCGCGACGTGCTGCGCGACCTGTTGAACCTGACCGACGCCGAACTGGCCGCCTTGCGCGACCGGGGCGTGCCGACCTTGCCCGACGCGTCTGCCGCCTCCGACTGAGGCGCGTCGAACGCTATACCGAGGAAGAACGCTCATGCCCCGAATGCCCGCCGCATTCCAGAATCTGAGGCTGCCGGTCATCGGTTCGCCGCTTTTCATCATCAGCACGCCTGCGCTGTTGATCGCCCAGTGCAAGGCCGGCATCGTCGGCGCCATGCCCGCGCTCAACGCCCGGCCCAGCTCGCAGCTCGACGACTGGCTGGCCGAGATCGGCGCCAGCCTGGACGGCGGCGAGCCCTATGCCGTCAACCTGATCGCGCACAAGAGCAATGCCCGCCTGGAGGAAGACCTGGCGGTATGCGAGAAGCACAAGGTACCCGTCATCATCACCAGCCTGGGCGCACGCGAGGAAATCAACCGCGCCGTGCACGCCTGGGGCGGCGTGACCTTGCACGACGTGATTCACAACGCGTTTGCGCACAAGGCTGTCGAGAAGGGCGCCGACGGGCTGATCGCCGTGGCGGCGGGCGCGGGCGGTCATGCGGGCACGCGCAGTCCTTTCGCGCTGGTGCAAGAGATTCGCCAGTGGTTCGACGGTCCGCTGGCGCTGTCAGGCGCCATCGCCACCGGCGACGCCATTCTGGCCGCGCAGGCCATGGGCGCCGAGCTGGACTATATCGGCTAGCCATTCATCGCCACGCGCGATGCCAATGCCTCGGACGCCTACAAACAGGCGATCGTGGACGCGACGTCCGACGACATCGTCTACAGCAATCTGTTCACCGGGGTGCACGGCAATTACCTGGCCGCCTCGATACGCAACGCCGGCCTGGATCCGCACGATCTGCCGTCGGATGCGCGCGACTATGCGGCCGGCGCGCCCAGGCCGTGGAAAGATATCTGGGGTTCGGGGCAAGGGGTGGGCGTCGTGGGCCGCGTGGCGCCCGCCGCCGCGTTCATCGACGGGCTGGCCGCGCAGTACCAGGCGGCCCGAGCGCGATTGCTGGGCTCATGACCGGAACCGGTTCGGCAAAAAAATCGGGGGCTCCGCGGAGCCCCCGATTTTTCGGCTGCCATGATCGGCAGGCACGTCGATCAGGAGAGCAATTCGCTTTCGTCCTTTTTGACCTGCTTGATCAGGTCCTCTCGCTTGACGCCCATCCACATGGCCAGGGCCGCGGCCACGAAGACCGACGAGTAGATGCCGAACCAGATGCCGATGGTCAGCGCCAGGGCGAAGTAGTGCAGGGTGGGGCCGCCCAGGAACAACATGGAGAGCACCATGATCTGCGTACAGGCGTGGGTGATGACGGTGCGGGAGATCGTCTGCGTGATGGCGCTGTTGATCACTTCGCGCACCGTCGCCTTGCGCATCTTGCGGAAGTTCTCGCGGATCCGGTCCATGATCACCACGGACTCGTTCACCGAATAGCCCAGCACCGCCAGCACGCCGGCCAGGACGGACAGCGAGAACTCCCACTGGAAGAAGGCGAAGAAGCCCAGGATGATGACCACGTCGTGCAGGTTGGCCAGCACCCCGGCCACGGCGAATTTCCACTCGAAGCGGAAGGCCAGGTAGACGACGATGCCGGCCACCACGACCAGCAGCGCCATCAGGCCGTTGTGGAACAGTTCTTTGCCCACCTGCGGACCGACGAACTCGACGCTGCGCAACTGCACCGACGCATCGGCGGCCTTGAGCGCGCCCAGCACGGCGTCGCTTTGCGCCGACGACGTCTGGCCGTGCACCAGCGGCAGGCGGATCATCACGTCGCGCGAGGTGCCGAAGCTCTGAACCTGGAAGTCGTTGGGGTTGTAGCCCAGCTTGGTCATGGCGCCGCGCACCTCTTCGAGCTGGACGGTTTGCGCGTAGTGGACTTCCATCACCGTGCCGCCGGTGAATTCGATGGACAGGTGAAAGCCCCGCGTCGCGATGAAGAACACCGCCGCCAGGAACGTGACCAGGCTGATGATGTTCAGCACCAGCGCGTGGCGCATGAAGGGGATGCTGCGATGAATCCGGAAAAATTCCATGGTTTTCTCATTCGGGGGGCTCGACGTCCCCCGCGGGCATCAATCTGGTTGGATCACTGTTTTGCGGTGGTTTTCTTGGCAGGTGCCTTGCCGTCGCCGGCCTTGCCCTCGACGGGCTTCCAGACCGTGCCGATCGAGATCCGGGTCAGTTTGCGTTGGCGGCCATACCAGAAGTTGGCCAGGGCGCGCACGCCCACCACCGCCGAGAACATCGACGTGACGATGCCCAGGCAGTGCACCACCGCGAAACCGCGTACCGGGCCCGAGCCGAAGGCCAGCAGCGCCAGGCCCACGATCAGCGTGGTGATGTTCGAGTCGAGGATGGTGCCCCAGGCGCGCTCGAAGCCCTGGGAGATGGCCTGTTGCGGCGTGGCACCGTTGCGCAGCTCTTCGCGTATGCGCTCGTTGATCAGTACGTTCGAGTCGATGGCCATGCCCAGCGTGAGCGCGATGGCCGCAATGCCGGGCAAGGTCAGCGTGGCCTGCAGCATCGATAGCACCGCCAGCAGCAGCAGCAGGTTGAACGACAGGCCCAGTGTCGAGAACAGGCCGAACACGTGGTAGTAAATGAGGATGAAGATCGCGATCGCGATGAAGCCGTAGAGCGTGGAGTGGAACCCCTTGGCGATGTTGTCGGCGCCCAGGCTGGGGCCGATGGTGCGCTCTTCGATGATGCTCATGGGCGCGGCGAGCGAGCCGGCGCGCAGCAGCAGCGCCGTGTCGGCGGCCTCTTCGGCCGTCATGCTGCCCGAGATCTGCACCTGGCCGCCGTCGATTTCGGTGCGGATGACCGGCGCGGTGACGACCTCGCCCTTGCCGTTTTCGAACAGCAGGATGGCCATGCGCTTGCCGATATTGTCGCGCGTGACGTCGCGGAAGATGCGCGTGCCCTTGTCGTCCAGCGTGAGGTTCACGGCGGGCTGCTGGGTCTGTTGATCTCTGCCTGCCTGCGCGTTCTGCAGGTTCTGGCCGGTGAGGATGACCTGGCGGCGCACCAGGATCGGACGGCCGTCGCGATCGGTGTAGCGCTCGAGGCCGAAGGGCACGGTGCCGCTGGCAAGCGCGGCCATGGCCGAAGCCGAGTCGTCGACCATGCGGATCTGCAGCGTGGCGGTGCGGCCCAGCATTTCCTTGGCCTTGGCGATGTCCTGCACGCCGGGCAGTTCGACCACGATGCGGTCCGAGCCCTGCTGCTGGATGACGGGTTCGGCCACGCCCAGCTCGTTGATGCGGTTATGCAGCGTGGCGATGTTCTGGGTGATGGCCGAGTTCTGCACCTGGGTGATGGCCGACGAGGACAGTTCTCCGGTCAGCAGGAACTTGCCGGCATCTTCGCTGGTGCTCAGCTGCAGGTCGGGCATGCGGCTGCGCAGGTCGTCGCGTGCCCTGCTGCGGTCGTCCGCGCTGGCGAAGGTCGCGGTGACGGACTGGCCGGTGCGTTCGACGTTGGTCACGGCGATCTTGTTGTCGCGCAGGGCGCTGCGGATGTCGCCGGCCAGCGCGTCGTAGCGCGCGGTCAGCGCACCCTTCATGTCGACCTGCAGCAGGAAGTGCACGCCGCCGCGCAGATCCAGGCCCAGGTACATGGGGCGGGGCTCGAAGAAGCCGAGCGAGCGCATCCAGGGAGGCGAGGCGGGAATCAGGTTGAGCGCGACGGTGTAGTGCGGGTCGGTGCGGTCGGTGTTGAGCGCATGATCCAGGGCGTCGCGCGCGGCCAGTTGCTGGTCGGTATTGGCATAGCGCACGCGGATGGTGCCGAGCGTGCCGCTTTGCGCGTAGTAGATGCTGACCGGCGGCAGTTTGGCGGCATCGAGGACTTGCCGGATCTGTTCCACCATGTCCGGCGTGACCTTGATGACGGCCTTGGCGCTGGACACCTGCACGGCAGGCGCTTCGCCGTAGAAATTGGGCAGCGTGTAGATCAGGCCGATCACGAGCGCGGCGAGCACCGTGATGTATTTCCAGAGAGGGTAGCGGTTCATTGCCAGCAGGGAGAATTGAGCGGCGCTTCGGGCCGGATGGCAAAGCCGCCGCGAAAAGGCGCGGCGGCGTTCGGTTTGCGGACCGTGACCGGGTCGGCGGTTCGGATCCGGTTCTTACAGGGCCTTGATGGTGCCTTTGGGCAGCACGCCGGTGACGGCGCTCTTTTGCAGGACGACTTCGATCGGCTTGTCGGCCAGTTCGGCCACTTCGGCGGTGATGTGGGTGTCGGTGACCTTGGTGACCTTGCCCAGCAGGCCGCCCGCGGTGACGATCTCGTCGCCCTTGGCCAGGGCCGAGATCATATTGCGGGTTTCTTTCTGGCGCTTCATCTGCGGACGGATCATCAGGAAATAGAGGATCACGAACATCAGCAGAATGGGCAGCATGCTCATGAGCGAATTGCCAGTGCCGGCGGCCTGGCCCAGGATGAGCGTTGCGGTGTTGAGGACGGACATGTCGGTGACTCCGGGTTGAATGTTTCTATTGTCTCTGTGCGTTCTGCTTTGTGGTCTGTCCCCCCGCGTCGGGTTTGGACAGAGCAAGCCGACTAGTATAGCGGGTCGATGTTTCGGATCCGGGCCCGCAATCTGGGGGACGGATCTCGCCGCGGAAAGAACCTAATCCCCTACGCCGCGGGCCCGGTCGGCGGCAAACTGTTCGCGCCAGGCCTGGAAGCGGCCTTCGGCGATGGCCTCGCGCATCTGGCCCATCAGGTCCAGGTAGAAGTGCAGGTTATGTAGCGTGTTGAGCCGGGCGCCGGAGATTTCGTTGGCGCGCTGCAGATGATGCAGGTAGGCGCGTGAAAAATGGGCGCAGGTGTGGCAGCGGCAGGTGGGGTCGAGCGGGCGCGTGTCGTCGCGGTAGCGGGCGTTGCGGATCTTGAGGTCGCCGTGGCGGGTGAATAGCCAGCCGTTGCGGGCGTTGCGGGTGGGCATGACGCAGTCGAACATGTCGACGCCGCGCGCCACGCCTTCCACCAGGTCTTCGGGCGTGCCCACGCCCATCAGGTAGCGCGGGCGGTCGGTCGGCAGGCGCGGCGTGACGTGCGCGAGGATGCGCATCATGTCTTCCTTGGGCTCGCCCACCGACAGGCCGCCGATGGCATAGCCGTGAAAGCCGATGTCCGCCAGGCCCGCCAGCGACTCGTCGCGCAGGGTTTCGAACATGCCGCCCTGCACGATGCCGAACAGCGCGTTGGGATTGCCCAGGCGTTCGAATTCGTCGCGCGAGCGGCGCGCCCAGCGCAGCGACATGCGCATCGACCTGGCGGCTTCGTCCACCGTGGCCGGCCGGCCCTTGATCTCGTAGGGCGTGCATTCGTCGAAGACCATGGCGATGTCGGAATTGAGCGACTTCTGGATGCGCATGGATTCCTCGGGCGTGAGAAAGAGCCGCGCGCCGTCGATGGGCGAGGCGAACTTGACGCCTTCTTCCGTGATCTTGCGCATGCCCTGCAGGCTGAAAACCTGAAAGCCCCCCGAATCGGTGAGGATAGGCTTGTTCCATTGCATGAAGCCGTGCAGGCCGCCGTGCTTGTCCAGCACCTGGGTGCCGGGGCGCAGCCACAGGTGGAAGGTATTGCCCAGCACGATCTGCGCGCCGATGTCCTTCAGTTCGTGCGGAAGCATGCCCTTGACGCTGCCGTACGTGCCCACCGGCATGAAGATGGGCGTTTCGACCACGCCGTGGTTCAGGGTCATGCGGCCGCGGCGCGCAGCGCCGTCGGTGGCCAGGAGTTCGAAGTTCAATCCGGTCATGTCAGCCTTCGCGCGGCCGCGAACATAGGGAGCGTAGAGGTTGTCATGTCAATTTTTGGCTGCAGGTTCGATGAACATGGCGTCTCCATAGCTGAAGAAGCGATATTTGCTGGCCACGGCATGGGCATAGGCGCGGCGGATGGGTTCGATGCCCGCCAGCGCCGATACGAGCATGAGCAGGGTCGATTGCGGCAGGTGGAAGTTGGTGAGCAGGGCGTCGACGACCCGGTATCGGTATCCCGGCGTGATAAACAGGCGCGTGTCGCCCTGTTCCGCCGCCAGGGGGCCATCGGGGTTCGCCGCGGCAGCCGATTCCAGAGCACGGACGCTGGTGGTGCCCACGGCGATCACGCGGCCGCCGTTCGCGCGCGCTTCGGCGATGGCATCCACGGCAGCCTGCGGCACGGTGTACCACTCGGAATGCATGATGTGGTCGGCCACGTTGTCCACGCGCACGGGCTGGAAGGTGCCGGCGCCGACGTGCAACGTGACGAAGGCGCGGCGCACGCCCTGGGACGCAAGCTGATCGAGCATGGCCTGATCGAAGTGCAGGCCGGCTGTGGGCGCGGCCACGGCCCCGGGCTGGCGGGCGTAGACGGTCTGGTAGCGGCTGTCGTCGTCGGACTGCGCGCTGTGCGCGATGTAGGGCGGCAGCGGCGTGGCGCCGTGGGCATCGAGCAGATCGAGCACCGGTTCGGGAAACTGCAGGTCGAAGAGTTCGCCCTGGCGGCCCAGCACTTGCACGTCGAAGGCGTCCGCCAGGCGCAGGGTCATGCCGGGGCCGGGGGATTTGCTGGCGCGCACGTGGGCCAGAGCCCGTGCGGGCTCGACGATGCGTTCGACCAGCACCTCGACTTTGCCGCCGGTGGACTTCTGGCCCAGCAGGCGCGCCTTGATGACGCGGGTGTCGTTGAAGACGAGCAGGTCGTGTTCGCGTACCAGGGCGGCGAGGTCGGGGAATTGCAGGTCGTGCAATTGGCTCTTGCCGTCCAGGTGCAGCAGGCGGCTGCCGCGCCGCTCGGCGGCCGGATGCTGGGCGATGAGCTCGTCGGGAAGGTGGTAGTCGAAGTCGGCCAGGGTGAAGGCTGGCGGTTGGGGAGAGGGCACGCTGGGATCGGATAAGGCTGAGTAACCCATTATTTTAAGCTGCGTTTGGGTATGCTTCTGGGCTGCTGTTCGACCTGCGGTGTTTCTTGATGCTGCTGTGATTGGTTTTTAAGGCGTATCGGGGCCGTGGACGTAAAGCGCTCAGGCTTCGAATTGACGGGTTTGGCCGCCGCAAGGGGAGGACCCCCAAGCCCTCCAAAGGGCGCTTGCCTTGGGGCGGCCCGGCGGCAGGCCGCGGCCGACGTTTCATCGGAACTGCCTCGTCGCTTAGGCGCCTGAGCGCTTTACGCCCGCGATGCGGATACGCACGGTGGCCTCGATTGTTCGATTAATTAATACGTAGCTATGCAAAGAACTTGGCATAAATCATGGTGGGTTGCGGGTGTCGTGGCCTTGTGCGCGGCGCGCGCGTCTGCGCAGGCGCTGCCTGCCGATCTGGCCTCGGCCTGGCATCAGACGGGCCTGCCCGAAAGCGACATGTCGCTGGTCGTGCAGGAAATCGGCGGGCCGCGGCTGGCGACGATCAATGCCGATACGCCGCGCAACCCGGCGTCGGTGATGAAGCTGGTGACGACCTGGGCGGCCCTGTCCGAGTTGGGACCCACCTACAAGTGGACGACCGAATTGTTGAGCGACTCGGGCGCGTCGGTCGTCAACGGGGTGTTGTCCGGGCCCTTGTACGTGCGGGCCGCGGGCGATCCGGACTTGATGCTGCAGGACTTGTGGACCTTGCTGCGCGATCTGCGGCTGCAGGGGGTGAAGCAGATCGGCGATGTGGTGGTGGACCGCAGCATCTTCGGCAACGTGGCGACCGATCCGGGCGCCTTCGACAATGCGCCGGACCGGGCCTACAACGCCAGCCCGGATGCGTTCATGGTGGGTTTCGGCGCGCAGCGCCTGATGTTCACGGCCGACGCGGCCACGCATGCGTGGCGGGTGGTGATGGATCCGCCGCTGCCCAACGTGAAGCTGGAGGGCAAGTTGAACTGGAGCGACACCGGCTGCCATGGGCCTTATGAGGTCTACACCACGCCGGAGGCGAAGCCTCAGGGTACGACCTTCAAGTTGTCGGGCACGCTGCCCGGCGCCTGCGGCGATTTCAGCCTGTATCGCCTGGCATTGACGCAGCCTGCCCAGACGGCCGGCGTGTTCCGCGAGTTGTGGAAAGAGCTGGGCGGCAGAATGACGGGGCAGGTGCGCGACGGCGCGGCGCCGGCCGACGGCACCGTGCTGGCCAGCCACGATTCGCCGGAGCTGGGCGACGTGATCCGCATCATCAATAAACACAGCAACAATGTCATGGCGCGCACGCTGCTGCTGACGCTGGGCGCAGAGCGCGGCCTGCGGCCTGCCACGGTGGCCAGCAGCGATGCGGTGGCGGTGCGCGCGCTGGCCGCGCAGGGCCTGCCCATGACCGGCCTGGTGCTGGACAATGGCGCGGGCCTGGCGCGCGATGCGCGTGTGTCGGCCGGCGATCTGGCCGCGCTGCTGAGCACCGCCTGGAAGTCGCCCTACATGCCCGAGTTCGTGTCCTCGCTGGCCATCCTGGGCGAAGACGGCACGGTGAAAAAGCGCCTGCGTCACGGCGAGGCGACGGGCCGCGCGCACCTGAAGACCGGCACCTTGCGCGATGTGCGCGCCATGGCGGGCTACGTGATGGGCGCGAGCGGCAAGCGCTACATCGTCGTCTTCCTGCTCAATAACGAAAAGGCCGACGAGAAGGCCGGCGCGCTACGATATTTCGACAACGCGCTCGTGGCCTGGCTGGCCCGGCGTTGAGCGCCCGTTCGCTTTCCGATCTTCAAGAGAACCTCATGCCCGTACATGAAATCCGTCATCCGCTGATCCGCCACAAGCTGGGCATCATGCGCCGCGCCGACCTCAGCACCAAAAGCTTTCGCGAACTGGCCGGAGAAATCGGCGCGCTGCTGACCTACGAGGCCTGCAAAGACCTGCCCTTGTGCGCGGCCGATATCGAAGGCTGGTGCGGCACCGTGCAAGTGGAAAAGCTCGCCGGCAAGAAAATCACCGTGGTCCCCATTCTGCGCGCCGGCTTGGGCATGCTCGACGGCGTGCTGACCCTGATCCCCGGCGCCAAGGTCAGCGTGGTGGGCGTGGCCCGCAACGAAGAAACGTTGCAGGCCCACACTTACCTGGAAAAGCTGGTGGGCGAGATCGAACAGCGCGTCGCCCTCATCGTCGACCCCATGCTGGCTACCGGCGGCTCGATGCTGGCGACCGTGGACATGCTCAAGCGCGCCGGCTGCCGCGACATCCGCGCATTGGTGCTGGTGGCCGTGCCCGAAGGCATCGAGCGGGTGCTCGAGGCGCACCCCGACGTGCAGATCTACACCGCCTCCATAGACCAGCGCTTGAACGAGCACGGCTACATCATCCCCGGCCTGGGCGACGCCGGCGACCGGATCTTCGGCACGAAGCAGAAGCCGGAATAATAAAAATAGTGGTGTCCGGTAAAGAGTAGCCCCGGCGCCCGCGGAACGGGATAAGAACTCAAACTACCAAGCCATCGTTCAAGTCAGATGGCTGCCATACCAATGCAGCTTCCGGCTCAACCCGGCCACCTCACCCACGATCAGCAACGCCGGCGCATGCACCGAATGCCGCTGCGCCAGCGCAGGCAGATCCTTCAGCACTCCCGAGACCACCCGCTGCTCCGGCCGGCTGCCGTTTTCCACCAGCGCCACCGGCGTATCGGCGGCCCGGCCGTGTGCGATCAGCCGCTGCGACAGCAGATCCAGTTGCTTCACGCCCATATAGAAAGCCAAGGTCTGCTGCCCGCGCGCCAGGCCGTCCCAGTCCAGCGCATCCTCGTCCTCGCGGCAATGCGCGGTCACCAGTTGCACCGACTGCGCATGATCGCGATGCGTGAGCGGAATGCCGGCATACGCCGCGCAAGCCAGCGCCGCAGTGATGCCGGGTACCACTTCGTACGGCACGTCGTGTGCGCGCAGGTATTCCAGTTCTTCGCCGCCTCGGCCGAAGATGAATGCGTCGCCTCCCTTAAGTCGCACCACATGCCGACCGGCGCGGGCATGCTCGGCCATGAGGGCATGGATGCGGGCCTGCGTGACCTCGTGGTTCTCGCCCAGCTGCTTGCCCACGGCAATGCGCTCGGCATCGCGGCGCGCCAGCGACAGCACGGCGTCGCTGACCAGGCGGTCGTACAAAATCACGTCGGCTTCGTTCAAGGCGCGCAAGGCCTTGAGCGTCAGCAGGCCCGGATCGCCGGGGCCCGCACCCACCAGCACGACACGGCCTGTAGATGCTGCCTGCGGCTCACCGAGCGCCCGGTTCAGCGCAGTTTCGGCGGCGTCGGGCTGCCGGCTGCGCAGCAGGCTCGCGACGGGGCCGTCGAGCAGCCAGTCGTAGAAGCGACGGCGCGCGCCCAAATCGGGCAGGGCGCTGCGGATGCGCGTGCGATAGCGGGCGGCCAGTTCGGCCAGCGGCCCCAGCGCATGATCCAGCAAGGTTTCGATCCGCTCGCGCAGGCGGCGTGCCAGCACCGGCGCGACGCCGGAGGACGAAATCGCCACGACCAGCGGCGAGCGGTCGACGATGGAAGGCACCTGGAACGACGACAACTGCGGGTCGTCGACGACGTTGCAGAAAAGTTGGCGAGCTTGGGCGGCGGCGTTCACGGCCGCGTTGACGGCACGGTCGTCGGTGGCCGCGATGACCAGCCAGGCGCCGTCCAGCCAGGCCGGCTCGAAACTGCCGCGCAGGAGGCGTAGGCGACCGTCGGCGGCCAAATGCGCCAGCGCGGGGTCGAACTCGGGAGCGCCGACCGTTACCTGGGCGCCGGCTTCCAGTAGCGACTGGGCCTTGCGGGTGGCGACGGCGCCGCCGCCTACGACCAGAGTGCGCCGGCCTTGCAGATCGGCAAAAAGAGGAAAGAGCGTCATGAAAACTGCCGTGGAGAGTCGGGCGATGAGTTGCTGTGCCACAGCATAAGGGGGGTGTCGATATTCTTACAACGGAGGTTTTGTTGAATGAATATGCCTGGAAGTCATTTGCGCGATGCGACCATCCAACGTTGTTGCGCACGGCTACCGGGGGGCCGGACGACAGGCGGCGCGCCGGTTTGCCGGGTGTAGTATGGGTCGGTTAACGCATCCGGCCTGTGTTTCCTCGAGATGAGCAGACCTCGAACGCGGCGCGGGTGCCATTCGTCAGGAGCAAGCTGTGACGCCATATGGCAAATGGATTTTCAGGTCGGTCATCGCGGCGGCGCTGGCGACGGGCGTTGCGGCGGCCCATGCTGGCGTCTGCGATGCCGCCTTTATGCACGATGGCGGCGCGGCGCGTTTCTCCGGCCAGGGACCGATGACCCTGTCCGCCGACTTGGCGTTTTCCGGCGTGTCGAGGATGGGCGTTGGCCAATGCCGGGCGCGCGTGCAGGGCACGGCAAGCTTCGTCTATATGGGCATCCCCACCGGCGCGCAGCGGCTTGACTATCTCATGACGGTCCGAGGCGGCCAGGCGTCTTTCGTGCGCTACGACAAGGCGGGTGAGGCGCCGTCGCGCGACGGCCAGTTCGACTTGCGCATGCTGGGCCTGTTCTCCTATGACAAGGTGCGCGAGAGCCAGCACTTGCCGGGCGCGTCGTACCGCGTGAACATCGGCTCCGATTCGCCCGTGGGCCGGCAGCCGGCCATTACCGTGCACATCGGCGCCAAGACCGTCGGGGCCGCGCGCGAAATGGACACGCCGCGCGGCAGCCAGTCCTGCATGCCCATCACGTATTCGCGATCCACCGATCCGGTCAAACTGTCGTTCAACGGGCTCGTGCTGCCCATCCAGGGCGTGCGTAGCACCGTGACCGACTGGTTTTGCCCCAAGCTCGACCTGGTGGTGCGGCAGGACATCGCGCAAGACAACGCGCGATCCAGCGTGACGCTCACCCAACTGCATTGAGCCTTCGTAGCAAGTCGTAGCAATCGCGGTCTGGGCCCCTCTGGCGCCGTTTGGCGCCGCTGGTATCATGATTTGGCCTATAAGCTTTCAAGGAGCTGGACATGACTGCGACCCGAGCTGAAGAATTCAAGGAAAGACTGATCGATACCGCCAAGACCAGCCTGGACGACGCCGAAGAGCTGTTGCGCGAAGCCGCCAGCACCACCGGCGAAAAGGCCGCCGAGCTGCGCGAGCGGGCCATGGCCGCGCTCAAGCGCACTCGCGACTCGCTCTACGATGCGCAGGATGCCGTGATTCAGAAAGGGCGCCACGCTGCCCGGCTGACCGACAACTACGTGCATGACAAGCCCTGGCAAGCCATCGGGATCGCGGCCGGCGCCGCGCTCGTGATCGGCATGCTGATCAGCCGCCGCTGACCGCAGCGCGTCGATCGCATGACCCTGCGCCAATCTCTGGGAGGCCTGCCCGCCAGCCTGCTGGGGCTGATGCGCACGCGGCTGGAACTGCTGTCGCTCGAGGCCGCCGAAGAGAAATCGCGGCTGATCGTGCTTCTGGGCATGGCGGCGGCAGCGCTGCTGTGCCTGACTCTGGCGCTGCTGGTTTTCACCGCCACGATTGCAGTGGCCTTCTGGCCCACCGAGCACCGCTATCTTGCCCTGGCCTGTCTGGGCGGTCTCTACACCGTGATCGGCGTAGCCTTGCTCTACAAGGTGCGGCGAGAGCTGGCCGATCGCCCGGCGCCGTTTGCCGCGACGCTCGACGTGCTCGAGCGCGACGTGGCTGCGCTCGAACGGGCCGGCCGTGCCGACCCGTCAGCCGAGCCGCAGGCCTGATATGAGTCGCTTTTCGTCTTCAGCCGACCGGCAGGCGCGCATCGAACAGCTGCGCACCCGAGCTGCCCTCGAACGCGAAACGCTGGCCGGGCAATTGGCCGGAATCTCCCGGGCCTGGCGTCCGGGCCTGCTGCTGCGAGCGGCGTTCGCCGGCCTCAATCTGGGCAAAAAGGGCGGATGGGGCGCCTTGCCGGCCCAGGTGATGGGCCTGGTCAAACGCCACCCGGTGCTGGGTTCGGCGCTTTCCTCCCTCTTGCTGGGCAAGCTAGGCAGCCAGAGCATCGTGCGCGCCGCCACGATAGGCCTGGCCGGCTGGGAGCTCTATAAAGCCTGGCGCGGCGGGCGCAAGGACGGCATCAAAGTCCCAGCGTCTCCCACATCGCATCCACCCGCTTCTTCACCTGCTCATCCATCCGAATAGGCGTGCCCCACTCGCGGGTCGTTTCGCCGGGCCACTTGTTCGTCGCGTCCAGCCCCATCTTGCCGCCCAACCCCGATATCGGCGAGGCGAAATCCAGATAGTCGATGGGAGTGTTCTCCACCAGTGTCGTGTCGCGCACCGGATCCATGCGGGTCGTCATGGCCCAGACCACTTCCTTCCAGTCGCGCACGTTCACGTCTTCGTCCACCACCACGATGAATTTGGTGTACATGAACTGCCGCAGAATGCTCCACAGCCCGAACATCACCCGTTTGGCGTGGCCGGGATACTGCTTGCGGATCGACACCACCGCCAGTCGGTAGCTGCAGCCTTCGGGGGGCAGATAAAAATCGACGATTTCGGGGAGTTGCCTGCGCAGCAAGGGCACGAACACCTCGTTCAGCGCCACGCCCAGCACGGCGGGCTCGTCGGGCGGCTTGCCGGTATAGGTGGAGTGGTAGAGGGGGTTGCGCCGCATGGTGACGCGCTCCACCGTGAACACCGGGAACCAGTCCTGTTCGTTGTAATAACCGGTGTGGTCGCCGTAAGGGCCTTCCAGTGCCATCTCGTAGCCGGTATCGGGCGGGGGCGGCGCGCCTTCGGGCGCTCGCGCGGCCGCGGTGCCCGCGTGGCCGGCCGGCAGAATGTGGCCTTCGAGCACGATCTCGGCATAGGCCGGCACCGACAGTTCGCTGCCCAGGGCCTTGGCCGTTTCGGTGCGCGAGCCGCGCAAGAGGCCGGCGAACTGGTATTCGGACAGGCTGTCGGGCACCGGCGTGACGGCGCCCAGAATGGTGGCCGGGTCGGCGCCCAGAGCCACGGCGATGGGGAAGGGCTTGCCCGGATAGGCTTGGGCGTGGTCGCGGAAATCCAGCGCGCCGCCGCGATGCGACAGCCAGCGCATGATGAGCTTGTTGGGGCCGATGGGCTGCTGCCGGTAGATGCCCAGGTTCTGCCGCTTGGCATTGGGGCCGCGGGTGATCACCAGGCCCCAGGTGAGTAGCGGGGCCACGTCGCCGGGCCAGCAGGTCTGGATGGGCAGGCGCGACAGGTCTACGTCCGAGCCTTCCCAGACGATCTCCTGGCAAGCCGGGCTGCGGACGGTTTTGGGGCTCATATCCCACAGCGCCGCTTTGAGCATGGACACCTTGGCGAAGGCATCGCGAAGGCCCTTGGGCGCCTCGGGTTCGCGTAGCGACGCCAGCAATTCGCCTACCTCGCGCAAGGCGCCGACGTCTTCGGCGCCCATGCCCCATGCGACGCGCCGGGGCGTGCCGAACAGATTGGCCAGCACCGGCATGCCGGCTTTGGCGCCGCCGTGCTGCGCGTTCTCGAACAGCAGGGCCGGACCGCCCGCGCGCAGCACACGGTCACCGATCTCGGTCATTTCGAGGCGGGTGGAAACCGGAGCGGCGATGCGCTTGAGCTCCTGGCGGCTCTCCAGCTGGGAGATAAAATCCCGTAGATCTTTGTATTTCACAAATGCCTTATGAATCAGTGACTTGTATGTAGAACAAGTGGCGGTTTCAGCGCTTTTCAGTTTAGCAGTGTTGTTTCTGGATGTGAGTTTCGAATCGTTCCCGCTCCCAGGGGAAGACGGGGGAAAAGCAGAGGTGTCCCCCTATAAATTCTGGTAGATATGGTTACATTTGACTCGATGCTTTGTGGTTAACATGCGCCCTCACTTCACTTCTACGCAGGAGGTCTCATGACTGATGCGTCAATGGCCGGCCTGTTCAGGCGCCTGGCCCAAGGAGTGCACCACCAGCTGGCTGAATGGCTGCGCATTAGTTCCGTCTACCTCGGCATTGCGGTCATCGTAACGGTCAGCATGGGATTTGCCTTGCCCGGTCTGCGCGACCAGGCGCTACAGGTGCACAGAGCCTTGCTGACTGCCCTTGCCCCCGAATCTGCCACGCAGATTGCGGCGGACGACGTTGTTCCCGCTGAAAACGGCAGCCCCACGACCGTGGCCTTGGCTGTACCCGATGTTTCAGCCAGCACTGCCACCACGCTGCCCGGTTCGGTGCGGCGCGTCGCTGCCCGTCCGGCCGGCGTGGCATCGCTCATCCCTTCGGGTGTGCAGGTGCAGTCGCTGCGCAGCTACATCTCGCGCAAGTACAAGGTGGCCTATAACGCGACCGAGACGCTGGTCGACACGGCCTTCCGGGTGGCCCACGAGAAAAAACTCGATCCGCTCCTGGTCCTGGCGGTCATTGCCGTCGAGTCCAGCTACAACCCCATGGCCGAGAGTTCCGTAGGTGCCCAGGGGCTCATGCAGGTGATGCCCCGCATCCACAAAGACAAGTTCATCAGCTTGGCCGATCAGGGCAAGGGCAAGGCCAATCCGCTGGATCCGGTGTCCAACATCATCGTGGGTTCGACCATTCTGCGCGACTGCATCAACCAGCGCGGTTCCGTGTCGGCCGGTCTGGCCTGCTACGAGGGTACGTCGGTGGACGACGGCTATGCCGAGCGCGTCCAGGCCGAGCGCCGCCGTCTGGCCCTGGCCTCGGGCATGGCCCTGAGCCGCAACGATTGATTCCGCGCATCGGGTGCAAAAAGGGCGGCCCTGGGCCGCCCTTTTTATCTTGGTCGCTGCTGCGGCTGCCTGCCCATTTAGAGCAGCTTGCCGATACGATGCACCGCGTCCTGCAGCGCCTCCATGCCCACGCAGTATGAAAAGCGCATGGTGTGCTGCCCGTGCGGCGCCGGACCGTAATCCGCGCCCGGCAGGGCCGAGACGCCCGCCTCGCGCAGGAGGCGATAGGCGAAATCCACGCTGTTCTCGCCCAGCTTGCCGATGTCCGCATAGACATAGAAGGCGCCGTCGGGCTTGACCGGCACGTCGATGCCCAGCTTTTCGAGCGCGGGCACGAGAAAATCGCGACGCTGGCGGAAAGCCTCGCGGCGCGCTTCGTAGATCGCCATGGCCTCGGGTTCGAAGCAGGCCAGGGCGGCATGCTGTGCCAGGGTGGGGGCGCAGATGGCCAGCGCGGCGCCGACCCGCTCGAGCAGATCGACCATGCGTTCGGGCACGATCATCCAGCCCAGCCGCCAGCCCGTCATGTGGAAGTACTTGGAGAAACTGTTGATGACGATCAGATCGTCGTCCAGCGTCAGGGCCGACTTGACCCGGCCTTCGTAGGAAAGCCCCAGGTAGATCTCGTCCATGAGCACGTAGCCGCGGCGCGCGCGCACCTCGGCCAGCAGTTCTGCCAGCACGTCCGGCGCAATGCTGGTGCCGGTGGGGTTGCTGGGCGAGGCGACCAGCACGCCACGAGTGTCGGGTCCCCAGTGATCGCGGATGTCCTGGGCCGTCATCTGGAAGCGATGGGCCGCCGTGGTGGGGACGAGTTTCGGGCGGCCGCCGGCCGCCACGATGAAATTGCCGTTGGCCGGATAGCAGGGGTCGGGCAGCAGGACTTCCGCGCCGCTGTCGACCAGCACGGCGCAGGCCAGCATGAGGGCGCCGGAGCCGCCTGACGTGACGATGACGCGAGCAGGGTCGACGCGGGCGTCGAAGTGCTCCGCGTAGTAGCGGGCGATGGCCTCGCGCAGCGCCGGGATGCCTGCCGGCGCGCTGTAGGCGCTCATGCCGGCGCTGGAGGCACGCGCCAGCGCCTCGACGACGCTGGGCGGGGCGGTGAAGTCCGGTTCGCCGATGCCCATGTTGATGATGGACTTTCCGGACGCGGCCAGGGCCAGGGCTTCTTTGAATAACGAAACAGCGTGAAACGTGGGAAATGACAGGGCGCGGTCGGCGAGCTGGGACATGAAAAACACACGTGAGGCGTAGCGGAGAAAGCCATTGTAGTCATGGCTCGAGACGCGCAGCCGGCGCGGACGGCGACGCCGCAACGAAAATTCTTCGCGCCGCGCCATGCGGGCTCGCTGCCCGCCGGTGATGTTTTCGTTCTGAGCCTGTCCGGCGGCGAAAAGTGTGGCGCGAGCGCATACCTTTTTTTGCGGACTCGGTGTATTGTCCGAGTGCCGCTGACGTAGCGGCGCACATCGGTACATCGATCTGCAAGGAGGCTTGGCATGACGAAGAACGGCCAATCTACCCTCTTGCGGCAATTGCGCAAGGGCGGTGCCATCAACGGCGATGGCCTGGACAAGCAGGACATGGTCGCCGCCACGCAGGAGCTGGGGCTGTCCTTGCTGGTCGCCGATTGCGACCGCGCCCGCAGCCGCTCCGCGGTGCTGCGCGCCATCGCCAAGGCGGTAGATTTCCCGGAATTTTTCGGCGGCGACATGGACGCGCTCTACGACTGTCTATGCGATACCGTGCTCGACAGCAAGACGAGCATCGTTCTGTGGCTGTATCGGCTGCATTCGGGCGATCCGGCTTTGGCCGAAGACGCCGCCCTGATCGACGGCGTGTGCGCCGACGCGGTCCAGTTCGCCAGCGAGAACGGCCGCGTGTTCTCCTATGTAATCGAGCACGCCGGCGAGCATCCCGAGGCCGAGCCCGGCGTGGCGGCTGCGCCCTACGGCGAAAGCTAGGGCCAGTGCGTGGCTCCTTTTAGCGTTGACAGGCCCTAAGCCGGCGGCTACCAGCCCAACAAGGCGGTAGACGCCGCGATCAGCGCCACGCCCGCCGTTTCGGTGCGCAGCACCCGCGGGCCGAAGCGCACCGCCTGCACGCCGGCGCGCCGCGCTGCCTGCAGTTCTTCCTCCGACCAACCGCCTTCGGGGCCCACCAGCAGGCTGAGCTCGGCTTGCGCCCGGCCGGCCAGCGGCGCGAGCGCCTCGGGCAGCCCGGCTTCGGCTTCGGGATGGCACAGCAGGCGCACGCCGGATGCAGGCTGCGCCAGGTAGTCCTCCAGCGATCGGGGGGCGGCGATGTGCATGAGCCGGTTGCGGCCGCACTGCTCGGCCGATGCCTGAGCGATGCGCCGCCAATGCGCAAGGCGCTTTTCGGTCCGTTCCGCGGAGAGCTGCACCACGCTGCGCCGGGCCTGGATGGGCGCCAGCGCCGCGACGCCCAGTTCCACGGCTTTTTCCACTACCCAGTCCATCTTGTCGCCGCCGGGCAGGCCTTGCACCAGTGTGATTCGCCCGGGCAACTCGGCCTCACGCGCGTCGAAGCCGCCCAGCTCGGCCCAGACCTCTTTGCCTTGCATGCGCAGCACGGCGGGGTATTGGCCGCCCGTTCCGTCGAACAGCGCGATGGCGGCGCCGTCGCGCAGCCGCAGCACCCGCGCGGCATGATGCGCGAGCGCATCGGGCAGGAGAAGGCGCGTGTCTGACGGGGCGATCGGGGCAGGATAGAAGAAACGGGGCATGGGGCCGAAAACGGATCGGTCGTGGCGAGTCCGGCAACGATAACAGGCCGCCGGGACGCGGGCGCGGCGGGTGGTAAAATCGTGAGCTTTCCTGTGCCTGGATCCAAGCGTCCCGGGAGAAGTCTTCCATGGGCGCCCCAGGGGGCGTTTTCGGTCCCGGCGGTCCGGCTTTCACTTCTACGATTCTCGTTTCGTATTTTCCCCTCATGAGCCTGCCCACATCCTCCGCCATGGCCGACGCCATCCGCATTCTTGCCATCGACGCCGTGCAACAAGCCACTAGCGGACACCCGGGCGCGCCCATGGGCATGGCCGAGATCGCCCAGGCGCTCTGGACCAAGCACCTGCGGCACAATCCGGCCGATCCGTCCTGGCCCAATCGCGACCGCTTCGTGCTGTCCAACGGCCACGGCTCGATGCTGCTGTATGCGCTGCTGCACCTGACCGGCTACGACCTGCCGCTCGAAGAGCTGCAGCGTTTTCGCCAACTGCACTCCAAGACGCCGGGTCACCCCGAGGTGGGCGTCACGCCTGGCGTGGAAACCACCACCGGCCCGCTCGGGCAGGGCCTGGGCAACGCTGTGGGCATGGCGCTGGCCGAGTCGCTGCTGGCCGCGGAGTTCAACCGCCCCGGCCACAAGATCGTCGATCATCACACCTATGTTTTCGTCGGCGACGGCTGCCTGATGGAAGGCATCTCGCACGAGGTCTGCTCGCTGGCCGGCACGCTCAAGCTGTCCAAGCTCGTCGCCTTTTACGACGACAACGGCATTTCCATCGACGGCCACGTGCAGCACTGGTTCGCCGACGACACCGCCCTGCGCTTCGAAGCCTATGGCTGGAACGTCATCCGCAACGTCGACGGCCACAGCGTCGCCGCGGTCCAAGCCGCCGTCGCGGCGGCCAAGTCTCAGTCGCTCAAGCCCACCCTCATCATGTGCCGCACCGTCATCGGCAAAGGGTCGCCCAACAAGGCAGGCACGCACGACGTGCACGGCGCCGCGCTGGGCGAGGCCGAGGTCGCCGCGACCCGCGCCGCGCTGGGCTGGCAAGGCGGCCCCTTCCAGGTTCCGCAAGCGGTCTACGACGCCTGGAACGCCCGCGATGCCGGCCTGCGCATGCAGACCGAATGGCAGATGGATTTCGACAAGTACGCCATCGCGCATCCTACCGAGGCTGCCGAATTTTTGCGCCGCATGAAGGGCGAACTGCCTCCCGGTTTTATCGAGCGCGTACAGGCCTTCGTCAAGCAGACCGACGCCAAGGCCGAGACCGTGGCGTCGCGCAAGGCCTCGCAATACGCCATCGCCGAACTGGTCAATCTGCTGCCCGAGATGCTGGGCGGCTCGGCCGACCTGACCGGCTCCAACCTCACCGACTGGAAGGGCGTGCAGCCGGTGCGCGCCTCCGACGCCGGCGGCGTGGCCTTCGGCCGCCACATCAACTACGGCGTGCGCGAGTTCGGCATGGCCGCCATCATGAACGGCGTGGCGCTGCATGGCGGCTACCTGCCTTTCGGCGGCACCTTTCTGACCTTCTCCGATTATTCGCGCAACGCCATTCGCATGGCTGCGCTGATGAAGCAGCGCGTGGTGCATGTCTTCACCCACGATTCCATCGGCCTGGGCGAAGACGGCCCCACGCACCAGTCCATCGAGCACGCGGCCAGCCTGCGCCTCATCCCCAACCTGTCGGTCTGGCGTCCTTGCGACACGGTCGAAACCGCCGTGGCCTGGGAGGCCGCGGTACGGCGCCCCGTCAGCACCGGCATGACCGTGCGCGACGGCGGTCCCACGGCGCTGCTGCTGTCGCGCCAGAATCTGCCTTTCGTGCCGCGCGACGACAAGACGCGCGCCGCGATCGCGCGCGGCGGCTACGTGCTGCGCGACGGCAATGGCCCCATGGCCGTCCTCATCGCTACCGGCTCCGAGGTCGGCATCGCGCTGGACGCGCAGGAGCGCCTGCGCCTGGAAGGCCTGGCCGTGCGTGTGGTGTCCATGCCCAGCACCGACGTCTTCGACAAACAAAGCGCCGATTGGAAGCGCTCCGTGCTGCCCGACGGCCTGCCGCGCGTGGCCATCGAAGCCGGCTGCACCTCGGGCTGGTACAAGTACGTGGGCCTGGATGGCGCCGTCGTCGGCATCGACCGCTATGGCGAGTCCGCGCCTGCCGGCGCCCTGTTCAAATTCTTCGGGCTGACCGCCGAGAAGGTGGCCGAGACCGTCAAACGGCTTTTGCAATCCCGCAAGTAATCCCTATTCCCTTCAACAGGAGCCTGTTATGACCATCCGTGTCGCCATCAACGGCTACGGCCGCATCGGCCGCAACGTGCTGCGAGCCCACTACGAGTCGGGCAAGAAGCACGATCTGGAGATCGTCGCCATCAACGACCTGGGCGATCCCAAGACCAACGCCCACCTGACGCAGTACGACACGGCGCACGGCCGCTTCCCGGGCGAAGTCTCGGTCGACGGCGACTTCATGGTCGTTAACGGCGACAAGATCCGCGTATTGGCCAACCGCAACCCGGCCGAGCTGCCCTGGGGCGATCTGGGCGTGGACGTGGTGATGGAATGCACGGGCTTTTTCACCTCCAAAGAGAAGGCCGGCGCGCATCTGAAGGGCGGCGCCAAGAAAGTGCTGATCTCGGCCCCCGGCGGCAAGGACGTGGACGCCACCGTGGTGTACGGCGTCAACCAGCAGGTGCTGACCTCGGCCATGACGGTCGTGTCCAACGCCTCCTGCACCACCAACTGCCTGGCCCCGCTGGTCAAGCCGCTGCACGACAAGCTGGGCATCGAGAACGGTCTCATGACCACGGTGCACGCCTACACCAACGACCAGGTGCTGACCGACGTCTATCACGAAGACCTGCGCCGCGCGCGCTCGGCCACGCACAACATGATCCCCACCAAGACCGGCGCCGCCGCCGCGGTGGGCCTGGTGATGCCCGAGCTGAACGGCAAGCTGGACGGCTTTGCCATCCGCGTGCCCACCATCAATGTGTCGATCGTCGACCTGTCCTTCATCGCCAAGCGCGACACGACGGTCGACGAGGTCAATGCGATTCTCAAGGCTGCCGCGGACGGCGAGCTCAAGGGCATCCTGGCCTACAACACCGCGCCGCTGGTTTCCAGCGACTTCAACCACAACCCGGCCTCCAGCTCGTTCGACGCGACGCTGACCAAGGTGTCGGGCCGTCTGGTGAAGGTGTCGTCCTGGTACGACAACGAGTGGGGCTTCTCGAACCGCATGCTGGATACGGCTTGCGCGTTGATGGCGGCCAAGTAAGGGCCCTGGGCTTTATCGGGCCTTGAGTACAGGATGGCCGAGGCTTCATGCGTCGGCCATTTTTCTTAATCCGCCGAGGCTGCCCTGCGCAATTCCGATGCTCGCCCGGTGGGCTGTGCTTCGGATTCCTCCGGGGTCCTCGGCTCCGTCGTCGACCGATGGCGGATTCGAGTGATGGCTATGTCTAAAGTTCAAACCCTTACCGCGCTGGCGAAGTCCGGCGCCCTGTCCGGCAAGCGCGTCTTCATCCGCGCCGATCTGAACGTGCCGTTCGACGACGCGGGCAATATCTCGGAAGACACGCGCATCCGCGCTTCGGTGCCCGGCATCGAACTGGCCTTGAAGGCCGGCGCGGCGGTGATGGTCACCTCGCATCTGGGGCGCCCCACCGAAGGCACGCTGGGGCCCGATGACACGCTGGCGCCGGTGGGCAAGCGCCTGTCCGAGCTGCTGGGCAAACCGGTGCGGCTGGTGCAGAACTGGGTCGACGGCGGCGTCGATCATATCGGGGTCGCGCCGGGCGAGGTGGTGCTGCTGGAGAACTGCCGCGTCAACCAGGGCGAGAAGAAGAACGATGAAGCGCTGTCGCGCAAGATGGCCGCGCTGTGCGATGTGTATGTGAACGATGCCTTCGGCACGGCGCACCGCGCCGAGGCCACCACGCACGGCATCGCGCGCTTCGCGCCCATTGCCTGCGCCGGCCCGCTGCTCGAAGCCGAGCTCGATGCGCTGGGCCGTGCGCTGCACGATCCCAAGCGCCCGCTGGTGGCCATCGTCGGCGGTTCCAAGGTCTCGACCAAGCTGTCGATCCTGCAGTCGCTGGCCGGCAAGGTCGATCAGCTCGTGGTGGGCGGCGGCATCGCCAATACCTTCATGCTGGCCGCAGGCCTGCCCATCGGCAAGTCGCTGGCCGAGCCCGATCAGATCGAGCAGGCCCGCGCCGTCATCGACATGATGAAAGCGCGCGGCGCCGCGGTGCCGATTCCGGTGGACGTGGTGTGCGGCAAGCAGTTCAGCCCTGACGCCGCGGCGGTCACCAAGGCGGCCGACGCGGTCGAGTCCGACGACATGATCTTCGACATCGGTCCCAAGACGGCGCAGGCGCTGGCCGACATCATCGCCAAGGCAGGCACCATCGTGTGGAACGGCCCGGTGGGCGTGTTCGAGTTCGATCAGTTCGCGCACGGCACCGAGACGGTCTCCAGGGCCATCGGCGAGGCCGCGGGCTTTTCGATTGCGGGCGGCGGCGATACGCTGGCCGCCATCGCCAAGTACGGCATCGGCGAGCAGGTAGGCTACATCTCCACCGGCGGCGGTGCGTTCCTGGAGTTCCTGGAAGGCAAGGCGCTGCCGGCCGTGGCCATCTTGCAGGAGCGCGCGGCCTGACGGTTTCGTTTGCCGCGTATGCATGAGCCAAAAGCGACCTCACGGTCGCTTTTTTGATGTGACGCATGAAATTGAGACAGGTTGCACAATTTCAGTATCGCGCTCAGGGCCCCTTTGCTATGCTGACCTTACTATTTGTTTAAAAAATGCCGACCATGCCTGAGAAAGTCAACAGAGCTCAGGCTAAGCAAGAGAAACCTCCTATGCCTCAAGACGCGGGTTACGGCGGTTTGGAGATTGCCGCTTCGGACCAACTGCTGGATATGGATCAGCTGTATGGCAGCGCGCGGGCATCCGAGATGGCGGCATTGTGCGATGCGATCAAAGCCGGCCTGGACGATATCGTCGCCGAGTTCTATCAGCAACTTGGCCAGCTCTCCACCGCGAGCATGTTCATACGATGCCTGTCGGAATCCGAGCGTGTCCATCTCAAGCTGCAGCAAGGCCGCAATCTGCTGTTGCTGGCGTCTCCCGATCTCGGTGCGCAGGCTCATCGCACCGTCAGCATGAAGGTCGGGCGCATGCACGAGATCATGGGCCTGCCGCAGCGGGACCTGGCCTACGGCCTGGAGATTCTTCAGGCCGTGATAGGTCGTCACATCGATGCGGTGATCCACCGTCATGCGTTGCACATACTCTATGCTCGCCTGAGTCGATATCTGACGTGGCAACTCGAGGGCGGCCGGGCTGTACGCAAAGGCCGGCAGCATGCATTGCTGGCGTTGACGCAGCTCGCCTGGGACGCCAGGGGACACGCAGATCTGATCTCGCAGGCGGCGGTGATACTGGGCGGGCTCGATGGCGCGGTCGGATGTTCATTTGGCCGCCCTGATCAACAGGGGATCTTTCGCTTCGAGTCGCTGTCGGGCGATCGAATCAAGGGATACCTGGCAGACCTGGAGTCCCGGCAGTCGACCGTCATCATGCTGGGCGAGCTGCCCCAGGGCCGAGGGCCCACGGGCCGGGCCTGGGAAAGCGGACAAATCGAGCGCTGCATCAACATCGAGACCGACGAGCGCATGGAGCCTTGGCGCGATATCGGCCGGCGCCACGGTATTCGCTCAAGTCTGGCCGTTCCGCTATGTCCGCCGGATCGCACGCCGACCACCATTTTGACGCTTTACAGCGAATTTCCGGGAGCCCATGCCGCGCCCGAACACGAGAGCTTCATCACTCAGGTTCAGGCCTTGCTGACGTTCGCCATCTCGCGTCTGGAAAAAGGTCCTGGGTTGATGCATGCGTTGCCGTGGTCCAAGCGGCAACGGTGGGCAAGCCTGATCGGCACCGCTTCGCTGGAGATGCACTACCAGCCCATTCGAATGCTGAATTCGGGCGAAGTGCGGCGCGTCGAGGCGCTGGTCCGCTTGCGTGACAACGACGAACTTCTGTTGCCGGGCATGTTTTTCCCGGCCCTGTCCCGTGAAGATTTCCTCCTGATGTATGCCCGCGGCCTGGAGCAAGTTCTCGCGCAGCAGAACCGCTGGCTGGACCAGGGCCTGGCGCTTCAGGTCGCGGTCAATCTCCCGTCGCAGGCCATCGGCGACGACCGATACCTCGAGGTCACCCGGCGGCTACTGCAGGAGTACGGCCCCCGTCCTTATCGCCTCGCGCTCGAGGTTCTCGAGACGGAAGATTTTCCTTCCAACGTCTGCGCCGCGGAGATACTGGAGAGCTTTCGCGCGCTCAAGATCGTGTTGGCCGAGGATGATCTGGGTTCCGGCCACAGCAGCCTGGCCAGGCTGCGCACGGTGCCTTTCGATGTCGTCAAGATCGACCGCAGCATCCTGCAGGGATTGGAGCACGGTCCCATCGATACATTGGGCACGGTCTATCAGCTCACGGAGCTGTGCCATGCATTGGGCAAACTGGTGGTCGTGGAAGGGGTTGAACATGAAGACCTGATCGAGGCGCTTGCGCTGCTGGGCGTCGATGCGGCGCAGGGCTATGCGATTGCCCGGCCCATGACGGCTCCCGCACTCGCGGAATGGATGGCTGCGCATCGCGTCTGCCGTCCGGCCGATCCGCCCAGCCAGGCGTCTCTTGTCATGCTGGCCAGACTGCTGCTGTGGGAATCGCATTTGCGTCTGCTGATCAATCGTCCCCAGTCTCTTATCTATCAAGTCACGCCCGAGATGCGGCCTGTATTGCCGTTCCCTTCCGTTGATGCCGCACTGCAACTGGCGATGCTGGACGCTGCCGTCCATCACGGCATGAACGGAGGTCACTATGCGCAGGCCAGACAGAATCTGATCGCCGCCATTGGCGCACGACGCTGACGCCTACACGGATCTTCAGCGTAGGCGCTTGGCAACCGGGTGAAGGTGACGCTGCAAACCTATGCCTGTATGGCAAAGAAAGGTCCTGCAAGCAAAGCGGTATTGCCCTTTTTCTAGGGCACCTGCAGCACGAGCTGAGAAAAATCGCAGCAGGCCTGGCACAGCCTGGCCACCTCGCCGAGAAAGTCGGCAGGCTGCGATGACGGGTACATGGCGACATAGTGGATCTTGGGCAGGGCCGGTGTCGTCCTGGCCAGATGCAGGACGCCCTGGCCCGTCAGATGCGACAGGCATGCCTTGGGCAGGTAGCTCACGCCCAGTCCCGATACGGTCAGGCCGATCTGCGCCACCAGGTTGCTGCATACCACCGTTCTGGGCGTGTCGATGCCGTGGGTGCGAAACCACTGGCTATACGAAATGCCCATGCCGGAATCCTTGCCCTGGACGATGACCGTCTGCTGCGCGATCTCGTTCAGCGCGAAGACGCGCTTGATCGGCATGACGCCGTCGCCATACATCCAGGCGTTTTCGACCTTGCCCACCGAGGTGACTGAAAAGCGCGGATCGGTGAAGACGTCGGGAACGATGATGAGGTCGATCGTGCGTTCGGCGAGCCGCTCGTACAGGGTGCGGCTCAGGCCCACCTCCGGCTCGATCTCAAGCTTGGGAAAACGCTTGCGCAGGCGGTCGGCTAGGATCGGCAGCCAGGTCAGCGCCGTCAGTTCCGTCACGCCCAGACGCAGCCGGTGGAATATGGCCTCCTGGGCGCCGAGCTGCGCCAGCAGGCCGTCGCGCACGGTCAGCAACTGCCGTGCCGATTGCAGGATTTCCTCGCCCTTGAGCGTCAGGCAGGCGGTGCGGCGGCTGCGGTCGAATATCTCCAGCTCGAAACGGCTCTCGAGCTCTTGAATGCGCTTGGAGATAGCCGATTGCGTCGTGTTCAGGCGCAGGGCGGCAGCCTCGAAACTACCCAGTTCCGCGATCCAGTACAGCGCTTCGACCTGTTTTAGCGTGATCACGTTGACGGGCTCCTGCCGCGATGCGGCCCTTGTGTCTGAAAAAACAGGGACATTCTATACATGAATAAAAGCGATGATAAAAGAAATAGAAAATTCGCTTTTGGAAATGAATCAAGATCAGTACGCTTGCGATGAATCAAAACCGGCATGCCTTGCGACGGTGGCGCGCAAGGCATGCGCATTTTCAGATGGAGCAAGTGAGATGGCGATCGGTTTTAGGGTGCTGCCGCGCGAGCAGTGCGTGAGCGCGGACATGGTGGAGCGCTTCAAGGCTATTCCCGTGGCCAACATCAGCGATTCGATGGCGCGCATGAGCGCGGGCGGCCCGCGGCTGCGTCCCATGCACGCGGGCGACAGGCTGGCGGGCGTCGCGCTGACGGTGAAAACCCGCCCTGGCGACAATCTCATGGTGCACAAGGCGCTTAACATGGCCGCGCCCGGCGACGTCATCGTGGTCGACGCCGGCGGCGACTTGACCAACGCGATCATCGGCGAGCTGATGGCGGCCATGGCGATCAAGCGCCAAGTCGCCGGATTCGTGATCAATGGCGCGATCCGCGATGCCGGCGCGATCCAGATCGGGCATCTTCCCGTCTATGCGGCCGGCGTTACGCATCGCGGTCCCTACAAGGACGGCCCGGGCGAAATCAATGTTCCGATCTCGCTCGACGGCATGATCGTCCATCCGGGCGACTTGATCTGCGGCGACGAGGACGGCGTGGTGTGCGTGTCCATCGACGAGGCGCAGACCGTGTATCGACTGGCAAAGGCCAAGCACGACGCCGAAGCGGGCCAGATGACGGAGATCCACGAAGGCCGCGACGACCGGTCCTGGGTCGAGGCGGCGCTGGCGCGCACCGGCTGCGAAATCCGGATCTGAAGCCGGGCCGCATGCCTACATTCTTTCAACCAAGGGGTAGATAAAATCATGTTCAAACGACACGGCATCAAAGAAGCCATTTCCGCACTCTCATTCGCCGGCATCGCCGCCCTGGCGTGGGTCAATCCGGCCAGCGCCAAGAACGATGCCGACGGCTTTCTGATCAACACCGCGATATCCAAGGCCGAGCCCAACGCGGCCGCGATCGCTGCGCTGCCCAGCGACATCAAGGAAAAAGGCTACCTGACCATCGGCGGCGAAACCACGCTGCCGCCATATCTTTTCCGCCAGGACGACGGCATCACCGGCATCGAATCGAGCTTCATGCAGGCCCTGGGCCAGGCACTCAACCTGAAGATCAAGCTGATCAACACCGACTTCGGCTCCATGGTGATCGGCCTGACCTCCGGCCGTCTGGACGTGGCCATGTCCGATTTTTCGGACACGCCTGAACGCGAAAAGCAGGTCACCTTCATCGACTACACCAAGACCGGCCAGCAGTTCATCGTGGCCAAGGGCAATCCCAAGAAGATCCATTCCGTGGCGGACCTGTGCGGCGTCATCGCGGGCGGTCCCGCCGGCAGCCTGTCGCTGGCTATCGCCAAAAAACAGTCCGATGCTTGCACGCAGGCGGGCAAGCCGGCCGTGGACGTGCAGAGCTACCCCTCGGCCAGCGCTTCCGACCTGGCATTGCGCACCGGACGCATCGACACGATGGGCATCGACTACGCGATCGCGGCCAATATCGTCGCCGCCTCGGAAGGCAAGACGGAGCTGACCGGGGATCTCTTCGAGGCCGGCTACCACGGCGCGGCCGTGAGCAAGAACAACGAGCAGCTCTCCAAGGCCTTGCTGCTCGCATTCCAGGGTATCGCCAAGCAGGGGATCGACGCGCAGATCCTCAAGCACTACGGCGTTCCGCAAATGCACATGGATGCCCCGCAGATCAATGCGAAGGCCGGCGAGCAATAAGGCAGCGCATTCGAGTCATCGCCGCTGCGCGGGCGGGGGCCTGCCGAGGCGCCCCCGCCCGGCACCGCGGTACAAGCTACGCTCGACGTATTGAGCGAGCGCAAGGAATTCATCCATGGAAAATCAAGACGACCGTAAGCGTCCCCTGCGCATTGTCCGCGGCAGGCATCCGGTTCAGATCGCTATCGGGGTGCTGGTCTCGATATTTCTGTTTTCGTTCATCTTGCGCATCGCCGACAACGAAAACATGCAATGGCCCATGGTGGGCCACTACCTCTTCGACAAGCATGTGCTGTCCGGCGTGCGCGTGACGCTACTGGTGACCATCGTCTGCCAGGCCCTGGCGATCGTGATCGGCATAGTGGTCGCGATCATGAGGCTGTCCAAGAGCCGCATCTTCTCGGCCATCGCGAACGGCTACCTGTGGTTCTTCCGCGGCACGCCGCTGCTGGTGCAGCTGATCTTCTGGTACAACCTGGCCGCGCTGTTTCCGGTCCTGTTCCTGGGCGTGCCCTTCACCGGCCTGGGCGTCATGCTCAAGACCAATGCCGTGATCTCGGGGTTCACCGCCGCCATCGTCGGTTTTTCGCTGCACGACGGCGCCTATATGGCCGAGATCGTGCGCGCCGGCATCATGTCGGTCGACCCTGGGCAGCGCGAAGCGGCGATCACCACGGGTATGACCGAAGCCCAGGCCATGCGCCGGATCATCCTGCCTCAGGCGATGCGCGTCATCGTGCCGCCCACGGGCAATCAGGCGATCAACCTACTGAAGGCGACCGCGCTGGTGGCCTTCATCTCCGGCGGCGACCTGCTGAGCAATGTGCAGGACATCTACGCGGTCAATTACGCGGTCATGCCGCTGCTGGTCGTGGCCACGCTCTGGTATCTGGCGCTCGTCACCGTCGCGACGCTGGGGCAGTACTACCTCGAGCGCGCCATCGGCAAAGGGTATGCCCGCCGCACCGGCGGCAAGAGCAGCCTCAAGATGAACGTGGACATGGATATCGCATGATGAGGACCGAATCTGAAACCCCGGTTGTCGAGATCGTCGAAGTCAAGAAGAAATTCGGCGACAAGACCGTGCTCGACGGCATCAATCTGGATGTCATGAAAGGCGAGGTGGTCGCCATCCTCGGTCCCTCCGGCTCCGGCAAATCCACGCTGCTGCGCTGCGTGAACCACCTGGAAGAAATGACCAGCGGCTCGATCAAGGTGTGCGGCGAGTACATCGGCTACGAGCGCATCGGCGACACCCTCAGAGAAGTTTTCGGCAAGCGCCTGGCCAGGCAGCGGCAGAAAGTGGGCATGGTGTTCCAGCACTCCAATCTGTACCCCCACAAGACCGCGCTGGAAAACGTCGTAGAAGGGCCGATCCACGTGCTCAAGACGCCCAAAGACAAGGCCCTGGCACGCGGGCGCGAGCTGCTGCGGCGCGTCGGCCTGGCCGAGCGCATGGACGCCTATCCCGCGGAATTGTCCGGCGGCCAGAAGCAGCGGGTCGCGATCGCCAGAACGCTGGCGATGGATCCGGAAGTCATTCTGTTCGACGAGCCGACGTCCGCCCTGGACCCCGAGCTGGTCAACGAAGTGCTCAATGTGATGAAAGAGGTGGCTTCACTGGGCATATCCATGCTGGTGGTGACGCACGAAGTCGGCTTCGCGCGCGAGGTATGCAACCGCGTGGTCTTCATGGCCGACGGCAATATCGTGGAAGAAGGCCCCGCGCACCAGGTCATCGATGCGCCCCGGGAACAGAGAACCCGGGAATTCCTCGGCGTCGTGCCCAGGAAAGCAATGGAGAAGTGAATTGAATCAAGCCTTACCCTCGTTTTCGTCGGATGCGGTGCTGCGTATCCGCGGCCAGTCGCTGCGCGGCAAGAACCTGATCTCGGGCGTCACCGACAAAGTTTCGCTCGCTATCGGCGAGCCCGACTTCGATACGCCCAGCGTGATCGTCGACGCGCAGATCGAGGCGCTGCGCGCCGGCTATACCCATTACTCCCCGCAAGAAGGCCGCACCGAGCTTGTCGACGCGATCTTGAAGACGGCGGTCGCGGTGGCCGGCAAGAACTTCTCGTCAGAGAACATCCTCGTCACACACGGAGGCGCGGCGGGCCTGACCGCTTCGATACAAGGCCTGCTCAACCCCGGCGACGTGGTGCTGCTGGAAGACCCGACCTATTCCCTCTACCTGGACGGGATCAACATGGCCGGCGCCAGCGTGAAGCGCTTCGCCAGGGGGGAGGACGGCGCCTTCGATTTCGACCGCATCGACCAGGATGCCAAGGGGGCAAAGCTCATCATTCTGTGCCACCCGTCGAATCCGACCGGCGCCGTGATCAGCCGCGGCGAATGGGCGTCGTTCGCCGACATCGTCAAGCGCAACGGCCTTTTTCTGCTGTGCGACGAGGCCTACGAAGGGCTCACTTACGGCGATTCGGCCTTCGTCTCGGCGCTCGATATCGACGGCCTGGGCGAGCATCTGCTGGTCAGCCGCACCTTTTCGAAGAAGTACGCCATGACCGGATGGCGGCTCGGCTATCTCGTCGGCGATCCGCGGCTGATCGCCTCCGCTTCCACGGTGCACCGCACGTTCAACGGCGCCATCAATTCGGCCAACCAGATCGCCGGCGCGACCGCGCTGCGCGAGGCAGGCCAGGAAGCGGAAACGATGCGGCGCAGCTTCGACAAGCGGCGCGACCTCATGCAAACGTGCCTCCTGAAGATTCCCTCCATCCGGTTCAGGCGTCCTGACGGAGCCTTCTATTTCTGGCTGCAGTATCCCGCCAGGCTGGGGTCTTCGCTGGAAGTGGCCGCCCAGGCCGCGCAGGCCGGCGTCATGGTCCGGCGCGGCGAGGAGTTCGGCGGCAGCGGCAAGCATGCTCTGCGGCTGTCGTACGCGACCGACGAAGCCTCGATCGTGGAAGGCGTCGCACGATTGGGCCGCGCGTTGGCCGGGTGACTGGCCAGGGCGTTCGAGGCGGCGCCTACCGGTAGGGCTGGCGCCGTTTTTTCCCGCAACGTTACTGGCAACTGCCCTTTATCGTTTCCTCGGCCTGCCGCATGGTGGTCTGCGCCGAGGCGAGCTCCTGCTGCCCTTGCTGGCGGCGGGTCGAATCGCTCGTCCTGGCCAGGCAATAACGGATGATCTGCGCGAATCTGGCGTTCAGGACATAGGCCGCCTTGGCCGAATTGCAGACTCCAGTGGCCGTCCGGCCGAGTTGCTGCGCCCAGGCCGTGACGCGATTGGCTCCCGCCGAAGGTGCGCCGCCCGGAGGCTGGCACATATCGTTCGTAATGGATGGGGCGGCGGGAAACTCTCCCGCGTATTTGATGTTGCCTGCTCCGGCGGCCGGGCCGGTCAGATTGGCCGACCCTGTCTGGCTGGTTCGGCCGGATGCGGCGCTTGGGCCGGACGGGCTGCTGCCGTTGCCGGCGACATCGCCATAGGTGGCCAGCTTTTGCGCGAGATCCCGGTTTTCCTTGTCGGCAAGGCTTTGCACGAGCGCGACCATGTTGCCGCCGAATTTTTTGCCGGCCAGAAGCTTCGCGTAGGCGTTGTGCCAATCCCGCCGATTGCGTTCGAAGGCGACATAATGGGGGTCGCCGTCATCGGGGCCGCCTTTGCAATTCGCCTGTCGGCAGCGGTTGCGTGTCGCGGCGTCGGCCTGCGCAGTCAATTTCGCGACGAGCGCAATCCTCGCTTTGATCTCTTTCTGCAGGTCCGCCGGCGCGCCTGCCGCCACCAGCTCGGTTCCGGCCGTCGAATTGGGAATCCAGGAGGCCTGCCGCAGCCAGACCTGCGCGGCGCGATGCAGCATCGATGAATCGGACGTGGCCAGCGCCTGCCGGATGACCGCCGCGACGCCATAGTCGGCGTCGAATGCACTGTCGGCGTTGAGTTCGGCGAGGCTCAGAAAGGCCTGCGACATAGCCTTGGCCTGTTCGGGGTATTTCCCCTTGGTGGCCGGGTCGTTCAATTCCCGGACGAGAGAGCCGATATTGTTGATGTAGAAGGTATCCCGCACCCGGCAGGTGGACTCGACGCCGGTTATTTTTTTCACGGCCTCGTTCAGCGACGAGAGATTCTCGCTCCGGTTCGGATCGAAATCCTGAGGAATGGAGCGCGTGGCGGCCTGCGTGTATTCGTACAAGGCCCGTCCGCAATCGCCGCGTTCCATGGCTTTGTCGCCATCGCCCATCCATCCGCCCGGACCGCTGTAATCCGCGCAACCCGCCGCGCAGAGAACCATCGCGACAGCCAGGAAAAGCCGGACTGTCTTCGCATGCCGCGTCATCTTCATTCGAGTATCCCCGGTTTGACTCGTGTTTCGGCAGCCCGCGTCGATGGCGGGCTTGCCCAGAACCGCGAACGACACGTTACCCAGGCGTTTTTGGCCCGTCATCCTCAAATCTGAGGATGACGGGAACGCTGACGCGTCGTGCTTGCATTTCCTTAAGCGAGAAAATATTCTGTTACCTTACAAAAAACATAACACGGGAACGCGTTCGTGGGCGCTCAGGTTTCCATCGATCCGATGTTGCTGGACGACATCTATGCCGCCGCGCTGGGAGAGCAGTCGTGGGAATCCGCTCTGGGCAAAATAAGAGTTTTGCTGGGCCAGCGCAGCGCCACGCTTCTTACGCTCGACCATGTTTCCCTGGCATCGGAGATAAACGCCGTCGTCGGCGATGACGCCGCCTGGGTGGGCGAGGTTTCCCAGGCCTACAACACCGAGTTCTATCGCTACGACCCCATTGCCGAGGCGCTCACGCCGGACTGGAAGCCAGGGGCCTGGTTCGAGGATGCGCAGTTGTTGACCCGGCAGCAAAAGTCGCGGCACGTCTTCTACCAGGATTTCATGCGTCCCTACGGGCTGGGCAGCATCTCGGGCATGTTCATCGATCGCAGCGAGCACAGCAGCGCATTTCTAAGCGTCCAGGGCGGCCCCGAGTCCGGCGGCTTGTCCGAGGCGCAGCGCCGCCAGATCCAGGCCGTTTACCCTCATGTGCGCCGGGCGCTGCGCATGCAGATGCGCCTGCGCGAACAGGAAACCCGCGCCGCCATCGCCGAGTCGGCGCTCGCCGCGATGACGGCGCCGGTCTTCATCCTGAACGACATGCGCCGATTGCTGTGGGCCAACGGCGCAGCCGAAGCGCTGTTGTCGCGCGAACCTGCCCTGCGCTTCGTGCAGGGCAGGTTCGTGGCCGCGGGCTGCGCCGACGATGCGCAGTGGCAGGCCGCGTGCCGGCAAGGAGGTCTGCTGCTGCGCCGCGCCGACGGTGCGCCGCTGCCGTTGACGCTTTTTCCCATTGCGCAGCAGTCGCGGTTGATGCGCGCCTGGCACGGCCGCCTGTTCATGATGACTGCCGCCGATCCGCGCAAGCCCGAGGGCCAGGCCAAACGCTTGCAGTGTCTTTTCGGCCTCACGCCCAGCGAGGCCGAGTTGACGCTGTTGATCTGCAACGACGGGCTGTCGCCGCAGGAGTGCGCCGACCTGCGTGGCGTTGCCTTGAGCACGGTGCGTTCGCAGATCAAGGCGATCTACACAAAAACCGGCGCAACCCGCACGGCGCAGTTGGCTGCGTTGGTGATGCAGACCTAGCCGTCGTGTCCGAATGCCTCGCGCGCCGCTCGCGCGGCGGGCAGACGCGGTTCGATTACCAACGGCCGGACGGCGCGACGAAGCGCTTCTTCGCCGCTTTCCATGCATCGCGGCCGCCGCGGTACCAGTACACGTTGGTGTAGCCCAGCTTGATCGCATGCAGCGAGGCGTTGTACGACAGCCAGCAGCGCGAGCTGTGGCAATAGAAGACGATCGGCCTGGTCTTGTCCCCGCCGGTCTGGGAGTCCAGCGCCTTGGAGAACCTGTCCATATCCGTCCCCAGCAGCCGGCCCTCGCCGGCGCCGTCCATGACGACGGCGCCGGGCACGGTCTTCTTGGCGGCATAGGCGACGAAGACGCCAGGTTTGGGGTTGCCCTCGAGCATCTGCGCCAATTGATCTGTCGAGACGACCTTGCCGCCGGGGATCGAGGTCGGCGTGGGTTCGCCGTAGTGATTCATCTTGGGGTACGAGGTGGCCAAGACACCGAAGTCCCTGAACTCGTCCGCATAGCCGTTAGCGTCCTGGGCATGGGCGGCGCCGGTGCTCAGCGCGAACATCAGCGCGGCGGCATGCAGGCCAGCCAGCAGAAAGCGCTTTTTCATTTGATGCTCCTTTTTTTACAAAAGACGAGAAACCTGTACCGCGAGCGGCGCGGCGCCGCGCGGGCTTGACGGCAGTTAAGCAAGTTCGAGCCAGGGCCGCATCCCCAAAATTAGGGATGACCGGAATCGAATCGTGGCGAAAAAACGCCCTGCCCCCAATTCGAAGGGGCAGGGCGTATGGCCCGCGGATCGGCGAGTCGGCGGCCGAACCCGCCGCCAGGCTCAGGCGGCCTTCTTCCTGCGGCGGACCGCCTTGGTCGGCGCCGCATCCGCGGCATCGGTCATCACGATCGACAAGGGCGAGAGCTGCAAGTCGTTGCCGCCCGGAATGCGTGCGCCGGCATTTCTCTCGGCATGGCGCGCCGCCGCCTCGAATACGCTCTCCATTTCGCGCAAGCTGGTCTCGGCCCGTTTGCTGAACGGTTGCGCGGCCTGCAGCACTTCTTTCATCGAGGCCAGCATCGAGCGGATGTCCTCGGCCGTGGCCTTGGACAGCATCGTGGGCATGGCCCGCAGCGAGCCGGCCGGGTCCAGATGCATCACCATGGCCTGTTCGCGCATCAGTTCCTTGAAGCGCTCGAGCGTGGCCACGGACTGGCCGTCCTTGGTGCGCAGGCGCCGGATGACCGCGAAGCTGCGCTCGTCCAGGGCGCCTTCCGAGCCGATCACATACAGCAGCATACGGATTGCGGCGCGATGCAGGCCGCCCACCGTCACCCGCTTCTGCAGCTCGGCCTTGCGCCGGGTCAGAAAGTCGCGGTGTTCGGGAGAAACGCCGGGATGCTGGCGCGCCGGGCCGTCTTTGGCGCCCAGGCCGGACCAGGCTCGCACCAGCGGTGAACCGTAGAGGTTCATGAACAGGCGTTCCTGAGATGAATCGCGCAGTTCCTGATAGATATTCAGACCGGTCTCGATCCAGTCCGACATCATGTTTTGCGCCAGCAGGAAGGGGTTGTCCTCTGGCACGGGCTCGCGCTGCTCGCGTACCGCTTCGGCCAACTGGGCTATCGGCGCAATCACCGGGTTCTGATCGGAGATCAATTCATAAGGCAGGCGCAGCGGATGCATATGCTGCATCCATTCGGCTGCCTGCGGCGTGACGGCGGCTTGAACCCAAGGCTGCACGAAGTTGCGGTACAGACCCAGGTTCAGCTGCGAGATGCGCGAGGCCACGGCGAAGCGCTGGTCGTCTTCGGGGATCTGCTCGACGATGGCGCGTATGTCGTCCAAGGCTCGGGGCTCGACCGTCATCACATAGTCGCCCGCGGTTTCGGCGTTGGGCGTGTCGGGCGTGCGCTCTTCGAATTCGGCCTGGTAGATGCCGGGCGGCAGCACGTCGATCATGTCGACGTTGCTGGCGAATTCCTGGTGTTCTTTGCGGGCCACGTTGCCCGATACGAAGATGCCCAGGTGGCCGATGCTCTCGTGCACGGCGTAGACGATGGTTTGCCCGTGGGCCTGGATCTCGGCTTCGTTCTGGTAAAGATCGGTGATCCAGCCCAGCGCCTGGGGCGGCGGCGTGATGTTGTCGCCCTTGGAGCAGAACACGATGATGGGAGACTGGATGTTGCGCAGGTCGATGCGGATGCCGTCGGACGTCACCAGCCCGGCGGTGGCCAGGCGGTTGCCGACGAACAGATTGTCGACGATGTATTGGATCTCGGGCCCGTTCAGGTACACGTGGCCGCCCCACCATTTCTCGAAGCCCAGATAACGCTTGGCCTCGGTATCGATATTTGCGTAGAGCGTGTATTGCTTGGTCCAGAGGGTGTTGGCAGGGTTCAGATGCTCGAAGTTCTGCACCAGCCAGGCGCCGTCGAAGGTGCCATGGCCCAGGTCGCTGGCCATTGCGGTGAGCCAGCTGCCGCCCAGCAGGCCGCCCGCATAGCGCATGGGGTTCTTGCCGCGCCAGCCCGCCCAGTACGACAGCGGCGCGCCGGCGATGATGATGGGGCCGAACAGCTCGGGCCGCATGGCCGCGGTCATCATGATCTGCCAGCCCGCCTGGCAATTGCCCACCACGACCGGCTTGCCCTCGGCCTGAGGGTGCAGCGCGATGATTTCCTCCAGGAACCGCGCCTCGGCGTGCATGACGTCTTCCACCGTTTGCGTGGCGGTGGGGTGCGGCAAGAAACTGGCGAAATAGCAGGGATGGCCGGCGCGTATGGCTACGCCGATCTCGCTTTCCGGCTTGAATCCGCCGATGCCCGGACCGTGGCCGGCGCGCGGATCCACCACCAGGAAGGGGCGCTTGATCGGGTCTATCGCCACGTCTTTGGGTGGAAGAATGCGCAGCAGGCTGTAGTTGACCGGGCGTTCGAAAGTGCGGCCGTTCAGCACGACTTCCGAGTCCATGGACAGCACATGCGGCGCTTTTTTTGCGATGTGCTTGCGGTATTGGTTGCCACGCTGACGCATCACGTCGGTGTACAGCACGCCGCGCTGCCAGGCGTCGACGCCGTATTGCCAGGCGGACAGCAAGGGGGTCAGGGCGGGGTAGAAGGGCGTTTGCGGCAAGGCAGACGCGCGGGGGGCTGGAATGGCCATGACAGTCTCCTGGTTGGACGGCCGGACCGGGAGGGGCCGACATTCAGGGCGTTCATGGATTACACAGCAGTTCATGTTGCAATGCAACATGAGCGGCGGATTGAGGTAGGTTTTGCCGTGCCGCATGGGCGACACGGAAGTGGTCAGGCGGCGATTTTCTTTTGCCAGAACATGGCTCTGCCGGCTTCTTCCTGTAATTGGTAGCCTTCGTAGCCCATTTTCTCGTAAAGCTTCTTGGCCGGAATATTGCCTTCCAGCACCTCCAGCGTCAGCTTGCAGCAGCCCAGAGCCCGGGCGCGATCTTCCAGCGCAGCCATCAGGCGCTGAGCGATGCCCTGTCCGCGAAAGCGCGCCGACACCATGAAGTCGTGCAGGTTCAGGAGCGGCTTGCAGGCAAAAGTGGAGAAGCCCTCCAGATAGATGGCCAGGCCGGCCGGCTGGCCGTCTACCCGGGCCACCAGCGCATGAGCCCAGGGGCGTGCTGCCAGCGAGGCGGCGAGATTTTCGCGGGTATGGGCGGACAGAGGCTCGCCGCCGCCCATATCGCCGCTGGCGTATTCGTTCAGCAGCTCGACGACGGCTCGGCCGTGTTCGGGGTTCTTGAAATCGACGTCGATGATGTCCAGCATGGCGTTTCCTGAAATGTTTCCCAAGATTTTATGATGGGGTTATGAACGCTACCACTACACCCGCTTCGGCGCGCATCGAGCGCCGCCACCCCGACGAACTCATCGTCGGCCTGGTCTCCATTTCCGACCGCGCATCGAGCGGCGTTTACGCCGATCAGGGCCTGCCGGCCTTGAAAGAATGGCTAGGCACCGCGCTCGCCTCGCCCTGGCAAGCCGCAGAGCGGCTGATTCCCGACGAGGCGGCCGGCATCACCGCCACGCTCGTCGACCTGGTCGATCGTTGCGGCTGCGACCTGGTGCTCACCACGGGCGGCACCGGTCCGGCGCGGCGCGACGTGACCCCCGAAGCCACGCTGGCCGCCGGCACCCGCGAAATGCCGGGTTTCGGCGAACAGATGCGCCAGATCAGCCTGAAGTTCGTGCCCACGGCCATTCTGTCGCGCCAGGTGGCGGTGATCCGCGAGACCGCTGCCAGCCACGCGGCGCTCATCATCAATCTGCCGGGCCAGCCCAAGGCCATTCGCGAGACGCTCGAGGGCCTGCGCGGCGAAGACGGCGGCGTGCTGGTTCCCGGCATATTTGCCGCCGTGCCGTATTGCATCGATCTGATCGGTGGGCCTTATGCCGAGACCCGGCCCGAGGTAGTCAAGGCCTTCCGGCCCAAGTCGGCGGTGCGCGGCGCGCAAGGCAACTAAGAGGGGCGGGCGGCTAGGCCGCCTTCTTCTGCTCGTCCAGATTGATCTGGGCGCAGAGCGTGCCGTACAGGCGCTCGGCGTAGCTCAGGGCGTGGGTGGTCTGCTGGTGCAGACGCTGCTGCTCGTCCAGGCACCGATCGTATTTGGCGCGCGCCTGAACGTAGGTGAGCCCGGTATTGCGCAGACTGTTGATAAAGGGAATGCGCGAACGGCGCAACTGGCGCAGGCCTCGCTCGCCCCGCTCGAAAGAACGCCGCGCCGAAGCCAGGCGGTCGGCCGCCTGACGCAGTGCTTCGCTCGGGAGAATGGGAGAGGGTGTTGCCATGACAGGGATTCTATCCGGCTCGGGGCATGCGTCATAGGCCGGGAATCGGCCGGAAATTCCCCCTAAATCGCCGCGACGGCCTGAGCCGTCCTGCCGAAAGCGGCCCGCAACGTATGCTCACAAAAAAGCCCCCTGCGTTGCGTCTGCGCGCTTGATCAGCGCATTTTTTACCTTTCGGCGGGGCAGCGGCAAAAACATTTCTTCCGCCGCCCGGTAAAATCTTGGGTTAATCGCGGATTCGCTTTCTCATTCATTAAAAATACCCGATCCAGGAGATCCCCCATGGCCCTCGTTTCCATGCGCCAGCTGCTCGACCATGCGGCAGAGCACGGCTACGGCATTCCCGCCTTCAACGTCAACAACCTGGAGCAGGTCCAGGCCATCATGGAGGCCGCCGCCGAAACCGACAGCCCGGTGATCATGCAGGCCTCGGCCGGCGCGCGCAAATACGCGGGCGAGGGCTTTCTCAAGTTGCTCATCCAGGCCGCCGTCGATACGTATCCCCATATTCCCGTCGTCATGCACCAGGATCACGGCCAGTCGCCCGACGTGTGCCAGGGTGCCATCAACCTGGGTTTTTCCAGCGTGATGATGGACGGCTCGCTGATGGCCGACGGCAAGACGGTCGCCAGCTACGAATACAACGTCGAAGTCACCCGCAAGGTGGTCGACATGGCCCACAAGGCCGGCATCACCGTCGAGGGCGAGCTGGGCGTGCTGGGTTCGCTCGAAACCATGAAGGGCGACAAGGAAGACGGCCACGGCGCCGAAGGCACCATGACGCGCGAGCAACTGCTGACCGACGTCGAGCAGGCTGCCGACTTCGTCAAGCAGACCCAGTGCGACGCGCTGGCCATCGCCATCGGTACTTCGCACGGCGCCTACAAGTTCTCGCGCAAGCCCACCGGCGACATCCTGGCCATCGACCGCATCAAGGAAATCCACGCCCGCATCCCCAATACCCACCTGGTGATG
>NZ_JBQCER010000069.1:0-9942 GCF_051960075.1 Bordetella sp.
TCAAACGGCGCTCAGACCGACCAGGGCCGATTCCAGGCCGAAATTCGACCAAAAATATTAGGCTTGCTGCAAGGGAAGGGCACTAAATGCATTGCGTCCGCCTATGGCAAAACGTGTTTCCACACGGCCTCGGTCGAAAACTGCCGGCCGCGGACACACGCTATACGAGCTGAACAGGACCAGAATTCCCAAATAACTCTGGTTTATCCAGTGCTGGATCTTCCTCGTACCCCCTCACAAGAAGGGGAGCGAGCGAGACACGAATCCGCGTAACGGATCAGGAGTCCGTATCAGTCGTACAGCCCCAGCGAGCGCGCATACAGCCGCGTCAGGCCGAACAGCGCATCGATATTGGGCGTGTCGAACTTCACATGCCGCGCAATGTCGCGCACCGTACCGACCAGCGCATCGAGCTCGATCTTGCGATTCGATTCGACATCCTGCAGCATCGACGTGCGAAAAGCCCCCAGCTTGCGCGTGACGGCATGGCGGTCCTGCGGCGTGCCGGGGATGTCGATGCCGATGCGACGGCCGATCTCCCAGGCTTCGAGCATGCAGCGCGAGGCGAACTCGCGCACCGGTTCGTCGTCGACGATGCGGTCGGCCGTGGCGTGCGTGATCGCCGAGATCGAGTTGATCGTCATATTGCCCAGCAGCTTGAACCAGATGTCGTGCTGGATGCGCTCGGCCGTGTCGATGTCGAAGCCCGCCCGGCGCAGCGCCGCGATCACGGCCAGCGCGCGCGGCGTGTCGGCGCCGCCCGCGGGCTCGCCGATGATCAGGCGCTTGCCGGCCACGAGCCGCACCACGCCGGGCTCGGGCGTGGCCGCGGACAGGTGCACCACGCAGCCCAGCACGCGCGCCGCAGGAATGGCGGCGGCGATGCTGCCGTCGGCGTCGGCCGAGGGCAGGGGCGTGCCGGCCAGCTCGGGCGCCAGCCCGTGAAAGAACCACCAGGGCACGCCGTTCATGGCCGAGAGCACCGTGGTGTCGGGCCCCAGCAGCGGCGCGATGCGCCGCGCCACGTCGGGCAGGGCGGTGCTCTTGACCGCGACGATGACCAGGTCTTGCGGGCCGAGCTCGGCCGGGTCGTCGACCGCGCGGATCGCAATCTGGCGCGAACGCGGCGTGCCGTCCACGGTCTCGGTCAGCGTCAGGCCGTTCTTGCGCACGGCGTCCAGCGTGGCGCCGGGCCGCAGCACCGCGCTCACGTCCTCGCCCGCAGCCGCGAGCCAGCCGCCCATCATGCCGCCGATGGCGCCCAGGCCGTAGATGCAGATCTTCATGCCCGGCCCTTGCTCAGTACTTGTAGGAGTCGTCGATGCGGTCGATCTGGCGGATGAGCGCGTCGAACGAATCGCGCCCGGCGCCGAAACGCACGTCGAACTGCAGCGCGTCCTGGCTGCACTGCTTCTGGATCTCGACCGGAATCGGCATGGTCAGCCCCAGCGCGGCGCCGGCCACCTGCAGTTCGCAGGCGCGATTCAGCGTCCACATATAGCTGAAGGCCTGCGGCAGGTTCAGGCCCCAGGCCAGCAGCCCGTGGTTGCGCAGGATGACGGCCTGGCGGTTGCCGATGGAGCGCACCACGCGCGGGCCCTCGTCGGCGTGCACCGTGATGCCTTCGAAGTCGTGATAAGCCACGCGGTCGTACAACATGGCCGCGTAGAAGTTCGACATGTCCAGCCCCGCCTGGCTGTTGGCGACCGCGCAGCCTGCCGTGGTATGGGTGTGCATGACGCAGTGCGCATCGGCGATGCCCTGGTGGATGGCCGAATGCAGGGTGAAGCCCGCGGGGTTCACCGGCCATTGCGATTCGCCGATGATGCGGCCTTCCAGGTCGATCTTGACCAGGTTGGAGGCGGTGACTTCGCTGTAGTGCAGCCCGAACGGGTTGATCAAAAAGTGCCGATCCGGCCCGGGAATGCGCACCGTGATGTGGTTGTAGATGAGCTCGGTCCAGCCCAGCATCGCGAAGATGCGGTAGCAGGCCGCCAGTTCCAGACGCAGCGCGCGTTCTTCGGAGGAGGTCTTGTTGTCCATGATCGCCTCGTGGTGCTTATTTCTGGGCCTGGGCCTGATCGGTGCCCTTGGCGCGTGCGTCGGCAATCTCTTGATGGACCTGGGCCATGTCGACGTTCTTGACCTGATCGAGCAGTTCGTTGAGCTGGCTGGCCGAGAGGGCGCCGGGTTGCGAGAACAGCAGCACCTGTTCGCGGAACACCATCAACGTGGGAATCGAGCGGATGTTCAAGGCGCCGGCCAGTTCCTGCTCGACGTCGGTGTTGATCTTGGCGAAGGTGATGTCGGGATGCGCTTCGGAGGCTTTCTCGAACACGGGCGCGAAGCCGCGGCAGGGACCGCACCAGGGCGCCCAGAAATCGACGATCAGCGTGCCGTCGGGTTTTTCCACGGCGGCCTGGAAGGTGTCTTGGGTCAGTTCGACAATACTCACGGTCTTGTCCTTGCAGCGCGGGGCGCGCGAATGATGAGTGGGGAGATCGGGCGCTGTTCGGGCAGACCGGAGAGCGCTCGTACGTTAATAAGTTAACACGTTAATTAGTTTGCCTGTTTGATTTCGGCGACGATTTCATACGAGCGTAGCCGGTCTTCCAGACGATAAAAATCGGAGACGATCATGATTTCGTCGGCCAGGGTGTCGGCGAGCAGGTCTTCCAGGCCGCGGCGCACGGTCTGCGGCCCGCCTACGATGGCCGCGCCCAGGCGTTGTGCCACCGCTTCACGCTCCCAGGGCGTCCACAGGCCGTCCATGGTGGGCACGGGCGGCTGCAGCGGGCGGCGGTGGTTGCGCACCATGCCCAGAAATTTCTGCTGCTGGGTGGTCGCCAGGTATTGCGCCTGCTCGTCGCTGTCGGCCGCCACGACGGGCACGCCGATCATGGCATGGGGCTTTTGCAGCGTTTCGGACGGCTTGAAGAGGTGCCGGTAAAGCCGCATGGACGCCATGCCCTCGGGCGAGAAGTGGCCGGCGAACGAAAAGGGCAGGCCCAGTTCGGCCGCCAGCCGCGCGCTGAAATCGCTCGACCCCAGCAGCCAGATGGGAATCCGGGACAGCCCCGCGCCGGGATAGGCGCGTACCGCCTGGTTCGCCTGCGGTTCGGCCAGAAAGCCGCGCAATTCCTCCAGCAGCTCGGGAAAATCCATGCCGCTGTGCGGTCCGCGCCGCAGGGCTCGCTGGGTCAGGCCGTCGCTGCCGGGCGCCCGGCCCAGGCCCAGATCGATGCGGCCGGGAAAGAGCGATTCCAGCGTGCCGAACTGCTCGGCGATCACGAGCGGCGCATGATTGGGCAGCATGATGCCGCCCGAGCCCACGCGCAGCGTCGTGGTGTGCGCGGCCACCTGGCCGATGAGCACGGCCGTGGCGCTGCTGGCCACGCCGGGGATGTTGTGGTGCTCGGCCAGCCAGAAGCGCTGGTAGCCCAGTTTTTCGACATGCTGGGCCAGCCGCGTCGTGTTGCGGAAAGCCTCGGCGGCCGTGCTCCCTTCGACGATGGGAGCCAGATCCAGCACCGAAAGCGGCACCTGGGCCAGTTTGCTGCTCATTGATGTACCCTCCTGTCGCTGCGCGACGCCTCCCCAAGGGAGGATTCGCGCTCGAGGCGGCTCGGCGCGCTCATGATTCTCAGCCCGGGAACGCGGCGAAGCGGATGATGAACAGCGCCGACACCAGCCAGGTGGCGGCATGCACCTCGCGGATGCGGCCGGTAAAGGCCTTGAGCACGGCGTAGCTGATGAAGCCGAAGGCCAGGCCGTTGGCGATGGAATAGGTGAAAGGCATGATGAGCGCGGTGAGCGCGGCCGGGGCGGCCTCGGTCACTTCGTTCCAGTTGATCTCGACCAGTTCGCGCATCATGAGGCCGGCTACGTAGAGCAGCGCGGGCGCGGTGGCGTAGGCCGGCACCGAACCGGCCAGCGGCGAGACGAAGAGCGCGGCCAGGAACAGCAGGCCCACCACCAGCGCGGTCAGGCCGGTGCGGCCGCCCGCCTGCACGCCCGAGGCGCTTTCGATGTAGGCCGTGGTGCTGCTGGTGCCCAGGAACGAGCCGAACAAAATGGCGATGCTGTCGGAAAACAGCGCGCGGCCCAGGCGGCCCGGGCGGTCAGGCGCGACCAGGCCGGCACGCTTGGCGATGCCCATCAGCGTGCCGGTGGCGTCGAAGATCTCGACCAGCACGAACACCAGAATCACGTGGAAGAAGCCGGTATGCAGCGCGCCGGCGATGTCCAGCTTGAACAGCGTGGGCGAGAGGCTGGGCGGCGCGGCGAACACGCCGTGGAATTGGTTGTAGCCCAGCAGCATGGACAGCACGGTGACCGCCAGCACGCCGATCAGGATGGCGCCGCGCACCCGCATCGCGTCGAGCACGGCGATGATGAAAAAGCCCAGGATGGCGAAGATCGGGCCCGGGGCGCGCAGGTCGCCCAGGGTGACCTTGGTGGCCTGGTCGGCGACGATGATGTTGGCGTTGGACAAGGCGATGATGGCCAGGAACAGCCCGATGCCGGCCGCAATGGCGCTGCGCAGCGAATTGGGTATGCCCTTGATCAGCCAGGCCCGCACGCCGGTAAGCGTGAGCACGACGAAGATCGCGCCGGAGACGAACACCGCGCCCAGCGCCTGTTCCCAGCTGTAGCCCATGCCCTTGACCACCGTAAAGGCGAAGAAGGCGTTCAGACCCATGCCCGGCGCCATGCCGATGGGCCAGTTGGCGACCAGTGCCATGATGAGGGTGCCGATGGCCGCGGCCAGGCAGGTGGCCACGAAGACCGCGTTGCGGTCCATGCCGGTGGACGAAAGAATGCTGGGGTTGACGAAGATGATGTAGGACATCGTCAGGAAGGTCGTCAGTCCCGCTACGATTTCGGTGCGAACCGTGGTGTCGTGCGCGCGCAGTTGAAAGAGTTTTTCGAACATGGTCGTCGGCTTCTTTTAGGGTTGGACGGCGCGTATTTTCGCACCGGTTTAAAATCCGAGTCGATGATTATTCTGGGATTCGAAAGTTCTTGCGACGAAACGGGCGTCGCGGCGGTCTGCACCGAGCGCGGTTTGCTGGCGCACGCCCTGCATACCCAGATCGCCATGCACCAGGAATACGGCGGGGTGGTGCCCGAGCTGGCTTCGCGCGACCACATCCGTCGCGTCGTGCCGCTCACCCGCCAGGTGCTGGGGGAGGCCGGCCTGGCGCTGGCCGACGTCGACGCCATCGCCTACACCGCCGGCCCCGGGCTGGCGGGCGCGCTCCTGGTGGGCGCCAGCGTGGCCCAGTCGCTGGCCTGGTCGCTGAACCTGCCCGCCATCCCCATCCACCACCTCGAAGGCCATCTGCTTTCGCCGCTCCTGGCCGATCCGCGCCCCGAATTCCCCTTCATCGCCCTGCTGGTGTCGGGCGGGCACACCCAGCTCATGCGGGTCGATGGGGTGGGGCGCTACGAACTTCTGGGCGAAACCCTGGATGACGCCGCCGGCGAGGCCTTCGATAAATCGGCCAAGCTCCTGGGCCTGGGCTATCCAGGCGGCCCCGCGCTGTCGCGCCTGGCCGAGCAGGGCGACGCCGCCCGCTTCGATCTGCCGCGCCCCATGCTGCACAGCGGCGACCTGGATTTCAGCTTCAGCGGCCTGAAGACCGCGGTGCTGACCCGGGTCAGGGCGGCCGAGCAGCAAGGCGGCCTGGACGAGCAGGCCCGCGCCGACCTGTCGGCGGCCACGCAGGCGGCGATTGTGGATGTGCTGGCCGGCAAGTCGATCAAGGCGCTCAAGCAAACCGGCCTGAAGCGCCTGGTCGTGGCGGGCGGCGTCGGCGCCAACAGCCTGCTGCGCAGCAAGCTGGCGCAGGCGCTCAAGCCTTTGAAGGCGCAGGCCTATTTTCCGCCGCTGGCCCTGTGTACCGACAACGGCGCCATGATCGCCTTCGCGGCGGCCGAACGCGTCAAGCACGGTTTGGCGAGCCTGGATAAGGCAAACCACGCCTTTACCGTGCGCCCGCGCTGGGACCTCGCCGATATTTGCGAGGCCTGAGCTGGGCGGCCGGCGCGGTGCCCTTCGGGCACCTTTCGACGAGTCTTACCGGCCGGGCAGTACCTCTGCCAGCGCGTTTCCGGCGTCGATGATGTGCGCCGCCAGCGCTGCGCAGGCGGCCTCGATGTTGCCCGCGCGCAACGCGGCGACGATGCGGCGATGCTCGTCGCCGGAGCGGGCCTGCCAATCCAGCCGACTCCAGGTGGCGAACAGATGCCTGGCGCTGATCCGGTGCAGGTCGGCAATCGAAGAGAGCAGATAGGGCATCTTGCAGGGGGCGAGCAGCGCGCCGTGAAATTGCGCGTTGAGCGTTTCCAGCGCTTCGACGCCCTGCGCCGACGATTCCGCGTCGATCAGCGCATCCAGGCGCTGCAGGTCGCTGCTCGTCAGGCGGGCCGCGCCCTCGCGCAAGGCCAGCGACTCCAGCGCGGCGCGCATTTTGGCGACTTCGATCACCGCGTGGGGATCGAGCGGCGCCGCGCGCACGCCCTTGCGCGGCTCGACGCACACCAGGCCCTGCGCCTCCAGGCGCCGGAACGCTTCGCGCACCGGCACGTGGCTCGCGCCGAATTCGGTGGCCAGGTGGTCCTGCAGCAGCCGCTCGCCCGGCGCGATCCGCCCCGTGATGATTCTGTCGGCCAGTACCGAGGCGATCCGTTCCGTGAGCGAGCGGCCGTCCTTGACGTCGTTGTTCATTGCGGACATGATGGATATAGATTATCTATTATCTATAAAATGTGATCGCTGGGGGTAGCCATGATCCGAAACCGTCCTGCACGCCTTGCGCAGATTGCCGGTATCGGCGTCGACCGCATGGGGGCGCTCGCGGATCATGCCGGCGCCGATATGCTGCGCCTGGAAAATCTCGACACCGACATACCGCCCACGCAGGAGGCGTTGGAGTTTACCCGCGCCGCGGTCGGGCGGGACAGCGCCAATTCATACTTGCCGTTCGTCGGGCAGGACCGGCTGCGCCAGGCGGTCGCGCGCCATCTTGCCTCGCAGACCGGACTGGCATACGGACCCGACAACGTGGTCATTTCCGCGGGCGGGCTCTCGGGCATTCTCAATGCGCTGCTGGCGACGCTGGAGGTGGGCGACGAGGTCGTCGTCACCGATCCCACCTATGCGGGGCTGTTGAACCGGATACGGCTGGCGGGCGGCGAACCGCGCCAGGTGCCGTTTCGATTCCATCCTGCAGCCCCCTGGCAGCTCGACCGCGCGGCCTTGCAGGCAGCCGTCACACCGCGCACCAAGGCCATGCTGCTGATGTCGCCGTCGATGCCGTCGGGCGGGGTGCTGGATGCGGCGGACTGGGCGCTCGTCGCCGATTTGTGTGTGCGCCACGACCTGCTGCTCATTCTGGACAGCGCGATGGAGCGGCTGCTGTTCGACGGGCGGGCGGTCATACACCCGGCCGGCTTGCCGGGCATGGCCGAGCGCACGATCACGGTGGGCGCCGCGTCCAAGGAACTGCGCATGATCGGTTGGCGCGTGGGCTGGACGGTGGCACCCGACTGGCTCATGCCCGATCTGGTCGCGGTCTCGCTGGCCAATGTCGTGGTGCCGGTGGGCATCGCGCAGGAGGCGGCGGCCGTCGCGCTCGAGAGCTCGGCGCAGGATCTGCCGGGCTACGTCGGCGAGCTGGAACGCAGGCGCGATGCGGTCGCGCGCCAGCTCGACGGGTTGCCTTTCGGCATGCCGGCGGGCGGCTGGTCGATGCTGCTGCGCGTGTCGGATTTCGGCCTGGACGGCGAACAGATGTCGCAGCGCCTGTTCGCCCAGGGCGTCTGCGCCACGGGCATGCAGGGATGGGGGCTCGAGCATGGTGCCGCCTACATCCGCTTCGTCTATGCCAACGAGCCGGTCGCCAGATTGCGCAGGCTCGGCGACAGCGTGCGCGCCGCGCTGGATAGGCCGCGGTGAAGACCCACGCGGGCGCCGACTGACGAAGGTCGCTCGAGGCCGCGCGAATCAGAGGTTCGCCGAGGCCCGCGTCAGGCTTTTTTCTTCGAGCCGATCTTGCTCTCGGCCCCCGAAACCAGGCGCTGGATGTTCGCTTTGTGCCGGTAGATCAGCAGCGCCGCGAGAATCACCAGAGCCGTCGTCACCTGCGGATGCACCGTCCAGCCCAGCGTTGCGCCCAGCAGGTAATACAACGGCGCGCAGACCGCCGCGACCAGGGCGGCCAGCGACGAATAGCGGAATACGATGGCCATCAGCAGCCAGGTCAGCGCCACGAGCAGCGCCAGCAGAGGCTGTATCGCCAGCAGCACGCCCAGCGCCGTGGCCACGCCTTTGCCGCCCTTGAAGCCCAGCGTGACCGGATACAGATGCCCCAGAAAGACCGCCAGGGCCGCCGCCGCGTAGACCGGCCAGGACAAGTCGGGCGCCATATACCGGGCCAGCCACAGCGCAAACCAGCCTTTGGCCGCATCGCCCAGCAGCGTCAGCGCGGCAGCCGGCTTGCTGCCCGAACGCAGCACATTGGTCGCGCCCGGGTTCTTGGAGCCGTAGCTGCGCGGATCCTGCAGCCCCATCAGCCGGCTCACCACCACGGCGAAGGGAATGGATCCGATCAGGTAGGCCAGCACGACGAGCGCGGCGGCGAAATAGGGCGAGGAAGCGTCGAAAGCCATGATGGACCCTGGGCATGGGAAGATTGCAGCGGATTCTACCGTGCCGCAAACCTCTCGTTGCGGCGTCGGGCGCGGCCCGCCTGCCGTACAATCAGTTGCCCCGTGTTGCAAGAGGTCGCCGGGGTGCCGAGGCCTACAAGATAGCTTGCAAGAGGGGCTTGCAAGACCGGCATGACGGACCTCCCGATCTGACGATACATGCGCATCCTGGTTTCCAACGACGACGGCTACAACGCGCCGGGGATCGAAGCACTGGCCCGTGCCTTGTCCGGCCTGGGCGAGATCACCGTGGTCGCGCCGGAGACCAACCACAGCGGCGCGTCCAACTCGCTCACGCTCAATCGTCCGCTGTCGGTGCGCACCGCCGCCAACGGCTTTCACTATGTCAACGGCACACCGTCGGACTGCGTCCACGTGGCGCTGACGGGCGGCCTGATCGCCGATCGTCCCGACCTGGTGGTTTCCGGCTTCAACAACGGCGCCAATCTGGGTGAAGACACCTTGTATTCCGGCACCGTGGCCGCCGCCAGCGAAGGGTATCTCTTCGGCATCCCTTCCATCGCGTTTTCGCTGATCGAGAAGGGCTGGGCGCATCTGGACGATGCCGCCCGCGCAGCCCGCCAGATCGTCGAACGCCAGCTGGCCCACCCCATGGGCGCAGTGCTGCTCAGCGTCAACATTCCCAGCCGCCGCTACGAAGACCTGACCGGCTATGCCGTCACGCGGCTGGGCAAGCGGCATCCCTCACAGCCCGTGGTGCGCACCACCACGCCTTATGGCGACACGGTGTACTGGATCGGCCCGGTCGGCCAGGCGTCCGACGCCGGGCCCGGCACGGATTTCCACGCCGTTGCGCAAGGCAGCGTCTCACTGACGCCGCTGCGGCTGGACCTGACCCAGCACGAGCAGCTCGACGCGTTGCGCGGCTGGACGGGCGAGCTGCCGCGATGAGCAAAAGCCTTACGCCCGACGAAATCGAGCGCCAAGGCATGGCCGGCCGGCGCACGGGCCGCGGCACGACCGGCGTGGGCAAGGGCTTTACGCCGGCCAACAGCAACACGCGCATCTCGTCCGGCGCCGTGCCGCGTTCGAGCAGCGCACCCGCGGCGCCGCCGGCTTCGCCTGCCGGCGGCAATCTGGGCCTGAATTCCGACAGGCTGCGCCACGCCATGGTGCAGCGCCTGCGCGCGCAGGGCATCGTCGACGAGCGGGTGCTCGGCGCCATGATGGCGGTGCCGCGGCATCTTTTCGTCGACGAAGCGCTGG
>NZ_JBQCER010000070.1:0-46799 GCF_051960075.1 Bordetella sp.
ATGCCGCGGGGCTACGAAGTGACGGGTTTGGCCGCCGCCTTAGGCGGCCAAAGTCCGCTACGCGGACTGCCCCGTCACTTAGGGCGCCCCACGGCATACCCGCCGGCCGCAGGACTGCAGACTCTCTTAACCGTGGCCCAGGTACGCGTCCTGGATTTCGGGCGAGGCCAGCAGTTCGCGGGCGGGGCCTTCGTGGCTCATGCGGCCCACTTCCAGCACGTAGCCGCGATCGGCCAGCTTGAGCGCCATGCGCGCGTTCTGTTCGACGAGCAGGATGGTCACGCCGGTGTCGCGCACGTCCGCCAGCACCTGGAAGATGTTGCGGATGATGATGGGCGCCAGGCCCAGGCTGGGCTCGTCGAGCAGCAGCAGCTTGGGCTTGGTGACCAGCGCGCGGCCGATCGCCAGCATTTGCTGTTCGCCGCCGGACAAGGTGCCGGCCAGCTGCGCGCGCCGCTCGTAAAGCCGCGGGAAGATCTTGTAGACGTATTCGCAGCTTTCGCCGATTTCGGCGGGCGGGCGCGTGAAACCGCCCAGGCGCAGGTTCTCGGCGACCGACAGGGTGCCGAAGACGCGCCGGCCTTCGGGCGACTGGCCGATGCCCAGGCGCACGATCTTGTCGGCGCCCAGCTTGGTGGTTTCCTGGCCGTGGAAACGGATGGCGCCGCTGTGGGGCGAGAGCAGGCCGCTCAGGGTGCGCATCAGCGTGGTCTTGCCGGCGCCGTTGGCGCCCAGAATGGCGACGACCTCGCCTTCTTTGACGTTGAGCGAGATGCCCTTGAGCGCCTGGATGTGGCCGTAATTGACGCGCAGGTCTTCGACTTCGAGCAGGTGGTTCATGAGTTTGCTTGTCCTTCGTGCGCCAGCGCCTCTTCCTCGTCGTCCTGGCCCAGATAGGCCTCGATCACGAGCGGGTTGCTGCGGATCGCGTCCGGATTGCCTTCCGCGATCTTCTTGCCGAAGTTGATCACGATGATGTTGTCGGCCACGTTCATCACCACGCTCATGTCGTGTTCGACCAGGATGACGGTGACGCCGCTGTCGCGGATCTTGCGGATGGTGTCGTTCAGTTCGGCCGATTCGTTTTAGTTCAGGCCGGCGGCCGGCTCGTCGAGAATGATCATTTAAGGGTCGGCCACCAGGCAACGGGCCAGTTCCACGCGCCGCTGCACGCCGTAGGCCAGCGAGGTGGCTTCTTCGTGCGCGACGTCGGCCAGGTCGAGGCGCTGGAGTACCGCCATGGCCTTGTCCGCCAGCAGCTGCTCTTCGCGGCGCTGCGCCGGCGTGTTCAACAGGCCCTGCCACCAGCGTTGGCGGATGTGCAGGTGCTGGCCGGCGACCACGTTCTCGAGCACCGTCATGTCGGAAAAAAGACGGATGGTCTGGAAGGTGCGCCGTATGCCGAGCTCGGCGATGCGGTGCGGGGCCAGGCCCGTGACGTCGCGGCCGCGCCAGCGGACATGGCCGTCGGTGGGCTTGTACACGCCCGTGATCAGGTTGAAGACCGTGGTCTTGCCTGCGCCGTTGGGGCCGATCAGGGCCACGATCTGGCCGCGTTCGATGCGAAAACCCAGCTGGTCGACCGCCCGCAGGCCGCCGAAGCTGATGCCCACGTTGTCCAGTTCGAGCAGCGTCTCGGCTGCCGCTTGTTTGTTCTGTTCCATGCGATCAGCCCCCTTTGCGCGCGGGCCAGATGCCTTGCGGCCGCAGGACCATGATCACGATCATGGCGATGCCGAAGACGAAATAACGATATTGCGCCAGGCCGGAGAAGACCTGGGGCACCACGAACATCATGGCCGTGCCAAGCAACACGCCGGGCACCGAGGCCTGCCCGCCGACCAGCACGATGGCAAACAGCGTGACCGAGTCCGCGAACGAGAACGAGCCGGGGCTCACCGCCGACAGCTGCATAGCGAACAGCGAACCGGCCAGGCCGGCGATGGCCGCGGCCAGCGCGAAGACGGCCACTTTGTAGCGGCGCGAGTTCACGCCGAGCGTGGTGGCGGCCAGTTCGTCGTACTTGATGTAGCGGAAGGTGCGGCCCAGCGCCGAGCGGTTCAGATTGCGCATGAGCCACAGCACGAGGGCCAGCGCCACCCAGTTCAGGTAGAACAGGGAGCTCTGGTCGCTCAGGTCCAGGCCGAAGACGACCGGCCCGGGCACGCCGAACAGGCCATCGGGGCCGCCGGTCAGGCCGAAGATGTCGTTCTTCATGGCCAGCACGAAGATCGCGTTGAAGCCGATGGTGACCACCAGCAGGTAATCGCCCCGCAGCTTGACGATGGGCGCGGACAGCACGGCGCCGAAGAATGCGGACACCAGCACGCCGACGGGGATGGTCCACAGCACGGGCCAGCCGAAACTGAGCGACAGCACGGCCGTGACGTAGGCGCCGATGCCGAAGTAGACGGCATGCCCCATATCGTAGATGCCCGCGCGGCCCAGCACGATGTCCTGCGACAACGCGACGATGGCGTAGATCGCGAACACGCCGCCGATCGTCACCCAGGCGGGCGAGAGGGTCACCGGCAGGAGCAGCCCTGCCAGCCATAGCGCGACGCCGGCCCAGGCCATGCGCCGGGCGTTGCCGCGGGCAGGCTTCCCGCCGGCAGGCGCGGACGCCGCATCGATAACTTGCTTGTTCATGTTCGAATCCTCAAACCTTTTCCGCAACACGTTCGCCGAGCAGGCCGGACGGACGCACCAGCAGAATCGCGATCAGCAGCCCGAACGTGATCGCGTCCTGCCACGAGCTGGACACATAGCCCACGGCAAAGACATTGAACAGCCCGAGCAACAGGCCGCCCAGCATGGCGCCGGGGATGTTGCCGATGCCGCCGATGATGGCCGCGATGAAGGCGTTCAAGCCGTATGACCAGCCCATCGTGAAATACGCCTGGCGGTAATAGAGGCCGATGAACAGGCCGCCCACCGCGCCCAGCGCGGGGCCGATCACGAACACCATGGCGATCACGCGGTTGACGTTGATGCCCATGAGCCGCGCGGCGTCCTGGTCGATCGCCGAGGCGCGGATGGCCGTACCCACGCGGGTGTGGTGCACGAAAAAGTACAGCGCGACCATCAGCACAAACGCGCCGATCATGATCATGAGCTGCACGAAGCTGAGGTAGGCGCCGCCGATGTGCCAGGTGATGTTGGGCAGCAGATTGCTGGGAAACACGCGCACGTTCGGGCCCCAGATCAGCATGATGCCGTTCTCGATCATCATGGAGGCGCCCAGTGCGGACACCATCGGGGACAGCCGGTGCGCGCGGCGCAGCGGCTTGTAGGCGACGCGATCGAGCAAGGTGCCGGTCACGGCCACCACGATGACGGCGATGAGAAAGGCCAGCGCCATCAGTACGGGCGTCGGCAGCCCGGCGAACACGCCGGTCGTCAAGGCGGTCAGGCCGATGAAGGCGCCCAGGATGCACAGGTCGCCGTGCGCGAAATTGATCAGCTTGAGCACGCCGTAGACCATCGTGTAGCCCAACGCGATCAACGCGTAGATGCCCCCGACCGTCAAGCCGTTGATGAGTTGTTGCAGGATGAAGTCCATCTTGCCTATTCCGAAGATGAAAACAGCGTCGCAGCCGGCTATGCCGTTTCGCGCCCGGACTATGCCGGGCGCGGCCGCGACGCTTTATCGAGGTACAGCCTTAATTGGTCGGATACACGGTCTTGTAGGAACCGTCGGCTTCCACTTCGAAGGCCGTGAACGGGCTGCCTACGCGCTCGCCCTTGGCATCCCACGTGAAGGGGCCGGTCAGGCCTTTGTAGCCCTTCATGTTGTGCAGGTGGGCCATGATCTTGACCGGCTCGACCGACTTGATCGCTTCGGCCGTCTGGAAGATGGCGCGCAGTCCGTCGGCGTTGGTGAAGGTGTAGATGCTCGGCGGCTGCGAGCCGAAGGCCTTCACATATTGCGCCAGGAATTCCTTGGCTTCCGGGTAGGGAAGGTTGTCCGGCGAGGGAATGTTGATGATGATCGTGCCCTGCGCGGCAGGACCGGCGATCTTGGCAAAGGCTTCGTTCTGGTTGGCGTCGCCACCCACGAAAGCGGCCTTCATGCCCAGCTGCACCATTTGCGCGCGGATCAGGCCGCCGTCGGTGTAGTAGCCCGAAAAGTACACGGCATCGGGATTCTCAGCCTTGATCTTGGTCAGCACGGCGCTGTAGTCCTGCGTGCCGGCGGTGATGAAGTCCTTGGCCACCACGTTGCCGCCAGCGGCTTTGATTTCCTTGACCACGCTGTCGGCCAGGCCGGTCGCGTAGCTGGAGTGGTCGGTGAGGACCACGACGCGCTTGTACTTCTTGGCCTTGACCAGGTACTCGGCGGTGAACACGGCTTCGGCGCTGTTGGGGGGAGCGTTGCGGAAGAAGGTCTTCCAGCCTTTCTGCGTCAGCTCGTCGCTGGTGCCGTCCGAGGTCTGGATCACTTTGGCGGCCGAATAGATCGGCGCGGCGGCCAGGGCGGCGCCGCTGGTATAGGTGCCGATCACGGCGATCACGCCGTCGTTGACCAGCTTGCGGCCGCAGATGGCGGCGGTGGCGGGCTTGCCTTCGTCGTCGCACACGACCATTTCCACCTTATGGCCCAGCAGACCGCCCTTGGCGTTCTGCTGATCGATCAGCAGCTTGACGCCGTTCTGGATGCCTTGGCCTTCGGCGGCGTAGTCGCCGGTGATGGGCGCCTGCACGCCGATCTTGATGGGCTTTTCAGCCGCTTGCGCGCCGAACGCGACCGCTCCCGCCGTAAGCGAGAAAGCGGAAATCACGGCAATTTTCTTGAAACGGTTCATTCTCTTATCTCCTGATTGAACATGCCTAGTGCACTACAAGCTCGAGTTCCCTTCGCACCGGAGAGGCGGTGCGACTCATCGAAAGTTCACCCACGGTGATTCGATGGTTTTACCAACAGCCCGTCGGCGGTTTCACCCGTGACAGGCCGAAAGTTTACCTACGGTAGTATTTTTTCTGCATAGGTAAAAACGATGAGTCGCATCCCGATTCCGACCTCGTTCAGACGCTGAAATTTTTGTGCGTTGCCGCGGCGCATGCCTGCTCGGCGCGGGATGCGGGGTTTTCAAGTATAGGAATGCACAACCCGATCGTCTTGTCGCTTTGGGACGAAGCGGATGAGAATTTCTGCACATTGGCCACTCAAACCAGGGAAAACACCTAGATCGAATAGGCGAAAAAAAGCCCTGCGTGGCTACGCAGGGCTTTGGCGATTGCGCGGGACTCCCGCTGCGTCTTATACCGAGAACGACGAACCGCAGCCGCAGGTCGTGGTGGCGTTCGGATTGCGGATGACGAACTGCGAGCCTTCGATGTCTTCCTTGTAGTCGATCTCGGCGCCGACCAGATATTGGAAGCTCATGGGGTCGACCAGCAGTTGCACGCCTTCCTTATCGAGCACGGTGTCGTCTTCGTTGACGGTTTCATCGAAGGTGAAACCGTACTGGAAGCCCGAACAGCCGCCCCCCTGCACGAACACGCGCAGCTTCAATTCGGGGTTGCCTTCTTCGAGCAGCAGATCCTTGACTTTGGCGGCAGCCGAATCGGTAAAAATGAGGGGGGCCGGCGGCGGGGCCTGCAGGTCGACGGTTTCGGTAACGGCGTTCATGGTGCGCTCCTGGCCGGGCACCTTGTGCCGCGGCGGAATTCAATACGGTAACAATGGGCAGACAGACCGCCCAGAATGATCTCACTATAACCCAGGCTTCTCAGCCCCGGCCGTGATAACCCTTACGGCAGAATAGCAACCTGGTCCAGACCGGCAGACTCGGGCAGGCCGAACATCAGGTTCATGTTCTGCACCGCCTGACCGGCGGCGCCCTTGACCAGGTTGTCCTGCACGACCAGAACGATAAGCAGGTCGCCGGGTTGACCACCCTGCGCCGGACGCTGTACCGCGATGCGCAATGTGTTGGACGCGCGCACCGAGCGAGTCTCGGGCAGGCTGCCGGCCGGCATGACATCGACGAAATGCTCGTTGGCGTAGCGTTCTTCGAACAGTTTCTGGAAATCGGTACCGCGCGCCTCGGGCAGGATGCGGGCGTAGATCGTCGAGAACATGCCCCGGATCATGGGCGCCAGGTGCGGCACGAAGGTCAACGGCACGGGGCCGCCCGCCAGCTTTTCGAGCTGAGCGACGATTTCGGGCGAATGGCGGTGGCCGGCCACGCCGTAGGCTTTGAAGTTGTCGGAGGCCTCGGAGAAGAGCGAACCCACCTCGGCCTTGCGGCCGGCGCCCGAAACGCCGGACTTGCAGTCGGCGATCAGGGTCTGGGTGTCGACCAGCCTGCTGCCGCTCTCGATGAGCGGAGCCAGTCCCAGGATGACGGTAGTGGGATAGCAGCCGGGGTTGCCGATGACGCGGGCCTTGGCGACCGCCTCGCGGTTGAGCTCGACCAGACCGTAGGCAGCTTCGGCCAGGATGTCCGGGCAACTGTGCGGCATCTTGTACCAACGCTCGAAAGCCGCCGTGTCCTGCAAGCGGAAGTCGGCGGCCAGATCGATGATCCGGGTTCCGGCGGCCAGAAGCTCCCTCGCCTGCGCCATGGCCACGCCGTGCGGCGTGGCGAAGAAGACGACGTCGCAATCGGCGAGTCTGGCGTTCTCAGGGGTCGAAAAGGCCAGGTCGACGCGGCCGCGCAGATTGGGATACATGTCGGCGACCGGCATGCCGTCTTCCTTGCGGGACGTGATGGCGGTGAGCTCGATGTGCGGGTGCTGCGACAGCAGGCGCAGCAGTTCCACGCCGGTGTAGCCGGTGCCGCCGACGATGCCGACTTTGATCTTCGATGCCATGGTATGAGCTTTACAAAAGAGGCGCCGTGCGCAGGAGGTGTGTGCCAAGCCGATGCAACACGCAATCCGGCTTTGCCCAGGCGCCATTTTATCGCGCCCTCGCCGATTACCGGCATACGCCCGCTTAAAGACGGCGTGCGCGCCTTGGGAACCACGCGATGACCGCAAACAGCCATGAAGCAGGCGACCCACGCCGTCTTGCGCGCCCGACGCCGTATGGACGAAAAAAAACCGCCTCTGCGTGAACAGGGCGGTTTTTTTGGCACAGCAGGCGATTAACGCTTGCTGAACTGCTTCCGACGGCGGGCCTTGCGCAGACCGACCTTCTTACGTTCGACTTCGCGGGCGTCGCGCGTGACGAAGCCGGCTTGCGACAGCGAGGGCTTGAGCGCCGCGTCGTAGTCGATCAGGGCGCGGGTGATGCCGTGGCGGATGGCGCCGGCTTGGCCGGTTTCACCGCCGCCGTGCACGTTGACCTTGATGTCGAACGATTCGACATGGCCGGTCAGCTCGAGCGGCTGGCGCACGATCATGCGGCCGGTTTCGCGGGCGAAGAACTCGTCGACGGGCTTGCCGTTGACGATGATGTTGCCCGTGCCTTTCTTGATGAAAACGCGAGCCACCGAGGTCTTGCGACGGCCGGTTCCGTAGTTCCAGTTACCGATCATGGCGTTTCCTTAGATTTCCAGCGGCTTGGGCTGCTGCGCGGTGTGCGGATGCTCGGCACCGGCGTACACCTTCAGCTTCTTGATCATCGCGTAGCCCAGGGGACCCTTGGGCAGCATGCCCTTGACAGCCTTCTGGATGGCGCGGCCAGGAAAACGCTCTTGCATCTTCCGGAAATTGGTTTCGCGGATACCGCCCGGGTACGTGGTGTGGCGGAAGTACTTCTTGTCTTCCGTCTTGTTGCCGGTAACGACGATATCGGCAGCGTTGACGATGATGATGTAATCACCCGTGTCAACGTGCGGCGTGAATTCGGGTTTGTGCTTGCCACGCAGACGGCGTGCGACTTCGCTGGCCACACGACCGAGGACTTTGCCCTTGGCGTCGATCACAAACCAGTCACGTTGGACTTCATGCGGCTTGGCCACAAAGGTCTTCATGATGGTTCCTAGTTTCCATTGTTCCGGCGGCAGAATGGCCCGCTCACCGGGTTTTCTCTCCGCGATTTCCGGCCTAAGCGTTATTACCCGCCCGTGCTTGAAAGATGGGAAAGAGCCCAAGACTATAGCATCTGCGCATTTTTTGCGCAAGCCGCGATACGAAATGACCGCGACCCGGGGCAACCCGGCCGGCAACAACCCTCTCGAATAGCCGCCCCCGGGAAGGCCGCCTCCGGCGCCCTCAATTCGGCTTGAACACCAGCGTCGAGGAGAGGTACTGCTCGTAGGCGCCCTCGGCCACTTTGAACCACGACGCGAAATCGCCCCTCGCGACCATATAGCTGTCGTGGATCGCCTTGAACTTGGGGTCTTTGCCCGACATATCGGCGTACCAGGCCGCCGCCGCGTCCCAGGCGGCGTCCAGCACCGAACGCGGAAAGGCGCGCAACTGTGCACCGCCCGTCACGAGGCGGCGCAGAGCTACGGCGTTGCGGGCGTCGTAGCGCGCGGTCACGTCCAGGTGCACCGCGCAGCTGGCTGCCTTGACGATGGTCTGATAGGTCTTGGGCAGGCTGTCCCAGGCCTTGGCGCCGATGTAGAGCGAGGCTTGCGTACTGCCTGCCCACCAGCCGGGGTAATAGTAAAAGCCGGCCGACTTGGGCGCGCCCTGCCTATCGTCGTCGTACGGCGTGCCGGCGCCTGCAACGGCATCGAGCGCGCCGGAGGCCAGCGCTGCCTGCGCGTCGGCCACCGGCGCCTGCGGCGCCGCGCCCATGCCGGCCAGCAGCGTCGCGAGCAGGCCCTGTGCCTCGATTTTCAGGCCCTTGAAGGTCTCGATCGACTTGATCTCGTTCTTGTACCAGCCGCCCATGCGCGCGCCGGTATTGCCCAGGGGGAAATTGACGATGCCGTGTTCCTTGAACAGATCGCGCGTGAGCGAGAGTCCGTCACCCTCGAACATCCAGGCGTTCATTTGCCGGGCCGTCAGCCCGAAAGGCGCGGCCGCGTCGAAGCAGAACGCCGGATTGACGCCTTCGTACAGGGACGAAACGGCATGACCCATCTCGGCCTGGCCCTTCTGCACGGCGTCCAGCACCCCCGAAGCCGGCGCTTTCTCGCCGGCCGGCTCAGGCTTGATGACGAAACGGCCGTCCGTGGCGTCGGAGACATATTCCGAGAACACGCCGGCCGCACCATAGAGCACGTTCTGCCGATCGGTGAAGGCCGAGGCCAGGCGCCACCTGAAAGAAGGCGCATCGGCCGCCAGAGCCGGAGCGGCCAGAACGGCGCCGCCCGCCGCGGCCCCCAGGCCGGCTCCCTTCAAGAAGGATCGACGTTGCATGGCTTGATCTCCCGAAGCGCGTTAGTGGATCGCTGGTAGAACGAATGAGCGGCGGGTCAGGTTCCCGCGATGGACATCTGCCCGATCAGAATGGAGCCGGTGGTCTTGGTGCCGCGCGTGATGGTGTCCGCACCCACCGCAACGATGTCGCGAAACATGTCGGCAAGATTGCCGGCGATGGTGATTTCCTGCACGGCATGCTGGATGCGCCCGTTCTGGACCCAGTAGCCGAAGGCGCCGCGCGAATAGTCGCCCGTGACGTAGTTCACGCCCTGGCCGATCAGCTCGGTGACCAGCAGCCCCGTGCCCAGCTTGCGCAGCATGGCTTCGAAGTCGTCGCTCTTGCGCGTCAGCCGCGAGGTAAGCGACAAGTTGTGCGAACCGCCGGCGTTGCCGGTGGTGACCATGCCCAGCTTGCGCGCCGTATAGGTCGACAGGAAGTAGCCTTCCAGCCTGCCGCCCTGGACCACCTGGCGGGCCTGCGTGCGCACACCCTCGTCGTCGAAGGGCGAGCTGCCCATACCGCCCGGCACGTGCGGATCCTCGGCCACGTCGATGTGATCGGAGAAGACCGGCTTGCCCAGCGCATCGACCAGGAAGCTGGCCTTGCGATAGAGCGCCCCGCCGCTGACCGCTTGCGTGAAAGCGCCCAGCAGGCCCAGGGCCAGCGGGGCTTCGAACAGCACCGGCACCTTGCACGTGGCGACGCGCCGAGCCGACAGGCGCGACAGCGTGCGCTCGGCGGCATAGCGGCCGACGGCCTCGGGCGAGGCCATAAGCTTGGCGTCGCGCTCGGACGTATACCAATAGTCGCGCTGCATGTTGTCGCCGCGTCCGGCGATGGGCGCCACCGACAGGCTGTGGCGCGAATACGGATAGCCGCCGAGAAAGCCGCGCGTGTTGCCCATGACGAACTGGCCCTCGAAGGCGCCCACGGACGCCCCGTCGGTATTGGTGATGCGCGGGTCGACCGCGCGCGCGGCGCTTTCGGCGCGCAGCGCCAGCTCGGCGGCCTCTTCGGTGCCGATGGGCCAGGCGTAGTGCAAGGCCAGGTCGCGATGATCGGTGGCCAGCATGTCCAAGTCGGGCAGGCCGGCGGCAGGATCGGCCGCCGTATGGCGCGCGATGTGCCAGGCCGCCTCGACGGTCTGGCGCAAGGCCTCGTCGGAAAAATCGGAGGTGGACGCCGAACCGCGGCTCTGCCCGGCGTAGACGGTGAGGTCCAGAGAGCGATCTCGCGTCTGCTCGACGGTTTCGATATCGTTTTTGCGCACCGACACCGACAGCCCCAGGCTCTCGGAAACTTCGGCCACGGCGTCGCTCGCGCCGGCCTTGCGCGCGTAAGCCAGCACCTTCTCGACGAGTTCGCTAAAACGCGCCTGGTTGGCGGCCACCGGCAGGGAAGAAGAGGAATTGACCATTGCTGTCCACTTAACTGAGGCGGTTATCATAGCCCTTTCATCTAGCCGACTTGCCATGCACGCCGAGTTCCCCCACGAGTCCGACCTTCCCGACGATTTCGAAGACGACGACCGGCCGCCCAGCAAGTCGCAGGTCAAACGGGACATGCACGCCCTGCTCGACCTGGGTAAGGAACTCATCGACCTCTCGCCCGAGCGCCTGAAGCAGCTGCCGCTGGCCGAGCGCCTGTACGAGGCCATACGCCAGGCGCAGCGCATCACCAGCCACGGCGGCCGCCGCCGCCAAGTCCACTTCGTCGGCAAGCTGATGCGCAACGCCCCCGCCGAAGAAATCCGCGCCCAGCTAGACGTCTGGAAAAACGGCTCGCGCGAGGCCACCGCCGCCATGCATCGCCTGGAAGCCCTGCGCGATCGCCTGCTGGTGGACGACGACGCGCTCACCGAACTGCTGCAGGATCACCCCGGCGCCGACGTCCAGCACCTGCGCGCCCTCATCCGCGCCGCAAGAAGGGAAGCCCAGGCCAATGCCGGCCTGCAGCAAGGCCAGGATCCGCAGCGCAAGCAATACCGCGCCCTCTTCCAGGCGCTGAAAGACCTGGCGTAAGCGACCAGCTGACGATTCGACAGTCCCGAACGGTCTGGAAGAATCCGAGAAGCGAGCCGAGGCCCCCGAAGCAATCCGAAGCCGAACCCACTGGGCGAGCATCGGAATTGCGCAGGGCAGCCTCGGCGGTTTAAGAACTCAAACAATCAAGGCAAGCCGCAACCATGACCGCCCCTCTTCTTGACTGCCTGGAAATCGAAACCGCCCCGAACCCCACGCACGCCGTCATCTGGCTGCATGGCCTGGGCGCCGACGCCAACGACTTCGCCCCCATTGTCCCCCAGGTCGCGCTGGGTCTGGAACACGCCACCCGCTTCGTCTTCCCCAACGCCCCCATGCTGCCGGTGACCATCAACGGCGGCATGGTCATGCCCGCCTGGTACGACATCCTCGCCATGGACCTGGTGCGCCGAGAGGACGCCCAAGGCATCCGCGCCAGCGAGCAGGCCATACGCGCCCTGATCGCCCGCGAAAACGCGCGCGGCGTTCCCACCTCGAACATCGTGCTCGCCGGGTTTTCGCAAGGCTGCGCCATGACCTTGCATACCGGCCTGCGCCTGCCGGAAAAACTGGCCGGCATGATGGGCCTGTCGGGCTATCTGCCGCTGATCGACCTGGCCGACGCCGAACGCCTGACGGCCAACGCGAACACGCCCATCTTCCTGGCCCACGGCACCTTCGATCCGGTCGTGGCCTTGCCTCGCGCGGAAGCGTCGCGCGCCAAACTGAAGGAACTGGGCTGCGACGTACGCTGGCACACCTACCCCATGCCGCATGCCGTCTGTCCGCAGGAAATCGACGACATCCGCGACTTCCTGCAAGAAGTCATCGCCTGAGATTCGAGTCACTGCGAACCGAGCCGCGAAAGCGGCAAATTCCGGCATGGCAAGGGGCGGCGTCGGCGCGTCGAGGGCTCGGTAGATCCGGCCTTCTCAAGACGAGCCCGGCTTACTTCAAATCCATCCACACCCTGCGCATCGTCGGATCTTCAGGGTCGGCGTCGTTGACCATGCCCAGGCGCGTCATCAGCGTCAGCATGGGCCGGTTGGTCGACAGAATCAGGCCTTCGATATATTCCAGGCCCTGATCCCGGGCTTCGGCGATCAAGGCCTGCATCAACTGTCCGCCCAGGTGCCGCTTCTGCCAATCGTCGCCGATCACCAGCGCATATTCCGCGCCGCGACCGTCGGCATTGCGCAGGTAGTGCGCGAAGCCGATGATGACCTCGCGCGGATGGCCGCGATGCTCTGGATTGGGCACCTGGGTGCACGCCACCAGCGCCAGCTCGCGGTGATAGTCGATCTGCGTGTAGCGCGTCAGCATGCGCGGCGTCAGTTCGCGCAGCATGGACACGAAGCGCATATAGCGCGAGCGCTCGGACAGCCCGCGTATGAAAGTCTGCAGCGAATCGCCGTCCTCGGGGCGTATGGGCCGGATGACCCACGGCGTGCCGTCGTCCATGCGCCGCACCTGCACCAGCCGCGTGGGATACGGATGGATGGCCATGTGCGGGTAGCCGCCCAGCTGCGGCGAGCCGGCCGCCTCGCGTGTAATGCGCATGCGCACACCGGCCGCGCGCAGATGCGTCGCGCCGATATGAAGCGGATCGATCGCCAGCATCTCGACGTCCGGCAGTTCGCAGATCAACTCGGAAATCTGCACCAGCGCATGCTGCAGACTTTCGGTGACGCTGACTTCCACCCCAGGGGCGATCACCCCGCGCCACAAACGGCTACGCTCCAGCAGCCGGCGCGCCAGGTAGCCGTTGAGCGGCGGCAACTCCATGCTGCCGCCCCAGCCCGGCAGATCGGCCTGCGGACCGCTGGCACCGAATTGCATCACGGGGCCGAGCCGACTATCGCGCGACACGCGCACCGACACGGGATGCGACTCGGGCTCGGCACCCGCGGCGCCTTCAGGCATAACCTGCAGCGGCACCTGGAAGGCGTCCAGCAGCGTCTGCGCCTGGGCCACGGTCAATTCCTGTCGGCCCTCCTCTCTGGCTCGGGCGATCACGGCGCGCGCACCGGCAAAGTCGGGCGGCAGCGCCGGCGGCTCCAGGGGCTGGGTCTGCTGCAGCAATTGCTGATTGTAGTTGTAGGAGACCAGTACGCGAAAGGCGTCCATTGCCGTCTCGGGCGTACGGAAGGCCGGCGTGCCTGCGTCGTCGAGCATGCGTCGCAATGGCCGCATGGCGGCGTCGCCCATGAGACAGGTGATCACCGGCTTGCGTGCCTTGGGGGCGATTTTCGCCAGATGCTCGGCCACCGCATGCATGTCGGTCAACGGATCTGGCGCCAGCAGCGCCAGCACGCCGTCCACGCCGGCGTCGGCCAGCAGGCCGTCGAGCATGCCCTGGATGCGTTCGGGGGTCAGCGGCGCATAGCTGATGACGGGGTTGTCCACGGCCGCGCCAGGTTCTAACAGGGCCTGCAACGCGCGGCGCGTGCCGGGTTCGAGCCCTGCGGGCAGGGTGGATCCGTCAATGCCGACCACGTCCATGGCCAGTTGCGGCGGGCCGTTGCCGTTGGACAGCACGGCCACGCGTCCGCCTTTAGGACGGCGCACATGACCCAGCACCTTCATGGCCGAAAAGAGCTGCATGAAATAGCGCACGCGCACCGCACCGGCGCGCCGCAGCGCAGCGTCGAACACCGCGTCGCCGTGACCGGCCTTGAGCACGATGACGGGCTTGACGCTGGCCGCGGCACGCAGTGCGCTCATGAACTCGCGCGCGAAACCGGGGTTTTCCAGATACAGCACGATGCTGTCGCTGCGCGCATCGCTGGCAAGGTAGTCGATCGTTTGCGGCAGATCGACCCCCGCTTCGCCGCCGAGCGACACCACCGTGGAAAAACCGATGTGCGCGTCCTCTGCCCAGTCCATGACGGCCGCGGCAATCGAGCGCGACTGCGTCACCAACGCGACGCGCCCGGGCAGCGCCAGCGTCGGATACTGGCTGAGATTGAGCCAGCTGTGAGGCCGCTGCACGCCGAAAGAATGCGGGCCGAGCAGCGTGCAATCGTGCTGCCTGGCCCATTCGGCGCATAGCTCGCGCGTCTGGGCGGGATGCGCATCGGGCAATTCGTGCGGCAGGACGATGGCACTGCGAGGCGCCAGCGCGGCCAGGCGCCGCAGCGTCTCGGGCAAGGCCTGGGGCGCGACGCAGACCAGCGCCAGGTCGGGCCGCCTGCCCGGCGCCAGACCCGTGCAGGCTGCGGGCAGCACCGGAACGCGGCTGAATTCGCAGGTCGCGACCGTTGTACGCGCGCGCAGCTCGGCCAGCAACACGGCCAGAACCGGCAGATCGCGGTCGGCCGCAATGACCAGGGAATCCGGCTCGAACAGAGGGGCGAGGGCGTGTCGCAACATGGCGGCGCAAAAGTGCGGACGGCACTCATTTAAAATAGGGGTGACCCATTCATCGTAACAAGACCGCGCCCCGTCCATCTACGGTTGCGCATCCGCTCAATGCGGCCCCTCTTACCGCCGCCCTGCCATGACCCGCCAAACGCCTCCCGTCGTACGTACCCGCTTCGCGCCCTCGCCCACCGGTTTCCTGCACCTGGGCGGCGCGCGCACCGCGCTGTTTTCCTGGGCATACGCCCGCCATCATCAAGGCGTCTTCGTGCTGCGCATCGAAGACACCGACGTGGAACGCTCCAGCCAGGAAGCCGTGGACGCGATCATCGACAGCATGGCCTGGCTGGGCATGCAGCCCGACGAAGGTCCTTTCTATCAAATGCGGCGCATGGACCGCTACCGTGAAGTGCTGGCCGGCATGTTGCAGGCCGGCACGGCCTATCACTGCTACAGCTCTCCCGAGGAAGTCGAGGCCATGCGCGAAGCCGCCCGCGCCCGAGGCGACAAGCCGCGCTATGACGGCACCTGGCGCCCCGAGCCCGGCAAGACGCTGCCGCCCATCCCAGAAGGCCGCAAGCCGGTTGTCCGCTTCAAGAACCCGCAGGGCGGCGCGACTGCGTGGAACGACCTCATCAAGGGCCCCATCAGCTTTGACAACACCGAGCTGGACGATCTCATTATTGCGCGGCCCGACGGCACCCCCACCTACAACTTCTGCGTGGTGGTCGACGACATGGACATGGCCATCACCCACGTGCTGCGCGGCGACGACCACGTCAACAACACCCCGCGCCAGATCAACATTCTGCGCGCGCTGGGGGCCTCGCTGCCCCAGTACGGCCACGTGCCCATGATCCTCGGCCCCGACGGCCAGAAGCTGTCCAAGCGCCATGGTGCGGTCAACGTCATGGAGTACGACAAGGAAGGCTATCTGCCCGAGGCCATGGTCAACTACCTGGCCCGCCTGGGCTGGAGCCATGGCGACGATGAGCTTTTCACCCGCGAGCAACTGGTGCAGTGGTTCGACGCCGACCATCTGTCCAAATCCGCCTCGCAATGGGATCCGAAAAAGCTCAACTGGGTCAACGCGCACTACATCCGGCAGATGCCCGACGCCGAGCTGGCCGAACGCGTGGCGCCACGCATCGTGGCGCGCGGCGGCGACCCGCGCGCGGTGGAGCTACCCGCTGCCTTGGCCCTGCTGAAGGATCGCGCCGAAACGCTGGAGCAATTGGCCGAAGGCGCCATGCTGTTCTGCGGCCCGTATCAAAGCGCGCCCGCCGAGCTGGCCGAACAGCACCTGACGCCCGCCGCGCGCGAAGCGCTCGCCGCCTTCGCCGCGCAGGCGCAAGGCACCGAATGGACCAAGGAAAATATTGCCGCACTCATCAAGACCGTGCTGGCCGAGCGCGGGCTGAAGATGCCGCAGCTGGCCATTCCGCTACGGGTGGCTGTCACCGGCCGAGCCCAGACGCCGGCAGTAGACGCCGTGCTGGCGCTGCTGGGCAAGCAAACCGTGCTCGCGCGCCTGAACGCGATTTAACCGAGCCGATTTTCGAACGCCGGCGCGAAAGCGCTGCGACCGGCAGCGCTTTCGCGCCCCAAAGGCCGCCTCGCCGGCCACACCTCGCCGGCCGCCTCACTCCGGCAGTTGATAGCCGGGGGGCATGCGCCGCTCGAACAGCGTGCGGCCATCGCCCAGGCTGCGCAAAGTCAGGCGGTCGCGGCTTTTCTTTTCGACGCGATAGCGATTGATGTAGATCGGATCGGTGGTATCGACGTCTTCGCCGTGTGAAGACGTGGTCTGCATGGTGAGTATGCCGTCGGCCACCTGCCAGCAGCCCTTCTCGTCGAGAGCCGGGCGCACCCTGCGACCGAACCTGAGCTGGGTCGTGTAACTCATGCGGCCGTCGGGAGAAAAAACCTTCAGGGATCTGTAATCGCCCGCCACGCCCTTGGGCCGGGACGTCGAATACCAGGTACCTATCATCGGGTCGCCAGGCTGGGCCGGGACACATGCCATGGCGGGCGGCGGGGGCGGGGCCTCGGAGGCCGCCGGAGCATTGTTGCTGGTGGCACACCCGGCCAAAACTGCAAGCGCGGCGCATGCCGCGCCGGCCATCAAGACAGAAGACGAACGACGCATGATTCCAAGAGCTTTCGGGCCCGACGATCTCAAGCCGCAACGGGCGGTGCGGCAACACTATCGCCACTCTAAAGACCGGACCCCGTCAAGGCAATAAAACTCGCCCGCGCCACGCATGCCGCAGCTGCCGCCTGCTGCAATTGCACAACACCGACGGCCGCGCGACGCGTCCGAGGCCCGCCGGGGGCCCCGCTATAAAGGCAGCCTGACCTCGTTCTTGATCTCTCGCAGCGCCACGATGGTGCGGGTCTGGCGTATGCCGGGCAAATTGAAGAGAAAACGGTGCAGGAACTGGTCGTAGGCCTCGGGGCTTTCCACCAGGATCTTGAGCAGAAAGTCCGAATCGCCCGTGACCGCGTAACACTCCAGTATTTCGGGTGCGTCGCGCACCGAGCGCTCGAAATTTTCGACGGTGCTGGCGACATGCCGCTCCAGCCCGATCTGCACGAACATGCAGCTTTGCAGGCCCACTTTGCTGCGGTCGACGCGGGCGTGGTAGCCCTGAATGACACCGTCGGCCTCCATGGCCTTGACCCGTCGCCACACCGGAGCGGTCGACAACCCCACCTGATCGGACAACTGCTGCGCCGAGGCCCGGCCGTCCTGCTGCAGGGCGCGCAGGATGCTGATATCCGTTTTATCCATATTTATTCCAAAAAAACACAAAACGCGAAATATTTATTTCGTATTTTAGGGAATATCCGACTCGAATACGCAATAAACACGCACCCTGGCTTGCCTATCATGAGTGAAGAATCGTGGAGAACAAGCCCATCATGGACGGCACCCCGGCCCCGTCGGCCGCATCTATCGACGTCGACTATCGACTCGACGACAACCTCACCCGCACGCAAGGCCGCGTGTTTCTCACCGGCACGCAAGCGCTGGTGCGCGCGCTGCTCACCCAGGGTCGGCTGGACCGCGTACGCGGCCTGAACACCGCGGGCTTCGTCTCGGGCTATCGCGGCTCTCCGTTGGCCGGGGTGGACCTGACGCTGTGGAAAGCGCAGGCGCTGATGCAGGCCCATCGCATACGCTTCCTGCCCGGCATCAACGAAGACCTGGCCGCCACCGCCGTCATGGGCACACAACAGGCCGGCCAGCGTGCCGACCGCAAGGTCGAAGGTGTCTATGCCATGTGGTACGGCAAGGGGCCGGGACTGGACCGCGCCGGCGACGCCCTGCATCACGGCCACGCGGCGGGCGCCTCGCGCCGGGGCGGCGTGCTGATGGTGGTGGGCGACGACCACGCCGCCGTGTCGTCGTCGATCCCGCACGCGAGCGAAGCCTCGCTCATGGGCTGGATGGCGCCTATCGTCAACCCCGCTTCGGTGTCCGAGTACGAGACCTTCGCGCTGTGGGGCTGGGCCTTGTCGCGCTACGCAGGCACCTGGGTAGCCTTCAAGGCGATTTCCGAAACGGTGGAAAGCGGCCAGTCGTTCGAGCTGGCGCCCACACCCGACTACGACATGCCCGACGATCCGACGTTGCCGCGCGAGGCCATCGAATACGACACGCGCGGCTTTCTCTCGCTGGCCATCGAAGCGCGCATGCTGCGGCGCCTGGACGCAGTGAAGGCCTTCGCGCGGCGCCACAGCATCGACCTGCTGGCTTGGCCCGCGCCACGCGCCCAGGTCGGCATCGTCGCCGTGGGCAAGGCGTATCTGGATGCACTCGAAGTCCTGCAGCGCCTGGGCGTATCGCAAGACGCCGTGCGCCTCTACAAGCCCGGCCTGACCTGGCCGCTGAATGCCGAACGCCTGCTCGAATTTGCCGATGGCCTCTCGCATATTCTGGTGATCGAAGAAAAGGGCGCGGTAGTCGAAAGCCAGGTCAAGGACCTGCTTTTCAATCTTCCGCGTCACCCCTCGGTATGCGGCCGCCTCGACTTGGACGGCGCGGCGATGATCCCGCCCGCCGGCCAGTTGCGCCCGTCGCTGCTGGCCGCGCCCCTGGCCGACTGGCTGCGGCGCACCGCCGGCATGACGACGACGGTGGACGCGAGCCTGCAGTGCCCGGCGCCGTTGTCGAACGAAGCCGACGGCATGCGCCGACGGCCTTATTTCTGCTCGGGCTGCCCGCACAGCACGTCGACCAAAGTGCCCGAAGGCAGCCAGGCGCTGGGCGGCGTCGGCTGCCATTACATGGCCACCTGGATGGATCGGGAAACCAGCGGTCTCACGCAAATGGGCGGCGAGGGCGCGGACTGGGTCGGGCTGGCGCCTTATGTGGACATGCCGCACGTTTTCCAGAACATGGGCGAAGGCACCTATTACCACTCAGGCTATCTGGCCATCCGCCAGGCGGTCGCCGCGCGGGCCAACATCACGTACAAAATCCTCTTTAACGACGCCACGGCCATGACGGGCGGGCAGCCGGTGGACGGCCCGATCTCGGTGCCGCAAATCTGCCAGCAATTACGCGGCGAAAACGTGGCGCGCATCGTGGTCACGACCGACGAACCCGAGAAATACCGCGGCGTGGACCTGGGCGGCGTCGCCGTGCATCACCGCCGCGAGCTCGACGCGCTGCAGCGCGAGCTGCGCGGCATCGAGGGCGTGACCGTGCTGATCCACGACCAGACCTGCGCCGCCGAGAAACGCCGCCGCCGCAAGAAACAGCACTACCCCGACCCGCCCCGCCGCCTGCTGATCAACAGCGCGGTGTGCGAGGGCTGCGGCGATTGCGGCACGCAATCCAACTGCCTGTCGATCGCGCCGCTCGAGACGCCCTACGGCCGCAAGCGCGTCATCGATCAATCCAGTTGCAATAAAGACTATTCCTGCGCCGAAGGCTTCTGCCCCAGCTTCGTTTCGGTCATAGGCGGCAAACTGCGCCGCCAGGCCGGCGATGCGGCCGGCGCGGACCGCGCGGCATGGCGGGCTCGCGTGGCCGACCTGCCCGAACCGGCGATCGCCGCGCCCACGCAGCCCTATCGGCTGCTGGTGGCCGGCATCGGCGGCACCGGCGTCGTCACCATCGGTGCACTGGTCTCGATGGCCGCGCATCTGCAAGGCCTGTCGGCCTGCACGCTAGACCTGACCGGCCTGGCGCAGAAAGGCGGCACGGTGCTCAGTCACATCCGCCTCGCGCCCGCCGAAGCGCCTGCCGGCCCGGCCCGGCTGGACTGGCAGCAGGCGGACGCAGCCGTTCTTTGCGATGCAGTCGCGGCCACCTCGCCCGATGCGCTGGGCGCGCTGCGCGCGGACCACACGCGCGTCACACTCAACACGCATATCGCCGCGTCGTCGGATTTCACCCGCAACCCCGACGCGCCCCTGCATGCCCAAGCCCTGCAGGCCAAGATACGGCATGCCGCCGGCGCCGCCCGCGTGGCGACGCTGGATGCGCATGCGGCCGCGCTGGCGCTGTTCGGCGACAGCATCCTGTCGAACGTATTTCTCCTGGGTTATGCCTGGCAGCGCGGCGATATTCCGCTGGCGCTGCCGGCCCTGGTCCGCGCCATCGAATTGAACGGCGTGGCGGTGGACACCAACCGCGCCGCCTTCGATGCCGGCCGTCTGGCCGCGCACGAGCCGCAGGCCATCGAAGCCGCGCTCAAACCGCGTGCTCAGGCCGTGCAATTGCATCTGCCCGAAACCTTCGCCCAGGCGGTGGCGCGACGCGAGCGCGACCTGACTGCCTACCAGAACGCCGCTTATGCCCGGCAGTACCGCGAACTGGTCGACCGTGTGGCGCAGCGCGAGCGCGCGATCGCGTCCGACGCGCCGGGCAATCGCCCCCCGCGCCTGGCGCTGGCCGTCGCCCGCAGCCTCTTCAGACTGATGGCCTACAAAGACGAGTACGAAGTCGCCCGCCTGTACAGCGACGGCGCTTTCCGCGCCATGGTGCGGGAGCAGTTCGAAGGCGACGTGCAACTGCGTTTTCATATGGCGCCCCCGCTTCTGGCGCGCAGGGATGCGCGCACCGGCGTCCCGCGCAAGATCGCGTTGGGTGCATGGGTCGAACGCGGCATGCACGCGCTGCGCCATCTCAAGGGCCTGCGCGGCACCTGGCTCGATCCCTTCGGCCACACCGCAGAACGCCGCATGGAACGCGCGCTCGTCGGAGAATACCGGCGGCTGGTCGAAAACCTGCTGGATCACCTGAGCCCGGCCAAATTGGATCAAGCCGTGCGCATCGCCGCGCTGGCCGAGACCATACGCGGCTACGGCCACGTCAAAATGGTCAGCGTGACCGCCTACCGAGCCGAACTGCAGCGCGCCATGCAAGGCTATTTGCAAGCCCCCGAGGACGAAACCCCCTTGCAGATGACGGCCTGACGCGCCTGCGGAGTGAACACTTCGGAGTCTGGGCTTGTGCCGGCAAGCCCAGAGCAATCCCCTGACAAACGCTAACGATTCAAGGGGATTTCAGTGCTTGTTCTGCGGCACCTCTCCTACTAGAATTAGTAGAGATGGATGGGGTGATACACTAGATATAGTAGAAACACCGCCGCACCATAAGCTGTTCCACACGCGGCATCTCCCCCTCCGAAACAACCATTTCAGGCAAGGCCGTGCGGGCTTTGCCCCCTGCTTTTTTCGCACAGGAGCTTCCATGCAGACTTCGATCGCCTCTGTGACCCGGCCTTCCGCCGTGCCGCCCGCGACTGCCCCCGCTGACGCCGCCGGCGGCCAATGGGCTGGCTACCAAATTATCCGCCGCAACGGCTCGGTGGTCGGTTTCGAGCCCAGCAAAATCGCCATCGCCATGACTAAAGCGTTCCTGGCCGTCAATGGCGGTCAAGGCGCAGCCTCGGCCCGCGTGCGCGAGCTGGTCGAACAACTCACCGCCCAGGCGGTCAACGCGCTGGTACGCAATCGCCCCGGCGGCGGCACCTTCCATATTGAAGACGTACAAGACCAGGTCGAGCTGGCGCTGATGCGCTCAGGCGAACACGACGTGGCCCGCGCCTACGTGCTCTACCGTGAGAAGCGCGCGCAAGAACGTGCCGCAGCCGCCCATGCGCCGGGCGCCGAAGCCGCGCCGGCCGGCGAACCCGTCCTGCACGTCACCGAGAACGGCGCGCGCCGCCCGCTCGACATGGCCGCCCTGCGCGCCACCATCGAAGCCGCCGGCGAAGGCCTCACGCAATACGTCGACACCGAAGCCATCCTCAAGGAAACGGTCAAGAACCTGTACGACGGTATACCGGTCGACGAGGTCTTCAAGTCGGCCATCCTGTCCGCCCGCTCCCTGGTCGAAAAAGACCCGGCCTACACCAAGGTCACCGCACGCCTGCTGCTGCACACGGTGCGCAAGGAAGTGCTGGGCGAAGAAGTCTCGCAGGCCGGCATGGCCACCCGCTACGCCGAGTACTTCCCCACCTTCATCGCCCGCGGCATCGAAGGCGGCCTGCTCTCGCCCGAGCTGGCCAAGTTCGACCTGGCCCGCGTGGCAGCCGCGCTGAATGCAAGCCGCGACCTGCAGTTCGACTACCTCGGCCTGCAAACGCTGTACGACCGCTACTTCCTGCACATCGGCGGCACCCGCATCGAACTGCCGCAGGTGTTCTTCATGCGCGTGGCCATGGGTCTGGCGCTGCGCGAGAGCGATCGCGAAGCGCGCGCCATCGAGTTCTACGAGATCCTGTCCTCGTTCGACTTCATGAGCTCGACGCCCACGCTGTTCAACGCCGGCACCCTGCATTCGCAGCTGTCGTCGTGCTATCTCACTACCGTGTCCGACGACCTGGAAGGCATCTACGAGGCCATCAAGGAAAACGCGCTGCTGGCCAAGTACGCCGGCGGGCTGGGCAACGACTGGACGCCCGTGCGCGCGCTGCGCAGCCACATCAAGGGCACCAACGGCGAAAGCCAGGGCGTCGTGCCTTTCCTGAAAGTGGTCAACGACACCGCCGTGGCGGTGAACCAGGGCGGCAAGCGCAAGGGCGCGGTCTGCACTTATCTGGAAACCTGGCACCTGGACATCGAAGAGTTTCTCGAGCTGCGCAAGAACACCGGCGACGAGCGCCGCCGCACGCACGACATGAACACGGCCAACTGGATTCCCGACCTGTTCATGAAGCGCGTCATGGAAGGCGGCGAATGGACGCTGTTCTCGCCCTCGACCTGTCCCGACCTGCACGACAAGGTCGGCCGCGAATTCGAAGCGGCCTATCTGGGCTACGAGGCCAAGGTGGCCAGCGGCGAGATCACGCTCTTCAAGAAGATGCCGGCCCTCTCGCTGTGGCGCAAGATGCTGTCCATGCTGTTCGAGACCGGCCACCCCTGGATCACCTTCAAGGACCCCTGCAACATCCGCTCGCCGCAGCAGCACGTGGGCGTGGTGCACAGCTCCAACCTTTGCACCGAGATCACGCTCAACACCAACGACTCGGAAATCGCGGTTTGCAACCTGGGCTCGGTGAATCTTCCCGCGCACATGAAGCTCGCCGCCGACGGCAGCTACGAGCTCGACCACGACAAGATCAAGCGCACCGTCCACATCGCCATGCGCATGCTCGACAACGTGATCGACATCAACTATTACGCTGTCGACAAGGCGCGCAATTCCAACGTCAAGCACCGTCCGGTGGGCATGGGCATCATGGGCTTCCAGGATTGCCTGCACATGATGCGCGTGCCTTATGCCTCGCAAGCTGCGGTGGAATTCGCCGATCGTTCGATGGAAGCCGTGTGCTATCAAGCCTACTGGGCCTCGAGCGAGCTGGCCGAAGAGCGCGGTCGCTATCAATCTTATGAAGGCTCGCTGTGGTCGCGCGGCATCTTGCCGCAAGACACCATCGCGATGTTGCGCGATGAACGCGGCGGCTTCGTCGACGTCGATGCATCGAGCACGCTCGATTGGGATGCGTTGCGCGCGCGCATCAAAACGCACGGCATGCGCAACTCCAACTGCATTGCAATCGCACCAACCGCGACGATTTCCAATATCATTGGTGTGTCTGCGTGCATCGAACCTACTTACCAAAACTTGTACGTCAAATCGAATCTTTCCGGCGAGTTCACGGTAGTCAACGATCACCTCGTTCGTGATCTGAAAAAACTCGGTCTGTGGGATGAAGTCATGGTCGCCGACCTCAAGTACTTTGACGGCAGCCTGTCCCGCATCGATCGCGTTCCCGCCGAACTGCGCGAACTCTACGCCACTGCGTTCGAAGTCGAACCGAGCTGGCTGGTCGAGTGCGCATCGCGCCGCCAGAAATGGATCGACCAGGCCCAATCGCTGAACATCTACATGGCCGGCGCTTCGGGCAAGAAGCTGGACGACACCTACAAGCTCGCATGGCAACGCGGCCTGAAGACCACCTACTACCTGCGCACGCTGGGCGCCACCAGCGCCGAGAAATCCACCGGCCGCGGCGGCGAACTGAACGCCGTGAGCGCAACGCCCGTCCCCGCCGCGGCTTCGGCCATGGCGCCCAATCTGCCCGAACCCGAAATCGTCGGCGCAGTCTGCACCATGAAGCCGGGCGACCCCGGTTTCGATGAGTGCGAAGCCTGCCAATAACGTTTCGGAGAATTCGACATGCTGAACTGGGAAGAAACCGCCACCCAACAACCGGCACCTGCCGCGGGTGGTTCCGCCGACGCGACTGTGCGCCCCGCCACGGGCGCCTTCGCCGACACGGCCATCCCCACGCCTGCAACCGCCTCGCAGAGCGACGCCTCGCGCCGCGTCAAGGTGGCCGACAAGCGCATCATCAACGGCCAGACCGATGTCAATCAGCTGGTGCCGTTCAAATACAAGTGGGCCTGGGAAAAATACCTGGCCACCTGCGCCAACCACTGGATGCCGCAGGAAATCAACATGTCGCGCGATATCGCGCTGTGGAAAAACCCCAACGGGCTGACCGAAGACGAGCGCCGCCTCGTCAAGCGCAACCTGGGTTTCTTCGTCACGGCCGATTCGCTCGCCGCCAACAACATCACGTTGGGCACCTATCGCCACATCACCGCGCCCGAGTGCCGACAGTTCCTGCTGCGGCAGGCTTTCGAAGAAGCGATCCACACCCACGCCTACCAGTACATCGTGGAAAGCCTGGACCTGGACGAATCCGAAATCTTCAACGCCTACAACGAAGTGCCGTCGATCCGGGCCAAGGACGAGTTCCTCATCCCCTTCATCGACGCCATCTCCGATCCCGGCTTCAAGACGGGCACGACCGAGGCCGACCAGACGCTGCTCAAATCGTTGATCGTCTTCGCTTGCCTGATGGAAGGCCTGTTCTTTTATGTCGGTTTCACGCAGATCCTTGCGCTGGGCCGGCAGAACAAGATGACCGGCGCCGCCGAACAGTACATGTACATCCTGCGCGATGAATCCATGCACTGCAATTTCGGCATCGATCTGATCAACACCATAAAGCTCGAGAACCCGCATCTCTGGACGCCCGAGTTCCGCGAGGAAATCCGCGCCCTGTTCAAGAAAGCGGTCGATCTCGAATACGCCTATGCCGAAGACACCATGCCGCGCGGCGTGCTGGGTCTGAACGCTCCCATGTTCAAGTCGTATCTGCGCTTTATTGCCAACCGGCGCTGCCAGCAGATCGGCATCGAGCCGCTGTTCCCTCAGGAAGAAAACCCCTTCCCGTGGATGGCGGAAATGATCGATCTGAAGAAGGAACGCAACTTTTTCGAAACCCGCGTGATCGAGTACCAAACCGGCGGTACCTTGAACTGGGAATAAAGCAAAGCGCACCACCCGCCTGCAATGTCTGGTGGTGTTGCCTCTTCCCTCTCCTTGGCTCTCGGTGTAGCATTCGCCACGCAAGACTTACGGTAGACAGATGATCGTCTGCCGGCGCCATTTGAAATGGCTCGCGCAACGTCGCGGGGGCCATATCAAATGGCCGTGCTGAATTCATTAGCGCAAGCCGTTGCAACACTTCCGCTCGTACAGGGTTGTGGCATGCGCCGATGAATAGCCCGAGTGCGGTTCGCCATCCGGCGAGACGTGACACGGGTTTATGTTCTGGGACCCCTGAACCTAAGGAGCATGACCATGGCAACTGCCAAGAAAGCCGCCAAGAAGGCGGTGAAGAAGCCCGCGGCCAAGAAAGCCGCCAAGAAGGTAGTCAAGAAAGCCGCCGCCAAGAAGGCCGTGGTGAAGAAGGCCGCAGTCAAGAAGGTCGCGGTCAAGAAGGTAGCGAAGAAGGCTGCTGTCAAGAAGGTCGCCAAGAAGGCCGTCAAGAAAGTCGCCGCCAAGAAGCCCGCTGCCAAGAAACCCGCTGTCAAGAAGGTCGCCAAGAAGGCGGTCAAGAAAGTAGCGAAGAAGGCGGTCAAGAAGGTTGCCAAGAAGGCCGCCAAGAAGGCTGCCAAGAAGCCTGCCGCGAAAAAGCCTGCTGCCAAAAAGCCTGCTGCCGCCAAGAAAGCCGCGCCCAAGAAACCCGCCATGCCGCCTTCGACGGCTGCTGCCCCGGGTGCGAAGACGGCTCTCAATCCGGCTGCTTCCTGGCCCTTCCCGACCGGCGGCCGTCCCTAATCGGACGACGCTGCGTTGAGCAGTCAAGCCGCCTGGCACCGCCAGGCGGTTTTTCTTTTGCACGGCCGCATCGAATGCCGCACAGGCGGTATGCGACAATAAAACTCTCAAACTTCACGCAAGGCTTGCAGCGCGTCCATCATGTTCAGCGACATCGCACGATTCCTGCTCGACATCGTCTTCACGCTCTTTGGCGCGGCGCTCATCTTGCGCGCCTGGATGCATGCGGTGCGACTGCATCCGCTCAACCCTGTGGCGCGCGGCGTCCAGCAGGCCAGCAACTGGCTGATCCTGCCGCTGCGAAAAGTCATCCCCGCCACCGGCGCCATCGACTGGACCAGCCTGGTTGCCCTCTGGTTGGCGGCGCTGGTCTATTTGGTGCTGGCCTGGCTGATCGGCGCGGGGGCCTTGGTCCCGCCGGCGTTGCTGCCTTCCTTCGCGGCAGGCGCGCTGCTGATGGCCGCAAAGTGGACGCTCGACCTGATTGTCTGGATGACGCTGGCCCAGGCTGTGCTGTCGTGGGTCAATCCGCTGTCGCCGCTGATGCCCATTCTGCACACGCTCACTCGGCCTCTGCTCGATCCCATACGGCAGATTCTGCCGCGCATGGGCACCGTCGATTTTTCGCCCCTGTTGCTGCTCGTCATCGCCCAGGTGCTGTTGATGGTGCTGACCCGCGTAGGTTACGGATTGCTGGGCATCTGACTAGGCAAGCCCACAAAAAAGGCGGTCCCGGCAATAACCGGAGCCGCCTTTTTTATTCGCGCCTTGCGCTTCACATCGGCGCCACGCGTGTGGGCCCTGCGCCGCTGATGACCTGCACGCGCTGGCCCACGCTCAAGGGCTGATCAGCCGCCTGAGCGATGACGCGGGTCTCGCCGTTGTCCAGACGCACGGTGATCTCGTAGCCGGACGTCTTGCCCATCTGGTTTTCGATTGCGTTGCCCGCCAGAGCGCCCACTACAGCTCCGCCCACGGTCGCCAGCACGTTGCCCATGCCGCCGCCAACGCCTGCGCCGGCCACGCCGCCCACGGCGCCGCCGGCAACGGCGCCGACGCCCGACGTGCCGCTTTTCTGGATGGTGATCGGACGGATGCCGGTGATGGTGCCCGTGCGCACGATTTGTTCGCGCTGGGCCTGATCGTAGGTATAGACGCTGCTGGAAGCGCTGGGCGTGGCGCAGCCTGCCAGCACGGACAAGGACAAGCCCAACGCGGCGACAACCGCCAGGCGGCCGGATCGTGCGTGGGAAAAGGAAAGAGTCGATTGCGTCATGATGTCGAAAGCCCCTGGATCGAAACGATAGGCCGGCAAGGCGCGCGACCGCCGGGCAAACAACGATATTTTAGTCCTGCCGACTGCCGCCCTGGCGGCAAGATGAAACCGGGCGCAATCACTGCAAAGCGCTCGTCATCCGCAGGGCATGGCACCCGATCGCGCCCATACAGGCGATCACGCAGGCAGGCCGATGCCGTAAGCCGCGCGCAGCAGGCTGTCGATGTCTGCCCGGGTCGGATTGTGGTTCTGCGCCCCGCGCGAAGCGATCTTGACGGACCCCATCACATTGGCCAGGCGACAGCTGTCCAGCCAGTTCCAGCCCTGGGTCAGCCCGTAAACCAGGCCGGCGCGATGCGCATCGCCGCAACCGGTGGGATCGACCACGGCCGTCGCCTTGACGGGCGGCACTTCGATAGTCTGGCCGCCGGTCATGAGCGTCGCGCCCTCGCCGCCGCGCGTCACGATGACGGCCTGCATGGTGCTGGCAATGTCGGCGATCTTGCGGCCGGTGCGCTGCTCGATGACGCCCGCCTCGTAATCGTTGGCGGTAAGCACCTGCGCCAGCTTGATCATGCGCTCGATGTCTGCGCCTTCGAACAGCGGCATGGCCTGGCCCAGGTCGAAGATGAAGGGAATGCCGAGCCTGTTCAAGCGCTCGGCATGGGCAAACATGCCGTCCTTGGCGTCGGGTGAAACCACGCCCCACGCGGCGCCTGTCTGGGTGCCGAAATCATTTTGCGCCGAATAGCCCATGGCGCCCGGATGGAAGGCGGTGATCTGGTTATCGTCCAGGTCAGTGGTGATCCAGCATTGCGCGGTCAGCGAGCCGGGCACGACTTTGACGTGCGCCGTGCTGATACCCAGGTCCCGCATGCGCTGCAGGTAGCCGTCGGCGTCCTCGCCGACGCTGGCTACGGGCAGAGGCGTTCCGCCCAGCAGCTTCAGGTTGTAGGCCACGTTGCCGGCGCAGCCGCCAAACTCGCGGCGCAGCGTAGGCACCAGGAAAGACACGGAAAGCGTGTGGATGCGGTCGGGCAGGATGTGTTCGCCGAAACGCCCTTCGAACACCGCGATGGCGTCGAAAGCCATCGAGCCGCAAACCAGTACAGGAGCCGTCATGAAATTACCTTGGAGGAGAATTCAGGGGAAAAAATACCTGGAGGCCGAAACCGTTGATCTGCAGCCCCTTCACGACGATGGGCACCGAAATCGGCACTTCCGCTCCGGCGGCCATGGGGCCGGTGGTGCCCGGCGGCAGATAATCCTGGGGATAGATGATCTTTTCCGCGACGACGGTGTCGGACTTGTCGCGCAGCTTCAGATCCAGCGCGGGCCACTCCTGGTCTTTCTCGTAGCGGTTGCGCAGCACTGCGCCGAGAACCATATGCGATGCGCCGTCCGCGGCCGTCTGTGCGCCGTCCTGCGCGCCCGCCGGGGCCTGGGCGGCAGGCTGTGCATTGTTCTGCGGCGTCATGCGCAGCGATGAGGATTCGATCCAGATGCGCTCGATGCGCCGCGCATAGCTGACCTTGCAACCGAATGCCCGGCAGACGCCGACGAACGCCGGCCGCAGCTTCGGCATGGAGACGCTGATGGGCGTTCTGTAGACATAGAGCAACTGCCCGACCAGCGCGATCAAGCCCAACATGCAGAGCCAGGTCCACAGACGCCGCCTGGCATGATGGCTTTTGATGAGATCCTGGTCGAGGAACTGCGGCGGCGCACGACCCACGTCGGTTGCGCTGGAGTAGCGGGTGCGAACCTCGCCGTAGACGCCCTCGCCGGCATTCTCGTCGTCGGCGACGCCCTGGCGAAGGCCGCCGACCGTGAACTCGGGTTCGTCCTGTTCCGCCGGATAGTCTTCGATATCGTAGGCGCGTATCGGCCCATGCACGGCGTGGATGTCGTGCGCACCATGAACGTCGTGCGCGTCGCGGGTGGAGATCACATGCCCCGTCGGCTCGGCGGCTCGGGTCAAAGGCGGAGCGAGGTCATGCGCGTCGTCTATGGGGAGGCTCGCCGGCTCGGGCGCGTCCTCGCGGGTTTCATCGGCATCGGGGGCAACGTCCGGCATCGGCTCCGACACACGCCGGTCCCGTCCGCGCAGCACGGCGGGCGGCTCGGCGGATAGAAACGGCGGGTGGTTGATGCGCACGTCCGACCCGGCGGTCGACGTCTCAGCGCTCGACGACCCGGCTGGCGATCCAGCGGCTGGCGATCTGGCATCCGGCCAAGCGGATGCGTTCCTGACCAGCGAACCGGCTTGGGATTTGGCCAAGAAGGATGGAAAAGGTGGCGGCTCGATCGGCGGCACAGCCGCGGGCCTGACCGGCGCGGTGGAAGCGGCCGGCGCGGTGGGCGCCAGAAACGGCGCTGGGGTTGGGCTCGACGACGCCACGGGCATCGGCAACGGCGCGATTTCCGCGCCTTCCAGACAGGCACGGCCGTCGAAGACCGTGCCGCAAGAGCCGCAGCGGACCAGGCCATTGCGCACGCGCAATTGATCCGCCACGACCTTGAAGGCCGTGCGGCAATTCGGACAACGGGTAGTGAGCGCCATGCGCTATTTTAGTGTGAACTGCGGACTAAACCCGCCGACCGTGCAAGCAGACCCACCCCTCGCGCGCTCGCCAGACCGACATGGAGATCCAGGGCGCATAAGCGGCAGCGACTTCTTCGGCCTGGCGTTCCAGCACGCCCGAGAGCACCAGGTGCCCGCCCGGCGCCACCCGCCCCGCCAACATGGGCGCCAGCACCTTGAGCGGGTTGGACAGAATATTGGCCACCACCACCTCGAAGCTGCCTTCCGGCAAGCCATCGGGCAGCATGGCCGAAAGTTCGACCCGGTTGGCCGCGGCATTGTCGGCAGCGGACTGTACTGCCTGCGGATCGATGTCGACGGCCAGCGTGGCGCCGGCGCCCAGCTTGCGCGCGGGGATGGCCAGAATGCCCGAACCGCAGCCGTAGTCCAGCAAGGTCGCGCCGGCAGGCATGTCGGCTTCGAGCCAGGCCAGGCACAGATGCGTGGTGGGATGGCTGCCGGTGCCGAAGGCCAGGCCCGGATCGAGTTCGATGCGGACTACGTCTGGCGCCATATAGGCCGGACCGGCGCCGGACTGCGCGTGCTCGCCTTCGGGCGCCGCGTGGGGGTCCGCAACCTTGTGCCAGCTGGGAATGATCCAGAGTTTCTCGGAAATTTCGATGGGGCCGAACTGCGACTGCGTCAGCCGAACCCAATCGGCGTCTGGCACGTCTCGCAGAGACCAGTCTTGCCCGAGCGATGAATCCAGGCCAGCATAATCCAGCGCGGCAACGAGCAATTGTGCGGGGTCGACGCCGTCGGGCAGCAGCGCCACCACATGGTTACGGTCCCAGGCCTGCACGTCCGGCTCAGTGCCAGGTTCGCCGAACAGCGGCCGCTCGTCCGCCGTGCCTTCGTCGGCATCCTCGACGGACACCGACAGTGCGCCGGCTTCCAGCAAGGCGTCGGACAATGCCTCAGCCTGGGCTTCGCGGCAGTGAAGTACGAGCTCGCGCATTCAGCCTCCGCGCAGCCGGTCGGGCAGCGGACGATAGTTGGCGTAGGGGCCGATGATCATTATTTGGGACGTTGTTCCAGCTTGTGTTCCAGATAATGGATGCTGGTGCCGCCCTCCATGAAGCGGGCGTCCTGCATGAGTTCGCGATGCAGGGGGATGTTGGTCTGGATGCCCTCGACCACCATCTCCGACAGCGCGATGCGCATGCGCGCCATGGCCTGCTCGCGCGTCTCGCCGTAAGTGATGATCTTGGCGATCATCGAGTCGTAATTGGGCGGCACGAAATAGCCATTGAAGACGTGCGAGTCGATGCGCACGCCCGGGCCGCCGGCCACGTGCCAGTTGGTAATGCGTCCCGGGCTGGGCGTAAAGCGGAAAGGGTCTTCGGCGTTGACGCGGCACTCGATGGCGTGGCCTTTGAGGACGATGTCGCGCTGGCGCAAGGTGAACTTCTCGCCCGCGGCGATCAGAATCTGCTGCTGCACGATGTCCACGCCGGTGATGAGCTCGGTGACCGGGTGCTCGACCTGCACGCGCGTGTTCATCTCGATGAAGTAGAACTCGCCGTTTTCGTACAGAAACTCGAAGGTGCCCGCGCCGCGGTAGCCCATCTTGCGGCACGCGTCGGCGCAGCGGTCGCCCACGCGTTCGATCAGGCGGCGCGCAATGCCGGGGGCCGGCGCCTCTTCGATAACCTTTTGGTGGCGGCGCTGCATGGAGCAGTCGCGCTCGCCCAGCCATACGGCATTGCGTCCGCCGTCGGCCAGCACCTGGATTTCCACGTGGCGCGGGTTCTCCAGGAACTTCTCGAGATAGACCTCGGGGTTGTTGAAGGCCGCGCCGGCTTCGGTGCGCGTCATATTGACCGCGTTGATCAACGCCGCCTCGGTATACACCACGCGCATGCCGCGCCCGCCGCCGCCGCCGGCAGCCTTGATGATCACCGGATAGCCCACTTCGCGGGCCGTGCGCATGATTTCCTGCGGATCGTCGGGCAGCGCGCCTTCGGAGCCGGGAACCACCGGAACGCCGGCCTCGATCATGGCGCGCTTGGCGCTGACCTTGTCGCCCATCAAGCGGATGGTTTCGGGACGCGGGCCGATGAAGACGAAGCCGCTCTTTTCCACGCGCTCGGCGAAGTCGGCGTTCTCGGACAGGAAGCCGTAACCGGGGTGGATGGCTTCGGCGTCGGTCACCTCGGCGGCCGAGATGATGGCCGGCATGTTGAGGTAGCTTTCGCGCGAAGGCGCGGGACCGATACAGACGGACTCGTCGGCCAGGCGCACGTACTTGGCTTCACGATCGGCTTCGGAGTGCACGACCACCGTCTTGATACCCAGCTCGCGGCAGGCGCGCTGAATGCGCAGGGCGATCTCGCCGCGATTGGCGATCAGGATTTTTTCGAACATGGGTTTCGACTATCAGCCAATGACAAACAAGGGTTGGCCGTATTCGACCGGCTCGCCGTTTTCGACGAGGATTTCCTTGATGACGCCGGACTTGTCGGCCTCGATCTCGTTGAGCAGCTTCATCGCCTCGATGATGCACAGGGGGTCGCCTTCTTTGACGGTCTGGCCCACCTGGACGAACGGCGACGCGCCAGGATTGGGCGCGCGATAGAAGGTGCCGACCATGGGCGCCTTGACCGCATGGCCCTGGATGGCGGCCGGGGCGGCCTCGGCCGCGACCGGAGCCGCGCCAGCAGCGGGTGCGGCAGCCATGGCGACCGGCGCAACGGCCTGGTGATAAGCCACGGGCTGGACGGCCTGCGAAAACTTGACGATGCGAACCTTGCCCTCGCCTTCGGTGATTTCGAGTTCGGCGATACCGGACTCGGCCACCAGGTCGATCAGGGTCTTGAGTTTACGAAGGTCCATAGAAGGCTATTCCAGAGTGATTGTTGTGATTGGACGGCCCTGCCGCCCAGCGTAAAGATCGAAAGACGAACCGGTCAATGGCGTGCGGCGTAGCGCAGCGCGGCTTCGTAGCCGTCGGCGCCCAGACCGCTCACCAGCCCCACGGCAATGTCGGACAGGTAGGAGTGGTGCCGGAACGGCTCGCGTTTATAGATGTTCGACAAATGTACTTCAATGAAGGGGATGCCCACCCCGGCAAGCGCATCGCGTATCGCCACGCTGGTGTGGGTGTAGGCGGCCGCGTTGATGATGATGAACTCGGTGCCGTCGCCCGCGGCGGCCTGGATGCGGCCGACCAGTTCGCCCTCGTGATTGCTCTGCCAGGCCGCCAGCGTGACGCCCAGTTCGCCGGCCAGCTTTGCCAAGTCGGCATCAATTTGCGCCAGGGTGCGGCTGCCGTAGATGCCCGGCTCGCGCGTGCCGAGCAGATTCAAATTGGGACCGTGCAGGACGAGTACGTTATGCGCCATGAACTTCGTCGAAAAATATGCAACAAACCGCTTTTTACGCCAGATTGGGCCCGATTGTCCAACTGGCAGGGCGACAGATGGCGATCAGATCAGACTCGCCAGGGTGTTGCGAACATCGTCTGGCCGTATTTTACCGAGTATGGATCGTTTTACGCTGCCATCTGTAGCCAAAATCAGGGTAAACGGCAAGCCTGCCGCCGTATCGCCCAAATCGCGCAATGTATCAATGCCGGAGGTGCCCAGCACCAACAAGGGATAGGAAACGGGCACCTTAAGCAGGAATTTGCGTATCTTGACAGCAGTATCAATGCCGATGCCGATGAACTGCACTTGCGGAAATTGTTTCTGCAATGCATCGAGCTGCGGCATCTCTCTGACGCAGGGCGCACACCAGCTCGCCCAGAAATTCAGCAGCATGGGACGGCCGTGCCAGTCGGCCAGGCGACGCGTGGCACCTTGCAGGTCGGCCATCGGACGAGCGCGCAGCGCAGCCAGCGCGGCAGCCGTGGTCGGCTGCACGGTGGGCACCGCGGCCCAGGCCGGTTCATCGATGGTTGCGGCTGCCAGTGCGGCAATCAGGCCGGCGCCCGTACGAAGCAATTGACGACGATTCATGCCCCGATCATAACCGTGTGCGCCGTTGGGGGACATTCGGCCTAACCTCTACAATGCGCGCAGGAGAATTCCCCCATGCATCTGCATATTCTTGGCGTCTGCGGCACTTTCATGGGCGGGCTGGCGCTGATCGCGCGCTCGGCCGGCCATAAGGTCACTGGCTGCGACGCCGGCGTCTACCCCCCGATGAGCACCCAACTGGCCGAGCAGGGCATAGACCTGATCGAGGGCTGGGACCCGGCTCAGATGGCGCTCAAGCCCGATCTGTACGTGATCGGCAACGTGATCACCCGCGGCAATCCGCTGATGGAAGCCATCCTGAACGCGAACGTGCCCTATGTTTCGGGCCCCCAGTGGCTGGGCGACCATGTTCTGCCAGGCCAGCACGTGCTGGCCGTGGCCGGCACCCACGGCAAGACCACCACCAGTTCCCTGCTGGCCTGGATCCTCGAATGCGCCGGCCTGCGGCCCAATTTCCTGATCGGCGGCGTGGCGCCGGATTTGCAGGTCTCGGCCCGGTATTCCGCGGACGCACGGCATTTCGTCATCGAGGCCGACGAATACGACACGGCTTTCTTCGACAAGCGCTCCAAGTTCGTTCACTACCGGTCGCGCACGGCCGTTCTGAACAACCTCGAGTATGACCACGCGGACATCTTCCCCGATCTGGCCGCCATCGAAACCCAATTCCATCACCTGGTGCGCACCCTCCCCACCCAGGGGCGCATCGTGGCGCCCGTCCACGACGAGGCGCTGGAGCGCGTGCTCCAGCGCGGCTGCTGGTCGGAACTCGTACGGTTCGGCCCCGACGGCGCTTGGACGGCCGGCGAGCCGGCGGACGACGGCGCCTTCGCCATCTCGCGCGACGGCAAAGAACTGGGCACGGTGCGCTGGACCCTGACGGGCGAACACAATCGCCGCAACGCCCTGGCGGCCCTGGCTGCGGCCGAGCACGCCGGCGTGTCCGCCGCCGAAGGCATCGCCGCCCTCTCGCGCTTCGGCGGCATCAAACGCCGCATGGAACTGCGCGGTACGGCGCGCGGCGTCAAGGTATACGACGATTTCGCCCACCACCCCACGGCCATCGCCACCACCCTGGCCGGCCTGCGTCGCCAGATCGGCAGCGCGCGCATTCTGGCCGTGCTGGAGCCGCGCTCGAACACTATGAAGCTGGGCACCATGGCGGCGCGCCTGCCCGAGTCCCTGGCCGATGCCGATCTCGCCTTCATCTACGGCGAGCGCGTGGGCAAGCACGCGCTGGGCTGGAACCCGGCCGGGGTTCTTGCGCCCCTGGGCGGCAAAGCCGACAGCTACGGCGACCTGGACGACCTCGTCGCCGCCGTGACCCGCGCCGCCAAAGAAGGCGATCATGTGGTGGTCATGAGCAACGGCGGGTTCGGCGGGGTGCACCAGAAATTGCTGGATGCGTTGGCTTCGAAAGTGTGATGCGCCAGCGAGGACTCCGACGCATTTGAGATATGGGAAGTCGGTCGGGCCGCGCCCCACCCGCCCCGGTGCGACCCGACCGACGAGCCTAGAACCCAAGTAATGCAGACGCAGCGAACACAAAATACGAGCCCAAGCATGAAAAACCGCATCCTCTACCTGCACGGCTTCCGCTCCTCCCCTGCCTCGTTCAAAGGCAAGCTGATGGCGCAAACCCTGGCCGAGCGCGGTCTCTCGCACATCTGGGCCGCCCCGCAACTGCCCGCCAGCCCCAAGGCCGCCATCGACCTGGCCCTGAACCTGGCGCAAGCCCAGCTGAGGGAAGCCAACGACGGCCCCGACAACGACCCGTCCAGGCTGACCGTCATCGGCTCCTCTCTGGGCGGCTACTACGCCACCTGGCTGGCCGAAAAGCTGGGCTGCAAGGCCGTTCTTCTGAACCCGGCCGTGCATGCCGCGCGCGACCTGACCCCCGCGGTCGGCGAACATCGCATGTATCATTCGGACGCGCCGTTCATCTTCCTGCCCGAATACCTGGACGAACTGGCTGCGCTGCACGTGGATGCGCCGACGCGACTGCACCGGTACTTTCTTGTCGCCGCCACCGGCGACGAAGTGCTGGACTGGCGCGAAATGCACGACCGCTACGCCGGCTGCAGGGAGCGCATCGTGCAAGGCGGCGACCACGGGCTATCGACCTTCGCCGAGCTACTCCCCGACGTCCTGGCTTTCGCCCTGGAATAGTTTCCCCATCATGTACGTGTTTTACGAAGACGACGGCAGCTTCAAAGCCGCCCATATCCTGTCCGAAGCGGACGCCACGCTGCAAGTCGAATCCGACTCGGGCAAGCGCAGCAAGATCAAGCGATCGGCCGTGCTGTTCTCGTTCGAGGCGCCCGCGCCTGCCGAATTGATGACGGCCGCAACTGCACTGGCCGACGACGTCGATCTGCAGTTTTTATGGGAATGCGCGCCGCAGGAGGAGTTTGCCGCCACCGCGCTCGCCGCCGACTATTTCGGCCACGCCCCGTCGCCTGCCGAACAGGCCGCGCTGATGCTGCGCCTGCATGGCGCACCCGCGTATTTTCATCGCCGCGGCGCCGGCCGCTATCGCCCAGCGCCGCCCGACATCCTGGCCGCCGCGCTTGCCGCGCTCGAAAAAAAGCGCCAGCAAGCCGAACAGCAACAGCAATGGGTAGACGAAATGGCCGCCGGCAGGCTGCCCGAACCCATCGCGCAAGCGGCCGAGTCGCTGCTCGTCAGACCCGACAAGAATTCGCAGGTGTGGAAGGCCTTCGATGCTGCCTGCGTCAAACTGCAAAAGACGCCCGAACGCCTGCTGCTGGACCTGGGCGCCTGGCCGCATGCGCTGGCCCTGCACAAGCGCCGCTTCCTGGCTACCCACTTCCCGCGCGGCACGGGCTTTCCTGAAACGCCGGTACCGCCCGTCGAACGCGAGCTGCCGCTGGCCGACGCGGAGATCTACACGATCGACGATGTCACCACCACTGAAATCGACGACGGCCTGTCGGTCGCCATGCTGTCTGACGGCCGTGTGCGCGTCGGCGTGCACATTGCGGCGCCAGGCCTGGTCGTGACGCGCGGCAGCGAGCTGGACAAACTGGCGCGCGCGCGACTGTCCACGGTATACATGCCGGGCGACAAGATCCCCATGCAGCCCGATTCCGTCATCGCGGCATTCTCGCTGGATGCCGGGCGCGAAGTGCCGGCGCTATCGCTGTACGTGACGGCCGATCCGGCGACGGGCGAAATAGTCGAGAGCGAGACGCGCATCGAGCGCATCGTGGTGCGCGAGAACCTGCGCCACAACCTGCTCGACGGCAAGGTCACCGAAGCCAGCCTGGCCGATCCGCAATCCGACCTGCCTTACGGCCACTGGCTGCGTCCGCTGTGGCAGCTGGCGCTGGCGCTGTCGGCCAAGCGCGAAGAGGTGCGCGGCAAACCCGAGAACAACTCGCGCGTGGAGTACAGCTTCTACCTGGACGGCGATCCGGACGACCCCGACACGCCTGTGCGCCTGGTGCCGCGCCAGCGCAACGCGCCGCTGGACCGCATGGTGGCCGAATACATGATCCTGGCCAACAATCTGTGGGGCGGCCTGCTGGCGCAGCACGGCGTACCGGGCATCTACCGCTCGCAGCAGGCCGGCCGCGTGCGCATGAGCACGCAGGCCCTGCCGCACGAGGCCATCGGCGTGCCGCAATATGCCTGGAGCACCTCGCCGCTGCGCCGCTATGTCGACCTGGTCAATCAGTGGCAATTGATCGCGGCCGTGGACAACGGCGTGAGCGCTCGCCTGGTGGCGCCCTTCAAGCCCAAAGACGCGGACTTGTTCGCCATCATCGGCGCCTTCGACGCGCAATACGCCGCCTGGGCGGAATTCCAGGGCAATATGGAGCGCTATTGGTGCCTGCGCTGGCTGGCGCAACACGGCGTCGAACGCGCTACGGCCAACGTGCTGCGCGACGATCTGGTGCGTCTGGCGAACGTGCCGCTGGTCACGCGCGTGGGCGGCCTGCCCGAACTCGAACGCGGCACGGCCGTGGAAATCGGCATACTGGGCCGCGACGAACTGGCGCTGGAGCTCGATTGCCGCTATCTGGGCCCGACGGAGTAGCCTCATGATCCGGCGCCGCAACGATTACCTGCTGATCGCGCTGGCCATTTCGCTGCTGGTGCACCTGGGTATCCTCACCTGGCGTTTCGCGACGCATCCGCCGCGGCCGTCCATGCCGGCGCTGGAAGTGGTGCTGGTCAACGCGCGCAGCGACACCGCTCCGGCCCATGCGCAGGCCCAGGCCCAACAGAATCTCGAAGGCGGCGGCCAGGACAAGCAGGGGCTGGCGCGCTCGCCGCTACCGCGCACCGGCGAGTCGCCCGACACCATCGTGCTGCAGGCCATGCGCAAGCGCCAGCAGCAACTCGAACAGGAGCAGCAGCGCCTGCTGGTGCAATTGCAGGCGTCGCGCAAGACGGCGACGCCGCATCAGGCCACGCATCCCGATGCAACGGCGACCGATCCCGGCCAGGACGACCAGGACCAGCAAGGCGTCATTCAGAGCGCACAGATCGCCGCGCTGTCCAAACGCGTGGAGGCCTACAACAAGGAGCCGCGTCGCGCCTTCGTAGGGCCGGCGGCAGAAGCCTCGCGCTATGCCACCTATCTCGACGGCTGGGCGCGGCGCGTCGAATCCATCGGCACGCAGCATTACCCCGAGGCCGCGCGCGGCCACATCTACGGCACGCTGCGCATCACCATCACTGTGCGCAAAGACGGCAGTCTGGCCGGCTTCGTGATCGACCAGCCTTCGCAATATGCCGTGCTCAACCAGGCCGCGCGGCGCATCGTGCAGATGGCTGCGCCCTTCGCGCCGTTCCCCCCCGACATCGCGCGCGATACCGATGAACTGGTCATCACGCGCACCTGGCATTTCGTCAACGATTCGCTCACGACATCCAGCCCATGAGCACTCCGCCCCGCTATGCCGTGATCGGCAATCCCGTGGAACACAGCCGTTCGCCGCGCATTCATGCGCTGTTCGGCCAGCAGACCGGCATCGCGCTGCAGTATGAGCGCCTGCTCGCGCCGCTCGGCGGCTTCGAGGCCACGGCGCAGGCTTTCGCCGCCGAGGGCGGCTGCGGCCTGAACGTGACGGTGCCCTTCAAGCAGCAGGCCTTCGAGCTTGCGCTCGATCATCTCTCCGCGCGCGCGCGGCTGGCCGGCGCGGTCAACACGCTGTCTTGGAAAGACCAGGCCTGGCACGGTTGCAATACCGACGGCGTGGGCCTGGTGAGCGATCTGATCCGGCTGGGCGCCCGGCTGGATGGCGCACGCGTGCTGCTGGTGGGCGCGGGCGGCGCCGCGCGCGGCGTACTGCAGCCTCTGGCCGAAGCCCGATGCGCGCAGATACGCATCGTCAATCGCACCCCCGAACGCGCCGCCGAGCTGGCGCAGAACTGGCAGGCGGCGAATACCGGCCTGCCGACGCAGATCAGCGCGGGCGGCCTGGCCGATGCGAACATCGACGGCGGCTGGAACGTCGTCGTCAACGCCACGGCCAGCAGCCTGCAAGGCACGGCGCTCGCCTTGCCTGCCGGCCTGTACGCCGACGACGCGCTGGCCTTCGACATGCTCTATGCCGCGCAGCCGACGCCTTTCATGGTCCAGGCGGCTCGCGACGGCGCGGCGCGATGCGCCGACGGGCTGGGCATGCTGGTGGGCCAGGCTGCCGAAAGCTTTTACATCTGGCACGGCGTGCGCCCCGATCCGGGGCCGGTTCTCGACACGCTGCGCGCCGAACTGCAGGCTCAGCGCTAAGTATCATGGCCGGGCGCAAGAGCCGCCGCATGTCCTGGCCGGCCAGGCTCGCGCTGAGCTTGATCGGCGTTTTTCTGCTCTATCAATTGTGGATGCTGGGCCAGGTGCTTTGGTACGCGCATTTCAACCCTGGCAGCAGCGCCGTCATGCGCGAAGAAATGGCCGTGCTGCGCAAGACCGATCCGCGCATGACGCTGCAGCATGCCTGGGTGCCATACGACCGCATCAGCAATTCGCTCAAACGAGCCGTGGTCGCCTCCGAAGACGCCAATTTTCTCGACAACAACGGCGTGGAATGGGACGCCATACGCGAGGCATGGATATACAACCAGCGCCAGGAAGAACTAGGCCGCAAGGCCCGCCGGGGCGGCTCGACCATCACGCAGCAGCTGGCCAAGAACCTCTTGCTGTCGAACTCGCGCAACTATCTGCGCAAAGGCGAGGAACTGCTGGTGACATTCATGATCGACCGGATCATGAGCAAGCGGCGCATCCTGGAGATCTATCTGAATATTGCCGAGTGGGGCACGGGCGTTTTCGGCGCGCAGGCCGCGGCGCGGCATTATTTCCAGATCGATGCGTCCCAGCTGGGCGCCTATCAGGCCGCGAAGCTGGCCTGCATGCTGCCCAACCCGCGCTACTACGACAAGCACCGCAACACGCGCTATCTCGATGGCCGCGCCGGCATCATTGCCGAACGCATGCGACAGGTAGACATACCCTGATCCGAATGGCCAGGATGCCCGCTCAGTCTGCGAAATAGCTGGCGGGCGCCTGCTGGCGCAGGGCCTGCATGTGATCGGTAATGTGATTGACGTGCGCCGACACGCTGGCGCGCAGCCCTTTAGCATCGTGGGCGGCAAATTGGGCCAATATCTGCTCGTGCTCGCGCAGGGCTCGATCGGAATGGCCCGCCACATGCCCCAGCAGCAGCCATCGCACCCGGTCAAACTGGCGCTTGATGGGCTCGAGCATGACCCAGACATGGCCCCTGCCCGCAAACTCGAAAAGCCGCCGGTGCATCAGTTCATCCAGCTCTGAAAAGCGGTCGGTCTGCCCGTCGGTGACCGCGTCGCGCTGCTGCTGCACGATGCGCTTCAGTTCGGCCAGTTGCCCAGGCGTGATCGTCCGCGCGAGCTCGGCATGATTGGCGCCCTCGAGCGTACTGCGCACGAACCGCCCCTCTTCGAGCAGTTGAACGCTGATCGGCGCGACGATGGTTCCTACCTGGCGGTAGATCAGCACCAGCTGCTCGTCGGCCAGCTGCGCCAGTGCTTCGCGCACGGGCGTACGGCTGACGTTGATCATCTTGGAGATCGCAGCCTCGGACAGGGCCGTACGCGGCGGCAGCGTGCCGCGCACGATGGCGCGCAAGAGCAGGCTGTGCACCTGATCCGCATACGAGTGCGCCGGATCCAGCCGGAAATCGGACAGCGCGGCTGTCAATGGATCCTCCGGCGCGAGCATGGATTTTTGCGGATCCAGGGCGGCGGTATTGCGGTTCATTCGTTCCAAGTTTGGCATTCCACCATGGTAGTACGTATTGGAAAAAAATCTTTTCTTTTAGGGTTATCCCTAGATCTTAGAGAGGGAAATTATCCTTAGACTGCGAACATTGGTCGACTACCATGGTACTGTGGTGGATAGCAAAATACAAAAATCACTCTCGAACAGCTCGTTGCCGCCTACCGCAACGCGGCAACTCGATACTCGGGTCAGCGTCCCCGCCTACGACCGCGCCCTGCTGGCCGCGGGCATCGTGCATCTGGGGTTGGGCGCATTCCATCGCGCCCACCAGGCGGTCTACACCGAGCAGGTCGTCGCAAGCGGCGATCGGCGCTGGGGCATTGTCGGCATCAGCCTGCGCGACGCGCGGGTACCCCAGACTCTGACTGCGCAAGACTGTCTGTACTCGGTCACGCAACGGCACAGCAACGAAGCGCACACCCGCGTGGTGGGTGCGCTCAAAGAGGCGCTGCATGCCCCCACGCAATTGCAGGCCGTGCTGTCGGCGCTGAGCAGCCCTTCGACGTCGGTCGTGACGATCACCGTCACCGAAAAGGGCTATAGCCAGAACCCCGCCACCGGTGCGCTAGACCTGAACGACGAAACCATCCGGCACGATCTCGCTCACGCGCGCGCGCCGCGCTCCACGCTGGGCGTGCTGGCCGAAGGCATACGCCGCCGGCCGGCCGGCGCGCCGCTCACGGTACTGTGCTGCGACAACATGGCGGCCAACGGCGACACGCTGCGCAAGCTGCTGGCGCAGTATGCGCAAGAGGTCGACGCATCCCTGGCGCGCCGCGTCGGATCGGACATCGCCTTCCCCAACAGCATGGTCGACCGCATCGTGCCGGCGGCTACCGCCGAATCGCTGGAATATGCCGCAGGCCGCCTCGGACTGCGCGACGAGGCCGCCATCGTCTGCGAACCCTTCACCCAATGGGTGATCGAGGATCGTTTCACCGGCCCGCGTCCCGCCTGGGAAGAGGCCGGCGCCCTGTTGACCGGCGACGTGCGCCCTTACCAGGCCATGAAGCTGCGCCTGCTCAACGGCACGCACTCCGCCATCGCCTATGCCGGGCAGCTGCGCGGCCTGGACAGCGTCTCCGATGCCATGGCGGATCCGCTGACGGGCTCGTTCGCGCGCCGGCTGATGCTGGAAGACCTGTGCGCCACCGTGGCAGCGCCTGCGGGCTATGACGTGCAGGCCTACTGTCGCGACCTGCTCAGGCGCTTCGAGAATCCGGCTCTGGCGCACCGCACGCAGCAAATCGCCACCGACGGCACGCAGAAGGTGCCGGTGCGCTGGCTGCCCGCACTGCGCGAAAGCCTGGCGGCCGGCATCGAGCGGCCCCTGCTCGAACGCGCGCTGGCTGCATGGCTGCACTACCTGACCTACGAACGCAGCGACTCGGGCGCCGCGCTGCACATCAGCGATCCGGGCGCCGCCGCCCTGGCCGAGCGCCTACGGCAGGCAGCTTCGCCGCGGCAGGCCATCGCCGCCGCCCTAGCGCACACGCCGGTCTTCGGCGCCGAACCTTATCCGCCGGCTTTTGCCGCGCGTATCGCGCAACATCTCATCACCCTCAAGGAGGGCGGCATGGCTGCCCTCCTTACCCAGCACTAATCAAAAAAATCCATACCCAAGGAGACAAGCATGACCTTTACCCCCACCCGTCGCCAGTTTGGCCAAACCCTTCTCGCCGGCGCCGCTGCGGCCGCGCTGCCGCGCTTCGCATTCGCGCAAAACAAGATCACGCTCAAATACGGCACCGCGTTTCCGGCCGACCATCCCGGCACGGTGCGCATCAAGGAAGCCGCCGCACAGATCGGCAAGGACACGGGCGGCAAGGTAGACCTGCAGGTCTACCCCAACGGCCAGCTCGGCAGCGAACCCGACATGATCTCGCAGACCCGCTCGGGCGCGATCGACATCATGTCCACCGCCGGCACCAATCTGCAGACGCTGGTTCCCACCGCGGGCATCAACGGTGTGGCGTTCGCCTTCAAGGACTACGCCACCGTCTGGGCCGCCATGGACGGCGACCTGGGCAACTACGTGCGCGCCGCACTGGCCAAAGTCAATCTGCACGCCTACGACAAAGTCCTGGACAACGGCTACCGCAACATCACCACGTCCACCAAACCCATCGTCATGCCCGAGGACCTCAAAGGTTTCAAGATCCGCGTGCCCGGCATTCCGATGTGGATCTCGATGTTCAAGGCGCTGGGCGCATCCCCCACGGCCATCGACTTCGGCCAGCTGTATTCCGCGCTGCAGACCAAGGTGGTCGACGGCCAGGAGAATCCGCTGACGCTGATACAGAGCGCCAAGCTCTACGAGGTGCAGAAATACTGCTCGCTCACCGGCCACACCTGGGACGGCCACTTCATCTTCGGCAATGCCAAGAAGCTGCAATCGCTGCCCAAGGAAGTGCAAGAGTCCCTGACCCGCAATCTGGACGCGGCCGCGATGAAGGAACGTGCGGACATCGCCCGGCTCAACGGCGACGCCCAGGCGCAACTCGCCAAGCTGGGCATCGTGTTCAACCAACCCGACCCTACCCCGTTCCGCGAGATGCTGAGCAGCGCAGGCTTCTATGCCGAATGGAAAAAGAAGTACGGCGAAGAAGTATGGGCCAAGCTGGAAAAGTACGCCGGCAAGCTGGCCTGACGCGCAGGCAGGCCAGCCATGTATTCCTGCACTGACTCCCGGGGCGCCGCCCCCCGCCAGGCACGCCGCCTCGATCGGCTGCTGAGCGGGGTGACCGAGGTGCCCGCCGCCATACTCGTCGTGGCGGAAATCCTGATCCTGGGCAGCGGCACGTTCTCGCGCTATGTGCTGGACGCGCCGCTGACCTGGACCGACGAACTGGCCGGCATCCTGTTTCTTTGGCTGGCCATGCTCGGCGCGTGCATCGCGCTGCAGCGCAACGCGCACATGCAGCTCACCACTTTCATCAAGGACCTTCCGCCCGGCGCGCGTGCCTGGCTGCAAGCACTGGGTCTGAGCCTGGTGGTGGCCTTCCTGGCGATGCTGTGCCTGCCCGCCTGGGAGCACTGGCAGGACGACTTCGACGTCACCACGCCGGTGCTGGGACTGGCCGAAGGCTGGCGCAGCGGCGCCGTGCTGGTCGGCACGGTGCTGATGCTGATGACGGCCGTCACCCGCTGGATCGAACAGTCGAACGGCAAACAACTGGCCGTGACCAGCGCGGCCATCGTCCTGTGCGGCGCCGGTCTATGGGCGCTGACGCCGATGCTGTCAGAACTGGGCAACGTCAACTTGGTGATCTTCTTTCTAGGCATGCTGGTGACGTGCATCGTGATCGGCGTGCCCATCGGCTTCGCCTTCGGCCTTGCGACGATGTGCTATCTGCTCTTCTCGACCCAGACGCCGGTCTCGATCGTGCCCAACCGCATGGAAGAAGGCATGTCGAACCTGATTCTGCTGGCGGTGCCGCTGTTCGTCTTTCTCGGTTCGCTGATCGAGATGGCTGGGCTGGCCCGCGCGATGATCAATTTTCTCGTAAGCCTGATCGGCCACGTGCGCGGCGGCCTGCAGTATGTACTGCTGGGCGCCATGTACATTGTCTCGGGCATTTCAGGCGCGAAGGCGGCCGATATGGCGGCGGTGGCGCCGACGCTGTTTCCCGAGATGAAGAAGCGCGGCAACGACGAAGGCGATCTCATCGGCTTGCTGTCGGCCTCGGGGGCGATGTCCGAGACGATTCCGCCGAGCATCGTGCTCATCACCGTCGGCTCGGTCACGGGCGTCTCCATCACTTCGCTATTCATCGGCGGCTTGATGCCGGCCGCTGTGGGAGCGCTGCTGATGGCGTCCGTGGTGTGGTGGCAGACGCGCCGCGAAGACATGAGCGGCGTGAGCAGGTCGCCGCGCAAAGAAATCGGCCGCCTGCTGGTGACGGCATTGCCTGCGCTGGCGCTGCCGCTGATCATCCGCACCTCGGTGGTGGAAGGCGTGGCCACGGCCACCGAGGTTTCTACCATCGGCATCTTCTATACCGTGCTGGCGGGCATCCTCATCTACCGGCAGTTCGACTGGCGCCGCATCTATCCCATGCTGGTGGAAACTGCCTCGCTGTCTGGCGCGATTCTGCTGATCGTGGGCTGTGCGACGACCATGGCCTGGGCGTTGACGCAGTCGGGCTTCGCGCACGAACTGGTCAGAATCATGACGGCGGTGCCGGGCGGCAAACTCGGTTTCCTGCTGGTATCGGCGCTGACTTTCGTACTGCTTGGCAGCCTGCTGGAGGGCATTCCGGCCATCGTGCTGTTTGGGCCGCTGCTGTTTCCCATCGCCAAACTGGTCGGCGTCAACGAAGTGCATTACGCCATGGTAGCGGTCTTCGCCATGGGCCTGGGCCTGTTCGCGCCACCCTTCGGCGTCGGCTTCTATGCGGCCTGCGCCATCGGGCGCGTATCGCCCGACGCGGCCATGCCGCGCGTGTGGCCGCACATGATCGCGCTGTTCGTCGCGCTGCTGCTGCTGGTGTTCGTGCCCTGGATCTCGACCGGATTCCTCTAGTCCGCATTTTTCTGCTTACCCTCATCTGCCATGAAGATCGAACGCATCGATATCATCGTGACCTGCCCCGGTCGCAACTTCGTCACCGTGAAGGTGCTCACCAGCGATGGCGTCTACGGACTGGGCGACGCCACGCTAAACGGCCGCGAACTGGCCGTTCACGCCTACTTGCAAGATCATGTGGTCCCCTGCCTGATCGGGCGCGATCCGCGCAACATCGAGGATATATGGCAATACCTGTACCGCGGCGCCTATTGGCGGCGCGGCCCGGTAACGATGACCGCCATCGCCGCCATCGACATGGCGCTGTGGGACATCAAAGGCAAGCTGGCCGGCATGCCGGTCTACCAGCTGTTGGGCGGAAAGAGCCGCGACGGGCTCATGGTGTACGGCCACGCCAACGGACGCGATCACGCCGAGGCGGTCGACGCGGTGCTCGAGCATCAGGAAAAAGGCTACAAGGCGATCCGCGTGCAGTCGGGCGTGCCCGGCCTGGAAAAGACCTACGGCGTGGGCAAGACCCAGGGCTATTACGAGCCCGCCGAGAAAGGCCTGCCGCCCGAAGAGCCCTGGGACACCGCGCTCTACCTGCGCCACACGCCCGAGCTGTTCCGCAAAGTGCGCGAGGCGGCCGGCCCCGACGTACATCTGCTGCACGACGCGCATCATCGCCTCACGCCCATCGAGGCCGGGCAGTTGGGCAAGTCGCTTGAACCGTACCGGCTGTTCTGGGTCGAGGACGCCACGCCGGCCGAGAACCAGGAGTCCTTCCGGCTGATCCGGCAACACACCACGACGCCGCTGGCCGTGGGCGAGGTGTTCAACTCGATCTGGGAATGCAATTATCTGATCCGCGAACAGCTGATCGATTACATCCGCGCCACCATCGTCC
>NZ_JBQCER010000071.1:0-36922 GCF_051960075.1 Bordetella sp.
GCCAGCTGGCCGGCCAGACTGCTGGCGTCAAGAGAAGCGGCCATGTCAGCGCGGCGCGCCGTCCAGCAAGGTAGGGGGATTGCTCCAGCCCGGCGGCATGGTGCCTCGCTGAGGTTGTACTTTGTTGATGTCGTAGACGGGGCGATCGGGATTGATTTCGCCGCGTTCCAGGCGAGCATAGTTCTCGCGCACGTCGGCGGCGTCCAGACGCCGCAGGATGCGGCTGATGAGCGATTGCTCCATCGAGGTGTACAGCGAATCGATCAGGCTGCTCAAGGCCTGGGAGGCGCTGGTGTTGTAAGGCAGCTCGCGATAGGTGGTAAAGGTGGTGTCAGGCAGGATTGCGTTGCCCTTCGAGTCGATCACGCGGAAGGTGAAGCGTATGCCCAGTTCGTATTCCTCGACCTGGCCTTGAGCGTTCAGGCTCGTGTCGTTGATCAGGCGCTGGCTGGACACCTGCTGCAGCACGACCTGGGCTTGCTTGGGCGTATCGACCAGTTGCGTATTGGGCGACGCAGCTCGCAGAGCTCGTCGCAGATTGGCGCCGAAATGGGTGTTGCTCGGCACGCTGACGTATAACGTGTCGAACGGCAAGGGCGTTTCGCCGCGCATCTGGAAGCCGCATGCGGTCAGCAGCGCAAGCAGCGTCAGGCTCGCGGCGGATAGAAACCAGCGGGAACGCGTGCGCAGGCTCAGCCAGGCGTAATTCATGGAGTGGATCCTCAACCGACGACGTTGACCAGCTTGCCGGGCACCACGATGACCCGTTTGGCCGGACGCCCTTCGAGGAAGCGGGCCGTGTCGGGGTGGGCCGCTGCCTGTTGCTCGATGTCTTCCTTGGCAGCCTTGGCCGGCACGCGCAGAGAGCCGCGCAGCTTGCCGTTGACCTGCAGCATAAGCTCGATTTCGTCGGCCACCAGCGCGGCTTCGTCGACGTGCGGCCAGGGCGCATCGAGCAGATCGCCCAGTTCATGGGCGTAGCCCAGGTCGCGCCATAATTGCCAAGTGATGTGCGGCACTACCGGATACAGCACACGCAGCAGGATGCCCAGGGTTTCGGCCAGAGCGGCGTCGGCAGCCGCACCGTCGGGCAACTGGGCCGACTCGATGGCGTTGAGCATTTTCATGCAGGCCGACACCACGGTGTTGTACTGGATGCGTTGATAGTCGTAGTCGGCCTGCTTGAGCAGGCCGTAGATCTCGCGGCGCAGGTTCTTGACCGAGGCGTGAGCCTGGCGCCAGTCGAAGCCGGCGGCCTGGCCTCGGGCCACGGCTTCGCGTTGAGCGTGGGCCAGCGACCACAGGCGGCGCAGGAAGCGATGGGCACCTTCGACGCCGGAGTCGGACCACTCCAGGGTCTGCTCGGGCGGGCTGGCGAACATGACGAACAGGCGCGCCGTGTCGGCGCCCTGAGTATCGATCAGAGATTGTGGATCGACGCCGTTGTTCTTGGACTTGGACATGGTGCCCACGCCGCCGTAGTCCACCGGCGAGCCGTCGGATTTGAGCTTGGCGCCCAGGATGACACCCTTGGCGTCGTAGATGTTCTCGACTTCTTCGGGCCAGAAGTACTCGATGCCGCCCTTGGCGTTGCGGCGCGAGTAGATGTGATTGAGCACCATGCCCTGGCATAGCAGCTTGGTGAAAGGCTCGTCGAAGTTGAGCATGCCCATGTCGCGCATGACTTTGGTCCAGAAGCGCGCGTACAGCAGATGCAGCACCGCATGCTCGATGCCGCCAATGTACTGGTCCATCGGCATCCAGTAGTCGTTGCGGGCATCGACCATGGCGCCGTCGTTGCCGGGCGAGGTGTAGCGCATGAAATACCAGGCCGAGTCCACGAAGGTGTCCATGGTATCGGTCTCGCGGCGCGCGGGCTTGCCGCAAGCGGGGCATGCGCACGACAGGAAGGCTTCGTTCTTGGCCAGAGGATTGCCGCTGCCGTCGGGGATGAGGTCTTCGGGCAGGACCACGGGCAGGTCTTTTTCGGGTACCGGCACCGGCCCGCAATCGGCGCAGTGGATGATGGGAATGGGCGTGCCCCAGTAGCGCTGGCGCGAGATACCCCAGTCGCGCAGGCGCCAGGTGGTCTGCTTTTCGCCCAGGCCCTTGGCAGAGAGATCGGCGGCAACCGAATCGACGGCTTGCTTGTGCGTGAGGCCGTCGTACTTGCCCGAGTTGATGGTCTTGCAGACCTGCTTGTCGCCGTACCACTCTTGCCAGGCAGCGTCGGAGTAGGTCTTGCCTTCGGCGCCGACGACCTGCTTGATGGGCAGTTTATATTTGCGTGCGAAAGCGAAATCTCGCTCGTCGTGCGCCGGCACGCCCATGACGGCGCCGTCGCCGTAGCTCATGAGCACGTAGTTGCCGACCCATACCGGAATTTGCTCGCCGGTGATGGGGTGGGTGACCGACAGGCCGATGGGCATGCCGGCTTTTTCCCGGGTGGCGAGCTCGGCTTCGGTGGTGCCGCCCTGCTTGCATTCTTCGATGAAGGCGGCGATCTTGGCGTCGGACCGCGCAGCATGCGCAGCCAGCGGATGCTCGGGTGCGACGGCGCAGAAGGTCACGCCCATGATGGTATCGGCGCGGGTGGTGAAGACGTAGAGCTTGCCGTCCTGGATGAGCTTGCCGTCCGCGCCCTGTATCTGGTGCGGGAAGGCGAAGCGCAGGCCTTCGGATTTGCCGATCCAGTTTTCCTGCATGATGCGCACGCGCTCGGGCCAGCCGGGCAAGCCGGTTTGCACTTCGCGCAGCAGCTCGTCGGCATAGTCGGTGATGCGCAGGTAGTAGCCCGGTATCTCGCGTTTTTCGACCAAGGCGCCCGAGCGCCAGCCGCGGCCGTCGATGACCTGTTCGTTGGCGAGTACGGTCTGGTCGACCGGATCCCAGTTGACGGTCTGAGTCTTGCGGTAGGCGATGCCTTTCTCGAGCATCTTGAGGAACAGCCACTGGTTCCACTTGTAGTACTTGGGATCGCAAGCGCACATCTCGCGCGACCAGTCGATCGCCAGGCCCATCGCCAGCATCTGCTTCTTCATGTAGGCGATGTTGTCGTAGGTCCATTTGGCCGGCGGTACCTTGGACTTGATGGCGGCGTTCTCGGCGGGCATGCCGAAGGCGTCCCAGCCCATGGGCATGAGGACGTTGTAGCCGCGCATGCGCAGCTGGCGCGTCATCATGTCGTTGATGGTGTAGTTGCGCACGTGGCCCATGTGCAGTTTGCCGCTGGGGTAGGGCAGCATGGAGCAGGCGTAGAACTTGGGCTTCTCGGAGCCGTCGGGGTTCTTCGCGTGCTCGGCGACCTGGTAGGCGTTGCGTGCCTGCCAGTCTTGTTGGGCGATGGCTTCGACGGCGGTGGGCTGGTAGCGTTCCTGCATGGAATCCGGACGGTGTCTGTATTTGGGCTAAACCATGGATTATAGAGGGGGTTGAGAGGGGGGGCCGTGCTAGCCTACCCAGGAGTGGACGCTATCGAGGTGCGCACAAAAAACCCGCCACAAGGGCGGGTTTTCGGTACTGCGGGAACGGTGCGCGAATTACTGCGCGGCGTCCTTCATCTTCTTCAGCGGGCGGATCTTGACCTTGACCGAAGCGGGCTTGGCCGGGAACCAGCGTTCTTCGCCGGTGAAGGGATCTTTGCCGAAGCGCTTGGCCTTGGCGGGCACCTTTTGCACGACAGCCTTGAACAGGCCGGGCAGCGTGAAGGAGCCGGCGCCCTTCTTGTCGACCGAGCCCAGCACGGCGGACTCGAGGCTGGCCAGAACGGCCTTGACCGCCTTGGCTTCGACGCCTGCGAGTTCGACCAGATGAGCGACCAGTTGCGACTTGTTCAGCGCGGTCTTGATGGGGCCGGCGGCCTTTTTGGCTGCGGGAGCAGCTTTCTTGGCGACGGGAGCAGCCTTCTTGGCTACGGGCTTTGCAGCTTTTTTGACAGTCTTAGCGACTTTTTTGGCGGGGGCTTTTTTGGTTGCCATGATCCAATCCATGAAAGAGGTGAGGATGAGACTGCGCAGCGCTTGCAAGGAACCACTTGTTAATGGGCCTTTGCCAGCACAGGCTGCCTAGCGCCCGATCATAGCGGAACTCGCGGTGAAAACGTGCATTTGCGCGCTGCGGGCGCGTATTTATTGTTGTTTTCCGCGCAGTGCGCGTACGGCTTTATCGGGCGGTTGCAGCTGAGAGCCGTCCAGATAGCCGGTGGGCTGGGCGACGATGCGGCCGTTTTGCTCGGCGGTAACGGCCAGGCAGACGCCCAGCGTGGATTGGTGATCGATGGGTCTAAAGCGCACGAGGCCATAGGGGGTGCCGAGCTTGAGGCCAGCGAAGGCCGCGGCCACGGCGTGCGGATCGGCGTCGGCCGCTTTGCGCAGACCGTCGGCGATGGCATGCAGGGCCATGTAGCCCAGCGCAGAGGCCGAGCCAGGTGCGGCGCCGTAACGGGCCTGATAGCGCTGCTCGAAGCGCTGCATGTAGCCTGCGTCGCCGGTCGGCATGCAGGGGTAGCCGCTGACCAGCCAGCCTGCTTGGGCGTCGCTTCCGAGGGTTTGCAGCGTCTCGGGTTCGCCGGCCATCGGCGCTACCACGGCCATGCTGGCCAGCAGCCCTTGCGCCTTGCCTTCGTGCGCAAAGCGAGCGAGATCCGACCCGGAGAGCAGAACCAGGAGAGCGTCGGGTTTGTCCTGCAGCAACTGACGCACGGTTTTGCTCGCGTCGAATTTGCCGGGTTCGATCATCTGGGTCGAGACGATGTTCGTATGGGACTGGAAATGGGTGATCATGTCGCTGAAAGTCGCGACGGTCGTGCGTCCGTAGGCGTCGTCGACATAGACGACGCCCCAGTGCCGCTTGCGCAGGCCGAATGCCTTGGGCACGAGTGCAGCCATTTGCATCCATCCGGACGGGGCCAACTGGTAGGTGTAGGCATTGCCCTGCTGCCACGTGAGCCGGCTGGTCATGGGAAAGGTCGAGAGATAGAAGTTCTGAGTGCGCTGGGCGTAGTCGGACAACGCCAGGCCGACCTCCGAGCTCAGGCCGCCGAAGAACAGTGCGACATGATTCTCATCGGCGAGCTTTTGCGCGGCTGCCACGGCGCCGTCGGCGGTACCCCCGTCGTCACGCGAGAGGACTTGCAGTTTGCGGCCCAGCACGCCGCCTTGCCGGTTGATTTCATCGAGCGCCATCTGCCAGCCTTTACGATAGGGATCGAGCAGATCGGGATGTCGCGTGTAGCTGTTGATGTCGCCGATAAGCAGCGCGGGCGCCGCTGGTTTGGCCACGGGCGCAGGCCGCGAATGAGCAGTCTTGTGCGGCGCGACCGGTCTGTCGGCAGCCCAGGCGGGCAGTGCGCAGAGCCCGGCCAGAATGCAGGCGGCGAGATGCGGGAACAATCTGTGGATTCCGGGCGTGCGTGGCATGGGATCGGATCGCGGATGTGAAAAGGCCCTGCATGGGCAGGGCCTAACGATACTACTTGCGCGAATGCCGCCCGCATGACGCTGCGCGGGTGCGAACCACGGCCGAATTACTTCAGCTTGGTTTCCTTGTATTCGACGTGCTTGCGCGCGACGGGATCGTACTTCTTGAACAGCATTTTGTCGGGCGTATTGCGCTTGTTCTTGGTGGTGGTGTAGAAGTGGCCCGTGCCCGCGGTGGACTCGAGCTTGATCTTTTCACGGTTGCCTTTGGCGGCCATGTCGTGCTCCTGGAATATGTGGGGTTAGCTGGCGAGGTCGGAAGCGCCGGGCTTCAGACTGCCTCGCCGCGGGCGCGCAGGTCGGCCAGCACGGCGTCGATGCCGTTCTTGTCGATCGTGCGGATGGCCTTGGTCGTCACGCGCAGGCGAACCCAGCGGTTTTCGCTTTCGACCCAGAACCGGCGCGATTGCAGGTTGGGAAGAAAACGACGCTTGGTCTTGTTGTTAGCGTGCGAAACATTGTTGCCCACCATCGGGCCCTTGCCGGTAACTTGGCAAACGCGTGCCATGATGCACCTCTCGGTTGTTGTCGTTCCGAGTATTGGGGCAGGGCGATTGGGAGGCGGGAGGCTCGCAGGCCGAAGATGCTCGGCAAGTGTTGGATATGCCGGTGTTTCGGGCCGTTCGGGTGGGGCCCGAAAATGGCATTGCGTGCTTATACCCCGCCGATTCGACCAAGCCCCTAATTCGGAAAGCCAGGTAATTCGGATTACGCGCCCGCAAAGCATAGCGGCTCGCGCAACAGGAAATTGCTGCAAAAGAGCGATTCTAATACGAAAAAACGCGGCCAGTCAAATGCCTGCCAGGCAACCTGTCCTATAGTTCGTCAGGCGCGGCGCAGAGATGGCAGCGGTATTCGCAGGTTTTCACGCCGTGGCGACCAGCAGGACGAGAGGAGATCATGAGTCAGGCGATTGTGAAGGTCGAATACGACCGACCGCAGGGTGTCGTATGCGGTGTGGGACAGGCATGGGCGCGCGTACCCGAGGCGCCGTCGATGGCAGAGCGCGCTTCCCTTAAGGAGCGCATCCGTGCGCTGCTCGAACGCGAGAATGCGGTGCTTGTCGCGCATTACTACGTGGACGCGGAACTGCAGCAGCTGGCCGACGAAACCGGCGGCTGTGTGGCCGATTCGCTCGAAATGGCGCGCTTCGGTCGCGATCATGCGGCGCGCACGCTCGTGGTGGCGGGCGTGCGCTTTATGGGCGAAACCGCAAAAATCCTGAGTCCGGACAAGCGCATCCTGATGCCCGACCTGGAGGCCACCTGCTCGTTGGACCTCGGTTGTCCGGCCGACGAGTTCTCGGCGTTTTGCGATGAACATCCTGACCGCACCGTCGTCGTCTACGCCAACACGAGCGCGGCCGTGAAAGCGCGCGCAGACTGGATGGTCACGTCGGCGATCGGACTGGAGATCGTTGCAACCCTGCATGCAAGAGGCGAGAAAATTCTCTGGGGACCGGATCGGCATCTGGGTAGTTACATTCAGAAAAAAACCGGCGCGGACATGCTTCTGTGGCAAGGATCATGCCTTGTGCACGACGAGTTCAAGGGTATTGAACTCGATCTGCTTCGCGCCGAGCATCCCGACGCCAAGATACTCGTGCATCCGGAATCGCCGGAGAGCGTCGTCGCGCTCGCCGACGTGGTCGGTTCGACGACGCAACTGATCGAGGCGGCGGTCAGGCTCGAGGCGCAACGTTTCATCGTCGCGACCGACCTGGGCATCCTGCACAAGATGCGCCTTGCCGCGCCTGGCAAGATCTTCATCGAAGCGCCGACGGCGGGCAATAGCGCGACCTGCAAGAGTTGCGCGCATTGTCCCTGGATGGCCATGAACGGTCTCGCGAACCTTGCCGAGGTTCTCGAACGCGGTCATAACGAGATTCACGTGGACGCTTCCATCGGCGAACGCGCCCGCCTGCCTATCGAGCGCATGCTGGCGTTCGCGTCCGAGCGCAAGCGCCGTGTGCAGGCGAGCGGCGATCTTGCGCGGGACGGCGCCTTGTTTTCGCAAGTGGGGGCGGCGTGATGGGCACGATCGGATTGCCGACGGCGGATGCCGTCTCGCCCTTGCTCGACGAGGTGCGTGCACACTACGGCGCTGCCTTCGACGCCGCGGTCGTGCGCAATGTGACCGATGCGATCGAGGAGGATGTCGGTTCCGGCGATCAGACGGGCCGTCTCGTGCCTGCAGATGAGGTGCGCGACGCGCGCATTATCGTGCGGGAGGATGCCCTGCTGTGCGGCGTGCTCTGGTTCGACGCGGTGATGCTGCGCATCGATCCGCGCATCGAGGTGCGCTGGAATTATCGCGAAGGTGATCGGATGGCTACCGATGCGGTGGTGTGCCTGCTGCGGGGGCCGGCCCGCGCGCTGTTGACCGCCGAGCGCAATGCCATGAATTTTCTGCAGTTGCTGTCTGGCGTGGCGAGCGTGACGCGACGCTATGTCGACCTGATCGCGCATACTTCCACTCGTGTCCTGGACACACGCAAGACTTTGCCCGGCCTGCGTCTCGCGCAGAAATACGCGGTGCGCGTGGGCGGTGGCGCGAACCAGCGCCTCGCGCTTTACGATGGGATTTTGATAAAAGAAAACCATATTGCCGCGGCTGGCGGCGTGGGGCCGGCTATGGATGCCGCGCTTGCGCTCGACGCCGGCGTGCCGATTCAGATCGAGGTCGAGACGCTTGCCCAGCTCGATACGGCGCTCGCGCATGGTGCGAAATCGATTCTGCTCGACAACTTCTCGTTCGACATGATGCGTGACGCCGTCAGGCGCACCGAAGGACGTGCGGTGCTTGAAGTTTCGGGCGGGGTGAGCCTGGAGACAGTGCGCACGATTGCGGAAACCGGCGTGGATCGGGTGTCCGTCGGCGCCCTGACCAAGGACGTGCGTGCGACGGACTACTCCATGCGGATTGTCTAGCGTTTTTCGGGCGCCGAAGGCCCCTGATCGCGCTCACGCCCTGGCGCGAGCACCGTCGGCAGGGCTTTGGGCAGAACATCCGGCCAGTCGCGGCTGTAGTGCAGACCACGGCTTTCACGGCGCATACGCGCACCTTCCACGATGAGTGAGGCGATCTCCACGAGATTGCGCAGCTCCAGCAGGTCGCGAGTGACGCGGAAGTTCGCGTAATACTCGAGGATTTCCTCGCGCAGAAGCGCGAGGCGATGCTGGGCGCGCTCAAGGCGTTTGTCGGTGCGCACGATGCCGACATAGTTCCACATCATGCGGCGCAGTTCGTCCCAGTTGTGCGCAACCACGACCTCCTCGTCGGAGTCGGATACGCGGCTTTCGTCCCATTGCGGCAACGGCGCCTGCGCGTGCCTGCCTGGGGGCGTTTCCTTGATCGCTTCGGCAGTCGAGCGGCCAATGACGAGACATTCCAATAGCGAATTGCTCGCAAGGCGGTTGGCGCCGTGCAGGCCCGTGCAGGCGGCTTCTCCGACCGCGTAGAGCCCTGCGAGATCGGCGCGGCCGGCAAGATCGGTGACGACGCCGCCGCAGGTGTAGTGCGCAGCCGGCACGACAGGAATGGGCGCTTTGGTGATGTCGATGCCAAATTCGCGGCAACGCGCAAGAATGGTCGGGAAGTGCTCTTCGATGAACCTCGGCGGCTGGTGGCTGATGTCGAGGTGAACACAGTCGATGCCATGCTTCTTGATCTCGAAGTCGATCGCGCGGGCGACGACATCACGCGGCGCGAGTTCGGCGCGCGCATCGTGCGACGGCATGAACCGCGTGCCGTCCGGCAGGCGCAGAATGCCGCCCTCGCCGCGCACGGCTTCCGAAATCAGGAACGACTTGGCATGCGGATGAAAAAGACAGGTGGGATGAAACTGGATGAACTCCATGTTCGCCACGCGGCAGCCCGCGCGCCAGGCCATGGCGATGCCATCGCCGGTGGCGGTGTCGGGGTTCGTCGTGTAGAGGTACACCTTGCCCGCGCCGCCCGTGGCGAGCACCGTATGCGGTGCCTGGATCGTCACCGTGCGGTCGTTCTTTAGGTCGAGCGCGTAGAGGCCGTGGCAGCGCCGTCCGGGCAGGCCGAGCGAGTCGGAGGTGACGAGGTCGATCGCATGATGGTCTTCGAGGATCGTGATGTTCGGGTGAGACCGAGCACGTTCCGTCAGTGTCTGGATGACCGCATGCCCGGTGGCATCCGCGGCGTGGATGATGCGACGATGGCTGTGGCCGCCCTCGCGCGTGAGATGAAAGCCGAGCTCGGCAGCGGCGTCTTTCGTGAACGGCACGCCTTGGGCGATCAGCCATTCGATGGCCTGTCGGCCATGTTCGACGATATAGCGCGTTGCTGTCTCGTCGCACAGGCCGCCGCCCGCCGCCAGCGTGTCGCCGACGTGGTTTTCCACGCTGTCGGCCGAGTCGAGCACGGCAGCGATCCCGCCTTGGGCGCGGTCGCTTGCGCCTTCGTCCATCGCCCGCTTGGCGATCAAAACGACGCGGTGCGTGTCGGCGAGATTGAGCGCGACGCTCAGCCCCGCCAGACCGCTGCCGACGATAGCTGCATCGAAATTCATGGTCCGGCTTCTCCGCTTTTCTCAGGCCGTTGCCGCTCGTCCGGCCGTGCCGCTGCGCGCCACGCGGCCGAAGAACCAGCCGAGACAGGCGCAGCCGGCCATGATGGTGGTCAGGGGCAGGGCGCTGTCGACCTGCCAGAGACTGATGGCGGCGCTGGCCAGGGCTGCGCAGGAATATTGCAGCGTACCCAGGACGGCGGAGGCCGCGCCCAGGCGGCGGCCCTGCTCCGATAGGGCCAGAGCCGCCGAATTGGGATTCACGAAGCCGTTGCTGAACATATAGACCTGAATGTAGGCCATGGCCAGCCACAAGGAGATGACACCGGACAAGGCCATGGCCAGGCCTGCCAAGGCGGCCAGAGCGAGACCGGTCAGGGCGCGGCGCTGCAGCACCAGCGAGGAATGGCGGCGCAGCAGGAATGCGCTTAGCTGCGCGCCGACGATCAGGACTGCGGCATTGCTGCCGAAGAACAGGCCATAGTGCTGCACGGCGACGCCGTAGACCTGGATGAACAGGTGCGGCGACCCGGCGATGTAGGCGAACATGCCGGCCTGGCACAGCCCGCCGGCGAGCGAGTGCGCCATGAAGCCGCGGTGCCTGAGCAGGGCGCGGTAGTTGCCCAGGACGACGCGCCAGTTCAAGGACACGACGTTTTCGGGCGCCAGCGATTCGCGCATGACGAGGACTACGGCCAGGAGCAGCGCCATCCCCAGGGCAGCCATGGTCCAGAACAGGCTGCGCCAGCCGAAGTCCACGAGCTGGCCGCCGGCCAGCGGCGCGAGAATTGGCGCCAGGCCCATGACCAGCATCATCATCGACAGGGCGCGTGCGGCGCCTTGGGTCGAGTAGTGATCGCGCACCACGGCGCGCGGCACCACCATGCCGGCCGCCGCGCCCAGCGCCTGCAGCACTCGGCAGACGAGCAGGATTTGAACGTCGCCGGCCAGAGCGCAGCCGACGGAAGACGCGGTGTAGAGCGCCAGCCCGCCTATCAGCGGCCGCTTGCGGCCATAGCGATCGGCCAGCGAGCCGTAGATCATCTGGGACAGCGCCAGGCCGACGAGGTAAATGGCCAGCGTGCGCTCGATTTCGCCCAGCGTCGTGTGCAGCCCCTCGGCCATGGCCGGAAAGGCGGGGAGGTACATGTCGGTGGAAAATGGGCCGATCGCGGTCAGCGCGCCCATCAGGATCAACCAGCCGGGCAGCCTACGAGGCAGGGATTCGGACGACGACATCGAAAAATGCGGGAGAGGCGCGGTCTGCGCCGAGGAAGGGGCCGGACACGGCAAGCGCCGCAAGGCGCAGCCGACTTGCGGGCCGAACTGAACAATGTATCACGCCCCAGATGCATGCGGTTGCAATCAAATTCCGATAAAGTCGCCGAGTTCGATCATCAGGGGAGTAAGTTCGTGAACCCGTTGTTGTCCGCAGTGGATCGGAAACTGAAGGCCGTGACGCAGGCGCCGGTCCAGTTGGTGATGCCCGATGGCACTGTTCTGGGATCGCCCGATCCGCGAGTGAAGTTCACCGTGCGCGACAAGAAATCACTGATTCATCTGGCCGAAGGTTCGGTCGGCGTGCTGGGTCAGGATTACGTCGAAGGCCTGATCGATATCGAAGGTTCCATGCGCGATCTCATGGCGGCCGCGGCGCAGATGCTGCCCGACTCGCCCATCGAGGCGGCGCGCACGGGCAGGCTGACCGAGCTCGTGCGCAAGCTGATTTCCATCTGGCGCCATTCTGTCGAGCGCGACGCCAAACAGATCGAGTACCACTACGATCTTTCCGAGGCTTTCTACGCCCTTTGGCAGGATCCGCGCCGGGTCTATTCCTGCGCCTACTACCGTGAGCCGGGCATGAACCTGGCACAGGCCCAGGAAGCCAAGATCGATCACATCTGCCGCAAGCTGCGCCTGGCGCCGGGCGAGCGCTTTCTAGATATCGGCGCGGGCTGGGGCGGGCTGCTGCTGTGGGCCGCCGAGAACTATGGCGTCGACGCCACCGGCATCACGCTGTCGCGCAACCAGCACGCGCACGTTACCCGTCTGATCGAGGAAAAAGGGCTGAAGGGCCGGGTGCGCATGGAGCTGATGGATTACCGCAAACTCGACGAATCGCGGCCTTACGACAAGATTTCCTCGGTGGGCATGTTCGAGCATGTCGGCCGCGCCCTGCTGCCCGAATACTTCGCCAAGCTGCGCCGTCTGCTCAAGCCCAGCGGCCTCATCTTGAATCACGGCAATACTGCCGGGGGCGTCTACAACGCCGAACTGGGCAGCGGCATGGGCGAGTTCATCGATAAATACATATTTCCGGGCGGCGAGCTGACGCATGTGAGCAATGTGCTGGAGACCGTGGCGCTGGGCGGCCTGGAGACGGTCGATATGGAAAACCTGCGCCCGCATTATGCCCGTACGCTATGGGCCTGGAGCGACGGCCTGGAGGCGCAGCTCGATCGCGCCGCCGAGATACTCACTCACGACAGGGGCGAGCAGGGTATGAAGTCGCTGCGCGCCTACCGCCTGTATCTGGCCGGCTGCGCCATGGGCTTCGAGCACGGCTGGATCTCGCTGCACCAATTCCTGCTGGCGCCGCTGGCCACCGGGCGCTCCGACGAGCTCGACAATCCGGCCTATCTCGGCTACCCGTGGCGTCGCGACTACATTTACGACGGTCGGCAGAAGGCCTGATTTCTTCCGATTCACGGCAACTCAGGCGCATCAACGGCTGGCCGCTGGCTACAATTCGCCAATGTCCAGCCGACACACACCCACAGAACAAGATCAGCCCACCTTGTCCGAGGCGGACGGCGTGCGCTATTTGCACTTCAACACCGAATGGGTGCAGGGGGCGATGCGCATCGCGGACCCGGCCGCCCTGGTGCTGGAGTACACCGCCCAGATGATGGCCTGGCTGCTGTTTCTGGCTCCGCCTCGCGAGGCGCCCATCGGCATATTGGGCCTGGGCGCCGGATCATTGGCGCGCTTTTGCCTGAAGCACACGCGCAGCGATCTCGAGATCGTCGAATGGAACCCCAGCGTCACCGCGGTATGCCAGGCTTTCTTTCGCTTGCCGCCTTCTTCGCGAATGGACATCCATCACCTGGACGCCGAGCTGTGGGTGTCGAATCCGCTGAACGCGGGCAGATGCCCGGTGCTCATGGTGGACCTGTACGACGCGCAGGCGCGAGGGCCTGTGCGCGATTCGGCGGCTTTTTACGGCGCCTGCCGGCGGGTGCTGGGCGAAGCGGGGGTGCTGGTCGTCAACCTGTTCGGCCGGCATGAGAGCTTCAGCCGCAACATCGACAACCTGTCTGCCGCGTTCGACGACCGCGTGATCATGTTGCCCGAGATCGACGCGGGCAACATGATCGTTCTGGCGTTCAGCGGTCCGCCCCTGGCCGTGACGCCGACCCAATTGCTCGATCGCGCCGAGCAGGTGGAGGCCGAGTTCGGCCTGCCGGCAAGGCGCTGGGCGCGAGCCTTGCTCGGCCACGCCGTGCAAGGCGTGCTGCATCTCTAATAATCTGCAAGGAGACATTCATGTCCAACCTGTATGCCGTGCTCGAGAGCGGCTTTCCCGTCGATCGCAAGGGCGTAGCCATCGAGACGCCCGATCATTGCTACTCCTGGGACGATGTGGACCGCGCCAGCGCGTGCCTGGCCAACCTGCTGGCCTCGCTGGACCTGCCTTCTGGCGCGCGCGTGGCCGTGCAGGTGGAAAAATCCCCCGAGGCGCTGCTGCTGTACCTGGCCACCCTGCGCTGCGGGCTGGTCTATCTGCCCCTGAATACTGCCTACCGAGAATCCGAGATCGAGTATTTCCTCGGCAATGCCGAACCGGACGTCGTCGTGTGCGCTCCGGACAACGAGCCCTGGGTCGAGCGCATCGCCCGCACCGCGGGCGTGCGGCATATCTACACGCTGGGCGACAGACGCACGGGTACGCTGCTGCAGGCCGCGGCGAGCCAGAGCCAGACTTTCCGCACCGTTGCACGCAAGCCGGACGACCTGGCGGTGATTCTCTATACCTCGGGTACGACCGGGCGCAGCAAGGGCGCCATGCTCACGCACGGCAATATGGCGTCGAATGCGCTGACTCTGCGCGAATACTGGGGCTGGCGCAGCAGCGACGTGCTGTTGCACATGCTGCCCATCTTCCACATTCATGGCCTGTTCGTCGCGTCGCACGGCGCCTTGCTGGCGGGGGCGCGCATGATCTGGCTGCCCAAGCTGGACGTGAACCAGGCCTTGCACTATCTGCCGCGCAGCACGGTGATGATGGGTGTGCCGACCTACTACGTGCGGCTGTTGGCCGACGAGCGATTCGGCCGCGGCGTGTGTCGAAACATGCGCCTGTTCATCTCGGGCTCCGCGCCGCTGCTGATGGAAACGTTCAACGCGTTCCGCGAACGCAGCGGACACACCATACTCGAGCGCTACGGCATGAGCGAGACGGTGATGCTGACGTCCAACCCCTATCACGCCGGCGACGGCGAGCGGCTGGGCGGCACGGTGGGCAAGCCTCTGCCGGGCGTGGATCTGCGTGTGGTCGACGATGGCGGGCGGGCGTTGCCTCCCGGGGAAATCGGCCATATTCAGGTGCGCGGTCCCAATGTATTTTCGGGCTATTGGCGCATGCCGGAGAAGACGCGCGAAGAATTCACCTCCGACGGCTGGTTCAAGACCGGCGACGTAGGGCGCTACGGCGGCGTGTCGGGCGGGCGTCAGGTGCCCGACGGCTATGTGTCCATCGTGGGGCGCAGCAAAGACCTGATCATTTCGGGCGGCTATAACGTCTACCCGAAAGAGATCGAGGGTTTCATCGACGACATGCCGGGCGTGGCCGAGTCGGCCGTGATCGGCGTGCCGCACCCCGATTTCGGCGAGGCGGTGGTGGCTGTGGTGGTGCCCAAGCCCGATGCCAGTCTGGACACGCAGGTCATGCTGGGGAGCCTGAAAGAGACCATCGCCAATTTCAAGGTGCCCAAACGCATCCACATCGTCGCGGAACTGCCGCGCAACACCATGGGCAAAGTGCAGAAGAACGTTCTGCGCGAGACCTACAAAGCGTCGTGACGGGTACATGAACCGCACGTCTCGCCCTTCGAGCATCTGGCGTCCGCGGCTGGCGGCGCTGGCGCTGGTCTGCGCGGCGATGCCGACGGCTCGGGCTCAGGCGCCGCATCGGCCGCCGACACGGCCGGCCCCGGCGCAGCCTGCGACAAAAACGCCGGCCCCGGCTCCAGTCCTCGCACCGATCGATGCGGTGGCGTTGCCCGACCAGGCGCCACTGGACAAACAGATCGAGACGATTCGCAAGATATTGCCGCAGGCCAAGCGCGTGGGCTTGATCTACGATCCGGGCGAACCTGCTTCGGTCGCGGCGATCAAGCAACTGCTGGATCTGTTGTCCAAGTCGGGCATGAATCCGGTGGAAGTCACCACGCCGCACGAATGGGACGTGGGTCCGGCAGTACGCAATCTGATCGGCCGGGTAGATTTGGTCTATACGATCTTCGACGACAAGGTCGCGGCCCAGTATCAGGTTGTGGTCCAGACTTGCGACCAGGCGCGCATTCCTCTGTTCACCGCCGACCCCGCCCAGGTCAGGCTGGGGGCCATGGCCTCGCTGGGACTGCCTGGCGCACTGAAGCAGGCGGGGCCTGCCGCAGGGCGGACGGCACCTCACCGGCCGGTCAGACCCGAGCGTACAGTAGCCGGCGCCTGGCTTTATCTCAATCTGGATGCCGCCGCGCGACAGGGGGTCGCGGTGCCGGAAGATGTGCTCAAGTCGGCGGTGCCGGTCAACCCGGCGCGTGCGGCGAATACCGATCAAACGAAGAATGGTCTGCTCAAGGCAGACGGAGTCAAGCCATGATAGAACTGGGCGTCAATATCGATCACGTCGCTACGCTGCGGCAGCAGCGCCACACGATTTATCCCGATCCCGTCGAAGCGGCGGTACGCGCCGAAGATGCCGGGGCCGATCTGATCACCCTGCATCTGCGCGAGGACAGGCGTCATATCCAGGACGCCGATGTACGCGCGATGCGCGGCCGGCTGCGCACGCGCATGAACCTGGAGTGCGCCGTTACCAGAGAGATGCTGGATATTGCCTGCGAAGTCGGGCCGGACGACGTCTGCCTGGTGCCGGAAAAGCGCACCGAGCTGACGACCGAAGGCGGCCTGGATGTTGTCGGCGGGCAGGCCGCCGTTGCGGCAGCCGTCGCGCAGCTGCAGGCTGCAGGCATACGCGTCTCGCTATTTATCGACCCGGAACCCTTGCAGATCGATGCGGCGGCGCAGGCCGGCGCCACGGTCATCGAGCTGCATACCGGCGCCTATGCCGAAGCGCATGCGCCCGAAGCGGCACGGGCCGAACTGGAACGCGTACGCGCGGCGGTTGTCCACGGGCTGCGGCTGGGGCTGCGCGTAAACGCAGGGCACGGCCTGCACTACGGCAATGTGACGCCGGTGGCGGCGTTGCCCGGTATTTCCGAGCTGAATATCGGCCACGCCATCGTGGCGCAGGCGGTGTTCGACGGCTGGGAAAAGGCCGTGCGCGACATGAAGGCGCTGATGGTTCAGGCGCAGCTGCAGAGCCTGCGTGGCGGCGCGTGACGCGGCCTCGGCCTCGCGTATGATCCCCGATATGCCCGCGACACCTTTTTCCCCTTCCGCCGCGCCCGGCTGCATCGCCGGCATCGGCATGGACCTGATACGCGTGGACCGCATACAACGCGCTCTGGCGCGGCGCGGCGAGCGTTTCGCGCAGAAGATCCTGGGCGCGGAGGAATTGCAGAAATTCCATGCTCGCCGGCAACGCTCCGAGGCGCGCGGCGTGCTGTTTCTTGCCACGCGGTTTGCCGCCAAAGAGGCTTTTTCCAAGGCCATCGGCCTGGGTATGCACATGCCCATGTTCTGGAACCGCGTACAGGTGCTCAACGCGCCGGGCGGCCGTCCGGTGCTGGTGCTGGGCCCCGAGCTGCGGGACTGGTACAGCGAGCGTTTCGGCGCGGCGCATGTGTCCTTGACCGACGAAACCGATATGGCCGCCGCGTATGTGGTGGTCGAGCGCAAACCCTGACGGGATTCGCGCACGAGACTAGGGAGGCCTGTATGGGTCGCAAAGACATGAGGCGCAAATCGATGCCGCCCGGACCGGTCGTGGTCGATGTGGCGGGACCCCGACTCACCAAGGACGAGAAGCGACGTCTGCGCCATCCCCTGGTGGGCGGCGTGATCCTGTTCGCCCGCAATTTCGAGAGCCGCGAACAGCTTTGCACCCTGACGCGCAAGATTCACGAGGCGCGCGACGAACCGCTATTGATCGCCGTAGACCATGAGGGCGGGCGGGTGCAGCGTTTTCGCGAAGACGGCTTCACGGTGCTACCGCCCATGCAGGCGCTGGGACGCGCTTGGGACGCCGATCCGCTTGCGGCCATGCGCATGGCCTGCGAGACGGGCTATGTGCTGGCGGCCGAATTGCGCGCCTGCGGCGTGGACATGAGCTTTGCACCGGTGCTCGACCTGGATTACGGCGTGAGCAAGGTAATCGGCACACGTGCATTTCATCGCGATCCGCGTGTGGTGGCGATGCTGGCCCGCGCCCTGATCCAAGGTCTGGCCCAGGTCGGCATGGCAGCGTGCGGCAAGCACTTTCCGGGCCACGGTTTCGTCGGGGGCGACTCGCATCACGAGATTCCGATCGACAACCGTACCCTGGCGCGCGTGCTCAAGGACGACGCGGCGCCCTATGTCTGGCTGGGAGATGCCGTGCTGCCGGCGGTGATGCCGGCGCACGTGATCTACCCCAAGGTGGATGCGCAGCCGGCGGGATTCTCGCGCCGCTGGGTACAGGAAATTCTGCGCGAGCAGATGGGTTATGACGGCGTGGTGTTCTCCGACGACCTGACCATGGAAGGCGCCACGGTGGCCGGCGACATCACGGCGCGCGCGCGCGCCGCGCTGGGTGCGGGCTGCGATATGGTGCTGGTGTGCAATCGCCCCGACCTGGCCGACGAATTGCTCGCGCGCCTGGACGACGGCCAGCCTTATGGGCATCCGGCCGCTGCGGTGGCGCGCATACGCCGGCTGATGCCGCGTCTGCCGGCGACATCATGGAATGACTTGCAGGACGAAGACCGCTATCAGCGCGCGCGACGCATGCTGGCGCCGCTCTCCTAATCTTCGCGGTTGCACCATTCATGTCCGACGCTTTCGATCTCAAGCAGTTTCTGGCCGATCTTCCGCATTTGCCGGGCGTATACCGGCATTTGGACCAGACCGGCGAGGTCATGTACGTGGGCAAGGCGCGCGACCTGAAAAAGCGCGTCTCGTCTTACTTTCAGAAGACGCTGTCCAGTCCGCGCATTGCGCAAATGGTGGCCAAGGTGGCGCGCGTCGAGGTGACGGTGACGCGCTCGGAAGCCGAAGCGCTGATCCTGGAAAACAACCTGATCAAGCGCCTGCATCCGCGCTACAACATTCTTTTTCGCGACGACAAGTCCTATCCCTATCTGCAGGTGACGGCGCACGATTGGCCGCGCATCGCTTATTACCGCGGCTCCACTAGCCGCAAGGGGCAGTATTTCGGCCCTTATCCCAATTCGTGGGCGGTGCGCGAGACTATCCAGATACTGCAAAAAGTCTTTCGTCTTCGGACCTGCGAAGACACCGTGTTCGCCAACCGATCGCGGCCGTGCCTGCTGCATCAGATCGGACGCTGTTCGGCGCCGTGCGTGCAGGCGCTGAGTCGAGAGGAATACGCGGCCGACGTGCAGCGCGCCGTGCGCTTTCTCAACGGCGAGGCGCAGGACGTGATGGGCGAGATCGAGGCGCGCATGCAGCAGGCTTCGAACGAGCTGCGCTTCGAGGAAGCGGCCGCTCTGCGCGACCAGATGGGGTCGCTGGCCCGCGTGTTGCACCAGCAGACCATGGAAAACACCGACAGCGCCGAAGACACCGACGTCGTCGCGGTAGCCAGCGCGGGCGGCAAGGTCTGCGTCAACCTGGCCATGGTGCGCGGCGGCCGGCATCTGGGCGACAAGCCGTTTTTTCCGGTTCATGCCGAGGGTGAGCCATCCGAGGATGTGCTGGCGGCTTTCGTGGCCCAGCACTATGTGGACGGCCTGATGCCGCCGGTGCTGGTGACGACGCACGCACTGCCCGACGGGGATCTGCTGGGCTTGCTGGCCGAGCAGTCGGGCGCGAAGGCGCCGCGCCTGTTGACGCGGCCGCAGGGCATACGGCGTGCCTGGCTGGAGCAGGCGCAAAAGAATGCCGAGCTGGCCCTGGCGCGGGCCTTGAGCGAATCGGGCGCGAAGGCTGCCCGCACCGTAGCGCTGGCCGAAGCGCTGGATCTGGATGCCGACGAGGCCATGCTGGACGCTCTGCGCATCGAGTGCTTCGACATCAGCCACACGGCCGGCGAGGCGACCCAGGCATCGTGCGTAGTGTTCCAGCATCACGACATGCAGCCCTCGCTGTACAGGCGCTACAACATCGTCGGCATTACGCCGGGCGACGACTATGCCGCCATGCGGCAAGTGCTGATGCGCCGCTTCGCCAAGGTCGCCGACGGCGAGGCGCAAATGCCGGGCCTGGTGCTGATCGACGGCGGCAAGGGGCAGGTCGAGGTGGCGCGGCAAGTCTTCGTCGAGCTGGGGCTGGACATCCAGTCGCTGGTCGGCGTGGCCAAGGGCGAGGGCCGCAAGGTGGGCCTGGAGACCCTGGTGTTCGCGGACGACCGCGAGCCCGTGGCCCTGGGCAAGGAGTCGGCCGCGCTGATGCTGATCGCCCAGGTCCGCGACGAGGCGCATCGCTTCGCCATCACTGGCATGCGCGCCAAACGCGCCAAGACCCGCAACGTGTCGCGCCTGGAGGAGATCGAGGGCGTGGGCGCGCGCCGTCGCCAGCGGCTGCTGGCGCGCTTCGGCGGCCTGTCGGGCGTGGCGGCCGCCAGTATCGCCGACCTGGCCTCCGTGGACGGCATTTCGGGCGATCTGGCCGAACGCATCTACAGCGCTCTGCACGGCTGACATCGCGCGCGACGATGCCGCAGGATGATTCGGGGTCAGGCTGATGTAGCATTACGCCCACTATGCCGCTAAACGTACCGATCATTCTGACCTGGCTGCGCATTGCCATGATCCCGCTCATCGTGGGGTTGTTCTATCTGCCCAGCAAATGGCTGGCCGTGCCCATGCGCGATGCGCTGGCCGCGTGCGCCTTCATCATCGCCGCGTTGACGGATTGGTTCGACGGCTGGCTGGCCCGCCGCTGGAATCAAACCTCGGCGTTCGGCGCCTTTCTCGATCCGGTGGCCGACAAGCTCATGGTGTGCGCGGCGCTTCTCGTGCTGCTGGGCATCAATCGGGTGGACGTCTTCATCGCGCTCATCATCATCGGTCGCGAGCTCACGATTTCGGCGTTGCGGGAATGGATGGCCACGCTGGGGGCGCGCGCCAGCGTGGCGGTGCACCGGTTGGGCAAGTTCAAGGCCGCCGCGCAGATGATTGCGATTCCCTGCCTGCTGTACGACCGCAGCTTGTACGGCATAGACCTGGGCCGAGTGGGCGGCTGGCTCATCATCATCGCCGCCGTGCTGACGGTATGGTCGATGCTGTATTACATGCAACGCGCCTGGCCGGTAATACGGGAAAAATCGGGGCAATAAACGAGATGAAAAAAGCGGGCCTGGGCCCGCTTCGTTTTCGGGCGTGCCCGATCAAGCCAGCGCGCTGGCGGCGCGCGCCAGTTCGGTGATGGCGGACCAGTCGCGCGCTGCGACGGCGGCCTGCGGCGTGAGCCAGGAGCCGCCCACGCACAGTACGTTGGGCAGCGCCAGATAGTCTGCAGCATTGGCTGGGCTAATCCCTCCGGTGGGGCAATATTTGAGGTCGGGCAGCGGACCGGCCAGCGCCTTGAGCAGCGCGCGGCCGCCGACGGCTTCGGCCGGGAACAGCTTCTGTACGGTGAAACCGCAGTCCGCCGCCCACATCGCTTCGGCCGGCGTGGCAACGCCGGGCAGGAAAGGCACGGGCAAGCCGCGCGCCGCGGCGGCCAGATCGGGCGTGAGTCCCGGGCTGATCGCGAAACGCGCGCCGGCCTTGAGCGCTGCTTCCAACTGAGCGGCGTTGCGCACGGTACCCACGCCGACGATCGCATCGGGCACGTCGGCGCCGATCGCGCGTATGGCGTCGAGCGCGGCGTCCGAGCGCAGCGTTACCTCCAGCGAGCGGATGCCGCCCGCCACCAGGGCGCGCGCCAGATCCACCGCAGTGTCCAGTTCGTCGATGACAATCACCGGCATGACCGGGCTTTGCTGCAACAATTTCAAGGCATCCATCTGGAGTTACTCCTGCCAATCGGGAAGGCGGAACGACGCCGCGCCGGCTTCGGCGGCGTCGGCGTTCTGGCGAAAGACCGCGAACAGCTCGCGACCTACGCCATATTGATTGTGGGAAAGATCGGCGCGGGCGATTTCTCGCGCGGCCCATTCGGCGGCGGGAACCAGCACGGCCAATTCGCCCGTATTGGCATCGACGCGCACCAGATCGCCGTCGCGTACGCGTGCGATCGGGCCGCCTGCGACGGCCTCGGGACTGACGTGGATCGTCGCCGGCACCTTGCCTGAGGCGCCCGACATGCGCCCGTCAGTGACCAGCGCGACGTGAAAGCCCTGTTCTTGCAGCACCGACAGCGCCGGCGTGAGCTTGTGCAGCTCGGGCATGCCGTTGGCGCGTGGGCCCTGAAAGCGGATCACCGCGACGAAATCGCGCGCCAGCTCGCCGCGCTTGAACGCCGCGAGCAGCGCGTCCTGATCGTCGAACACCAGGGCTGGCGCCTCGATCACGCGGTGCTCGGGCTTGACCGCCGATACCTTGATGACCGCGCGGCCCAGGTTGCCGGTCATGAGTTTGAGGCCGCCGTCGCGGCTGAACGGTTCGCTGGCCGGACGCAGCACGTCCAGGTCGTGCGAGGCCGATGCCGCGTCGCGCCAGACCAGCGCGCCATCGTCCAGGAAGGGCTCCTGGGTATATTGCGCGAGGCCCGGCCCCATGGCGGTATTGACGTCGCCGTGCAGCAGGCCGGCACCGAGCAGTTCGCGGATCACGAAGCCCATGCCGCCAGCGGCGTGGAAGTGGTTTACGTCGGCCTTGCCGTTCGGGTAGACGCGCGCCAGCAGCGGCACCACGGCCGACAGCTCGGCGAAGTCGTCCCAGTTGATATTGATGCCGGCCGCGCGCGCGATTGCCACCAGGTGCAGCGTGTGATTGGTCGAACCGCCGGTGGCGTGCAGGCCGACGATCCCGTTGACGATGGCTTTTTCGTCGATCACTTCGGCGATCGGGGTGTAGCGTTCGCCCTGGGCCGAGATGGCCACGGCGCGCCGCGCGGCTTCGTAGGTGAGCGCCTCGCGCAGCGGGGTGTTCGGGTTGATGAAGGCCGCGCCCGGCAGATGCAGGCCCATGATCTCCATCAGCATCTGGTTGGAGTTGGCGGTGCCGTAAAAAGTGCAGGTGCCGGGACCGTGGTAGGACTTGGATTCGGCCTCCAGCAGTTCCTCGCGGCCGATCTTGCCCTGGGCGAAGAGCTGCCGCGTCTTGGCTTTTTCGTCGTTGGACAGGCCGGTGGTCATGGGGCCCGCCGGCACGAACACGGCAGGCAGATGGCCGAACGTGAGCGCGCCGATCAGCAGACCCGGCACGATCTTGTCGCACACGCCCAGGTACAGCGCGGCGTCGAACATCTGGTGCGACAGTGCCACGGCGGTGGCCATGGCGATCACGTCGCGCGAGAACAGCGACAGCTCCATGCCGGCCTGGCCCTGGGTTACGCCGTCGCACATGGCGGGCACGCCGCCGGCGTACTGCGCTGTGGCGCCGGCCGCGTGGGCGGCTTGCTTGATCCAGGCCGGAAAGGCGGCAAGCGGCTGATGGGCCGACAGCATGTCGTTGTAGGCCGAGACGATGGCGAGATTGGGGCGCGATGCCGGCGACACGTCCTTGAGCAGGATCTTGTCCTGCCCCGGCATGGCGGCGAAGGCATGGGCCAGGTTGGTGCAGCCCAGATGGCTGCGCTCGACCCTGTTGCGATAGGCCGCCCGCTGGCGGGTCAGATAGGCCGCGCGCGTGTCGCGGCTGCGTTCGACGATACGGTCCGTGACGGCGGCCAGAATGGGGTGCAGGGCCATGATGGACTTCCTGTAATCGGAGAGGAGGGAAAACGGATTGTAGTTTTACTACACATTTTTCGTAAAGAAGAAGTAGTATTACTACATAAAACATCTGCATGCTTCAGAAACGAGGGAGGCTTTGCATGGCGACCACGCCGGCTTTCGATATGGTGCTGTTCGGCGGCACCGGAGACCTGGTCATGAGAAAGCTCCTGCCCGCGCTCTACCAGGCGCACAAGGCCGGGCTGCTGCACCAGGATGGGCGCATCGTCGCCCTGGGGCGCAAGAACCTCGGGCGAGAGGGCTATCTTGCCCAGGTGCAGGAAAAAGCGCGTCCGCACATGGAACCGGGTTTCGATCCGTCGGCCTGGATCACCTTCCTTGAACGCGTCGATTTCCACAAACTGGAAGCGGCCGAGCCCGGCGATTATGCAAGCCTTGCGCAGCGGCTCGGACCGGATGGCGAGCGCATCACGGTCTGCTATCTGGCCACCACGCCGGATTTGTTCACCACCATTTGCGAGCAACTGGCGGCCGTCGGGCTGAATCGCCCCTCGGTACGCGTAGTGCTCGAAAAGCCGCTGGGCCACGATCTGGACTCATCCGAGTCGATCAACGACGCGGTGGCGCGCTACTTCGCCGAAGACCAGACCTATCGCATAGACCATTATCTGGGCAAGGAGTCGGTGCAGAATCTCATGGCGATCCGCTTCGGCAATGCACTCTTCGAACCGCTGTGGCGGCATGAGTGGGTCGACAACGTGCAGATCACCATCGCCGAAGAGCTGGGTGTGGAAGGGCGCGGCGAGTTCTATGACAAGACCGGCGCGCTGCGCGACATGGTGCAGAATCACTTGCTGCAGCTGCTGTGCATTGTGGCGATGGAGCCGCCGGCAACGCTGGAGGCCAACGCCATCCGCGACGAGAAGCTCAAGGCGCTCAAGGCGCTCAAGCCCTTCAGCGCCGAGGATGTGGCGCTCAAGACCGTGCGCGGCCAGTACAAGGCCGGCGCGGTGGGCGGCAGGCCGGTGCCGGGGTTTCACGACGAGGCGAATATTCCGGCCGACAGCCGCACCGAGACGTTCGTCGCGCTGCGGGCTGAGATCGCCAATTGGCGCTGGGCCGGCGTGCCGTTCTTTCTGCGCACGGGCAAGCGCATGCAGGAGCGTCTGGCCGAGATCGTGATCAATTTTCGCGACGTGCCGCACTCGCTCTTCGAAAATCCGGCCGGCCAGCACACCGCCAACCGCCTGGTCATCCGCCTGCAGCCCGAGGAAAGTATTCGCCTGTACTTCCTGGCCAAAGAGCCGGGCGACGCCATGCGTCTGCAGTCCACACATCTGGATCTGGATTTCCAGTCCATGTACAAGGTGCGCCGCGCCGATGCCTACGAGCGCCTGCTGCTCGATGTGATCCGGGGCAGGTTGGCGCTCTTCATGCGCCGCGATGAACTGGTCGAGGCTTGGCGCTGGGTCGAACCCATCATCGAGAACTGGGAGCAGAGCACCGTGCCGCCCAAGTCGTATACCGCAGGCACCTGGGGACCGGCGGCCTCGACCGGACTCCTTTCGCGCGCCGGTGCGGCATGGAACGAGGAAGCCTGAACGATGTGGATCCAGTGCTCGGATAGCGCCGAACATATGGCGGCGCTGGTGCAGGCCGTCGTCCAGCCGTTGGCCGCCGCGCTCGACGCCGAAGGCGGTGCGGTGCTGGCCGTATCGGGCGGGCGCTCGCCCGTGCCCTTGTTCCATGCGCTGCGCGAGGCCGATCTGGATTGGTCGCGCGTACTGATCACCTTGGTGGACGAGCGCTGTGTGCCCCCCGATCACGCCGACAGCAACGAGCGTCTGGTGCGCGAGCATCTATTGGCCGGACGCGCCGCGGCGGCGCGTTTTGCCGGCCTGGTGCGCGATCCGTCGGATATCGCAGGCTCGGTGACGGCCGCCAATGCTGCGGCGCGGCCCATCACCGTGGCCTTGCTGGGCATGGGCGAAGACGGGCATACCGCCTCGTTGTTTCCTGGGGCGCCGGAACTGGCTGCCGGACTCGATTCGGCGAGCCGGGCGCACTATCTGGCGGTGACGCCGCCGTCTGCGCCGCATGCGCGCATCAGCCTGACTCTGGCGGAGCTGCTGCGGTCGCGACTATTGCTGCTCGCCATCGCCGGCCCGGCCAAGCGGCGCGTGTTCGATGCCGCCTGCGTCGCGCTTACTCCCGATCTGCCCATCAGCGCCCTGGTACATCAGACCCAGGCGCCGCTCGATGTGTATTGGGCCCCCTGACCATCATGGATGCATCCATGCTCGATCGCATCAAAAGCCAGTTCGAATCGCTGTCCGCCGCCGAACGCAAAGTGTCGCAGCTGGTGCTGGGACAACCGAATCAGGTGATCCAGGCCACCGTGGCCGATATCGCCAAAAAGGCAGGTGTGAGCCAGCCCACCGTGATCCGTTTCTGTCGTTCGCTGGGCTGCACCGGCCTGCCCGACTTCAAGCTCAAGCTGGCCGGCAGCCTAGTCGCCGGCGTGCCCTACGTGCATTCGAGCGTGCGGCCGGGTGATCCGACCTCGGAGCTGTCGGCCAAGGTATTCGACAACGCCGTGTCGGCTTTGCTCAAATGCCGCAACGATGTCAACCCGGCCATGCTCGACGCGGCGATCGCACTGTTGGCCAAGGCGCGCCGCATCGAGTTCTACGGCCTGGGAAATTCCGGCATCATTGCCGCCGACGCTCAGCACAAATTCTTCCGCTTCGACATTCCGGCCGTCTCCTACGCCGATCCGCACGTGCAGGCCATGGCTGCCTCGCTGCTGGGCCCGCGCGATGTGCTGGTGGCGATTTCCACTTCCGGCCGCTCCAACGAGTTGCTGGACGCGGTGGAAATCGCGCGCGCCAATCGCTGCCCCGTGGTGGCGATCACGACCTCCGGCACACCGCTGGCGCGGCTGGCCACGGTGCCGCTGATCGCTGACACGCAAGAAGACACCGAGATCTACAGCCCGATGCTGTCGCGTATCGTGCATCTGGTGCTGATCGATGTGCTGGCGGTCGGCGTGGCACTCAAGCATGGACCGGCGGTGAGCGCCACGTTGGAAAAGACCAAGCGCAGCTTGAAGCGGCGGCGCTATCGAGCCGACGCCTGATTCGATCGTCTGTGTTGTCTGTGCGGCTCACTGCCGCGCAGTGCGTACGCCGCCGACGCTGGCATGGGGCACATTGCTGCGCCAAGGGTTGATATCCAGCCCGCCGCGCCGCGTGTAGCGGGCATAGACGGTGAGTTCGGAGGGCGCGCAGGCGCGCATGATATCGGTGTGGATCTGCTCTACGCAATGTTCGTGAAAGCCCGCGTGCTCGCGGAAAGACACGATGTACTTGAGCAGCGATTCGCGATCGATGGCGCGGCCACGATAGCGAATCTGCACGCTGGCCCAATCGGGCTGGCCGGTCACCGGGCAATTGGACTTGAGCAGGCGCGAGACCAGCGTTTCTTCGATCACTTCTGTGTCGCGCGATCCCGCAGCATGGCGCAATAGTTCGGGGGCAGGCTGGTAGGTTTCGATGGCGACATCGAGCGCATCCAGGTCGGTGCCGTCGAGCTCGGCGATGGTCTGCCGCGCGAAGTCGCGCGGAGCAATGAGATCCAGCCTTACGGGCGCGCCGACGGCAGCGCCGAGATCGCGCGCGAGCCGTTCGCGCAGCGTCGATTCGTCGTCCAGGCGGGTCTGGTTAAACGAGTTCAGGTAGAGCTTGAACGATTTGGATTCGATCAGTCGCGGGCTGTCGGCCGGAATAGTGAAGACGGCCATCGCTACCAGAGGCTTGCCTTTGGCGTTCAACCAAGAGAGTTCGTAGGCCGTCCAGATATCGGCGCCGTGGAAGGGCAGGGGTTTTGCGGCGTTCAGACCCAATGCGGTTCGATTGGCTGCGCGCTCGATGGGAAAGAGCAGCGCGGGATCGTATTGGGCGGGATAGGCGACGTGATGGCCCAAGGGGGCGTCGGTCAGCGACATGTGATGCATTCGTAGACAGGCAGGACTTGCATTGTAAGAGGCCGGACGCAGAGTGAGCTGCCGAGCGTTTGTCGCGTTCACGCGACATCGGGTTGCGGCAACACGGGATGCAACAGTCGGAATTTCCGGTCTTGATTTTCTGGCCAGTGAAAATCGATCAAAATTTCATATTATGAAATATCAATAATGGCATCCGAAAAGTTATGCCGCTCTGCATCATTTTCTGATTTTACGAGGCCAAAAATCGTTTCATAATGCAAAATGATCGTTGTAATTTATTGATTTATATAAGAAAAATATTTCTTTTATTGGACCGGAAAAATCTTGCTGCGATGCCAGAATGAAATCGTGCTTTTTCAATGACTCGTGCAGTCGGCAAAGCCAGCGCCGGATACCTCGGTTTTAAGTCCGGAACTTTTTTCTACCAATCAAGAGGAACCTAGTGATGAATCGTCGCCAACTCGAAATCAGCCACCTGGAACAGGACTGGGCCGGAAACCAACGCTGGAAGGGCGTTTCCCGCGCCTATAGCGCAGCCGACGTCGTAAAGCTGCGCGGCTCCGTCGCAGTTGAACATACGCTGGCCAAACGGGGTGCGCAGCGCCTGTGGCAATCGCTGCATACCGAACCCTTCGTCAATTCGCTGGGCGCTCTCACCGGCAACCAGGCCATGCAGCAGGTCAAGGCCGGGCTCAAGGCCATTTACCTGTCGGGCTGGCAGGTCGCGGGCGACGCCAACTCGGCCGGCGAAATGTATCCGGACCAGTCGTTGTACCCCGTCAATTCCGTGCCTATGGTCGTGCGCCGCATCAACAACAGCCTGACCCGCTGCGACCAGATCCAGTGGATGGAAGGCGTCGGTCCCGGCGATGAGGGTTACGTGGATTACTTCGCCCCCATCGTAGCCGACGCGGAGGCCGGTTTCGGCGGGGTGCTTAACGCCTATGAGCTTATGAAGGCCATGATCGAGGCCGGGGCGGCGGGCGTGCATTTCGAGGATCAGCTCGCCTCGGTGAAGAAGTGCGGCCACATGGGCGGCAAGGTGCTGGTACCGACCCGCGAAGCCGTGGCCAAGCTGGTGTCCGCCCGCCTGGCGGCCGATGTGCTGGGCGTGCCGACGCTGCTGCTGGCCCGCACCGACGCCGACGCCGCGGATCTGGTGACCAGCGACGTGGACGAGAACGACCGCCCCTTTCTTACCGGCGAACGCACGATGGAGGGTTTCTTTCGCACGCGCGCCGGCATCGATCAGGCCATCTCGCGCGGCCTGGCCTATGCGCCGTACGCCGATCTGATCTGGTGCGAGACGTCCACGCCGAACCTGGAATACGCGCGCAAGTTCGCCGAGGCCATTCATCAGCGCTTCCCGGGCAAGCTGCTGGCCTACAACTGCTCGCCGTCGTTCAACTGGAAGAAGAACCTGGACGATGCCACCATTGCCAAGTTCCAGCGTGAGTTGGGCGCCATGGGCTACAAGTTCCAGTTCATCACGCTGGCCGGCTTCCACTCGCTGAACTACGGCATGTTCGAATTGGCGCACGGCTACGCCCGCCGCCAGATGAGCGCCTTCGTCGAACTGCAGCAGAAAGAGTTCGCGGCCGCCGAGTTGGGTTTTACCGCGGTGAAGCATCAGCGCGAAGTGGGCACAGGCTATTTCGACGCCGTGACGCAGGTGATCGAAGCGGGCCGCTCGTCGACGACGGCCTTGACCGGTTCAACCGAGGAGGCGCAGTTCGACGACCATGAGGAGCCGCTGGCGCAGGTGGCGTAATCGGTCTGCAGGCAGGAGCAGATAAAAAAAGGCCGCGTCTGTGACGCGGCCTTTTTGTCGACGCACCGAGTGCTTAATTGCGGTTGTTGCCGGTAAAGGCGCTGAGCAGCATCAGCAGGTTGGTAAAGACGTTGTAGACGTCGAGATAGACAGCCAGGGTGGCGGTGACGTAGTTGGTTTCGCCGCCGTTGATGATGCGCTGCAGATCGACCAGCATGAAAGCCGAGAAGATCACGATGGCCAGCACCGACACGGTGAGCATGAGCGCCGGCAGGTGCAGGAAGATGTTGGCCAGGCTGGCCACGATGATCACCATGAGGCCGGCGAACAGCCACTTGCCCAGGCTGCTGGAGAGGTCGCGCTTGACGGTGCTGGCCAGCGAGGCCATGGCGCCGAACACGATGGCCGTGCCGCCGAAGGCCGTCATGATCAGTTGAGCGCCGTTGCTGCGACCGAGTACGAAGCCGAGCAGCTGCGACAGCATCACACCCATGAAAAAGGTGAAAACCAGCAGCAGAGCCACGCCCAGCGAGCTGTTTTTATTGCGCTCGATTCCGAACATCAGGCCGAAGGCGCCGATCAGGAAAATGATGGCGGTGGTGCCGGGGCTTGCAGCCATGGCCTGGTTCAGGCCCAGCGACAAGGCCAGGGCGGCGCCCAGCACCGTGGGAATCATCGACAAGGCGAGCAGCCAGTACGTATTGCGCAGCACACGGTTGCGGACGACCTCGCCCGGCGCGCCGGCATATGCGTCGGTGCCGGAACGGTTGAAGGGGGAAGGACGGAAATCGTTCATGGCGGTTCCTCTGGGAGGGTACGAATGAAAGCAGAGCGGGCACAATGCCTAATCGGCTTTAGGGTAAGTATGCCTGACAGGTTTCTTAATTTCCACTGAATCCTGTCGGAAGTCATATGAGGGTATTACGGCGGATTTCAACCAGGTCGTATGCGGGACATGGCCTGTGCCAAGATGGCGGGCAATTCGGCCTCGAGCCGCTGGCGCAGCGTGGCCGAGGCCTCGTCCACGGCGACTTTGATGGCCTGTTCGAGATCGGCCTGCAGGGCGGCGCGCAGCACGGCCTCGGGAACGCCCGGAAAAGCGACCGGCGTATCGAGCACGGGAATGTCGGCCTCGGCACGCTGCGTCAGCGTGGGAATGCCGTCGATGGGGTATGGGGGCATGATGGACCTCCGGATTGGGCTAGGGCCTATTGGCGCTCACAGGCCCTATGTCATGGCTGTGCAGATCGTGGCCGGCCGCCTGGTAGACGCGCCAGCGCTGGCGCGCCGCTTGTCTATCGATGGCGTCGCCAGAAACGAATTCCAGCAGGCGCGCGTAGACCTCATAGCCGGGCGGGCAGTCGTCGTCCAGATTCAGGAGCCAGGCCTGCGCCGCCTGATCGGCCGGCAGGGCGTCTGCCGGATCGGCAGCGGTGAGCAGCACGGGCGTGTCGGGCGCCAGCGGATCGTTCGCCAGCACGTGCGGCACGAAGGAAATATCGTCCAGCGCCCACAGCATGCGATCGAACGCCGCAAGCCTTGCGCCGTCGCTGCAGTAGACCACCAGGCGCAAGCCTGCCTGGTGCTGCTTGCAGGCAGTCTGGCAGGCTGAGCGCAGGCGATCCGGCGCGCCGAAGGCGAAGTCGATGCGCATTTACCGGCGCCGCCCTGGCGAGCCGCCGGGCCGCCTCGCGGCAAGTGTCACCTTCGGCATACAGGGAGACGGGCGAACACGCAGGGCGAGCCGGTGCATCATCGGCGATTCAGCAGGTATTGCGCCAGGAGCGGCACGGGCCTGGCCGTGGAGCCCTTGTCGTTGCCGCTCTTCCAGGCCGTGCCGGCGATGTCCAGATGCGCCCAGGGGTAGGCCTTGGTAAAGCGCGACAGGAAGCAGGCGGCCGTGACGGCACCAGCCTTGGGACCGCCGATGTTGGCGATGTCGGCGAAATTGGACTTGAGTTGTTCTTGATAAGCGTCGTCCAGCGGCATGCGCCAGGCCGGGTCCAGTGCCTGCTTGCCGGCAGCCAGCAGGGCGTCGGCCAGGTCGTCGTTGGTGGAGAACAGTCCGGTGTTGACGCTGCCCAGAGCCACCACGCAGGCACCGGTGAGCGTGGCGATGTCGATCACGGCGGCCGGCTTGAAGCGTTCGGCGTAGGTGAGGGCGTCGCACAGGATCAGGCGGCCTTCGGCGTCGGTGTTGAGAATCTCGATGGTCTGGCCCGACATGCTGGTGACTACGTCGCCGGGCCGGTTGGCGCGGCCGCTGGGCATGTTCTCGCAGCTGGCCACCAGGCCGATGACCTCGTAAGGCAGGTCGAGTTCGGCGAGCGCGCGGAAGGTGCCCAGCACGCTGGCCGCGCCGCACATGTCGAATTTCATTTCGTCCATGTTGGCGGCCGGTTTGATCGAGATGCCGCCCGAGTCGAAGGTGATGCCCTTGCCCACCAGCACCACCGGGCCGGCTGGCAGCTTGCTTTTGGCCTTGGTCGGCGCCTTGCCGGCATGGCGCAGCACGATGAAGCGCGGCGGTTCGTAGGAGCCGCGCGCCACCGACAGGAAGGAGCCCATGCCCAGCGCTTCGATCTGCTTCTGTTCGAGCACCTGGACTTTGATAGTCTTGAACTCGCGCGCCAGCTTCTTGGCCTGTTCGCCCAGGTAGGAGGGCGTGCAGATGTTGGCGGGCAGGTTACCCAGGGTCTTGGCCAGTTTCATGCCCTGCGCGATGGCCGCGCCTTCTTTCAGGCCTTGCTGGGCGGCCGACGCGTCGGCGCGCTCGACGACCTGGGCGATTTTCTTGAGCTTGGGACGCGCATCGGCGTCGCGTTTGCCCAAGGTGTCGTCGTAGTGGTAGACCGCATTGCCGGCGGCGATGGCCGCGGAGCGGGCGCGGTCGGCTATCGAGACGGAACTGCCGCCGATTTCGATGGCGGCCAGGGTCGAGACGCCTTCGGTCAGGCGGGCCGAAACGCAATAGGCCGCGAAGGCCTGCTCGGCGCCGGCGTGCGCGCGGGAGTCGTATTCCTCGCGCTTGCCCAGACCCACCAGCACCACGCGCTGGGCCGATACGCCCTGCAGATCGCGCAGCACCAGCGTACTGCCGACGCGGCCGCGAAACTCGTTCTTGGCGACGGCGCGCAGGCGGCCGCCCGCAGCGTGGTCGAGCACGTCGGCGGCAGGACTCAGCTGGCCGTCGGCGTAGACGCCCACCGCCAGCGCGGCAGTCTTGATTTGATGGGGAGAGGCGGTGGTCTGTGTGCTAAATTCCATGACTCTATTTTCCGGGACGGGCCGAAGGCGGCCGACGTGGTTGGCTTGCGAGGCGGGTGGCCGGCGGGCTCGATCGCCGTCGATCAGAAACCGGCTCTTGTCCTGCGGGATTATCCCCCAAAATTCTCACATGTCTTTATTCAAGCGATCCGTCGTCAGCGAGATCACGAGTCATGGTGGCGTGGTGTTTTCCACGCTGCTCATCGTGTGGGTCAGCGTGCTGCTGGTGCGCCTGCTGGGCGAAGCGGCTGCCGGCAACATCGGCGCCAACGTGGTGATGGGGCTGGCCGCGCTGTCGACCATCACGGCGATGCCCATCATTCTTCTCGTGTCGCTCTTTATTGCGGTGCTGACCACGGTCACGCGCAATTACCGCGAATCCGAAATGGTGGTCTGGTTCGCCAGCGGGCTGTCGTTGACCGACTGGCTCAAGCCGGTGCTGACGGTGGCAGTGCCGGTGGCAGTGGTCACGGCCTGGTTCACCATGGTGGCCGCGCCCTGGTCTTACCGGCAGATCGGCGAATACCGCGACCGCTACGAGCAGCGCTCCGATCTATCCAAAGTCACGGCCGGGCAGTTCGTCGAATCCGAGGCCGGCAAGCGCGTGTTCTTCGCCGAAGATCCGGCCAAGCCGGGCCAGGAACTGGGCGTCGTGTTCGCACGCCTCCTTGATCCGGAATGGCTCAGCGTCATCACCGCGCACAGCGCGCACACCGAAGTCATGCCCAACGGCGACCGCTTCGTGGTGCTGGACAAAGGGCATCGCTACGACCTCAAGCCCGGCACGCCCGAAATTCGCCTGGTGAATTTCGAGCACTACGGCCTGCGTCTGGAAAGCCGCTCGTCGACAGACCCCGTGGCGGAGGCCAAAGCGAAGGCCGAGAGCTCGAGCAAGGCGCGCAGCACGGAGCAACTGGTAACCGACAACACCGCCGATAGCTGGTCGCAGGTGATGTGGCGCATTTCCATGCCGCTTGCAGCGCTCAACCTGGCTTTGCTGGCCATACCGCTAGGCGCGGTCAATCCCCGCCTTGGCCGCTCCGGCGATCTGTTGATCGCAGGTCTCGTGGCCATGCTCTACATGAACCTGATCAACTTGTCCCGCGCCTGGATCGGCGACGGCAAGATCAGCTTCGGCATGGGCGTATGGACAATCCACGCGCTGGTGCTGGGTTTGTTCACATTGCTCCTGATGCACAGGCTGCGCGTGAAAGCGCCCAAGCAGCAGACCTAGAAGTACGCAATCTGGCGCTATCACTGCTAGTACTAGAATAAACACTTCCTTTGTACTAGCTTGAATGGCTGGGCATAATGGGCCGGAACCCTATTCAGGCCCCTGCGGGGATACGTCACGTGTCCGCGCGAACCGACCCGCCGCGAGGCATCCGGCGCCCATGCCATGACCGACGACAGCAACGACTACTGGAAACGCAATCTGATCGTTTGCGTCTTCGGCTCCTTCACCACGATCGTGGCGATGACGCTGCTGCTGCCGTTCCTGCCTTTGTACGTCGAGCAGCTCGGCGTGCGGGATCATGCCGCCATCGTGCAATGGTCGGGCATCGCGTACGGCGCGACTTTCTTTTCCGCAGCGCTGACTGCCCCCTTGTGGGGGCGTCTGGCCGATCGCTACGGCCGCAAGCTCATGCTGATCCGCGCAAGTCTGGGCATGGCGGTCGCGATGTCATTGCTCGGCATGGCGCACGACATATGGCAATTGGTGGCGTTGCGGCTGCTGGCGGGCTTGCTCGGCGGCTATGCCTCGGGCTCGATGGTGCTGGTCGCTTCGCAAACGCCCAAGGCCCGCTCCGGCTGGGCGCTCGGGGTGCTGTCGGCCGGCGTCATGGCGGGCAACCTCGTCGGCCCCTTGATCGGAGGGTTGCTGCCGCCGCTCATCGGCATACGCAATACCTTTCTGATGGCGGGCGGCGTCATCTTCTTTACCTTTCTCGCGACGACCTTCCTGATCCGCGAAGCGGCGCACGCGTTCAACGGCAAGACGCGCAAGGCGGGCGGCGGCTGGGCGCAAATCCCGGACAAGCAACCCATCGCCGCCATGCTCGCGACGGGCCTGCTGGTGATGTTCGCCACGATGTCGATCGAGCCGATCATTACGGTCTACGTCGCGCAACTGGTCGAACCGACGCGTGTGACTTTCGTCGCGGGGCTGGTGATGTCGGCGGCGGCGCTGGGCAGCATTCTGTCCTCCTCGCACTTGGGCAAGCTCGCCGACCGCGTCGGGCATTGGCGCATCATCATCGCCTGTCTTTTCGCCGCCGCAGCCCTGCTGATTCCGCAGGCCTTCGTGACGAGCAGCGGGCAGCTCATCGCGTTGCGTTTTCTGATGGGGCTTGCCTTGGGCGGACTGCTCCCCTGCATCACCAGCGTCATTCGCCACAACGTGCCCGAGACGATCGTCGGCGGCATTCTGGGGTATTCGGTGTCGGCGCAATATGCCGGCCAGGTGCTCGGGCCGCTGGGCGGGGGGTTCGTCGGCGGGCATATCGGCATGCGCTCGGTTTTTCTCGGCACAGCCGGTCTGATGGCCGCCGGCGCGCTGGTCAATTTATTCGTGGAGCGGCGCCGGTCGCAGTCGCAGTGACGCGCGCGGTACAGGCGGGCCCGGATGATTTAAGAATATTATTATAAGTAATATAAATTTATTTCTATATTACTTATAATAGGGCCTCACTACCGCGGGCCCTGCCATGAACCTCCAGCAATTTCGTTTCGTGCGCGAAACCATCCGGCGCGACTACAACCTCACCGAGGCGGCGCGGACGCTCTACACGTCTCAGCCCGGCGTGTCCAAGGCCATCATCGAGTTCGAGGACGAGCTGGGTCTGAAGATCTTCGAGCGCCACGGCAAGCGCATCAAGGGCCTGACCAAGCCCGGCCAGGCCGTGGCGCAGGTCATCGACCGCATCATGCGCGAGGTGGACAACCTCAAGAAGGTCAGCGACGAATACGCGCGGCGCGACGAAGGCGGACTGGTGATCGCCTGCACCCACACCCAGGCGCGCTATCTGCTGCCGCGGGTCATACCCGAGTTTCGCAAGCAGTTTCCCAAGGTGCGCCTGTCGCTGGCCGAAGGCAGCCCGGGCCAGCTGGCCGAGATGGTGCTGCACGAGCAGGCCGACATGGCGCTGGCCACCGAATCGCTGGCGCTTACGCCCGGTCTGGTCACCATGCCGGTGTATTCCTGGGAGCATACGGTGGTGATCCGCCGCGATCATCCCCTGGGCGATCTCACCTCCAGCGAAGCGCGCAACCTTACGTTGGCGCAGCTGGCGGCGTATCCCATCGTGACCTACGACCGCGCTTTCACGGGGCGCACCACGATAGACGAGGTGTTTTCCAGCCAGGGAATGCACCCCGACATCGTGCTCGAAGCCATCGACGCCGACGTGATCAAAACCTACGTGGACGTGGGCATGGGCATCGGCATCATCGCGGGCGTGGCCTACGATCCGCGGCGCGACACCAATCTGGTGGGCCTGCCGGTGGGGCATCTTTTCGGCACGCACACCACGCGCGTCGGGCTGAAGGCCGGCGTTTTCCTGCGCGATTATGTCTACACCTTCCTGGAAATGCTGGCGCCCGGGCTGGATCGCGAGATGGTGACCGAGGCGATGCTGGGTGTCGAGCCCGAGCATCAGGCCGCGGCGGCCTAGGATTCGTTCGATTTCTTTGACGGCTGCCGACTTGCCGATGCGGGCCGATTTACCGCCGGCCTGTTAGCGCTGAGAGGTGCGCAGCCGCGTATTGTTGTACGCCACCCGCATCGGGATCCGGCGCGCGCCGGAATAGCGGCTGTTCCAGTAGGACACGGTCATGTCGTCGATGCGCACCACGCCGCCGGTGCTGGGTGCGTCGACGAAACGGTCCGCGCCCAGATAGATGCCCACGTGCGAATAGCGCGCGCCCATGGTGTTGAAGAACACCAGGTCGCCGGGACGCAGCTCGCTGCGCGCGATAGGAATACCGAAAGCGGCCTGTTCCGCCGCGTTGCGCGGCAGAGTCATGCCGATGGAGTGCTTGGCGGCATACTGGATCAGGCCGCTGCAGTCGAAACCCGTGGCCGGCGAATCGCCGCCGTAGCGATAGGGCGTGCCCAGCTGTTCCAGGGCCTCGCTGAGTATGGGATGGTGAGAGTGGCCGTGCAGCGCGTCCCGCGTGTATTGGGCCGCGATCAGCGCGCCGATGGGGTCGTCCGAATGGGCGGCCATTTCCTCGGCGTCGATCATTGCATCCGAGTTTCCGTTCATGCCGGCGCAACCGGCCAACGCGGCGAGCGCGGCGACGGCCAAGGCCCGGCGCAGCCAGGCTGCGGGGGTGAGGGCGAGTCGGTTTGCGTTCCGGGTTGCTTGCATGCGCGGGGTCGTGGAAACTTGCGTAGCGGGGAGGATACACCTGGATACTGCGCATGACTATATCAAAGCTGGAGACAAAAGTGAATAAAATCAGGGATTTCCATCACGAATCTATAGCAAATCGCGAGGAATTCTGGCGGCGCGAGGCCGAGCGCATTCACTGGGACGAGTCTTTTGCCCGGGTACTGGACGACAGCCTCCAGCCTTGTGCCCGCTTGAACGTGGCCGGACGCACCAACCTCTGATACAACGCGGTCGACAGCTGGCTCCCCCACAACGCCGACCGACCGGCGCTGCTG
>NZ_JBQCER010000072.1:0-18934 GCF_051960075.1 Bordetella sp.
TGGCCGGCCAACCCGGTTGCGGCCCTTAGTGCCGGGCCAGCCGCTTTGGTTTGTGCGCGGCTGGGGGGGGCCGCCCCACCCCTATACTTCCCGCGGCCTGTTTTCCCCCGGCCCGCCGCAGGACTAAAGAACCCGCAGCACCTCAATCCCGACTCGCCCCCGTCAACGGAAACGCCGCAGGTTCACGCACCTGCAGCACCTCGGCCCCCGGCGTATCGATCAGCAGATCGCCGCGCGCCTGCGCCACGCAAGGCAGTATCCAGCCTTCGTCCTTCTCGTCCGAGCTCAATCCCGGCCACTGCACCACATACGCCACTCGCCCCTGCAGCATCCGGCACATACAGCTGCGGCAGACCCCGTTGCGGCACGAACTGGGCAAACGGATTCCGGCCCGCTGCGCTTCGAGCAGCACGGTGGCTTGCGGACGGCTCTCGAAACGCCAGCCCGAAGGCCGCAGCGTCACGGTATGAGCCGCTTGCGTCATGCGTCCTGCCATGCCAGTTGCCAGGCGCCCGAGGCCGCATTCTGCAGCCAAAGCAGGCAGGTCAGCGTCTTCGAGTCGGTGATGCGGCCGTCGCGGACGGCCGCAAGCATTTCGGGCAACGTCATGGTGCTCACATCCAGGAACTCGTCGTCATCGAGGCGGCGCTCTCCCGCCGTCATTCCGCGCGCGAAGTAAATGTGGATGATCTCGGTCGAGTAGGCAATGGCGATATGCACGGCGCCCGCATAAGCCCACTGCGCCGCGCTATAGCCCGTCTCCTCGAACAGCTCGCGCTTGGCGCAGACCAGCGGGTCTTCGCCCGGATCGAGCTTGCCGGCCGGGAACTCCGTCATGACCATACCCACGGGATAGCGGTGCTGGCGCTCGATCAGCAGACTGCCGTCGTCCAGTTGCGCGATCACCACCACCGCGCCGGGATGCACGATGTACTCGCGCCAGGCGGGGCCGCCATTGGGCAGGCGCACGTTGTCCCGGCGCACCTTCAGAAAGCCGCCGTCGTAGACCAGATTGGTGTCGAGCCGGGTTTCGACCAGATGCGCATCGTCGTGCAAAGGTTTTTCGCTCATCGCAACACTGCTCCCTGTAGCCGGCGCTTCTGCAGCGCTTTCAGACACTGCATGACGCCGTTTTGCCTGTCGGCATCGGTAATCGCCGCGCGATCGGATACGGTGCGGCAGCGCTGGTATTCGGCCAGACTTTCCGGCGTATCGCGAATGACGCCGGACGCGGCGGGTTGGCCGCCGCCCTCCTGCGTGATCGTCAACGTGGACGGTGGCGAAAGACTGCCCGGCGCGGCGGGAAACTGATATTGCTGCGTGGACTGCGCCGACGCCGCCGCGCAGGGCAGCGCCAGACAGGCGATCAGCAAAACGATTTTCTTCATGGCAGTCTCCAAAATAACGACCGATCGTGGCAAGGCGGTGACTGCGGGCTTGCGCAAGCGCCGGCTAGATCGCCGTCATCTGCCATCCGCCCGCGCCGTCCAGCGTCAAGCGATAGCTGTGAAATGCATCCAGGGTGCTGCGATGCCCGACGCTGACCAGCACGCTGTCGGGCAACCGGGCGCGCAGCAGCGTGTACAGCGCATGCTCCAGACCTTCGTCGGTGGCCGAAGTCGCCTCGTCCAGGAACACGACCTTGGGTTGATTGACCAATATGCGGGCAAAGGCCACGCGCTGCTGCTCGCCGATGGACAGAATGCGCGACCAATCGGCCCTCTCGCCCAGTTTGTCGGCCAGGTGCCCCAGATTTACCTGCCGCAGGGCATCCTGCAGGCGGGCATCATCGGCGGGGTCGGGCTCGAGCGGATACGCCACCGCGCCGCGTAGATCGCCCAGCGGCAAATACGGGCGCTGCGACAGAAAGAGCGACCGCGTGCCCAGAGGCCGCGACACCTTGCCTTGCGCATAGGGCCACAGGCCGGCGACTGCGCGCAGCAATGTGGTCTTGCCGCTGCCCGAAGGCCCCTTGATCAGCACCGACTGGCCCGGCTGCAACTGCAGATCGAGATCGCGCAGCAGCGCCTGGCCGTCGGGCCGGCTCACCGATAGCCCCTGCAGTTGCAGGCCTTCGGACTTTTCGTCGCTCTGCACGGCCGGCATCGCGCGCGCCGCCGCGCTGGAATCGAGAAAACCCTCGAGGCGGTTCAACGTGGCGCGATAGGATGCGAAGCTGTCATACGAACTGCGGAAGAACGACAGCGAGTCCTGAACCTGGCCGAAGGCCTGGGCAGTCTGCATCACGTCGCCCAGCTGTATGGCCTTGCTGAAAAAACGCGGCGCCTGCAAAAGAAAGGGGAACACCACGGCCACCTGGCTGACGATCAGGTTGAAGCCGTCGAACTTCAGCGTCCGGTATATCAGCGCCCACAAGTTGGCGATATACGCCAGGAATCGCTGGATCAAGTTTGCGTTCTCGACGCGCTCGCCCTGATAGAAGGCCACGTTCTCGGCGTTCTCGCGCAGACGGATCAGCGCGTAGCGGTAGTTGGCCGCCAGCCGCTCGCTCAGAAAGCTCAGCCGGATCAGCGGCCGCCCGATGCGAAACGCCAGCCAGGTCGCCACCAGCACGTAAAGATAGACGAGGAACACCATGGCGCGCGGGATCTCGACACCGAACACCGCGAGCGGCGCCGACAGCTGCCACAAGATGCCGGTGAAAGCGACCAGCGATACCAGGGAACTGATGACGCCCAGTGCCAGCGTTCGGGATCCCGACGTGAACGAGGACACGTCCAGTTGGATGCGTTGGTCGGGGTTATCCACGGCCGGCTCGACGAACTGCCCGCGATAGTAGGAGCGGTCCTGCATCCAGTCTTGCAGCATGCGTTCGTTGAGCCAGGTGCGCCAGTGGATGTCGAAAGCCTGATTGATCAGGTAGGCGACCAGCGCACGCGTCACGGTGATCGTGGCCAGTATCGCGAACAGCCCCATGAAATGCCAGAATGCCGATTCGTCCAACTTCTGCAAGGCGTCGTAAAAGCCTTTGTACCAGAACGAAAACAGCACATCCATGCGCACCGAGAAGAGCGACAGCAAGATCAGCAGGCAAACGACCGACAGCGGCTTCCAGCTGCGTTTAGGCGTGAAATACGGCCAGGCCAAACGCCAGAACTGCCGGCCCCATTGCGTGGTGCGCGCGAAAATCGCCGCCGCGACCGACGAGGCGACGATCACGATGAAAAAGGTCTTGATCAGCCAAATCAGGCTGCCACTTATTTGTGCGTTCCAATCCAAATCAGCACTCCCGTCGTGTGGGATTCGTCCGATGACGGACTTTCCCGGACCTATGTTTCAAGCCAGACCCAGGGTCTGGCACAGAATCAGCGCCGCCCCGCCGGCCGCCACCAAAAGCAGCGCGTTGACGCGCGTGAACATGACCGCCCCGGTCGAGGCCAGCGTGATCGCCTGGGCCGCCCAGCCACCCTCCAGCGCACGTATCAGCACATACACCGCGGCGGCCATCATGCCCGCCGCGATGGGCCGCAGCCCGCCCTCCAGCGCCAGTTGCCACTTGGCGCCGCGCTGCCTGCGCCAGAGATAGGCGATGACAAAGAGCAGGATGGCCGTGGGCCCGAACATGGCCAGGCTGGCCACCGCGGCGCCCCAGAAACCGGCAACCTGCCAGCCGATCAGCGTCACCAGCAGCGAGCCGGGCCCGGGCGCCATGCGGGTGATGGCGAAGGCATTGAGAAATTGCGCCTGGGTCATCCAGTGATGCTGGTCGACCACCTGGCGCTGGATTTCTGCCAGCGTGGTCTGGCCGCCGCCCACGGTCACCAGCGAAATAGGCACGAAGGTGGTGAACAAGTCCCAGAGCTGCCCGCTCATTGGCGAGCCCTCCGGCTGGACGGCGGTGCGTCAGACGCCGGCACGCATCTTCCCTCGCGACGCAGCCGCGCGTATTCCAGCGCGACGCTGATCGGCGCCACGATCGCCACTACCCATACCAGCGACAGGCGCAGGACCGCCACCATCACGAATACCAGCACCATCAGCGCCCACGGCAGCACGCGCCGGCGCACGCGCCGCACGGCCGTGATCGTCATGGACAGCGACAGGCCGATCGCCGCCGCGGCCGCGCCCGCCAGCCAGACATGCACCAGGGCAAAGCCCGAGAGCAGCGCGAACACCACGCTGATCAGCACCACCAGCAAGGCCGGCGGCAGCAGAATGCCCGCAAGCCCAGCCAGAGCGCCGCGCGGACCGACCAGGTGAAAGCCGATCCAGATCGACATATTCGTGACGTTGACCCCGGGCAGGGCCTGCGAGATGGCCAGGCCGTTGAGGAATTCCTCTTCGGTCATCCAGCGGCGATCCCGCACGAATTCGCGCATGAGCCAGCCGCTCAGCCCGCCGCCGAAGCTGGTCAGGCCGATGCGGGAAAAAATGAGGAAAAGACCCGAAGCCGTGGGCTTTGCGTCGTGAAGGCGCTCGCCGTCGGAACCCGCGGCGCGGGAGTCGGCCTTGCCTTCGGTTCCGGACGCAGTCGATTGCATGGACGTCGGATCAATAATGCGGCGGCAGTTCGTCGCGCAGGCTGCCGCCCCGCCCCGAATCGACGGGCATCTGCCGACGCAGTTCGGCCAGTTCGCGCAGCAGCAGATCTATCTGCTGCTGCTGGCGGAAGATCGTGTGATTGAGCTGGTCGAGCGTGTCCTCGGCGAAGCCCAGCTTGATTTCGAGCTCGGTCAGGCGGCGTTCGGTCTCGTTCGGTTCGGTCATGGCTACGCAACGATGTGCAGGCTGGCGCCTGCAAAGCTGCCAGCATAACCTGCTGGGACGGGCTCCGCCCTGCCGGACCGAGCTTGCCCGGCAGGGCGGAAACACCGTGAAACCCGCTCGCCCTACTGCTTCATGCGATGGCCGGTGTGGAATATCCAGCGAATGATGCCCAGACAGACCACCAGGAACAGCACCGTCATGCCCAGGCTCACACCCACTGCCACGTCGGCCACGCCGTAGAAGCTCCAGCGAAAGCCGTTGATGAGGTAAACCACCGGATTGAACAGCGTGACCTCTTGCCAGAACGGCGGCAGCATCTTGATCGAATAGAAGGTTCCGCCCAGGAAAGTCAGCGGCGTGAGGATCATGAGCGGAATCACCTGCAGCTTTTCGAAGCCGTCGGCCCAAATGCCGATGATGAAGCCGAACAGGCTGAAGGCCAGCGAGGTCAGCACCAGGAAGCCCAGCATCAGCACCGGATGCACGATGTGAAACGGCACGAAGACCCGCGCCGTGATCATGATGATCAGCCCCAGGAGGATGGACTTGCTGGCGGCGGCTCCCACGTAGCCCATGACGATCTCGATGTATGACACCGGCGCCGACAGGATTTCGTAGATGGTGCCCGAGAAGCGCGGCATGTAGATGCCGAACGAAGCATTGGACGTGCTCTGCGTCAGCAGGGACAGCATCACCATGCCCGGCACGATGAAAGCGCCGTAGCTCACGCCGTCGATCTGCCCCATGTGCCCGCCGATGGCCGAGCCGAAGACCACGAAATACAGGGCGGTGGAGATCACCGGCGAGGCCACGCTTTGCATCAGCGTGCGCCAGGCGCGGGCCATTTCGAAGCGATAGATCGCGCGTACGCCGTACCAGTTCATTGTTGCGCGCTCCTGTGCTGTTGTTCGCTCACCAGACTGACGAAAATCTCTTCCAGCGAGCTCTCCGACGACTGCAGATCGTTGAAGGCGATGCCCGCCTCGCCCACTCGCGCCAGCAGGCCCGCGATGCTGCCGCTGCCGCCCTGCTGATGGTCATAGGTGTAGGTCAGCTTCAAACCGTCGGCCGACAGTTCCAGCGGCTCGCCGCGCAAGGCCTCGGGCACCGCGGAGAGCGGCGCAGCCAGGCTCAGGGCGAGCTGTTTGCGGCCCAGCTTGCGCATCAGCGCGGCCGTTTCCTCGACCAGAATGATCTCGCCCTTGCGGATCACGCCGACGCGGTCGGCCATTTCCTGGGCTTCTTCGATGTAGTGCGTGGTGAGGATGATGGTCACGCCGTTTTCGCGCAGATGCCGCACCATTTCCCACATGCCGCGGCGCAGCTCCACGTCGACCCCGGCGGTGGGTTCGTCCAGAAACAGAATGCGCGGCTCGTGCGACAGCGCCTTGGCGATCATGACGCGCCGCTTCATGCCGCCCGACAGGGCGCGGATGCGCTCGTCTTTCTTGTCCCACAAAGAAAGATCGCGCAGCACTTTTTCGATGTGCGCCGGATTGGCCGCCATGCCGAACAGGCCGCGCGAGAACGAGACCGTGTTCCAGACGGTCTCGAACGCGTCGGTGGTGAGCTCCTGCGGAACCAGGCCGATCGTGGACCGCGCAGCGCGATAGTCGCGCACGATATCGTGACCATCGGCCAGCACCTGCCCGGTGCTGGCGGTGACGATGCCGCAGATGATGCTGATCAGCGTGGTTTTTCCCGCGCCGTTCGGGCCCAGCAAGGCGAAGATTTCACCCGGCTGGATATCGAGATTGATATTTTTGAGGGCCTGGTGTCCCGACGCATAGGTCTTGGACACGCCCTGTACGGAAATGACGGGCTGCACGCGGCCCCCCTTCTGAAGAAGCAATACCGCGATTTTACTTGGACATGCCGCCCGGATTGGTCGCGTGGCTGAACAGCTGTGTTCCAGCCACGCGCCTTCTGCGCAGCCCCTTCCGGTTTACAGCAGGGTCAGCGTGACGTCGATATTGCCGCGCGTGGCGTTCGAATAGGGGCAGACGATATGCGCGCGGTCGATCAGATCGCGGGCCTGCGCCGGATCCATGCCCGGCAGGGAAATCTTCAATTCCACCTCGATGCCGAAGCCGGTGGGAATGGGACCGATGCCTACATTGCCCTGCACCGTCACGTCGGCCGGAATGGAGAACTTGTCGCGGCCGGCCACGAACTTCATCGCGCCCAGGAAACAGGCCGAATAGCCCGCGGCGAAAAGCTGCTCGGGATTGGTGCCGACATCGCCTGCGCCGCCCAGTTCCTTCGGCACGGTCAGTTTGACGTCCAGCACGCTGTCGGACGACACGGCGCGGCCGTCGCGGCCGCCGGTGGCTTGGGCTTGGGCACGGTAGAGGACTTTTTCGAGAGACATGGCAAAACTCCTTGAGGGTAAAGGTGCAAGGCACCTGCTCGGTACTGCATGGGCCAGACTACGCCGCCCGGATGGCGGCATCGTTAAAACTTACCATATTTATATAACGAACTATTTAATAGTACACTATTTAAAATTTACGCTTAGGGCACCGGCATTCAAATCGCCCCGGGGCTCGCGTTACTCGTACTCCGCCAGATGTCCGCGCAGCCGTTCCAGCTCGCTCTTCAACCGCTGCAGATCTTCGAGCGAGCAGGACATGGCGCAAAAGACCTGGGGCGGCACCTCGGCAGCACGCCGTTTGAGCGCCCTGCCCTGGGCCGTCAAATCAATGATCACCTGACGCTCGTCGCGCGCGTCGCGGGTGCGGCGGATAAGGCCGGCTGCCTCCAGCCGCTTGAGCAGCGGCGTGAGCGTGGCCGAATCCAGAAACAGGCGCTTGCCGATTTCCGACAAAATAAGTCCATCTCGCTCCCATAGCACCAGCATCACCAGATACTGCGGATATGTCAGGCCCAGCCCGCCCAGCAGCTTGCGGTAGACCTTCTGCATTGCCAGCGACGTGGAATGCAGGGCGAAACACAGCTGATTGTCCAGCTGCTGCGCCTGATTGTCCGGCTGACGGGGCAAGGTGCGGGTTTGATCGGTCATGATGTCCGTATATTAAATCGTTCAAAATTAAATAGCAAGCTATTTAATTAATGGCTTGCAGGATCGGCAAACGCAGCGCGGATCACGATGCCAGCCCGGCGGCACGTTCGTATTCGATATCCCACTGCGACTCGCCGGTCTGCACGAACCCGTATCGTCGATAAAACAGATTCGACTCGCTGCCCCGCAAGGCCGTGACCCGCATGGATGCGCCTTGCGTCTGCGCGAACAAATGCCGCATCACTGCGCCGCCTAGGCCGCGACCCTGCACGCGTGGATGCAGATAGAGATGATCAAGGCGCCAGACGGCCTCTTCCGGGCACAGCGCGTAAAAGCCGACGCGCTCGCCGCCCAGGCAGATCCAGCGCATGTGCTCCGGCGCGAAGCCGGCCTGCAAGCGGCGGCGCGAGCGCTCCGGGTCGTAGCGGCCGAGCCGCTCCAGACTGGGTCTCATGGCCAGCGCACGCAACGCGGCCATGGCCTCGAAGTCGTCGGTCTGAACGACTTCGAATGACAGCGCGGCATGCATTACAGCCGTCCTGATGGCGGGTCGGCAGCCAGGGAATAGATATCCATCTCCACGCGCTCGGCCGCCCCCATGCAGCGCCACTCAACGCAAGCGTCGAGCAGTTCGTCGATTGAGCGCCTGCGCGGCGCCGGGCATGGGAAGCAGGTTCATCGTCAAGCCAGTGTATCGGCTCGCGCCCCCCGGAACAATCGGCTTTGTCGCGCTCGCAGCGCGAACTGCCCCCCTGCCATGGACCAACCGGTTTGCTTAAGGATTCCTTAATCTTGGCCAAAGACAATGCCGCCGGGCTGTCGCGCGTTCCCCATGGACGCGCGCGCATCGAGCCGGCGGCGATGCGCCCGTATATCAAAAAAGAATCATGACGCTGAATTTTTCCGATTCCTGGTCCGAATGGCTGCTGTACCGGCGCCACGGCGGCGATGCGAAACTCGAGCAGAACGTCCTTGCCGACACGATGAGGTATGCCGACCGGGTGCTGGACGGCGCCCGTCTGGAGCCGGGCATGCGGCTTGCCGACATCGGCACGGGCGACGGACTGGTGGCCTTTCGCGCCATAGAGCGCGTCGGCCCGTCGTTGCAAGTGCTGATGACGGATATTTCCTGCGCGCTGCTGGACCACGTACAGACGCTGGCCTCGGAGCGCAATGTCAACCGGCAATGCGAATTTCTGCAGGGATCGGCCGACGCGCTGACCGGCATCGCCGACGGCTCGGTGGACGTGGTGACGACGCGCGCCGTCCTGGCCTATGTCGCAGACAAACCGACCGCGCTGCGCGAATTCCATCGCATCTTGCGGCCCGGGGGCAGGCTGTCGATCTGCGAGCCCATCATGCGCGACGATGCGCTGGAAGTGTGTCTCTTGAAGAAACTCGTCGACACGCAGCATCCGCTGCACGGCCCCATCGACCCTTTCCTGTCAATGCTGTTGCGCTGGCGCGCGGCGCAATACCCGGACACCCTGGAAAAGGCCCAGGAAACGCCTATCGCCAACTATAGCGAGCGCGACCTCGTGCGCTATGCCTTCGACGCAGGCTTTACCGACATTCATCTCGAATTCCACATCGACATGCAGACCCTGGACATGCCGACATGGGATGCGGTCTTGAATCTTTCCCCGCATCCCTTGGCGCCACCGCTAAGCGCCGTTCTCGAGAAACACTTTACGCCCGACGAACGGCGTTTTTTCGAACCCCGGCTGCGCGACCTGCTGAATGACGGGCAACGACGATTCACGACGAACCGCACTGCGTGGCTGACGGCGAAAAAACCCTGAAAGCCCTCAATATCGCTGCAAGGCCATCAGTACCTTGCGCGTGGACAGGGGCCGGCCGGCCAGATTGGCCTCGAGCCGGTCGCGCAGGCTGCGGCGCAGTTCGGGCTCGATGTGCGGATCTTCGAAGTCGGGATCGTCCTGGTCCAGGCCATAGCCCGTTTCGCGCAGCAGGATCCACTCGAAGCGGCGCAGCGCGCCGGCCGCGCGGCCGCCCGAGGCCAATTGGGTCAAGGCATCGTCGTAGGCGTCGAACAGCACGGGATGCGCATCCTCCCGAGGCAGCAGGCGCAGCAGCAGCTCGTTCATGTACCAGGCCGACATCAGCGCGCCGCCGCCCAGCGGCCGCACGCCCGCGGGTTCGGCGCGGGTCAGGGTCTTGACCTCCCCGCCCCCCGCCCACGACAGCGACAGGGGCTGGAAAGCCGACAATACGGGCCTCAATACGGAGTACGGCCGCTTGGCGCCCTTGGCCACCAGCGCCAGGCAACCGTGCTCGCGCGAGAAGGCCTGCACGACCAGGGACGTTTCGCGCCATGCGGAAGCATGGAGCATGAAGCCCGGCGTGTCGGTGATGCGCTGGGCGCGCTTGCTCATGGTGCCCCCCGGCTCACACTGCGTGTTCGCCGACCCCCCAAGGGGGTACCCGCGTCGCCCGCCGTGGGGCGGCCCGGCGGCGGGCTCGGGTCACGCTATTTGCGTGTTCGCCGACCCCCCAAGGGGGTACCCGCGTCGCCCGCCTTGGGGCGGCCCGGCGGCGGGCTCGGGTCACGCTATTCATATCCCAGGTCGCGCAACGCGCTTTCGCGGTCGGACCAGCCCTTGCGCACCTTGATGTAGACCTCCAGGTGTACGTTCTTGTCCAGGAGCTTGGCGATGTCCTGGCGTGCCTCGGTGGCGATGCGTTTCATGTGCTGCCCGCCCGCGCCCAGCAGGATGGGCCGATGGCTGTCGCGCTCGACCACCACGCACGCGGCGATGCGGGCCGAGACATCGGTCTCTTCCCATTGTTCGATGACCACGGTGCAGCCGTAGGGCAGCTCATCGCCCACCAGGCGGAAGATCTTCTCGCGCACCAGCTCTGCGGCGATGAAGCGCATGGACCGGTCGGTGAGCGTGTCTTCCTCGAACATGGGCTCGCTCTCGGGCAGGCGCGCGGCGATCTCGGCCAGCAACTGGTCGAGTTGCTGCGACTTCATGGCGCTCACAGGCACGACGGCGCCATAGGCATGCTGCGCCATGATTTTGCCCACGAAGGGAAAGAGCTCGTCGCGGTTCTTGACCTCGTCGATCTTGCTGATCACGAGTATGGTGCGCTCGTTCGCCGGCAGCAGGGGCAACAGCTGCACATCGCCGTCGGTCCACTTGCCGGCCTCGACCACATGCACCACCACGTCCACGTCGGCCAGGGCCTGAGTGACCACGCGGTTCATCATACGGTTCATGGCCCCGCCGTGGCGCTTTTGAAAGCCCGGCGTGTCGACGAAGACGAATTGCTCGTGCTCGCGCGTAAGCACGCCGTGGATGCGATGTCGCGTGGTCTGCGCCTTGCGCGAAACGATGGAGATCTTGCTGCCGATGAGGGCATTCATCAACGTGGACTTGCCCACGTTGGGACGCCCCACCACGGCAACGAAGCCGGCACGGAACGGACCGGCGGGCGTATCGGAAACGGGGTTCATTTAACCTCTTGCGCCACCGCGACGGGCAGCGACAATTGAGTAGTCTTGCGGGCCTTGCCGGTCTTGCGCGGCGCGCGTGCGGACGGGCTGGCGGCCTGGGCGGCAGCCAGCGCCAGCGTGGCGGCCGACTGCTCGGCCGCCCGGCGGCTGGAGCCGGCCGCGAGCACCTTGATCTCGAAGGCCGGCACGGCGCATTCGACCTCGAACTGCTGGCTGTGCGCGGCGCCGTGCGTAGCCACCACCGTGTACAGGGGCAGCGGCAACTTGCGGCCCTGAAGGAATTCCTGCAACAAGGTCTTGGCGTCCTTGCCCAGGGTCTTGGGATCGACGTTGGCCATCACCGGCTGGTAGAGCTTGAGCACGACCTTGCGCGCCGCGTCGAATCCAGCGTCGAGGAACACCGCGCCGAAGATGGCCTCGACCGCGTCGGCCAGAATGGAAGGACGGCGAAAACCGCCGCTTTTCAATTCGCCCTCGCCCAGGCGCAGATGCTGCGACAGGTCCAGGCGCTGCGCCACGTCGACCAACGAGGCCTGCTTGACCAGGTTGGCGCGCAGGCGGGAAAGATCGCCTTCGTCCAGCTTGCCGTATTTTTCGAACAGCATCGCGGCGATCACGAAATTGAGCACCGAGTCGCCCAGGAACTCGAGCCGCTCGTTATGGCGCGCGCCGTGACTGCGGTGCGTCAGCGCCTGCTCGAGCAGAGTCTGGTCGCCGAAGCGATGATCCAGGCGGGTTTCCAGGGTGGCGAGGGCCATGATGAGTTCCCGAGGTGCTACCCGAGCGAGCCGCCGGGCCGCCCCAAGGCGAGCATTGCCCCTGACGGGGCATGCTCTTTGAGCCGCATGGACGAAAACCCGCATCCCCCTCGGGGGGACGCGAACACGGAGTGTGAGCGAGGGGTAGTCATTTCAATGGAAGCGGCCGATACGGCTGGGATGGCTGAAATTCATCCAGATAAAGAAGGCCTTGCCCACGATATTACCGTCAGGAACGAAGCCCCAGTAACGGCTGTCCTCACTATTGTCACGGTTATCCCCCATGGCGAAGTAGTTGCCCGGGGGCACCGTGCAGCGCACGTCGGTACCGGAATATTGGCAATCGTTCAGATGGGGATAACGCCAAATGGCGCCAAGCTGGGCCGAACGTTGGTCATTTAACAGAATTTCGTGCTTTACATCGCCCAATTGCTCGGAAAACTTCGACACATAGCCCTGATCGGGGTCGAAATAATCACCATCGCGGGTGTGCGTCACCAGCTTCCCATTGACGTAGAGGCTCTTGTTCACATAGGCGACCTGGTCGCCCGGCAGACCGATGACGCGCTTGATGTAATCCTGGCTCGGATCGGCCGGGTAGCGGAATACGATCACATCGCCGCGCTGGATGCCGCCGGTGGTGATGATCTTGCGGTCCACGATGGGCAGCCGGATGCCGTCGCTGAACTTGCTGACCAGAATCAGATCGCCGTCCTGCAGGGTCGGCAGCATCGAGCCCGAAGGGATGCGAAAGGGTTCGACGACGAAAGAGCGCAGCGCGAACACGAACAGAATCACCGGGAAAAAACTGATCGAGTACTCGACCCACCACGGCATCTTGCCGGCTTTCTCGCCCACTTCCTGGCGCTCGCGCGCCCGATCGGCATCCGACAGTTGCTTGTTGTAGGCCGCGGCCGCGTCGTAGGCGGCTACGGCGGCCTGCGCGCGCGCGGCACGGCCCTTGCGCAGCCATGCCAGGTCCAGAACCCAGACGATGCCGGTAACCACCAGCAACACAAACAGGATCAGGGCGAAATTCCAACTCATGAGATCAACCTGTAAGGGAATGAGCGAGCGTGATTGAGGTGCGGGTTCTTATTTGTCTTCGACCTGCAGAATGGCCAGGAAGGCCTCTTGCGGGATTTCGACGCTGCCCACCTGTTTCATGCGTTTCTTGCCGGCTTTCTGCTTTTCCAGCAGCTTTTTCTTGCGGGTAATGTCGCCGCCGTAGCATTTGGCCAGCACGTTCTTGCGCAGGGCCTTGACGTTCTCGCGGGCGATCACCTCGGCGCCGATAGCGGCCTGGATGGCCACGTCGTACATCTGGCGCGGGATCAGCTCGCGCATCTTGGACACCACCTCGCGCGCACGGTAGCGTGCGTTCGAGCGGTGCACGATCATGGCCAGGGCATCGACCTTGTCGCCGTTGATGAGCAGGTCGACCCGCACCACGTCGCCCGAACGGTATTCCAGGAACTCGTAGTCCATGGACGCGTAGCCGCGCGACACCGACTTGAGCTTGTCGAAGAAGTCGAGCACGATCTCGGCCAGCGGGATCTCGTACTTGAGGATGACCTGCCGACCCGAGTAGTTCATGTCCACCTGGGCGCCGCGCTTGTTGTTGCACAGCGTCATCACGGGACCCACGTACTCCTGCGGCATGAACAGGGTGACGTTGACGATGGGCTCGCGGATGTCGACGATCTTGCCCACTTCGGGCATGCGCGACGGGCTGTCGACCAGGATGATCTCGCCGTCGCGCTGCTCGACCTCGTACACCACCGACGGTGCGGTGGTGATGAGATCCATGTCGAATTCGCGCTCGAGGCGCTCCTGCACGATCTCCATGTGCAGCAGGCCCAGGAAGCCGCAGCGAAAACCGAAACCCAGCGCCTGCGACACCTCGGGCTCGAATTGCAACGCGGCGTCGTTGAGCTTGAGCTTTTCCAGCGAATCGCGCAGTTGGTCGTACTCGGAGCTTTCCACGGGATACAGGCCTGCGAACACCTGCGGCTTGACTTCCTTGAAGCCGGGCAGCGGCGCGGACGCGGGCTTGCCGGCCAGGGTGACGGTGTCGCCCACCTTGGCATCGGCCAATTCCTTGATGCCGGCGATGATGAAGCCCACTTCGCCCGCCGAGAGGTGGTCGCGCGGCTGCGACTTGGGCGTGAACACGCCGACCTGTTCGCACAGGTGGGTCGCGCCCGAAGCCATGAAAAGGAGTTTGTCCTTGGGCTTGAGCACGCCGTTGACGATGCGCACCAGCATGACCACGCCCACGTAGTTGTCGAACCACGAGTCGATGATCAGGGCCTGCAGCGGCCGGGCCGGATCGCCCTTGGGCGCGGGCACCTTGGCCACGATGGTCTCGAGGATCTCGTCGATGCCCATGCCCGTCTTGGCGCTGGCGGGCACGGCCGCCGAGGCGTCGATGCCGATGACGTCCTCGATCTCCTGGCGCGCGCCGTCAGGATCGGCCTGGGGCAGGTCCATCTTGTTGAGCACGGGCAGCACTTCCACGCCCAGCTCGATGGCGGTGTAGCAGTTGGCCACCGTCTGCGCCTCGACGCCCTGCGAGGCGTCCACCACCAGCAGCGCCCCCTCGCAGGCCGAGAGCGAACGGCTGACCTCGTACGAGAAGTCCACGTGTCCCGGGGTATCGATGAGATTGAGGTTGTAGACCTTGCCGTCCTGCGCCTTGTACTGCAGGGCCGCAGTCTGAGCTTTGATGGTGATGCCCCGTTCGCGCTCGATGTCCATGGAGTCGAGCACCTGGGCGGACATCTCGCGATCGGCCAGCCCGCCGCAGCGTTGGATCAGGCGATCGGCCAGGGTCGATTTGCCGTGATCGATGTGGGCGATGATGGAAAAATTGCGGATGTGCTGCATGAGGGGCGTACAGGATGGGCGGAACGGCCTGCCGGTTTTTTTGCAAAACCCCGACAACCCGTCCCTATTTGGAATCAACCCACCATTTTACCGCATGGGGCAACCCTTTTCCTGCGCTGCCCGACTTAGCCCGCAGGCTGGATAGCCACCCATTGCACCTGCTCGCCGCGGCGCACCAGCACACCCGCCACCTTGTGCTTGTCCAGCTTGGCCACCACTTTGGCGAAAACGTCGGCATTGGCGATATCGGTGTTGTTGACGGCCAGGACAATATCGCCCACCTGGATGCCTGCGTCGGCGCCCAACCCAGCGACTGCGCGCACCAGTGCGCCGCCCTTGATATGCAGTTTGCTCAGCTGGTCGGCCGGCACGTCGACCACGCCAAGGCCGAGCAGGTTGTCGGTCGAGGGCTCTTTCTTGCCCTGGCTGCCTTGGTCATCCGCAGCAGCCGGCTTATCGGCCTGGATCTCGACCACCTTGACCTCGAGCTTGATGCTCTTACCCTTGCGCCAGACCTGCAGCGACGTTGCCGTGCCGGGCTTGAGGTCGCCCACCATACGCGGCAGATCGGACCAGCGCTTGACCGGCTTGCCGTCGAAATCCGTGATGACGTCGCCGGGCTGGACGCCGGCAGCTTCGGCGGGGCTCTTCGGTTGAACACTGCCGACCATGGCGCCCTCGGCCTTGGGCAGGCCCAGGGCCTTGGCCACGTCGTCGGACACCTCGCTGATCTGCACACCCATGCGGCTGCGCGTCACCTTGCCCGAAGCGCGCAACTGGTCGACTACCCGCATGACGTCGTCGATGGGGATGGCCAGCGAAATGCCCATAAAGCCGCCGCTGCGCGAGATGATCTGCGAGTTGATTCCGATGACCTCGCCGCGCAGATTGATGAGCGGACCGCCCGAGTTGCCGGGATTTACCGCCACGTCGGTCTGGATGAACGGCAGGTAGTCGCCCGTGTCGCGGTTGATGGCGCTGATGATGCCCGCCGTCACGGTGGAATCAAGGCCGAAGGGCGAACCGATCGCCAGCACCCACTGCCCCTTTTTGATCTTGTCGGAATCGCCGATGGGCAGCGTTGCCATGCCCTTGGCGTCGATCTTGAGCAATGCCACGTCGGTCTGCTTGTCCGAGCCTACAACCTTGGCCTTGAACTCGCGGCCGTCGGTCAGCGTAACGTAGATATCGGTCGCGGCATCGATCACGTGGTAGTTGGTCAACACGTAGCCGTCACTGGAAATGAAGAAGCCCGAACCCACGCCTTGCGGCACGGTGCGCTCCTCGGGCGCCGGCTGGCTCTTGGGCGCCTTGCGCCGCCCCGGACCGGGCTGCTGCGGGCCGCCCGGCCCCTGAAAATCGGGGCCGAAGAAGAAGCGGAACAGATCGGACGGATCCATGCCGCCCGCGCCGCCGTGTATCGGCACGGTGGCGGTAGTGCGAATATTGACCACCGCCGGATCGGTTTTTTCGACGATGGGTGTGAAATCCGGCAGATTGACCAGCGGCGCGGGCGACACGGCCGGCGCGACGGCTCCGCCGGCATGCGACTCGGCGGCCGGCGCCGGGGCGGCGCCCGCCAGGGTCAGAACGGTCGCGGCGGCGAACGCTGCGGCGCGGCGCGACAGCGGAATGGACACGAAAGTGAAATGCATCAAAACGGCTCCGAAATGACCCGCGACGCGCACCAGCGCGCGACAACAGGCCGCCAAATCAGTCGGCAAAGTCTAGTGCAGAAAACGACAGGGACAAAATCCGCGATATACGCTGACACGGGTTTCGAACGAAGCGACTCGCAGGCCGGGCGACAAGCTGCCCGCTTGGACCGCGCTCGACGCGGACCGGCTCAATGCGCCGCGCCGACAACCGGCTTGGGGGCTGCGTGCTGAACGGCGTTGGCCAGGCGCTCGAGCGTGACGACGGGCACCTCGCCCAAGGCGGTCAGCCAATAACCGGCCACGCGCTTGCCGTAGATGTTGATGGCCCCGTGATGAATGGGGCCGGCCGGCGGGTGGCGATGCCTGCTGGCGTCGTAAGGCTCAATGAACAGCGAAATAGCGACCAGGCCGTCGGACAATACCATCTGGCTGACGGTGCGCGCCGCGCCGCCCGAAACCGGGCCCATCTGCCGTGCCACTTCCATGATGGTCTTGAATCCGTCGGGCATGCCGACGTGCCAGCCCTGCGCGGCCATATCGACCGGTTTCATGACAGGCCGCAGCACCTTCCAGTCGTGCGTGTCCCAGGTCGAGTCGACGCGCGCGGGATCCATGTCGTTGCCCAGGTGCACCGAGGAAAAGCTCACCTGCTCGACGATGCGGCGGGCCGAATCCAGGGTCTGCTCCTTGAGCAGCAGGCCGGTTTGCGTGTCGACGCACAGCCGCAAGCCGTAGCGCAGCGAATCGCGCGGTTCCAGCAGCACGACGCGGCACTCGCGCCCTGCCTCGCGGTTGAGCCGGTCGAGCACCTTGAGCTTGTAATGACTCAGCACCTGGGCAGGATCGCTCTGCAGCAGCCCGGGGAAACGCACCGTATGGCGGCTGTCGTGACGCACCGTTTTGCGATCGGGCTGCAGATACTGCACGTCATTGTTGTGCCGCAGATAGATGCGCGGTTGCCCGTCCAGCGTTTCGACGCGCTCGCGTTCGCCGCTGGCGTCCACCACATGCACCATGCGGGACGACTGGGTGTTCTCGCCCTGCTGGTACATGAAAACGCCCTGATAGTCTTGCTTTTCGGCGGCCGTCTGGATATAGGTCAGCAGTTGCGCAGGCGTTTGGGCCAGGCGGCTGATTTCATCGGAAGGGGTGACCGACGCGGCGGGAGAGGCCGGCTGCTGCGCTGCCTGCTTGGCCAATGCGCCGCCGCAGGCCAGCGCGGCGCCAACCACCAGGCTCGCGGCCACGGCGCCGCGCACTACCGCGCGCAGCAGTCGGACGACGGGCCCGGATTGACCGCGGACCTTCAACGGCTCGCCCCGATGTCGAAGGACACCTGGCGCACGGCGGTGGGGCCGGCGAGCTGGCGATGCGCTTCGAGGTAATCGTGCAGGCTGGCTTCGTCCAGGGTGGCGGTGTTGCCCGGGCCGGCCGACGCGGCATCGGCCAGCGCCGGACTGCGCTCGGCGCTGCCGCCCAGATAGGGTTGGATCATCCACGCCACCATGGCGACCGCTGCAGCCACGGCCAGCCCGGATAGTGTCATGCGCAGGGGCCGCCGCGCGTTGGTTGGAGCTGTTGGCGCCACGATGGCCGGCTCGGCCTCCAGGGCCTGCAGCAAACGCGCCTGGAAACCGGCATTGGCGGGCAGAGCCAAGTCGCCGCTGCGCAGCGTGTCGCCGATCAGATGGTACGTGTCCCAGGCCTGCCGCCCATGAGGCGTGGCCAGGATGTCGGGCAGATCACCCTCGATTTCGCCGTCGACCCAGGCCGAAATCTGGACATAGAGAGCGTCGTCGCGGGTCTCTTTCGAGACGGAGAGTGAAGCGGCGGATTGCATGGGCGACTCCTTACCAGCGACGTTCGGCATCGATATCCAGAATGGGGCGCAGCCGCTGGGCGATGGCTTCGCGCGCACGAAATATGCGGGAGCGTACCGTACCAATCGGGCAGCCCATGGTCTGGGCGATGTCTTCGTAGCTCATACCTTCGATTTCACGCAGGACGATGGCGGTGCGCAGCTCCTCGGGAAGCTCCTCGATGGCCGAGTTCACCGTTTCGGCGACCTCTCGGCTGGCGACCATGGATTCCGGCGTACTAATATCGCTTAGGCTGTCCGTTTCGTTAAAAGTTTCACCGTCTTCGCTTTCTATTGCATTGGGCGCGCTGGGACGTTTACCGACGGATGACAGCCAATTGCGAGCCGTATTGATGGCGATGCGGTACAACCAGGTGTAGAAGGCGCTTTCGCCGCGAAATTGCGGCAGTGCCCGGTAGGCCTTGATGAAGGCCTCCTGGGTCACGTCCAGAGCCTCGGTGCCGTCGTGCACATAGCGCGTGACCAGCTTCACGATCTTGTGCTGGTATTTGCGTACCAGCACGTCGAAGGCGGCCTTGT
>NZ_JBQCER010000073.1:0-82369 GCF_051960075.1 Bordetella sp.
GCTCGCCAGGCCTTGCAGAACACCTGTACCGGGCCCCGGCTGCCAGGGTATCCCAATGCCCTGATGGCCTCAAACAGCGCCAGGTCGCTGCGCCGATCGCGTTTGCCGCGCAGGCTGTCGGCCTTGAGCCAGGTCGCCAGCCGCTCCTTGTAGGGATCCAGAACGCTGGGGCCGGCCTGGCGCTTGGCATACCGAGGCTCGCGGATCTCGGGCTGCTCCAGGTACTTCTTGACCGTATTGCGCGACAACCCCAGCATCCGGGCCGCTTCGCGCTGACTGACCTGCTCGCGCAGTACCAGCCGTCGTAATTTGCTTAGTGTTCCCGACGTCCCCCCGGAATTGAGTAGCAGCTGACTCTGGAGTCCAATCCCATGTAACAGGAGATTGGACGTGAAGAAGCGATTTACGGAAGAACAGATCATTGGCTTTCTGCGGGAAGCCGAAACGGGCTTACCGGTGGCAGAGCTGTGCCGGCGCCACGGTTTCTCGGAGGCGAGCTACTACCTGTGGCGCAGCAAGTTTGGCGGCATGAACGTATCCGATGCCAAGCGCCTAAAGGAACTGGAAGCCGAAAACAACCGCCTCAAGCGCTTGTTGGCCGAGTCGATGCTCGAGAACGAGGTCACGAAAGAGGCGTTGAGAAAAAAGTGGTGAGCGCACCGGCCCGACGTGAGCTGGTGCGCTATATGGTCGATCAAGGGCTGAGCGAACGGCGTGCGCAGCACATCGCACGCATGAGTCCGAGCGCCTACCGTTACGAACCCGCTCCAGAGCGCAACGCAGCGCTCAAGGAGAAGATCATTGCCTTGGCGCAGCGCCATCGCCGCTATGGGGCTGGCATGATCTATTTGAAGCTGCGCCAGGCGGGCGAGATCGTGAACCACAAGCGCGTAGACCGCCTCTACACTGAGGCGGGATTGCAGGTGAAAAAGCGCAAGCGCAAGAAGATTGCGCAGGCCGATCGCCATCCGTTGCAACGGCCCACGGCAGCCAATCAGGTCTGGTCGATGGACTTCGTGTTTGACCGCACCGCCGAAGGGCGCAGTATCAAGAACCTGACGATCGTCGATGACGCCACTCACGAGGCCGTGGCCATCGTGACGCAGCGGGCGATGGGCGGCAACCAACTGGTGCACGTCCTTGAACAGTTGGCCATCACCCGCGGTTTGCCCAAAGCAATAAGAACCGATAACGGTAAAGAGTTCTGTGGCCGGGCCATGCTCACCTGGGCGCATGCCAGGGGTGTTCAGCTATTTTTGATCGAACCCGGCAAGCCTAACCAGAACGCTTACATTGAATCCTTCAACGGACGGTTCCGCGATGAATGCCTGAACGAGCACTGGTTCACCAGCTTGCAGCATGCCCGTGTTGTCGTTGAATCCTGGCGCCGGGAATACAACGAGGAGCGGCCCAAGAAATCCCTCGGCGGCCTGACCCCAGCGGCCTATGCCAGGACACTTATCCCAAAGCAGTTAAATTAACCCCCGGACTCTAAAGCCCAGTGCTACTGAAAACGGGGGGACGTCGTTCCCACGTCAATCACTCCGGCCACCCCGCTGCTCAAAAAATAAGCAGGGTAGCGATTAACGTGGCTCAGTTTTAGACGTGCTGCCGAACCGTTATTGGCTCAGTTTTGAAAATGAATCAACACCCATCCCTTTCCTTGATTCTCTGCCGGCGTGCCGGCCATTCGCACATCAGGTGAATTCATGCAGCTACCGGTAGAAGTCAAAGTACACGATCATTGGCTTGAAGGGCCGTTGCTTGAGCGGCTTATCGAAGCCGCCAACTGGATGCCCATGTATTTCCTGAATCGCACAAGCCGATTCGAGACCCATGAACTGGATATCCATTGGTATTACCCCGTCGCGGTCACCGATGAATCTTTGCATGGCCGCGTTGCAGACCAATTGGAAAAGCTAGAAGACCCATTGGATGTCATTCGCGAAACCTGGAAGGAAATCCGCGAGAGGATCGGCGTCGAGCTAGGTGTCTATGAATGCACGGTCAGCGCCAATACCTTCGACACCGAAGGTAATCCGCATTTCGATTTCCGCAATCGCAAGGTAGTGCCCGCGCATTACACCATCCTGGTCTACTGCAGCCCGAAATGGGATGTCACATGGGCCGGCGAAACGCTGTTTTTCGACGATGCAGGCGAAATCACCGGTGGCGTCATGCCCAAACCCGGTCGCATAGCCGTCATGCGCGGAGACCCCTATCACGTTGGCCGCTCCGTATCGCGCATCTGCCCGTCCGACCGTCGGGTATTGGTGTTCAAGGCGTGGGACGAAACACAGCTTAAAGAGCTGCTGGCGAAGGAATAAACGCCAGGCCTTATCAATCTCCGTCAAGGCCCGGCTGTTCAATAGGTACATCGGCTGGCAGCCCTTCAGGCCGAGGTATGTGGATTACTCGCGAGTGTGTTGCTATGGCGACAGATGAATGATAAAAATAATAAATCCCATACTAATCAATGAATTAGTTGGGATTTTTGGATTTCTTCGGACGCTCTTGAAAGAGCCAGTGGCCCGCCCTACACGATTCGAACGTGTGACCGCTCGCTTAGAAGGCGAGTGCTCTATCCAACTGAGCTAAGGGCGGCAGGATGATGCCGTGTCCGCCGTCACGCGGAAGGCGGTATTTTACCGTGGCCCAGCAAGCCGCGTTGGCGCATGATTTCTTCGCGCTGCAAATCGCTGACAAAGCTCTGGACGCGGATGCGCACGCTGCGCGGCATGTCGACGAAAGAGCAGCCCACCCGGCGCACCTTGGCCGCGCCTTTGAAGGCGGGCTCCTCGTCGCTGACGTGGATGACGCTCAGATTCACCTCGAAGGCGCCCGTGCGGGGAATATCGAGCCGGGCCGCATAGACCTTGCCGTATTCGGTGTCGAGCACGCGGGCCGGATCAGCCAGGGCCAGGCCCGTCACGCTCAGGTCGCGCACGATCAGCCTGCCTGCCGTCGGATGTATGGCGGCGTTCTGCAGAATCGTGCAGCTCACGTCCTTGTCGGGCGGAACATTGGTGCGAAAAGCGTCGCGCCGCTGCATGTAGGTGATGGTCTTGGGCAGACGGGCCTTGAGCGCCGGCCGGCCGAAATAGTCCGTTTTCTCCAGCCCTTCGACCTCGAACATCAGATAGACCTGATCGCACGAGGTCGAGACCATGAGCGGGCCGCGGGCCGCCAGCAACCGCTCGGTCAGGCCGGCATCGGACAAACCCGCGAAAACCAGAGCCTTGGCCTGCTGCACGACTTCCAGCAAGGTCGTGACGCCGGTTTCAACCTGGCCGTCCAGGGAGAGGATCGCCAAGGCCTGTTCGTCGCGCACCGAGCGCAGCAAATGCACGATTTCGAGCTGCTTGCCGATCGATTCGGGCTGGTCGTCCATCAGGGCCGAGGCATCGGCCCGTAACGCCCCCCTGGCAAGCGTCGCAGCGTGCAATTTGCGCAGCCAGGACTTCAACACAAGCGCTCTCCGGGATACTGCGCGGCCCATTGGGACCGCGTAGCGATGGTGTTTTGGTGATGTATCTAAATATGTTAACTATGGTAACAGAGCGCCGCCGACCCCGCCCGCTGTCAGGCCCCGGTTCGCCGCAATTCGTAGACCGCCGTATCGAGCCGGGTGAGGCCGCGCGCGGCGAACGACGGCTCTTTGTCCAGGATGCCGCGCCGATCCAATAACGCAACACTAGTCCAGGACGCATACAAAGTCCGCACTTCTTTTTCAAGAACTGCAAAGGGAGGGCCGGCCATCTCGTTCTGGTCGTATTCGAGCGTAAGCAGCAAGGCCCGGCACGCGGCCGGCAGCTGTCCGTAGACGTGCCGCACATAGCGTTCCCGCATGGGCGCAGGCAGGGCAATCAGCGCGGCGCGATCATAGGCGCCGACACAATCGGCGAAGTCGGCCTCGCCGAGCGCGAAGATGTCGCCGCACAGAATTTCAATGTCGCCCGCGCTGTGCAGGGTGCCGGCCGGCACCGCGCTCACCTTGGACGTCAGCCGGTTTTCAGCGAAAAATTGTTCGACGGCCAACGACGAAAGCTCCACGCCCAGAACGCGATGGCCCTGTTCGGCCAGCCAGACCATGTCCAGCGACTTGCCGCAAAGAGGCACCAGCACCCGACCGCCCTGCGGCAAGCCAAGCGTCGGCCAGTACTTGGCCAGCAGGGGCGTGGTCTTTTTCATGTGAAACCCGGTTTGCCCCTGACGCCAGCGCTCCAGCCAAAAATCCGTCTCCATCCCTTTGCTCCTTTCGGTGCGGCCGCGGCGACCGCACTCGATCAAGAATACTCGACGCACGCCTCAAATTTCCCCACCCTTCGATGTCATAATGCCTCGGCATCCCTTCCCGCACTCCGCCATGCCTCTGACGTCATCCCGCTTCGGCCCGCTCATCGTCCCACTCATCGTGGCTTGCGCGCTGCTCATGGAGAACGTGGATTCCACCATCCTGGTCACGGCCATCCCCGTGCTGGCGCGCGATCTGGGCCATAGCCCGATCACGCTCAAGCTGGCCGTCACCAGCTATGTCGTGGGCCTGGGCGTGTTCATTCCCATCTGCGGCTGGGTGGCCGACCGCTTCGGCGCGCGCACGGTTTTTCGCACCGCCATCGTCGTCTTCGTCACGGGATCGCTGCTGTGCGCGGCCGCCACATCGCTGACCACCCTGGTTCTGGCCCGTTTCATCCAGGGCGTGGGCGGCGCGATGATGGTGCCGGTGGGGCGCATCCTGATGTTCCGCGCCGTGCCCAAGTCGGAATTCATCCGCGCCGTCACCTACCTGACCATACCGGCGCAGGCCGGGCCGGTGCTCGGGCCGCTGCTGGGCGGCTTTATCACCACCTACCTGAACTGGCGCCTGATGTTCTTCATCAACGTGCCGATCGGCATTCTGGGCATCTACCTCACCAACCGCTATATCGAGAACAGCCACGAAGAGCACCCCGGCAAGCTGGACTGGACGGGTTTCGTGCTGACGGGTCTGGGCGCGTCGCTCTTCATGCTGGGCATGTCGACGATCGGCAGCGGCCTGATCCTGGAAAGCACGGCCGTGGGCCTGGTCCTGATCGGCGCCCTGTTCCTGGGCCTGTACTGGGTCTACTCGCAGCGCGTGGAAAATCCGCTGCTGGACCTGAGCTTTCTGCGCATTCCCACGTTCAATTGCAGCGTGCTGGGCGGCTCGCTGTTTCGCATCGGCCTGGGTGCCCTGCCCTTTCTGCTGCCGCTGCTGCTGCAGGACGGCCTGGGCATGACGGCCTTCGAGGGTGGCATCATCACCTGCTGCTCGGCCATCGGCAGCTTCTGCACCAAGACCATCGCCATCAAGATCCTCAAGCGCTGGGGCTTTCGCAACGTGCTCATCGTCAATGCCGTGCTGTGCGGCATGGCCGTGGCCATCTGCGGCATTCTGCATCCGGGCATGTCCTGGCTGACCATCTGGTTCATCGTGACCCTGGGCGGCATTTTCCCTGCGCTGCAATTCACCAGCCTCAACTCCCTGGCCTACGCCGACATCGAAACGCGCGACGTCGGCCGCTCCACCAGCGTGGCCAGCGTCATTCAGCAGATGTCGCTGGGCCTGGGCGTGACCATTGCCGGCATATTGCTGCATCTGTCGCAGGCGGTGCACGGCCAGCCGCAACTGGTCTGGACCGACTTCTGGCCCGCCTTCCTGATCGTGGGCCTGTTCTCGGTCGCGTCGATCCTGATCACGCGGCGCATGCCGGTGGACGGCGGCAACAGCGTGGCCGGCGCCTCGCCCGCCCCGGCCGGCGGCCACTGAACCCGCAATCCTTGGGCCGGCCCCGGCCCGTCGTCCGCCATGCTTGAAATTTAAAGCTTTAAGCTTAAACTATATAGCTCTCGGACAACTCCACTCGAAGGACCGACATGAGCACTTCCCACGCGCCCCTGCATGGCCAGCGAGCCCTCATCACCGGCGGCAGCACCGGCATCGGCGCGGCGCTGTGCGACCTGCTCCTGGAGCTGGGCGCCGACGTGGTGTCGCTGTCGCGCTCGAACCGCACCGGGTTCAGCCACCCCAGGCTGGTTCAGCGCACCGTCGACCTGAGCGACCCCGCCGCCGTAAAGACCGCAGCCGCGCAGATCGCCCAAGAGGGCAACTACGACATTCTGGTCAACAACGCCGGGCGCGTCATTCACAAGCCGCTCGAAGACGTCACCGACCAGGACTACGACGACCTGATGAATCTGCACGTGCGCGCGGCCATACTGCTTACCCAGGCCGTCGTGCCCGGCATGAAGCTGCGCCGCTACGGGCGCATCGTCAACCTGTCCACGCGCGCCATCGTCGGCCTGGCCGGGCGTACGGTCTATTCGGCGTCCAAGGCCGCCATCGTGTCCATGGACCGCACCTGGGCGCTGGAACTCGCGCCCTACGGCATCACCGTCAACACGGTTTCGCCCGGCCCCATCGGCACGCCCATGCTCAACGCCGGCCTGCCCGAGGGCGACCCCAAGCGCGACGCGCTGGCAGCGTCGATACCGCTCAAGCGCCTGGGCACCGCGCAAGACGTGGCCCGAGCCATCGCCTTCTTCCTGGAACCCGCCAACGACTGGATCACGGGCCAGAACCTCTTCGTCTGCGGCGGCTCCAGCGTCGCTGCCGCGCTCGCGCTCTGATCCCTTTTCTTTTCATTCGCAAGGTCCGCAACCATCATGGCCATTACCTGGTTCTGTGTCTGGCAAGGCAAAGACGAGACCGCCGGCGCCCGCATCGATCAATACGATCTGAACGCGCTCAAGACGCTCGTGCGCGGCTGCCCCGGCCTGTTGGCCGGGCACGTGCTCACGCCGGCCCAGGCGCATGATCCGCACTACGCCGGCGAACAGGAACAGGCCCAGCCTGCGCTCATTCTGCAGCTGGATTTCGCCGACGTGCTGTCGCTGGAAACGCTGCTGCATCCCGGCGCGCCTCTGTCGGTGCTGGCCGAGCCCAAGTTTCTGCCCAGCCTCAAAGGCGTGCCGGCTGCGCAGCAGGCCATGCTTGCGCGCCGCTATGCCGTGGCAGACGACCGCATCGCCTCGGACGACGGCAGCAGCCTGAGCTATTGGGTGGAATACGCCGGCCCGGCCGAAGACGAGAACGCGTGGCACGTTTTCTACGTCGCCCACCACCCCTATCTGCTGGCGAAGTTTCCGGGCATACGCGCCATCGACATCTACACGCCGGCGGTGGCCATCTGCGACCTGCCGCTGCCCGTGCGGCCCTGCATGCAACGCAACAAGGTCGTCTTCGACTCGCCCGAAGCCATGACGGCGGCCATGCAGACGCCGGTGCGCGATGCGCTGCGTGCCGACTTTCACGAGTTTCCCGCCTTCACGGGTCACGCGCTGCACTTTCCGTTCAAGACCTGGACATACAAGCCCCGATGCGGCGCGTCGAGCGGATCAGGATGAATACGCGCGGGCCGTCGTAGCCCGCGCAGCGTTCGCCTCAGCGCATCAACGACTTGGCCAAGCGGGCTTCGACGTAGCGCTGCACCGCCGACATGCCGGTGCTCAGCAGCCAATAGATCGCAGCGGCGGCCAGATACAGCGGCAAGGGCTGGAAGGTCGCCGCGATGACTTCCTGGGCCGAACGCAGCAGTTCGGTCACGGTGATCACCGAGACGAGCGAGGTGTCTTTGATGAGGCTGATCAGCGTATTGCCCAGGCTGGGAACCGCAAGCCGCAGCGCCTGCGGGCCTATGACGTAGCGCAGTATCTGCATATAGCCCAGACCCAGGCTGCGGGCGGCGTCCCACTGCCCGTGGCCGACGCCCAGGATCGCGCCGCGCATGCTCTCGGACAGATAGGCGCCCGCGTTGGCGGTCAGGGCCAGGATGCCCGCCGACGTCGGATCCAGCGTAATGCCGACGTCCGGCAACCCGTAATACACGACGAAAATCTGCACCAGCAGAGGCGTGCCGCGCATCAGGCTGACATAGCCCCGCGCGATGCGCTGAAAAAACCGGTTGTGGCCGATACCCATGACCGCCACGACGGCGCCGACGCATAAGCCCAGCACCGCCGAAGCCAGCGCGAATTTCAAGGTGATTGCCGCGCCGAGAAACAACACGGGCAAGGACTGCCAAACGAGATCGAGATGCGCCATGTGCGGCAATCCGGAAAAACCGCGCCGCGCCGGCCGTTGCTACGGCGGCGCGGCGCGCGATGAAACGAGGAATCAGTGCGAGATGGGTTGGGTCACGTCGGTATTGAACCAGTGCATCGAGATCTTCTTGAGCGTGCCGTCTTTTTTCATGGCGGTCAGCGCGTCGTTGATGGCCTTCTCGAACTTGGGATTGCCCTTGCGGAAGGGAATGCCCATTTCCTGGTTGGCGCCCGGCAGGATTTCGCCCGGACGCAGCGGCAGGTTGGACGTCTTGATGATGTAGGGCAGCATGAGCCTGTCGTCGATCGTGGCGTCGATGCGGTGCGCCATCAGGTCGGCCAGCTTTTCAGGCGCGCCGGCGTAGGTTTGCACGTTGATGCCGGGAACTGCCTTGGCCATCTGATCGTAGTTGGTGCCGAGCGTCACGCCCAACTTGAGCTTGCCCTTGAACTCGTTCAGCGATTTGATGTCGCGCTTGTCGTCGGCGCGCTGAATGAGCTGGGCGGCCGAATACGTGTAGGGTTGGCTGAAGTCCAGCGCCTGTTGGCGCTGCGGCGTGATGGTGACCTGGTTGATGATCACGTCGAATTTACCGGCTTGCAGGCCGGCGATGATGCCGCTCCATTCCGTAGGAATGAATTGGGGCTTGACACCCAGCTTGGCGCACAGCGCCTTGGCGACGTCCACGTCGAAGCCCACGAGTTCGCCCTTGCTGTCTTTCGAGTCGAACGGGGGATAGGTGCCCTCCAGGCCGATCTTGAGCACGCCGGCCTGTTTCACCGAATCCAGCAGATCTTCGGCATGGGCCGCCGTGGCGGTCAGGCTCAAGGCGGACATCGACAACACGCCTGCAAGCAGGATCTTGGAAAACTTCATAGCGCGGCTCCTCGTTTGTTTTGATCGCTCCGTGTTGTACCCGATTCGCCATGAGTCGAGCAAGGGCGCGGCCGATTCACGCCCTGAAAATCAGGCTGCGCGAACTCGGAAAACAGGCGCAGGACCTGCGGCACGCAGTCCATGAAGGCCGCGACCAGTTCGGGATCGAAATGGGTGCCGCCTGCCCCTTCGATGAAGGCGATGGCGTCTTCGGCCGGCCAGGCGTGCTTGTAGGGACGCGCGTTGGTCAGCGCATCGAACACATCGACCACTGCGACGAGTCGGGCTTCGCGGGGTATTGCATGGCCGGACAGGCCCTGCGGATAGCCGGTTCCATCCCATTTCTCGTGATGGCTCAGCGCGATGGTCGAGGCCATGCGCAGCAGACCGTCGGCATGTTCGCCGATGATATGGGCCCCGATGACGGTATGCCGCTGCATGGCGACGCGCTCCGACGAGGTGAGGGATCCGGGCTTGCGCAGGATCGCGTCGGAAATACCTATCTTGCCCAGATCGTGCAGCGGCGCGATCAGAAAAAGATCGTCGGCCGCCGCCGCGCCGTCCCCGGCGGCAAGCGCCAGGGCGCGGGCATAGTGGCCCGTTCGGGTGGCGTGCAGGTCCGGCTCGTCGTCTTTGTATCCGGCGGCCGCGCTGAGACATTTGACGGTCTGGATGTGCGCTTCGCGAATTTTCCGGTTCAAATGAAAGTGCGGGCGCGCAGGACTCATGCCGTCAACAGGGGAATATTGCGTTTTGCATCGCGGCGCAGTTGCACCGCATCCAATTGCGCCAGGCCGGTTTCCTGATCGCTCAGATGGAAGACGCGGATGGCGCTGTGCACCTGGTTTGCCTGACCGTCCAGAGAGCTGGCCGCGGCGGCCAATTGCTCGACCATGGCGGCGTTCTGTTGCGTGATGCTGTCGAGCTGCGTCACGGCGATGTTGACCTGCGCAACGCCCGTGGACTGCTCCTTGCATGCCGAATTGATCTGGTCGAGCAGGCTCATGACTTGTTCGACCGACTCCGTGACTTCGCTCATGCGTTGCCGGGCTTCTTCGGTGCGCTGATCGCCGGTCGCCACCCACTGGGCGGATTCTTCGATCAATGCCTTGATTTCTTTGGCAGCCTGCGTGGTGCGCTGCGCCAGGGCGCGCACTTCGCTGGCGACCACGGCAAACCCCTTGCCCTGTTCGCCCGCGCGCGCGGCCTCCACCGCCGCGTTCAAGGCCAGAATATTGGTCTGGAACGCCACGCCTTCGATCACCTGGATGATGTCGCCGATACGATGAGAGGCATCGTTGATGCGCTTCATGGTCTGCACGACGTTTTCCACGGCCTCGTTGCCGCGCCCCACCACCACGTTGGTTTCGCGCGCCAGGCTGGCGCCCTCTTCGGCCAGAGCGGCCGTGTTCTGCACCGTGCCGTTGATCTGGTCCATGGCGGCGGCGGTTTCTTCCAGGCTGCTGGCCTGCGCCTCCGTGCGTGAGGACATGTCTTGATTACCGGCGGCTATCTCCCGCGTGCCTTGGTGCAGGTTCTCCACTTCGTCCTGGACGTCACGCACGGCGGTGCGTATGGACAATGCCATCTGCGCGAGCGCAAGCTGGATCCGGGCAAAGGAACCCGTTGCATCGACCTCGATGCGATTGGACAGATCGCCGGCGGCCAGTTGATTGGCCGTATCGAGAATGCTGCGCAGGGGGCGCGCGATCATGCGCACCTGCGCTGCGGACATGGCCAGCGCGGCGAAAAGTCCCGCTCCGGCATAAGCCCACGCGGGGAACGCTTTCCAGGCCATGACGGTCGGGACGGCCGTCGCGATCAGGGTCGCCAGGCAAAGCTTGCCGCGCGGGCCGATGGCCAGCGCGCGCCGGGTCCGGCCAAGCAGCGTGTTGGTGATCAGCTCTCCGCGGTGCAGCGCATGAACGCGTTTGCCGTCGTCGGCTTCGCGGCGCATGACGGCATAGAGTTTCTCGGCCGCGGCGACGTCGTCATCCGAGACATGAGTGCGAACTGACAGATAGCCGACGATCTTGCCGCCATGGCGCATGGGGGTGGCGTTGGCGCGCACCCAGTAGTAGTCGCCGTTCTTGCGCCGGTTCTTGACCAGGGCAGTCCAGGGCAGCCCCGTCTGAACGGTGTCCCACAGATCGCGGTATGCCTCGGCGGGCATGTCGGGGTGGCGGATCAGATTGTGGGGCTGGCCCAGCAGTTCGTCCTTCGCGTAGCCGCTGACTGCGATGAAATTGGCATTGCAATAGGTGATGCGGCCTTTCAGATCGGTGATGGAGATCAGCGTCTGGTCGGCCGGGAAGCGGTAGACGTTCTGGGTGACGGGAAGATTGAGGCGCATAGGTGGCTCTGCCGAAGATACACATGAGCGGGATGGGGGCTCGTGGGCCGAACCCCTTCAGCTATCCGCTGGAAATATCGGTCATGATATCCGGCCAGATACGCCGTTCGGCGCCTGCGCGGCCGGCAAGCTTGATCTGCATCAAGCGGTGCGAACGGCGCCCTGCAAATCGTCCATGATCATCTCGTGCCATGCCATGCCGCCGTGATCGGACGCCGACGGTTTGACATAGCGGTAGCCCATGCGGGCATACAGCGGCACGTGGCGGGCTTTGCACATGAGATGTATGGTGCGCTTGCCCATGGCCCGCATGCGCTCGACGAAAGCGCGCATCATCAGCGAGGCATAGCCCTTGCCCTGATGCGCCGGGTCGATCACCACGGACATGATGACCACATTGGGCGCCAGAGGATCGTGACCGATCAGTTCTTTGAACGCCTCGTCGGACATGACCACCTCGTGCGCGCAGCCGCCGTTGATAAAACCGAGGATTTCGCCATCCAGCTCCAAGATCAGGAAGCCTTGCGGGTACTGATCGATGCGCAGCGCGATCTTTTCGCGGGTTGCCGCTTCTTCGCCTTCATAGGCCGAGGTCTCGATCTGGAAGCAGCGGGAAACGTCTGCCGGGGTGGCGGTGCGGAAGGTGGGCGTGCTCATGACTGTCTCGATGCAATATCGAGACAGTACCTCATTGGCGCATGCCGATGGCCATACGATTGAACGCGCTCATCAACGCGACGGCAAACGTCAGATCCGAGATCTCGGCATCGCTGAAGTGCGCTTTCAAGGGCTCGTAGGCGTCGTCCGGCGCATGCGTCTGGTCCACGTGCACGAGTGACTCGGCCCAATGCAGCGCGGCGCGCTCGCGTTCGGTGAAGTGCGCGCTGACGCGCCAGCCGGCCACGCTATCGAGCTTGGCATGGGAAACGCCGCCTTCCCGAGACGACCGGGCATGCATCTCCAGGCAAAAGGCGCAGCCGTTGATCTGTGAAATACGCAGATTGACCAGCTCGATGAGCTGCTTGCCCAGGCTGCTCTTGTCCAGCGCCTTCTTGGTCGCGATAAAGCCCGCATAAGCCTCGGGCGAGAGTGTCGAGTATTCGAGTCTGAGTGTCTTCATGTCATTGCTCCTTATGAGTTTCGTGAGTTTCTACAGCGCCTGGGAAAAGTGCAGTCCCTTGGACAGCATTCCCTGGCGAAAATAAAAGCGCTGCGCGAGCGAATTGGCCAGGCCCGTATCCAGGATCAGGTACGCGCACCCGAGCTGCCGGGCCTCCTCGCGCACCGCATCGATCATCTGCTTGCCCAAACCGCGGCTGCGAGCCCGGGACGCCACCACCAGGTCGTCGATATAGACGAAGCGCCCGTATATCAAGTTCTCTTGGGGGCGGTAGCCGGCCAACGCCACGGCCTGCTCGCCATCCCACGCTGCCAACAAGCGGTAGGCCTGAGCCGCCTGGCGTCCGAGCTGCTCATGAAACGCCTGCGCGCTTTGCAGATGCGGGCGCAGCTCGCGCATCAGGTCGAAACACGCCGAGCAGGCCTGAGCGCTTTCGACGCGCTGTAAACGAATGGGCTCCATCGCCGTTTCCTTGATTTGCTATGCCTGACTGCCAATGTATCGAATGGATGGAACAGGCAATAGGTGCAAGAATTGCAAAAATGAGTAGGACATGACATGGACATCCGCACCCTGAAACCGCAACGGCGGTCGACGACCCCGATCTATCTGCAGCTGTATCTGCGATTTCGCGACGCCATTGCCGACGGCCGGCTGTCTGCCGGCGACCGTGTGCCTGCCGTCAGGAGCCTGGCCAGCGAATTGAACCTGGCGCGGGGAACGGTGGAATCGGCCTACCAGATACTGATCAGCGAGGGTTATCTCGTCGCCCGCGGCCCCGCCGGAACGGTGGTGTCGCCGCAACTGGACGGGCGCCATGGGCTCGACGCCACGCGCATGCCGGCCAGTACGCCGCGCCCGGCCGGCGTCGCGAAAGCGGCGCCGCGGCCGTTTCAGCTGGGCCTGCCCGCCCTGGACGCCTTTCCGCGCAAAACCTGGGTGCGCCTGGCCGGCCGCAGGCTGCGCGGTATGGGCGACGCGGACATGGACTACCAGGCCCCGGGCGGCTACCTGCCCTTGCGTAGGGCCATCGCCGCCTACCTAGGCGTCTCGCGCGGCATCGCCTGCGCGCCGGAGCAAGTCTTCGTCACGACGGGATATCTGGACAGCTTGAATCTAATACGCCATACGGTGCTGTCCGCCGGGGACAAGGGATGGTTCGAAGACCCCGGCTATCCCTACGCCCGGCGATTTCTGGAGCAGGCGGGCATGCGGCTCGTCTACATGCCCGTCGACGACGAGGGCCTGCGCGTTCAGGCGGGGCGACGGGCATCGACGAATGTGCGCTTTGCCGTGGTGACGCCGACCCATCAAAGCCCGCTGGGGGTGGCGCTTTCCCTGCCGCGGCGCCTGGCCCTGCTGGAATGGGCCAGGGAGAACCGGTCCTGGATCGTCGAGGACGACTACGACAGCGAATTTCGCTATCACGGCCGCCCGCTTCCGCCGCTCAAGAGCCTGGACCGATACGGCAGCGTGCTCTACGCGGGCACCTTCAGCAAGGTCCTGTATCCCGGCTTGCGGCTCGCCTATCTCGTCGTGCCCGACGATTGCGTGCCCAAATTCGAAGCCACGGCCTCGCTGCTGCGCATGGACAGCCCAGCCCTGCAGCAGGCCACGGTGGCCGATTTCATGGAGCAGGGGCACTTCTCGCGGCACCTCAAGAAGATGCGGGCGCTGTATGGCGAGCGCCGCGGCTATCTCGTCGCGGCGTTGAAGCAGGCCTTGGGGGATGCACTGCAGATACCCGATAGAGCCGGCGGGCTGCATGTGCTGGGCTATTGGAAGGGCGAGCAGAGCGATCGCGCCGCGGCGCAAGCGGCTCATGCGCAAGGGCTGGCGATACATGCCTTGAGCACGTGGAAGATGAAGGGGCAAGCCGACCAGGGCTTGCTGTTGGGCTTTGCCAATTTAGGCAGCGCGGAGGCGGCACGGGGGGCGGTGCGGCGTTTGCTGCAGGCGATGAAGTCGGTTTAAAGCGCTTCGATTGGAGCGACCAGGCTTACTGGAACCAGGCAGCGCCACGTGCCCAGCCAGACCGGGGGCCGAATCATATCAATGCATGAGCGCCTACGCATGAAAACCCAAAGCGGAACCTATCGGGGAAAACGGCGGCGATATTCCGCGGGAGGCACCCCGATACACCGCTGAAAGGCTCGACGAAAGCCGTCGACATTGGCATAGCCCACCGCTTCGGCGATGCGTTTGAGCGCATCGTCCGTCTCCTCGAGCAGGCGGCGCGCAGCATCGATGCGCGCCGCTTCGACGAACTCGGCCGGCGTGACACCGGCCTGCGCACGAAAGACGCGGGCAAAATTGCGCTCGCTCATCCCAACGGAGGCGGCCAGAGCTGGGACGCTCAAGTCGGCGTTCAGGCGGCCAAGGATGCCCTCCTGCACGTTCCGGATGGATGTGCGCTCGGCCATCTGCGCGGCAAGGTGGACGCTGTACTGCGACTGCCCGCCTGGCCGCTTGAGGAACATCACCAGTTCGCGGGCCACCCGCAACGCTAGATCGCGGCCGTGATCCTCCTCGACCAGCGCCAGCGCGAGGTCCATGCCCGCAGTGACGCCGGCCGAGGTGTAGAGCTTGCCATCGCGCAGATGGATCGCGTCGGCTTGAACCTGAAGTTGCGGAAACTGCGCGCTCAACCGGGCCGCGAAGTTCCAATGCGTCGTCACGCATTTGCCGTCGAGCAATCCGGCAGCGGCCAGCATGAATGCGCCGCTGCAGACCGAGCCCATGCGACGCACCCGGCCGGCCTGCTTGCGCAGCCACTCCTCGGTCCGTGTGTCGCCGACGATTGCATCGACGTCGGGACTACCCGCCACGAGCAGCGTGTCGATGGCGCCCCGATGCGACACGACGGTTGCATCGGCCATGAGCCGCAGCCCGCAGCTGCTGGTGATCACCCGTTCCCCCGTGCTGATCACCCGTACTCGATAGGCCTGGGGATCGCCGAGCTGGCGCGACGCTTCGGCGAAGACATCCGCCGGCCCCGTGACGTCGAGTAGTTGGACGCGAGGGCTGGCAAGCAAGGCGACAAGCATGGCTGAATCTCGTTGCAAATTGGCTGAAAACGCCTGAACAATACAATTGAAGCCAATTCTATTCTGGCTGAAAATAACTGACAAGATAAATCCTGCCAAGGAGCCCGCCATGTCGCAAACCGCCACCATGCCTGTCCGGAGCCTGTCGACCGCCAGGCCCCTGGAACGTCTTCCCGTCAATTTGTTCGCCTCGGTAATGGGCCTGTCGGGCCTTGCGCTCGCATGGCGCACCGTGCAGACGCAATTCGGGGTCGGAAACTTGCCCGCGGCCATCGCCAGTTGGCTTGCAATCGGCGCTTTCCTGGTCATGGCGCTGGGGTACCTTGCCAAGGCCGTCCGCCATCCCGCTGCGGTAAAGGCGGAGTTTGACCACCCCATCGTCGGAGCGTTTTTTGGAACAGTCTCCATATCGCTGCTCATGCTGTCGGCCGTCGTCGATCCTTACAGCGCGGATCTGGGCAAGGCTGTGTGGGTCGCGGGATGCGTGGTGACGGTTTCGCTCGGCTATGTTGCCTTCGGCAAATTGCTGCGCGGCGGTGTGGACGCCAAGCACGCGGTACCGGCCTGGCTTATCCCGGGCGTGTCGACGCTGGACATCGCGGTGACCGGTAGCCACATGCCCATGGCCTGGGCCGGCCAGTTCGTCCTGTTCGCAACCGCGATCGGCGCGGTGCTGGCCCTGGTCATGTTTACATTAATCGGCACGCGGATGATCCAGCATCAACCTCTGGGGCCGTCGATGACGCCTTCGCTAATGATCCTGATCGCACCGTTCGAGGTAGGGTTTCTGGCTTACGTGAATGTGGTCGGAACTGTCGATCGATTCGCTGCGCTGCTGTTTTATTTCGGCCTTTTCATGTTCCTCGTAGTCACCCCGAAGATACTTCGCCCCGGCGTTCGCTTCGGGGCCACATGGTGGGCGATCGGGTTTCCGGTAGCGGCGCTGGTCAACGCGGCCTTGAGGTATGCAGCGGCCTATCCGACCTTGCCCTTGCGGTTGTTGTCCATGTTGCTGCTGGCCTTCCTGACCGTCGCGCTGGGTATATTGACCTTCAGGACCGTGAAGGATCTTTGCAATGGGCGCCTGCTTTCGGCCTGATCTGGAAATGACTGGGGAAAATCTGATCGATTCAGTCATCTCATCGAACCCGGCAAAATTCTGAAAAAAGAAAAGAGCCTACAGCTGAAAAACTGTAGGCTCTCATTTATTGGTCGGGGCGGCGGGATTCGAACTCGCGACCCTCTGCTCCCAAAGCAGATGCGCTACCAGGCTGCGCTACGCCCCGATGTGCTGTTTAAAGCGGCGCGATTGTACTCGAGAAACCATCTGCCCCCGCGGCAAGGTATCTCAGGCGGCGCTCGAACGCGCCGGATCACGATTTGCCGGGCCTGCGATGATGCTCACCCTGCCTCATCCCCATCATTGCCCGCGACATGCCGCTGGCTGCGGACAGGACGGCCTCTTTGTGCCGCGCCAGCACCTGGCTAGTCAGGCGCGACATCGGCCCTGAAATGCCGATCGCCCCCACCAGTTTCCATTGAATGCCGTACACGGGAGCCGAGATGCTCGATACCTCGGGATCCCGTTCCCCCAGGGACGTCGCATAGCCCGCGCGGCGTATCGATTCGTACGGTTCGCCGGGCTCGCCGGAAAACGCCAGCAGCACGCGCCCGGGGCTGCCGAGCTCGAGCGGCAGAGTCAGGCCCACACGGACATGATGGCGGATGGATTTCGAGCCCTCGATGCGCGCCACGCAGATGCGGTGATTGCCTTCGCGCACGTAGAACGTCGCGCTTTCGCCGGTGGCGGTGGACAGATCCCGCAGCACGGGCTCGACCACGTCGTGCACGTTGAACGTGGCCTGATAGCACGCGCCGAGCCAGCCTGCAGCGTGCGCGAGCCGCCAGGTGCCGTCAGGCTGCTGGGCCAGGTAGTCGTCCAGCGCCAGGGTGCGCGCAAGACGCAGCACGGTTGAACGGTGGTAGCCCGTGCGACGGCTCAATTCCGCCAGCGACAGATAGGCGTTTTCTCCGCCGAATGCTTCCAGCACGCGCATGGCGCGCCGCACCGCGACCACGCCGTCTTCGGGCGCCAGTTCTGCGTCGTTTGAGTCGTCTTTTTCTTTCATCTGATAGAACATGTCTCGTCTTATGAAACGTCATTGTATTGTGCAGAACATACAGACACAATGCCCGCACATTCAAAAAAACTCGGAGACAACCTTGAAATTCTTCCGTCATATCCTGGCCGCCGCTGCGCTGGCCTGCGCTGTCTTGCCTTTGAGCGCTCAGGCCGCTTACCCCGACAAGCCCATCCGTCTGATCGTGCCCTTCCCGCCCGGCGGCGGCACCGATGCGTTGGCGCGTGAAGTCGCCACCAAGATCGGCGCCGATACCGGGTGGAGCTTCGTGGTCGAGAACCACCCGGGCGCCGGCGGCAACATCGGCGTCAACATGGCCGCCCAGGCCACCCCGGACGGCTACACCATCGTTCTGGGTCAGACCAGCAACCTGGCCATCAATGCCACGCTGTACACCCACCTGCCTTACGACCCCGAGAAGAGCCTGACGCCGATCGGCCTGGTGGCCCAGGCGCCGCTGGTTCTGGTCACCGGCGCCAAGTCTCCCATCAAGACACTGGCCGACATGGTCAAGGCGGCCAAGGCCAAGCCGGGCTCGCTCACCGTGGCGACCTCCGGCGTCGGCACGGTGGCCCATCTGACGACCGTGGAACTGCAGAAGAACGCCGGCATCAAGGTCACGCACGTTCCCTACAAGGGCGCCGAGCAGGGCCTGACCGACGTCATCAGCGGCCGCGTCGATATGTATATGTCGTCGGTGCCGACCTTGATCGGCCCGATCCGCAGCGGCATGGTGCATGCGCTGGCCGTGACGTCGCTGAAGCGCTCCGACAACATTCCAGACGTACCCACGCTCGCCGAGTCGGGCTATCCGGGCTTCGAGGGGATTACCTGGTTCGGCCCGCTCGGCCCGGCGAATCTGCCGGCCGGCGTGGTCAAGACCCTGAACGATGCGTTGGTCAAGGCGTTGAAGTCGCTGCAGATCGAAAAGCAATTCACGTCCCAGGGCGCCATGGTGGACATCAGCAGCCCGCAGGAGTTCGCGACCTTGATCCACAAAGACCGCATCCGCTGGGGTCAGCTCGTCAAGGAAACCGGCGCGCACATCGATTAAGTCGCGCATGCCATGGTCACCCTAGCCTTTACCTGCGCGCGAGCGGCTCCGCGCACCGTCGTTCCGCCGCTGGCCTGCGACTGCCATATCCACGTCTATGACAGCCGCTTTCCGGCGGCGCCGACCGCCAGACTGCTGCCGCCCGACGCATCGGCGGCGCAGTATCAGGCCCTGCAGCAATGTCTGGGCTTGCAGCGCGCGGTGCTGGTCACGCCATCGACCTACGGCAACGACAATCGCGCCATGCTGCAAGGCCTGGCCCTAATGGGGCCGGCCGCGCGCGGCGTGGCAGTGATCGACGGCACGGAAAGCGATGCGCAACTGCTGGCCCTGCATGAGGCGGGTGTACGCGGCATTCGCGTGAATCTGTCGTTGGGCGTGATCAACACGCCGGACGATCTCGAGCCCCTGACCCGGCGCATCAAGGGCCTGGGCTGGCACATGCAGCTGCTGATGCCTCCCAGCCTGCTCGCGCAAATCGCCGACAGACTGCGCCGCCTGCCCGTGCCGCTGGTGTTCGACCATATGGGGCGCATCAAACCGGATCAGGCATTGCGGCATCCCGCGTTTCGTCAACCGCTGTTTCGCCAGCCGGCGCATGCCGCGGTGCTGGCGCTGCTGCGCGACGGCCGGGCATGGGTCAAGCTCTCCGGCGGCTATCTCCTGAGCGAGAGCGGCCGGCCCGACGACCCGCATCTGGACGACCTGGCACGCAGCTATATCGACGCGGCCCCCGATCGCGTGGTGTGGGGCAGCGACTGGCCTCACGCCACGGCGTCTGCGGGCACGCATCCCATGCCCGACGATGCGCTGCAGCTCGATCGGCTGCGCCACTGGGCCGGCGACGGCGCCGCCTTCCGACGCATTCTGGTCGCCAATCCCGACGTTCTCTACGGCTTTACGGCCGAGTCCACTCATTCCAAGGAAAGTCCATGGGCATCTCGCTCCCTCGTCTCACACGCCGACGCTTCCTGATCAGCGCCGCAGCCTTGCCCATGGCCGCCCGGGCCGCGAGCGCTTGGCCCGGCGGCAAACCCATCACCTGGATCGTTCCCTACCCCGCCGGCGGCAGCACCGATGTGCTGGGCCGCAGCATTGCCCAGCAACTGGGCCTGCTGTCGTCCATGCAGGTGATCGTCGAGAACAGGCCGGGCGCCACCGGCACCATCGGCGCTTCGTTCGTCGCGCGATCCGCGCCCGACGGCCTGACCTTGCTGGGAACGTCCATCGGCCCGCAGGCGATCGCGCCCCACTTGATGGGCAAGCTGAACTACGACCCCGTCGAATCGTTCGCGCCGATCGTCACCATCGGGACCATTCCGCACATTCTGGTCGTGGGCGCGAAGCAGCCCTACAAGTCGGTCAAGGACTTGGTCTCAGCGGCAAAGGCTGCGCCGGGCAGAATCGCCTTCGCATCCGGCGGCACAGGCACGATTCTGCACATGCAGGGCGAGCTGCTGCAGAAGCAGACCGGGGCCCGCTTCATCCATGTGCCCTACAAGGGCGACACGCCCGCGCTTCAAGACACCTTGAGCGAGCAGGTGCAGTTCATGTTCGCCCCCGCCGCAGCCGCCCTGCCTCACGTGCAAAGCGGCGCGCTGCGCGCGCTGGCCGTGACCTCGGCCAAGCGGCTGCCCGAGCTGCCCGACACGCCCACCATGACCGAAGAAGGCTTCAAGGATTTCGTCGTGGTGCAGTGGCAAGCGGTGTTCGCGCCCGCGGCCACGCCGGCGCCCGTCATCGAGACATTGAACACGGCCATCAATCAGGCCTTGAAGTCTCCCAGCGTCGTCGACCTGGCCGGCAAGCTCGGCATCACGTTGATGGGCGGTACGCCGCAAGCGCTCGACGCCTTGCGCCGTGCCGATTACGAGAAATGGGGCAGGCTCATCCGCGACGCGGGGATCAAGACCTAGTCGGCGAGATTTTTCCGACGCTTACCTTCCAGCTTTTATTTGCGAATCAGGATTCGATATGAGCAACTCAGACATTATTAAAAACTTCGCGCGGGTTCCCGCCGACATCGTCGCGCAGGCCGCGCAATTTCAGCCCGCCATTCTGGCCGATGTCGCGGGCCGGCGCGGCGCGCTGCACGGCCGCATCCGGCCGCTGCACCCCTCCATGAAACTGGCGGGCACGGCATTGACCGTGGAGGTGCGGCCGGGCGACAACCTGATGATCCACGCCGCGATCTCGCTGGCCAAGCCCGGTGACGTGCTGGTCATCGACGGCAAGGGCGACCTCAGCTCGGCGCTGATGGGCACCATCATGATGACCGCGTGCAAGCAGCTGGGCCTGGCCGGCGTGGTGATCGACGGCGCGGCGCGCGACAGCCTGGAAATCATCGAGATGGACTACCCGGTGTTCGCCGCCGGGACCAATCCCAACGGACCCACCAAGAACATCGGCGGGCGCATCGGCCATGCGGTGACCGTCGGCGGCGTCACCGTCCATGCCGGCGACTTCATCGTCGGCGACAACGACGGCGTGGTGGTGGTCGAGCGCGAGAAGATCGCCGGGCTGCTGCCCCTGGCCGACAAGAAGGTCAAGGACGAAGCCGCGCGCATCGCCGCCATCAAGAACGGAGACACTGCGGCCAAATGGCTGGGATCGGCGCTGCGCGCCGCCGGCGTGCTCAAAGAGGGGGAGACGCTGTGAGCGCATCGCCGCATGCCGGCGCCGGCAAGCCCGCCATTCTTGTCACCGCCGCCGATCTGGCGCCGCAGGCGCTGCAGTTGCTAAGCGATTACGACGTCGTCTATGCCGGCAAGACTCCCAGCGAGCAGGACATCGTCTCGCTTTGCAAAACGCACGACCCGGTTGGGATCATCGTGCGCTACAGCAAGGTGGGCGCCGCCGCCATGGACGCGGCGCCGTCGCTGAAAGTCATTTCCAAGCACGGCAGCGGCACCGACACGATAGACAAAGCCGCCGCTGCAGCACGCGGTATCGAGGTCGTGGCGGCGGCCGGCGCCAATGCCGCCGCCGTGGCCGAACAGGCCGTGGCGCTGCTGCTGGCCTGCGCCAAGTCGATCGTGACGCTCAATGCCCGCATGCACGGCGGCCATTGGGACAAGGCCACGCACAAGAGCACCGAATTGGCCGGCAAGACGCTAGGCCTCGTCGGGCTGGGCGCCATCGGCCGCAAGATGGCGCGCATGGCCGACGGCATAGATATGCGCGTCATCGGCTACGACCCTTATGCGACCGATCTTCCGAGCTATATAAGCCAGGTCGATCTGGACACTGTCTGGCGCGAAGCCGACGCCATTTCGCTGCACTGCCCTCTTACCGAGGCCAATCGCAATCTGCTCGACGCGCGAACGCTGGCGCAATGCAAACGCGGCGTGATCATCGTCAATACCGCTCGCGGCGGTCTTATCGACGAGGCAGCGCTTCTGGACGCGATCCGGTCCGGGCAGGTGAAAACCGCGGGGCTGGACAGCTTCGCCGTCGAACCAATGACGGCCGGGCATCCGTTCCAGAACGAACCCGGCATTCTCCTCAGCCCGCACATCGGTGGCGTCACGCAGGAAGCCTACGTCAACATGGGCGTCGCAGCGGCCAAGAATGCGCTGGCCGTGCTGTCGACAGCCAAGCAAGGTTGAGCGGAGACGGCCATGACGGCGAACACGGGTCGACGATGGAAGCAGGCGCCTCCCAAAAGCCATTGGGGGGAGTTCGGCCCCGACGATCAGCGCGGGCGCATGAATCTCGTCGATCGCAGCAAGGTTCTGCAAGGCGTTGCCCAGGTACGCGAAGGACTGACGTTCTGCCTGTCGCTGCCGCTGGACGTGCCGGGCGGCATGCAGCTCAATCCGCGACGGATTCCCGCGCAACGGTTTTCCACGCTGCGCGACGGCAAAAGCGCCGGCGCGCAAGGCTTTTGCTGGTCGTATGCGAGCGAGGACGAAGCACTGACCGACGTGGTCTGCGACGACGTGCTGCTGATGAACACGCAGTACTCCACGCAGTGGGACAGCCTGGCTCATATGGGCAGCCGCTTCGACGCCGACGGCGACGGCGCACCCGAAGCCGTGTTCTACAACGGCTTTCGCGCGGACGAGCACGTGCGGGCCGCGGCGGAAGACCCCGATGCCGTCGCCGATTGGGCCCGCTTTCCGGGGCCGAATGCCGGCGCCCTGGGTATCGAGAACCTCGCCGAACATGGCGTACAGGGTTGCGGCGTGCTGATCGACCTGGAACACCACGTCGGACGCAAACGGCACGCGGTGGGCTACGACGAGCTCATGCGCATCCTCGATGCGGATGCCATCTCCGTCGAGCCCGGAGACATGGTGTGCCTGCATACCGGGTTCGGCGATACCTTGATGGCCATGAACCGGCAGCCGGACGTCGCACGACTGCATGCCACCGGCAGCGGTCTGGACGGCAGCGACGCGCGCCTGCTGGACTGGATCGTCGACGTACGACTGGCCTGCCTGATCAGCGACAACCCCGCCGTCGAACTGCTCCAGGCCGTCAAGTTCGGCACACAAGGACAGCCCATGCGCGGCCCCCGTTTGCCTCTGCATGAACATTGCCTGTTCAAGAACGGCATTCACCTGGGCGAGCTGTGGTGGCTGACCCCGCTGGCGCGCTGGCTGCGCGCGCACGGCCGCAACCGCTTCCTGCTCACTGCCCCGCCACTGCGCCTGCCGGGCGCGGCAGGATCGCCCACCACCCCCATTGCCACCGTTTGATTCCCAGCAAGCAAACCTACAAAGAAAGGAGACATCGTGAAAATACTCGCTGCTTTAGCAGGCGCGATCCTGGCCTTATCTGCCCAGACCGCCACGGCCGCCTATCCCGAGAAGCCGGTGCGCATCATCGTCGGCTTCTCGGCGGGCGGCCCCACCGACATCGTGGCGCGCGCCTTCGCGGCCCATGCCTCGCACGAGCTCGGCCAGGCCTTCATCGTCGAAGACATGCCAGGCGCCAACACCATCGTGGCGGCCCAATTCGTCGCTCAATCTCCGGCAGACGGCTATACCTTGCTGTTCGGCGCGACCAATCACGCCATGCTTCCGGCGCTCTACAGCGGCCGGATCAAGTTCGACGCCTTGCGCTCCTTTACGCCGCTGTGTTCGGTGGCCAGCAGCCCGTCCGTCCTGGTGGTCGGCCCTTCCATGCCAGTCAAGACCCTGGGCGATTTCATCGCGCAGCTCAAGGCACGGCCGGGTGCGCATACGTTCGCGACACCCGGCATCGGCAGTTCCGGCCATTTCGACACCGAGCGCTTCCTGCGGCTGACGGGCACGTCGATGACGCACATCCCCTATAAAGGCGCGTCCCAGGCCATCTCCGACCTCATGGGCGGACAGGTCGACAGCTCGATAGCGACCTTGGGCTCGGTATTGCCCCAGTTGCAATCGGGCAAGCTCACGGCGCTGGCCGCGGCAACGGCTCAGCGCCTGCCGCAGTTGCCGCAGGTGCCGACTTTCGCCGAGGCAGGCGTGCAGGGCTATACCGCCGAAGCCTGGTACGGCGTGCTAGGACCGGCCGGCATTCCGGACGCGGCGCGCCAGGCCTTGATCCGCGCGGCCACCGACTTTGCGCAGGACCCCAAGACGGCAGACACGCTCAACCGGCTCGGACTACAGCCGCAGCATACGTGCGGCGATCAGTTCCAGGCACGGCTGGCCCACGAGATCGATGAATACAAAAGCCTGGCGCACGATCTGAATCTGCATGTCGAATAGCCGCGCCGGCGATCAACCTGTCTAATAATCTGATGGAGACAAATCAATGAAATCCCCTATCGTTGCAAACCCTGTCAAGCAACTGGCCACGCTGCTCGGCGCCGCGGCCCTGTCCTTGAGCGCCTGCATGGCTCATGCTCAGGCGCAATGGCCTGCGCACCCCGTGCGCATCATCGTTCCTTATGGACCCGGCGGCGCGGTCGATGTAGCCACGCGCAAGATCGCGCAGAAACTGACCGAACAGACCGGCCAGAGCTTCATCGTCGAGAACAAGCCCGGCGCCACCGGCACCATCGGCGTAAGCCAGGTGGCACGGTCCGAACCTGACGGCTACACGCTAGTGGCCAACGACACGACCTATTCGCTGCTGCCTTATATCTTCAAGAAGCTGCCTTTCGATCCCCACCGCGATCTGCAGCCCGTGGCGGCCTTTCTCTTTGCACCCATGGCCCTCGCGGTCAACGCCGACAGCCCCTATAAAACGCTGGGCGATCTGCTGGCCAAGGCCAAATCCGCGCCGGGCACCCTGAAGTTCGGCTCGGGCGGCCCCGGCACCACGCCCCACTTTGCCGCCGAAGCGCTGGCGCTCGCCGCCAACGTGAAATTCATGCACATCCCTTTCAAGGGCGCCGCCGAGGCCACGCAGGCGCTGCTAGGCCATGTCATCGACTTTCAGTTCGCTTCGACCACCGGCATCATGGGCCCGGTGCAAGGCGGCAATCTGCGCCTCCTGGCGGTCAGCGGCGACACGCGCCTGGCCGTACTGCCCAAGGTGCCGACCTTTGCGCAGGCAGGCGTGAAAAACTTCAACGGCGTCGTCAACTGGACGGGGCTCTGGGCGCCCAAAGGCACGCCGCCCGCAGTCATGCAGCGCCTGCAAAGCGAGATCGCCAAGGCCATGGCCGCCCCCGACATGCATGCGTTCGCGCAGAAGATGGGCGCAGATCCCCGCTACGTCGATTCCAAGGCCTTTGCGCATAGACTGAGCGACAGCGGCGCCATGTGGTCCAAGGTGGCCCAGGCGATCGGCTTCGAAAAACGCTGACCGGAGACGCTTCATGTTCCTGCTCAATGCGCCTCAGATCCAGGCGTTCTCGGTGTTCTCCGAAATGCCGGAGTCTTTCCGCCGGCCGCAGCGCAGCGCCTGGGCCGACGCCAACCGCGGCGGCATCGCGGCGGACTCGTTCCTGGAAGGACCGGTGTTCGACGATGCCGGCAATCTGTACGTGACGGACATTCCGTGGGGGCGCATATTCCGCATCGACGCCGCCGGCGCGTGGACGCTGGTGGCCGAATACGACGGCGAACCGAACGGCATGAAATTCCTGGAAGCCGGCCGGCTGCTCATCGCCGACTACAAGAACGGGTTGATGCTGCTGGACGTGGCTACCGGACGCGTGGAGCCCTATCTGGAGCGCCGCAACAGCGAACGCTTCAAGGGCGTCAACGATCTGGTCTTCGACAGCGCGGGCAATCTGTACTTCACGGATCAAGGCCAGAGCGGACTGCACGATCCCAGCGGACGCCTCTATCGCTTGCGCAAGAACGGGCAGCTCGACTTGCTGCTCGACAACGTGCCCAGCCCCAACGGCGTCGCCCTGTCGCCCGACGAACGGGTGCTCTACCTGGCCGTCACGCGCGGCAATTGCGTGTGGCGCGTGCCGCTGCTGCCGGATGGCAGCGTCAGCAAGGTCGGCCAGTTTTTCACGTCTTATGGCCCCAGCGGTCCGGACGGACTGGCCGTGGACGCGCAAGGCAACGTCGTCGTCGCCAATCCCGGCCTGGGCTATGTGTGGCTGCTCAATGCGCGCGCCGAACCCATCGTGGTGTGGCGCAGCCCCAAGGGCACGTCCACGACGAACATTGCTTACGGCGGCGAGGGCAGGCGCACCTTGTACTGCACCGAGTCGGTCTCGGGTTCGATCCTGAAGGCCGAAGCGCCCGCCCCGGGCTTGCCTCTGGCGCGCTTGCGCTAAGGCCGGCGCAGGCATGTCGCCTGCGCCGATGCATCACGCCGCAACCGTCTTCTGCGTCTGCTCGCCCAGCCCGTCGATGCCCAGGCGCACCGTCTGACCCGGCTTGAGGTACACCGGACTGGGTTTGACGCCCATGCCCACCCCCGGCGGCGTGCCGGTTGAAATGACATCGCCCGGCTGCAGGCTCATGCACTGCGACAGGTAGGACACCAGCTTGGCGACGGTGAACACCATGGTGCGGGTATTGCCGTTCTGGTAGCGATGGCCGTCGACTTCGAGCCACAGGCCCAGGTTCTGCGGATCGGGCACGTCGTCGACGGTGACCAGCCAGGGACCGATGGGGCCGAAGGTGTCGAAGCCCTTGCCCTTGTCCCAGGTGCCGCCGCGCTCGATCTGCCATTCGCGCTCGGATACGTCGTTGATGACGCAATAGCCGGCGACGTGATCCAGCGCCTGGGCTTCGGTGATGTATTTGGCCGGCTTGCCGATCACCACGCCCAACTCGACTTCCCAGTCGGTTTTTTGCGAGCCGCGCGGGATCTCGATGTTGTCGTTGGGGCCGCTGATGGCGCTGTTCCATTTGTTGAACACGACCGGTTCGGCAGGCACGGGCAGATTCGATTCGGCCGCATGGTCGGCGTAGTTCAGGCCGATGCAGATGAATTTGCCGATGCTGCCCACGCAGGGACCGATGCGCGGATTGCCCTGGACCAGCGGCAGCGAAGCCGTATCGAGCGCACGCAGGCGGGCCAGGCTCGCGGCGTCCAGCACGGCCCCGTCGATATCGGCCACCACGCCGGACAGGTCACGGATACGGCCTTGAGCATCGAGCAGGCCGGGTTTTTCTTGGCCTTTGGGCCCGTAGCGCATCAATTTCATCTTTGCTTTTCCTTCTTGCAGACTATGAGTTGCGAACGCGCAGCGCGCGCGGCTCGAAATCAGTTGGCCCAGCCGCCGTCGATGACGTGCGTCTGGCCGGTCGTGAACGCGGATTCGTCGCTGGCCAGGTACAGGGCCAGCGCGGCGATCTCGTGCGGCTCGCCCAGCCGGCCCCTGGGCTGGCGGGCGACGAACGCGGCGCGGGCGGCTTCGACGCTGGTGCCCTGCGCAGCGGCCTGCTCGACGATGCGCTGCTCCAGCGAGGGCGAGGCGACCGTGCCCGGGCAGATGGCGTTGCAGCGCACCTTTTGCGCGACGAAATCGGCCGCGACCGACTTAGTCAGGCCGATCACGGCGGCCTTGGAGGCACTGTACACGAACCGGTTGGGCACGCCCTTGATGCTCGATGCCGCCGAGGACATGTTGATGATGGAGCCGCCGCCCTTGGCCAGCATGCCCGGCAGAAAGGCGCGGATGGTGCGGTACATGGCCTTGACGTTCAGGTCGAAGGCGAAGTCCCAGTCTTCGTCGCTGGCTTGCAGAACGGAGCCGGCATGCACGAATCCGGCGCAATTGAACAGCACGTCGACCGGCCCCAGCTCCGCGGCCAGCGCCGCGATGGCGGCGGCGTCGCGCACGTCCAGCGTGCGCGCCTGGACCGGCAGGCCGGCGAGCGCGTCGATGCGCAGGTCTGTGGCGATGACGCGGGCGCCCTCGCTGGCGAACCGCTCGGCGCAGGCCCGGCCGATGCCTTGGCCCGCCGCGGTGATCACGGCCGTCTTGCCGGCCAATCGTTGCGACATGATGCTTGCTTCCTGTGTAGCGTTGAATCGAAGGCGGGTACGGACCTCAGTGATGCACGACCGCGGGCGTGGTCGTGGCCATGTCTTGCTGCGGCGAACGGTAGCCGCCGAAACGGCGCGCCCACATGGCGGTAAGAATGGGCACGAGGATCGCGGTGATCAGGCAGGACGTGGCGACCAGGGCCGTGGCGGCAGGCACCAGAGGTTTGAACTTGGGAATCATCTCGCCGATGATCGCCGGGTTGGCGACCGCCGCGCCGGCCGTGGACGAGGCCGCCAGGCCCGCCGCGCCATTGCCGCCGCCGATCCACTTGTCGGCCAGGATGAGCGGGATGCCGGTGACGACGATCACCGCCAGGCCCAGGAACACACCGGGCAGGCCGCTCTTGAACACCACGGCCAGATCGATGCCGCAGCCCAGCGCGAAGCCGAAGAAGGGGATCAGGGCGACCACGCAGCTGCCGAACAACTCGCGCAGCTGCTTGTCCAGGTTGCCGAGCACGAAGCCGATGACGAAAGGCAGCACCGCGCCGATGAACAGACGGCCGTCGAAGCTGGCCACGCCAGTGGCGCCCAGAATGAGCATGCTGATGAGCGGCCCGGATTCGATCGACGTGAGCACGAAGGCGCCGGCTTCTTCCTTCGTGCCGTATTGCTGCATCACGGCGGCATAGAGGCCGCCGTTGGTCATGTCCATGGCCGCAGTGATGGCCAGGATGGACATGCCGGCGAACAGCCCCGTCTTGATGCCTTCGTCAGGAATGAAATACGTGCAGACCAGCGTGACCAGCCAGGCAACCAGCGCCTTGGTGGCCACGATGGTGCCCGACTTGCGCAACACCGTGCCCGTCGCGCGCAAATCGATGGTGGCGCCCATGCAGAAGAACCAGACCGACAGGATGGGCACGGTGCCCGTGATCAGTCCGTTGGTGAAAGAGCCGAAATACGCGCCTGCCTTGGGCGCGAAGGTATGCACGACGGCGCCCAGCAGCAGCGGGACCAGCATCAGCCCTCCGGGTATGCGGTCCACGGCCTTTTTGATGTTCATGAATCTGTCTCCTCGGGGGACTGCGAAGGTCCCGGTATGTCGGTGGCGCACGTCTTTGCCGCGTGCTTGTGCCGGGCAATTTATCATGATTACGGAACATCGTTCCAATAAAATATACGGGCTGATTATTCATTTTCTCATTGCTGCAGCGCAAGAAATACCGATATGGTGCGAATCGACACATTGCAGACATATGAATTCGGACTATTGTTCCGAAAAAAAGCGATACATGATTTAATCGCCGCAACGCAACGCCCGACGCCGGCGCGCATCGGCGCCCCCCACCAGGAGAGACGCATGGACGTCCGCCAGAATATCCATCCCGATCACGCAAAAACGCTCGACACCGCCGGCATGCGCAAGCAGTTCCTGGTCGAGCAGGTTTTCGACCGCGACGGCTTGCGCTTTACGTACAGCCACATCGACCGCATCATGGTCGGCGGCGCATGGCCGCAAACGCAGCCCGTGGAAATCCCGCCGGCGCTGGGCAAGGAAATCGGCGTCGGATATTTGCTCGAACGCCGCGAACTGGGCGCGATCAATATCGGCGGCCCGGGGTGGGTCGAGGTGGACGGCGCCCGCCACGCCGTGGGCAGCGAGCAGGCCATCTATATCGGCCAGGGCGCCCGCTCGGTGACCTTCGGCAGCGCAGACCCGTCGCGCCCCGCCAAGTTCTACCTGAACTGCGCGCCGGCGCACACCGCCTATCCGACCCGCGTCGTCACGCTGGAGCAGGCCGTCTCCGACACGCTGGGCGCCGCTGCCCACAGCAACCGCCGCACGATCCACAAATTCTTTGTCCCCGAAGTGCTGCCCACCTGCCAGCTCTCCATGGGCATGACGCGGCTCGAGCCCGGCAATCTGTGGAACACCATGCCCTGCCATACGCACGAGCGCCGCATGGAGGTGTATTTCTATTTCAATCTGCCCGCCGATGCCGCCGTCTTCCATATGGTCGGCGAACCCACCGAAACGCGGCACATCCTGGTCCACAATGAACAGGCGGTGATCACGCCGAGCTGGTCCATCCACTCCGGCGTGGGCACCCACGCCTACACCTTCATCTGGGGCATGGTCGGCGAAAACCAGACATACAGCGACATGGACCACATCGCGACCGCGGACCTGCGCTGACGAGGCGCCGAGCAGACACCATGAACGCAAGCCTATTCGATCTGAACGGCAAGGTCGCGGTGGTCACCGGCTGCAATACCGGCCTGGGCGCGGCCATTGCCCTGGCGCTGGCGCGGGCCGGCTGCGACGTCGCCGGCGTCAACCGCAGCGCGCCGGACAAGACAGGCGCGCAGGTGCGGGCCGCCGGGCGACGCTATCTCGACCTGCGCGCCGACCTCTCGAGCACGGCGCCCATTCCCGGCATCGTGCGCGACACGGTGCAGGCATACGGACGCATCGACATTCTGGTCAACAACGCCGGCATCATCCGCCGCAACGACGCCCTGGACTTCACCGAAGAGGACTGGGACGCGGTGCTGGACGTCAACCTCAAGAGCGTGTTCTTTCTTTCGCAGGCCGTGGCGCGACAGTTCATCGCGCAGGACGGCCCCGGCAAGATCATCAACATCGCCTCGATGCTGTCGTTCCAGGGCGGCATCCGGGTGCCCTCTTATACCGCCGCCAAAAGCGGCGTGCTGGGCCTGACGCGCCTGCTGGCCAACGAGTGGGCCGCGCGCGGCATCAATGTCAATGCCATTGCGCCGGGCTATATCGAGACGAACAACACCGCCGCGCTGCGCGAGGACGCGCGCCGCAACCGGGACATACTCGAACGCATTCCGGCAGGCCGCTGGGGCGTGCCGGGCGATCTCGCGGGGCCTGCCGTGTTCCTGGCTTCGGCCGCGTCCGATTATTTGCACGGCCACACGCTGGCAGTGGACGGCGGCTGGCTGGCCCGCTGAACATGACCCTACAATGCGCACCATGGGTACGCCTTCCAAACATTCAGATCAGGCCGGCACGGGTGCAGATTCCGTGGCGTCGGTCGGCAAGACTTTCGCCATTCTGGACGCAATAGGCCAGAGCGGCCCAGTCGGCATCAGCGATCTGGCGCAGCGGCTGAACATGTCCAAGACCACAGTGCACCGGCTGCTGCAGACACTGCGGGGACTGGGCTACGTGGAGCAGGAAAGTGACACCGAACGCTATCGCCTGACCATCAGGCTGTTCGAGCTCGGCGCGCAGGCCCTGGAAAACGTCGACCTGGTGCGCGAAGCGGACAAAGACATGCGCCAGATCGCACAGCAGACCCGCGAAACCGTGCACCTGGGCGCCTTCGACGAAGACAGCATCATCTACATCCACAAGATCGACGCCGATTACGGCCTGCGCATGCAGTCGCGCATAGGCCGGCGCAATCCGCTCTACAGCACGGCGATCGGCAAGGTGCTGCTGGCCTGGCGCAGCCCCGAGCAGGCGCGCGACATTCTCTCGCACGTCGAATTCAAGAAACTGACCGCAAGAACGCTGACCTCGGCCGACGCGGTGCTTAGCATTCTGCCCAGCGTGCGCCAGCAGGGTTACGGCGAAGACGACGAGGAGCAGGAAGAAGGCCTGCGCTGCCTGGCCGTACCTATTTTCGACCGCCTGGGCTTCGTCGCCGCGGGACTGTCGATCTCGTTCCCTTCCATACGATGCGGCGCGGACACCAGAACGCTCTACATCGAAATGCTCAAGCGCGCCGGCGCCGCCGTCTCGGCTCGGCTGGGCTATCGATCCGAGCAGGCGCCGACGCGCATACAATAGGCGCACTTCTACAAGAACGACCCGGCCGCCTGCCGGGCGGCATTTTCCACCGAAGCGAAACACTCATGGGATTCGAACAACTCGCCGCCCTGCGCGATCAGCTTGCGGCCGAGCGCGCCGCGCGCGATGGCCACGGCAAGAATACGCAAGACAGGCCGGCCAAGACCGGCAAGAACGACGCCGACAAACCACGCGCCGACAAACCGGCTCAAGCCCGCAAGGACGACCGGTCCGAAGGCAAGCCGCGACGCGCGCAGGACGAGGCGCGCAAGAAGCCGCAAGGTCACAAGCGCCCTGCGCCGCAAGGCAAGCCGCAGCAGCCGGAAACGCCGCGCGATCCTTTGCTGGTGGCCATCGGCCGCCTGCAGCACGCCTTCCCCAAGGCCTTCCCCAAGAAACCGGCTCCGCGCGTGGCGCTCAAACTGGGCATCGTGGAAGATCTCTACGCCCACGCAGCCAAGCTGCACCTGAGCGAAGAAGAGATCAAGGCCGCCATCGCCACCTGGTGCAGCGTGGGCCGCTACTGGGCCGCGCTGAGCAAGGACGCGGTGCGGGTCGACCTGAACGGCGAGCCTGCCGGCACCGTGACGGCCGCCGAGGCCGGCCATGCCAGCTTCCTGGCGCGCCAGCAGCGCAAGAAGGCGCAGGCTGCGGCGAAAGCGGAAACGCCGGCTGTGCCGCAAGATGCCGCAACGACTGACGCCGCCGCACCCGTCGCGGATTCTTCGGCCCAGGCTCCTGAGGCGGCTGAGATGACGGTCGCCTCTTCTACCGCGGCTCAAGCCGGCGACGCTGCTGGTTCGGGTTCTTAAGCCGCCGAGGCTGCCCTGCGCAAATCCGATGCTCGCCGCTTGCGCGGCCGCGGTTGGCCGCCCACCGGGCGAGCATCGGAATTCCCGCAGTCCTGTCGCCGGCGTTTTAAGTACTCAAAAAAACAACCGGCGCAACAAAAAACAAATCACCCGAAACGACCCGTGATGTAGTCTTCGGTTTCCTTGCGCTTGGGCTTGACGAAGATCTGGTCAGTGGCGCCGAACTCCATCAGCTCGCCCATGTACATATAGGCCGTGTAGTCCGAGCAGCGCGCGGCCTGCTGCATGTTGTGAGTCACGATAACCACGGTGTACTCGCCCTTGAGCTCGGCGATGAGCTCCTCGATCTTGGCGGTGGAGATCGGATCCAGCGCCGAGCAGGGTTCGTCCAGAAGCAGCACTTCGGGCTTGATCGCCACGCCGCGCGCGATGCACAGACGCTGCTGCTGGCCGCCCGACAGGCCGCTGCCGCTTTGATGCAGCTTGTCCTTCACTTCGTTCCACAGCGCGGCTTTGGTCAGCGCCCATTCGACGCGCTCTTCCATCTCGCCCTTGCTGAGCTTCTCGAACAGGCGCACGCCGAATGCGATGTTGTCGTAGATGCTCATGGGAAACGGCGTGGGCTTCTGGAACACCATGCCGACCTTGGCGCGGATCAGCGCGATATCGGTGCTGGTGGTGAGCAGGTTCTCGCCGTCGAGCATGATTTCGCCCTCGGCGCGCTGACCGGGATAGAGCTCGAACATGCGGTTGAAGGTGCGCAACAGCGTCGATTTTCCGCAGCCCGACGGGCCGATAAAGGCCGTGACCTTGTTCTCGCGTATCGACATGTTCACATTGCGGATCGCGTGGAAATTGCCGTAGTAGAAGTTCAGATTCTTGACTTCCAGCTTGGAGGGGGCTTGGCTTGAACTGGGATGTTCCATTTCGATTCCGGAAAAGAGGAGCAACGGGCGACGGGGGCCGGATGCCTCAGACGTTCGGTCTGCTGAACAGGGCGCGGGCCACAATGTTGACCACCAGCACCAGCAGCGTGATCAACAAGGCGCCGGCCCAGGCCAGGCGCTGCCAATCGTCGTACGGACTCATGGCGTATTGATAGATGGTCATGGGTAGGTTGGCCATGGGCGCGTTCATGTTCCAGGTCATGAACTGGCTATTGAGCGCAGTGAACACCAGCGGCGCGGTTTCGCCGACGATGCGGGCGATGGCCAGGAGCACGCCGGTCACGATGCCCGAGCGGGCCGCTCGATAGCACACCAAGGTGATCATCTTCCACTCGGGGCAGCCCAGGGCCGCGCAGGCTTCGCGCAGGCTGTTGGGCACGAGCTTGAGCATGTCGTCGGTGGTGCGCACCACCACCGGAACCACCAGCACCGACAGAACCACCGCTCCGGCCCAGCCGGAGAAGTGCTTGGCCTGGGCCACGTAGACGGTGTAGATGAACAGGCCCACGACAATGGACGGCGCCGACAGCAGCACGTCGTTGATGAAACGCGTGGCGGGAGCGAGCCAGCCGCGCCGGCCGTATTCCGCCAGGTAGGTGCCGGCCATGATGCCCACGGGCGTGCCGATGAGCGTGCCCACTCCCGCCATCAAGCCGCTGCCCACGATCGCGTTGATCAGACCGCCCGGCGAGCCCGGCGGCGGGGTCACTTGCGTGAACAGCGTGTAGGAGAGCTGGCCGCCGCCCTTGTACAGCAGCGTGGCAATGATCCAGAACAGCCAGAACAGGCCGAACAGAACCGCCAGGAACGACAGGGTCAGCATGACCTTGTTGACCCGCCTGCGGCGCCGGTAGATGGGGTTATTCATGCCGAGAGTGGACATGCTCAGCTCCGCGTGCCTTCACCCTTGGCCAGGCGCAGCAACAGCAGCTTGGACAGGGCCAGGACGATGGTGGTGATGAGGAACAGGATCAGGCCGAGCTCGATCAGCGCCGACCGGTGCGTGGCATTGCTGGCTTCGGCGAACTGGTTGGCCAGTGCCGAGGCGATCGAGTTGCCGGGCTGGAACAGGGAACCGAGCCGGAAGGCGTTGCCGATGACGAAAGTGACCGCCATGGTTTCGCCCAGCGCGCGGCCCAGGCCCAGCATGATGCCGCCGATCACGCCGATGCGCGTGTAGGGCAGCACCACCTTGTACATGACCTCCCAGGTCGTTCCGCCCAGCCCGTAGGCGGACTCTTTCAGCAGGGAGGGCACGAGTTCGAACACGTCGCGCATGACGGCGGTGATGAAGGGAATGATCATCACCGAAAGAATGCCGCCTGCCGTGAACACGCCGATGCCGAAGGCCGGCCCCTTGAACATGAAGCCGATGCCGGGAATGGGGCTCAGCGCATGGATGAGATAGGGCTCGACGTAGCGCTGGAACAGCGGGGCGAAAATGAACAGGCCCCACATGCCGTAAATGATGGAGGGAATGGCGGCCAGCATCTCGATCGCAATGCCCAGCGGGCGGCGCAGCCAGGTCGGCGACAGTTCGGTGAGGAACATGGCGATGCCGAACGAGACGGGCACGGCGATGACGAGCGCGACGATGGAGGTGGCCAGCGTGCCGTAGATGGGCACCAGGGCGCCGAACTGGCTGTTCACCGGATCCCAGTCGTTGGTCCAGAGAAAAGACAGGCCGTATTTGTGCAGAGTGGTCGTGCTGCCGAGAGCCAGCGAGATCAGGATCGCCAGCAGCAGGCAGAACACGGCGAAGGCAAAGAAGCGCGTCGCGTTGCGAAACAGCGTATCTGCGAACGCATACTTGGGCTTTTTCATGGGGGGAGATTTCCCGACGGTGACATCCGCGGGAAGATTTACCCGCGTTCCGCCCGGCATATTATCAAGTACCGCACTCATCAGCTTCCCTTTCGCTAGACGGCACAAGGGCGGACCGATGGCCCGCCCCCGCGCCGTTTACTCAAGACATTCCACGATCCGCAATTACTTGGCGGTGTAGACGGGTTTGCCCGAGGTGTCCTTGATCTGTTCCCACGACTTGTGGATCTTGGCGACCACGCTGTCGGGCAGCGGCACGTAGATGAGGGACTCGGCGTCCTTCTTGCCCTTGGTGTAGCCGTAGTCGAAGAACTTCAGGACTTCGGCGCCATTGGCGGGCTTGTCCTGCACCTTCTGCACCAGCACGTAGGTGGCCACGGTCAGGGGCCAGGAGTTGTCGCCCGGCTCGTCAACCAGCACCACGCCCATGCCCGGCTCGGCATCCCAGTTGGCGTTCGCAGCGGCGGCCGTGAAGGTCTCCAGCGTCGGCTGGACATACTTGCCGGCCTTGTTCGCGACCAGACCGTAGGTCAGGTGGTTGGTGGTGGAGTAGGCGATTTCGACATAGCCGATGGCGCCCTGGAACTGCTTGACCAGGTTGGACACGCCTTCATTGCCCTTGCCGCCCTGACCCACGGGCCACTTCACGTCGGTGCCGAAGCCGATCTTGCTCTTCCAGTCGGCCGAAACGTCGGACAGGTAGCTCGTGTAGTTGAACGAGGTGCCCGAAGCGTCGGAACGGTAGATGGGCAGAATGTCCTGGTGGGGCAGCTTGACGCCGGGGTTCAGCGCGGCAATCGCCTTGTCGTCCCACGAGGTGATCTTGCCCATGTAGATGTCGGCAAGCACGGCGCCGGTGAACTTCAGTTCAGCCGGCTTGATGCCGGGCAGGTTGACGACGGGCACAATGCCGCCGACCACGCCGGGGAACTGGATCAGGTTGTTCTTGTCGAGTTCGGCACCGCTCAGGGCCATGTCCGACGCACCGAAATCCACGGTCTTGGATTCGATCTGCTTGATGCCGGCGCCCGAACCGATCGATTGATAGTTCACGGCGGAGCCGGTAGCGGCCTTGAAGCCGACAGCCCACTTGGCGTAAACGGGGTAGGCAAAGGAGGAGCCGGCGCCGGTGATGTCGGTAGCCTGGGCCGAGAAAACGGCGGCGCTCAGGGCAACGCCGAGGGTGACTTGCTTGAAAACACGCGTGAACATCGTGGATTCCTTATAAGTTGGAAGGATGCGGGCAGTTCGATTCCGCTGAAAGCCTAGGCATCTTAGAAGCCCCGAGTGACAAGAATATGACAGTCACAAAAGAAAAAACCCGGGGAAAACACCCGGGAATCTCTCTTTAACCCATTGAAATTTAAGAAATATTTAAGCCTTGCCTTGCCCTAGTTTTTCAATCAGGCAGTCATGTAAGCCGAAAGGTTGGCGCTGGTTGACGGCGCGAACGTAGGCGCCGTCCGGCTGCAGCCGCCAGGCGCGCTGGTTGTCTCGCAGGGCGTAGGTGAAGGCTTCGGCGATGACCCGTCGCTTGAGCGTCTTGTCGTACACGGGAAAGGCCACCTCGACCCGGCGGAAGAAATTGCGGTCCATCCAGTCGGCCGAGGACAAATAGACCGTTTCCTCGCCGTCGGCGTGAAAGTAGAAGACCCGCGAGTGCTCCAGAAAGCGCCCGACGATGGAGCGGACCCTGATGTTCTCGGACAGACCCTTGACCCCCGCGCGCAGCGCACACACGCCGCGCACGATGAGGTCGACCGTCACGCCCGCCTGGCTGGCCAGATAGAGCTCTTCGATAATCTGCTCTTCGAGCAGAGAGTTCATCTTGGCCATGATATGGGCCTTGCGGCCGGCCCGCGCAGCCTGCGCTTCGGCGCGGATCAGCTCGATCATGCCGGCATGCAGCGTGAACGGCGACTGCAGCAAAGACTTGAGCTCGCGCCGCGCGCCCAGGCCGGTAAGCTGCGCGAACACCTTGTCCATGTCTTCGCACAGGCGCGGATCGGCCGTCAGCAGACCGAAATCGGTGTAAAGACGCGCCGTGCGGGGGTGGTAGTTGCCGGTGCCCAGGTGCGCGTAGCGGCGCAGCCGCCCGTCTTCGCGGCGCAGCACCAGGGCCATCTTGGCATGGGTCTTGTGCGCAACCACGCCGTAGACCACGTGCGCCCCCACTTCTTCCAGGCGCGCCGCCCAGTTCATATTGGTTTGTTCGTCAAAGCGCGCCATCAGCTCCACCACCACCGTCACCTCTTTGCCGGCGCGGGCTGCGGCCAGCAGGATCTGCATCAGCTCGGAATCCTCGCCGGTGCGGTAGATGGTCTGCTTGATGGCCATGACGTCGGGGTCGACCGCCGCCGCCGTGAGAAAGTCGATGACCGGCTGGAAGGACTGATAGGGGTGATGCAACAGGCGGTCGCGTTCGGCGATGGCGGCGAAAAGCTCGGCCGGCTTGCCCTGCGTCTTGTCGAAAGGCGGGGGCACCGGCGCGTGATAAGTCGGGAACAACAGGTCGGGCCGCGTGTTGGTGTTGCACAGCTGCATCAGGCGCGACAGGTTTACCGGGCCCGGCATGTGATAGGTGTCGGCCTGCGTCAGCGAAAACTCGCGCTGCAGGTACTGCTCGAGTTCGGCCGGCATGACCCAGTCCAGCTCCAGCCTCACGGCCGAACCGAAATTGCGCTGCGACAGCTCCCCCTGCAGGGCCAGCCGCAAATTGGTGACTTCTTCCTCGTCGACGAACAGGTCGCTGTTGCGCGTCACGCGCCATTGATAGCAGCCGTGGATCGTCAGGCCGGGAAAAAGATCGCCCACGAAAGCCCGCAGGAACGAGGTGAGCAGAATGTAGCCTTCGGGGTGGCCCGACAGCTCGGGCGGCATGCGGATCAGCCGCGGCAACGCGCGCGGCGCCTGCACCACGGCGATCGAGGCCGCCCGCCCGAACGCATCGGCTCCCGACAAAGACACGATGAAGTTCAGGCTTTTGTTGTAGACGCGCGGAAACGGATGCGCCGGATCGAGCCCGATGGGCGTGAGCAGCGGCATGACTTCACGCGTGAACACCTCGTGCGCCCACTGCTGCTGCGCCTCGTTCCATTCGGAGGCATGGTGCAGAACGATGCCTTCGGCCTGCAGGCCCGGCAGAATCTGCTCGTTGAGGACGCGGTACTGATGTTCGACCAGAGCATGGGCCTTGGCCTGCACTCGGTCGAAGGCTTCGTCGGGCGTCATGCCGTCCGGGCCGACCGCGCCCGGCGTCAGGCGCTGCTGCTCTTTGAGGCTGGAGATGCGAATCTCGAAGAATTCGTCCAGATTGGCGCTGACGATGCAGACATAGCGCAGGCGTTCCAGAAGCGGCACCTCGGGGTGCTCGGCCATGGACAGGACCCGCTCGTTGAACTTGAGCAACGACAGTTCGCGGTTGAACAACCGGGGTTCGACCCCGGCTCGTGCCATGGTTGCCGATTCCTGCATGGTTTTTTCGAGTTCGCGTTGTTTCATGATTTATGAGGATAACCAAGCACACACCAAGCCGCCAGTCGGAGCCGGCTCTCTATAATCGCGTCCGACACTCATCATTGCCGATACGCCACATGGATCATCTTCTGGCTGCCGTGGACCTGGGGTCCAACAGCTTTCGCCTCTCTATCGGACGCGTCGTCCAGCAAAACGGCGTCGAACAGATCTACCAGATCGACCGACTCAAGGAGACCGTGCGCCTGGCCGCGGGCCTGCGGCCGGACAAGCAGCTCGACGGCCCCGCCATCGAACGCGCCATCGCCGTGCTCGAGCGTTTCGGCGAGCGGCTGCGCAGTTTCGCGCCCGACCGGGTGCGGGCCGTGGCCACCAATACCTTCCGCGTGGCGCGCAACACCGCCGACTTCCTGCCCGATGCCGAAGCGGCCCTGGGCTTTCCCGTCGACGTGATCGCCGGCCGCGAAGAGGCCCGCCTCATCTACCTGGGCGTGATGCACACCCTGCCGCCGTCGGACGATCGCCGGCTGGTAATCGATATCGGCGGCGGCTCCACCGAGGTCATCATCGGCCGCGGCTTCGAGCCCAGCTTGCTGAACTCGCTCTACATGGGCTGCGTGAGCTATAGCCGGCAATTCTTCGGCGACGGGCTGGTGGACGCCCACCGCATGAAGCAGGCCGAGATGGCGGCGCGCCGCGAGATCGAAGTGATCTCCAAACAGTACCGCAAGATGGGCTGGAAGGCTGCCTATGGCTCCTCCGGCACGGCCAAGGCGCTTTACGCCATTCTCGGCGAGTGCGCATTTTCTTCGGGCGGCATCACCCGCACCGGCATGAACAAGCTCAAAGAGCGCATCATCCGCGCAGGCCGCGTGATTCCCGAAGAACTGCCCGGCATCAAGCCGGACCGCTCCGACGTGCTGCCCGGCGGCCTGGCCATCATGATCGCGCTCTTCGACGAACTGAACATCGACGTCATGCAGACAGGCGACGGCGCCCTGCGGCTGGGCGTGCTCTACGACCTGCTGGGCCGCCACGACCGGCACGACAAGCGCGACGAAACGGTGCAGCAGTTCATGAAGCGCTATCACGTCGACGCGCGCCAGGCACGCCGCGTACGTGAAACGGCGCTGGCCTTCTTCGACTCCGTCCTGCCCGGCGACAAGGAAGAGAACGCCGATTTGCGCCGCGCACTGGGCTGGGCGGCCGATCTGCACGAGGTCGGCCTGACCATCACCCACAACGGCTATCACCGCCACACGGCCTATGTGCTGCAGAACGCCGACATGCCCGGTTTCTCGCGCGCGGATCAGCAGCTGATCGCCCTGCTCGCTCTTGCGCACCAGGGCAAGCTGGGCAAGGTCGAGGGACTGGTGCGCGGCCGCGCGCAATGGCTGGCCATACTCAGCCTGCGCCTGGCCGTGCTGCTGCTGCGCCGACGACAGGACATGCCGCAATTGCCGCTCTCGGTATCGGTCAAGGGCGCGTCCATCGTGGTAAAGGTGCAAGCCAGGTGGCTGGCCGGCCATCCGCTGAGCGACTTCACCTTGCGCGCAGAAGACTCGGAATGGCGCAAGGTCGGCTTTGCGTTCGACCTGATCGAAAACTGATCGGCGCGGCCGGCCCGCCGCGCCGCAGGCAGGCCGTGCAGCGCCTACGCGCGTTCCAGGCCGAAGTGGCGGCGATAACGGCTGTCCATGCGGTCGGTGGACAACAGCACAGGAAAATCCGCCGCGTTGAAGTCGGGGTCCCAGGCCGGTTCGCCGCATACTCTCGCCCCCAGCTTGAGATAGCCCTTGATGAGCGGCGGCACGCGCGCAGGCAGCATGCTGTCCAGATGTTCGACGGGATAACGATGCAGCGGCTGGACGCGAGGCACGCCCGGATCCCGCAGGTGCCCGGATACCGTGCGCCAGACCTCGGCCGCGGTCACGCCGCCGTCGCGCAAGCTGACGCTGGCGCAACCCAGCAGGTGGCGATAGCCGCCGCGGCGCAGAAACTCGGCCAGGCCCGACCACAGCAGCATGATGGCCGCCCCGCCGCGGTAGTCGGCGTGTGTGCATGAGCGCCCCACTTCGACCAGTTGCCTGCGCAAACCGCCCAGCGCGGAAAGATCGAATTCCGATTCCGAGTAATAACCGCCCGCTTTGCGCGCGTTTTCGGGGGTGAGGATGCGGTAAGTGCCGACCACGCGCTTGGTGTCCAGCTCGCGCACCATCAGGTGCTCGCACCATGGATCGAAGCGATCCTGGTCCAGGCCGTCTTCCGAACCCGGGAAGACCGCGCCCATGTCCTCGGTGAACACGCTGTAGCGCAGGCGCTGAATCTGTTCGACTTCTTCCTGCGTAAGCGCCAGGCCTACCGCCAGACCGCGCGTATTGGCGTTGGCCCAGGCTTGATTGCCTTCGGCCGGGGTATCGATGCGAGCAAACTCGAGCATTGGGCAGAACTCCTCTCATGGACGCCAGTTTGCAAGCGCGTCATGTCAGTCATCTGACTGATTCATTACAAGGCAGTGAATTCTGCGTTCAATACTCGGGGTTTTGCTTTGCTTTAAGCGGACAAGGCGTCAGCCAAACGGCGCGCGCTGGATTGGGCCAAGGCCTCGTCCTGCGCCTCGACCATGAGGCGCAGCTTGGGCTCGGTGCCTGAAGCCCGGATCAGCACCCGCCCCCTGCCGGCCAGCTCGGCCTCGACCGCGTCGCGGGCGGCGGCCAGCCCGGCATGCGATTGCCAATCCTGGCCGGGCTTGAGCGGCACGTTGATCATGACCTGCGGGAACATGCGCAGATCGCCCACCCATTGAGCCAGCGGCATGCCGCCGCGGCGCAAGGCTGTCAGCACCTGCAGCGCAGCGATGGTGCCGTCGCCCGTGGTGTGCTGGTCCAGGCAGAGCAGATGACCCGAGTTTTCGCCGCCGTAGAGCCAGCCGCGCTCGTTCAGCATTTCGAGCACGTAGCGATCGCCCACCTTGGCGCGCGCAAAAGGAACGCCCAGCTCTTTCAGGCGCAGCTCCAGGCCGTAGTTGGTCATCAGGGTGCCGGCCACGCCGGCCACCGGACCCGCCGCCATGCGCGAGCGCACGATGGCGTAGAGCAGTTCGTCGCCGTCGTAAACACGCCCCGCGCCGTCGACCATCACCAGACGGTCGGCATCGCCGTCCAGGGCGATGCCCAGGTCGGCGCGCTGCCTGACAACCTCTTGCACCAAGGCCTGCGGGTGCATCGCGCCCACGTCTTTGTTGATGTTGAACCCGTCGGGCGAGGCGCCGATGACGTGCACTTCGGCGCCCAATTCCCGGAACACGTGGGGTGCCGTGTTGTAGGCTGCGCCGTGGGCCGCGTCGACCACCAGGCGCATACCGGACAGGTCCAGGTCATTGGGAAACGTGCTCTTGCAAAATTCGATGTAGCGGCCCTGGGCGTCGTCCAGCCGGCGCGCGCGCCCCAGCTCGCCGGAGCTCACGCAGCCCAGCGGGTTGTCGAGCTCGGCTTCGATGCGCAGCTCGACCTCGTCCGGCAGTTTCATGCCTTCGGACGAGAAGACTTTGATGCCGTTGTCGTGGTAGGGGTTGTGCGAGGCGCTGATGACGATGCCTGCCGTCAGTCGCAGCGCGCGGGTCAGATAGGCCACAGCCGGCGTAGGAATGGGGCCGGCCAGCACGATGTCCACGCCCGCGGCGGCCAGGCCCGCTTCCAGCGCCGACTCGATCATGTAGCCGGAGATGCGCGTGTCCTTGCCGATGAGCACCTTTGCGCGCCCCGAGCGATTGCCGTGTGCAACGGCCAGCACGCGGCCGGCGGCATAGCCCAGGCGCAGCGCAAAGCCGGCGTTGATCACAGGGCCCCCGACCTCGCCGCGCACCCCGTCGGTGCCGAAATATTTGCGTTGCTGACTCATGCGGATAATCCTTTTTCTACTGCGCGCCATACCTTGAGCGCGTCTACCGTTGCCGCCACATCGTGCACCCGCACGATGGCGGCGCCGCGCGCCGCGCAGGCCAGCGCACCCGCCAGGCTGCCCGCCAGACGTTCATGCACCGGCCGGCCCGTGGCCGCGCCTATCATGGACTTGCGCGACAGGCCGACGAGCAGAGGATACCCATGGGCGTCCAGTTCGTGCAGCCTGCGCAATAGTTCGTAATTCTGGTTTTGCGTCTTGCCGAAACCGAAGCCCGGATCGAGCACGATGCGCCGCGCGTCCACGCCCGCCTCGCGCAGGCGCCGGGCCTGCCTGCCCAGAAAGCCCCCCACCTCGCCCAGCAGATCATCGTAATGCGGCGCATCCTGCATGGTGCGCGGTTCGCCCTGCATATGCATCGCGCAAAGCCCGCAGTTCGATCCGACCACGGCCTCGATGGCTTGCGGCTGAGTAAAGCCGTAGATGTCGTTGATCATGTCGGCGCCGGCGTCGAGCACGGCCTGCATGACCTCGGCCTTGCAGGTGTCGACGGACAAGGGAGCGCCGCAATCGCGCAGCGCCTCGATCACCGGAAGCAGGCGGCGCAGTTCTTCATCGGCATCCACGGCCCGCGAACCGGGACGCGTGGATTCGCCGCCCAGATCGAGAATGTCGGCTCCCTCGGACAGCAGTCGGCGCGCGTGGGCAATTGCCGCGTCCGGCGCGTCATGCGCTCCGCCGTCGGAAAAAGAATCCGGCGTGAGGTTGACGATGCCCATGACAAGCGGGCGCTCGAGCATCAGCTCGAAGCGCCCGCAAAGCAAGGACGAATATGCAGCCAATCAGGCGACGGCGGTGGTACCGCCCGCGGTCAGGCCCGACGAGGTCGAAGCGTCGGAAGAATCGGCCGGACCTTGCGGCGTCTTGGGCGGACGGGGCGGACGGCCATCGATGATGTCGTTGATCTGGTCGGAGTCGATGGTTTCCCATTCGAGCAGCGCGGCCGTCATGGCCTCGACCTTGTCGCGATTGTCTTCGAGGATCTTGCGCGCGACGCCGTACTGTTCGTCGATGATGCTGCGAATTTCGGCATCGACCTTTTGCATGGTCGCTTCGGACATGTGCGTAGTCTTGGTGACGCTGCGCCCCAGGAAGACCTCGCCTTCGTTCTCGGCATAGACCATGGGGCCGAGCGAATCGGTCATGCCGTAACGCGTGACGATGTCGCGAGCGATGGCCGTGACGCGTTCGAAGTCGTTCGAGGCGCCTGTGGTCATCTGATCCATGAAGAGCTCTTCGGCGATGCGGCCACCGAACAGCACCGCGATGGTGGACAGCAGGCGCGTCTTGTCCATGCTGTAGCGGTCGGTCTCGGGCAGCTGCATGGTCACGCCCAGCGCGCGGCCGCGCGGGATGATGGTGACCTTGTGCACCGGGTCGGTCTTGGGCAGCATGCGCGCCACGATGGCGTGGCCGGACTCATGGTAGGCCGTGTTCTTGCGCTCTTCCTCGGGCATGACGATGGAGCGGCGCTCGGCGCCCATGATGATCTTGTCCTTGGCTTTCTCGAAGTCGGACATGTCTACGGTGCGGCCGTTGCGGCGCGCCGCGAAGAGCGCCGCTTCGTTGACCAGGTTGGCCAGGTCGGCGCCCGAGAAGCCGGGCGTGCCGCGCGCCAGGATGGAGGCGTCGACGTTGGTGGCCAGCGGCACCTTGCGCATGTGCACCTTGAGGATCTGCTCGCGGCCGCGGATGTCGGGCAGCGGCACCACGACCTGACGGTCGAAGCGGCCCGGACGCAGCAGTGCCGGATCGAGCACGTCGGGGCGGTTGGTGGCGGCGATGACGATCACGCCCTGGCCGGATTCGAAGCCGTCCATTTCGACCAGCATCTGGTTGAGGGTCTGCTCGCGTTCGTCGTTGCCGCCGCCCAGGCCGGCGCCGCGCTGGCGGCCGACCGCGTCGATTTCGTCGATGAAGATGATGCAGGGCGCATGCTTCTTGGCGTTCTCGAACATGTCGCGCACGCGGGCCGCGCCCACGCCCACGAACATTTCGACGAAGTCGGAGCCCGAGATGCTGAAGAACGGCACCTTGGCTTCGCCGGCGATGGCCTTGGCCAGCAGCGTCTTGCCGGTGCCGGGCGAACCCACCATGAGCACGCCGCGCGGAATGCGTCCGCCCAGTTTCTGGAACTTGCTGGGGTCGCGCAGGAAATCGACCAGTTCCTGCACGTCTTCCTTGGCCTCGTCGCAGCCGGCGACGTCGACGAAGGTGACCTGATTGGTGTTTTCGTCGAGCATGCGCGCGCGCGACTTGCCGAAGCTGAACGCGCCGCCGCGCCCGCCGCCCTGCATCTGTCGCATGAAGAAGACCCACACGCCGATCAGCAGCAGCATGGGAAACCACGACACGAAGATGCTCATCAGCAGCGAAGGCTCTTCACGCGCCTTGCCCGACACCTGCACGCCGTACTTGAGCAGGTCGGAGACCATCCAGAGGTCGCCGGGCGAGGTGATCGTGTAAGGACGGCCCCCGTCGGGCGAGACGTAGAGCACATCGCCCTGCACGTCGACCTTGCGGATGCGGCCGGCCTTGGCGTCGTCCATGAACTGGGTGTAGGTGACGCTGCTCTGCGTCTGTGCATGGCCGTCGAACTGCTTGAACACCGTGAACAGAACCAGGGCGATCACCATCCAGATCGCGACTTTGGAAAACGAATTGTTCAAGGCCTATCTCCTGCGCGGCCCGCCCCGGATGCGACGCGAGCCCAGCGTATTATCGTTGTACCGATCGGTCGTTGCGCCGATGAGCTTAACAACGACTTAAATGATGTATCGAAACGACCCATTCTACTCTGTCGGAACGGATCGCGTTTTTCACTGCCGCATACCCGGATTGCCGCCTGTTACTTCAAGGTCCTGCCCACGAGAAAGGTTTCCGCAGACCGGTCGCGCGAGGCCTTGGGCTTGCGTTCCACCACCCGGCGAAAACGCTGCTTGAAGGACTCGACGATCTGCGAGAACCCGCTGCCGTGGAAGGCCTTGACGATCAGGGCGCCTTCGGGCTTCAAGTGGGCGCAGGAAAATTCCAGGGCCAGATCACAGACATGCTGTATCCGGGCGGAATCGGCCACCCCCACACCTGACAGGTTGGGGGCCATGTCGGAAATTACAAGGTCTACCGCTTGCGAGCCGACTTTTTCTTCGAGCTGACGCAGCACATCGTCGTCGCGGAAGTCGCCCTGAATGAATTCGACGCCCGCCACGGGTTCCATGGGCAGAAGATCCAGGGCGATGATGCGGCCGTCCACCACGCCGCCCGGCCCGGCCAGACGTTCACGCGCCACCTGAGACCAGCTGCCGGGCGCCGAGCCCAGATCGACCACCAGGTCGCCGCGGCGCATCAGTTTTTCGACGTCGAGGATCTCGATCAGCTTGAAGGCCGCCCGCGCCCGATAGCCCTTTTGCTGGGCCATCTTCACGTAGGGGTCGTTGATGTGCTGCTGGATCCACTCTTTGGAGAATTTATTCTTGGCCATTATGCGTACAATTCGGCAATGCCTATATTAGAACTCACCTCTCGCGAACGCAGCGACCTGCGTTCGGCGGCGCACCCCCTCAAACCCGTCGTGCTGATCGGCGACAAGGGGCTGTCGAGCGCCGTGCTCAAGGAAATCGACCTGGCGCTCACCGCCCACGGCCTGATCAAGGTGCGCGCCGGCGGCGAAGACCGCGAAACCCGCGAAACCCTGCTGACCGACATCTGCGAAGCGCTGTCCTGCGCTCCGGTGCATCATCTGGGCAAACTGTTCATTCTTTACCGCCCTTCGGCAAACAAGCCCTCGCCCACGGAGCACGCGGATCAAGCCGCCAAGCCCGCCAAGCGCAAGGCATCGGAACCGCACACGCCCAAAAAGATGGCCGCCGAGGGCAAGAAGCTCTCCAAGGCGCCGCGCCGCAAGCCCGCCGAACCCGAGGCGCAAGAGCCCGCACGGTCTTCCCGCGCCTTGCAGCAAGCCGACAAGCCGCAGCGGCCCAGCACACGCAAGACGGCGTCTTCCACCGCGCATGGCGTTCCGCGCCGTTCGGGCAGCGCGCTGAGCCTGCGCGCCGGCACTCGCCGCGGCTCGTCCGCCGGCCAGAAGACGGTGCGGGCTTTCAAGAAATCTTGATGGGTTTGCACCCGAATCGATAAAGCGCGCCGTTGATCGGCGCGCTTTTCGCAAAACCTGAGCGAGGGCCCTGCCCTCGCTTTTTTATATGTAGCGAACGCCGATGACTTCGTATTCGCGTACGCCGGAGGGCGCCCGAACTTCGACCACGTCGCCTTCGGACTTGCCGATGAGCGCGCGAGCGACGGGGCTGGAAACCGAGATCAGATTGGATTTGATGTCGGACTCGGCGTCGCCCACGATCTGGTAGGCAAGACGGTCGCCCGATTCGAGGTCCTCGATCTCGACCGTGGCGCCGAAGACGACGCGGCCGTCGGTATTGAGCGCGGTGGGGTCGATGACCTGGGCATTGGACAGCGTACCCTCGAGTTCGGCAATGCGGCCCTCGATAAAACCCTGCCGTTCGCGAGCGGCTTCGTATTCGGCGTTTTCCGACAGGTCGCCCTGAGCGCGCGCTTCGGCGATGGCGTTGATGACCGAGGGGCGTTCGACGGTCTTGAGTCTATGCAATTCTTGGTTCAGGCGCTCGACGCCACGCGAGGTCAAAGGAATGGCAGCCATGATGATGGTTCCGGACTTTCGATAATCAAAATAATGGGTGTGCGCATGCATACGCTCAAGGGCGCGGCAAAAGCGCGGGCAAAAATAAAACCCCGGCTCGGGCATGAGCCGGGGCTTTCATTAGGCGTATTGTGTTCAAAAACGCCGGGAATTGCAAGGACTTAGGCTTTTTTGCGCAGGCGCAGAAAGGCATGCAGCAGAATGGCGCCGAACGTTGCCGTGCCGATGCCGCCCAGCACGAAGCTGCCCAGCTTGACGGTGAAATCGCCCGCGCCGAACACCAGCGTGACCGCAGCCACCATGAGATTGCGGTTATCGGAAAAGTCGACGCGATTGACCACCCAGATGCGCGCGCCCGTGACGGCGATCAGCCCGAACACCACGACCGACATGCCGCCGAGCACCGGGCCGGGTATGGCCTGGATCAGGGCGCCGAATTTGGGCGAAAAACCCAGCACCACGGCGATCAGCGCCGCCACCACGAATATCAGGGTGGAATAGACGCGGGTGGCCGCCATGACGCCGATGTTCTCGGCATACGTGGTGACGCCCGTGCCGCCCATCGCGGCCGATACGATGGTGGCCACGCCGTCTCCCACGAAGGCCCGGCCCAGGTAGGGGTCGAGGTTTTGCCCGGTCATGGCGCTGACCGCTTTCACATGGCCGAGGTTTTCCGCCACCAGAATGACCACCACCGGAACGATCAGGCCCATGGCGCCGGCATGGAACACCGGCCTGGCGAATACAGGCAGGCCGAACCAGGCCGCGCTGGCCAGATGGGAGAAGTCCATGGGCTTGCCCAGCCCCATGACGTTGGCGCACACCACATAGATGACGCACGCCACGATAAGACCGAGCAGGATCAGCAGGCGCTGGGCCATGCCGCGGGTGAACACCGCCACCCCGCCCACGCAGAGTATGGTGACCAGCGCCATGGCCGTGTCGAAGCCGCCGTGCCCCATGGCGTTCCTGGCCGCCAGCGGCGCGAGATTCAGGCCGATCACCGCCACCACGGCCCCGGTTACCACGGGCGGCATCAGGGCCTCGATCCAGCCTGAACCGTTGTTCGAGCGCGCGTCGGCGGCCCAGACGATCAAGCCGATGAGCACGTACGCCAGCCCGCAGGCCATGATGCCCCCGAGCGCCACGCCGATGTTGGGATTGGGCCCGCTGCCCGTGTAGCCTGTGACGACGATGACTCCGCCGATGAAACCGAAGCTCGATCCCAGGTAGCTGGGCACTCGTCCGCCGACAAAGAGAAAGAAGATCAGCGTGCCCACGCCCGACATGAGGATGCACAGACTGGGGTCGAATCCCATGAGGAGCGGCGCCAGCACCGTGGAGCCGAACATGGCGACCACATGCTGGGCGCCCATGACCAGGGTGCGGCCGCCGGACAGCTTCTCGTCAGGCGCAACAACGGCGTTCGAGGCGACTGCCTCGACGCGGCGCCAGGCGGGGAAATACGTGGCACGATTCGACATACGACTCACTCATGTGAAATAGTTATTTCAAGTGTAGACGTGGGCTAAAACCGGGGCAACAATACAGCCATTGCGCGTCTGACCGCATTTGGCGTCCAGACGCAGGGGCACTTGCGCCCACGGAGCCTTCATCATGTCCATGTCCCTCTCGCCGATCTCCGCCGCAATGTCCGTGCTCTCCAGCGTTGCCGGCATGTTCGACCACACGCAAAAGAAAGTCGGCGCGCTCGAATCGGCCGGACAGACCAACACGGCGACTGCGGTGCCCGTGCAACAAGGCATCCAGCTGAGCAGCGACGCGCTAGCCAACGGCGCATCGAGCGCCAATGCGGTGTCCGGCGCCACAGATAGCGCGTCCAGCGGCGGCAGCACCACCAAGACCGGCAAGAACGGCGACGGTAGCGGCTCTTCGAGCGGCGCCGGTTCCGAACTGCAGCAGCTCGAGGCCGAGCTGCAGGCCATCATGGCCCAGATCCAGGCCCTGCAATCGAACAGCAGCACGTCGACCACCAGCAGCAGTTCCACGGCCGGCCAGGTCGCGGCGCTCTCCTCCCAGGAGACCGGGCTCGAATCCCAGATCCAGACGCTGCAATCGCAATCGGGCACGGGTTCCGCAACCGCCTGATGACCGCTCGTTCCGCCTGTATCGTCGATGTCTGAGTTCTGGTTCATCCGCCACGGCGAAACCGACTGGAATCTCGCGCGACGCCTGCAGGGCTGGCGGGACATCCCCTTGAACGACACGGGTCTGGTTCAGGCCGCCCGCCTGGCCCAGCGGCTGCGCGACGACGCGGCCCACGTGCCTTTCGCCGCGCTCTACAGCAGCGATCTGCGACGCGCGCACGCCACGGCGCAGGCCGTAGGCGCCGCCACCGGCCTGCCCGTGCATATCGAGCACGGCATACGCGAGCGCAATTTCGGCGTGCTCGAAGGCCTGCAATACGACACGCTGGACGAGACCGCCCCCGAAGCGGCCGCCGCCTGGCGCAGCCGCGATCCCGATCGTCCGTTGAAAGGCGGCGAAACGCTGGGCGGATTCAATGCCCGCGTTCTGTACACCGTCGAAGAACTGGCCCGCCGCCATACCGCGCATCGCGTGCTGGTGGTGACTCACGGCGGCGTGCTGGATCTTATCTGGCGTCGAGCCAACGGCATCGCGCTGAGCGAGCCGCGTCACACCAAAATGCTCAACGCCGCCATCAACCGCGTGCGCATCGACGACCAGGGCTGGCACCTGCTGGACTGGAGCGACGACCGCCACATTGCGGAACCTGCGCGCGACGACGTCGTCTAGGTTTTGGGGTCTTCAAGCAGCGTCGCCAGGGCCGCGGAAGCTCCGAGGCTTGCGCGGTGCATTGCGCGCCAGACGGTCGTAGAGGGCATCGGGCAGCAGCCGCATGATCTTGGCCACCAGCCCCATCTGCCAGGGAATCACCGTGTATGACACGCCGCGCTCGATCGCCGAATGAGCCTTGTCGGCGAACGCATCGACCGGCATCAGAAAAGGCATGCGATAAGGATTGTGCTGCGTCATCGGCGTATCGATATAACCCGGCGCGATCGTCACCACGCGCACGCCGCTTTGCGCGAGCTCCAGTCGCAGGCTTTCGCAATAGACCGCCACTGCGGCCTTGGAAGCGCTGTAGGCCCCTGCACCCGGCAGGCCGCGCACGCCGGCCACGCTGGCCAGCCCCACCAGCCGCCCGGCCCCCGCCGAGCGCATAGGCTCGATGAAAGGTTCGAAGGTGGCGACCGTGGCCAGCAGATTGGTTTCGACGACGGACTGAAACACTGCATAGTCGCCGGCTTCGCCGGTCACGGTGCCGACGCTGATGCCGGCGCTGGCGATCACCGCGTCGACCCGGCCCTCGCTGCGCGCAATGAAGTCGTGCGCAGCCGCGTGCAGGATTTCCCGGTCGCGCACATCCAGCGCGTAGCAGCGATGTTGCCCGGGAAGCGCATCGGCCAGTTCGCGCAGCACGTGACCGCGGCGCCCGACCAGCCCCAGGCTTGCGCCGTCGGCCGCGTAACGCCTGGCCAAGGCCAGACCGAGACCGCTGCTGGCGCCGGTGATAAACACACGCTTCATGAAAACAAGCCGCTTAGAGAAAGCCGGGGGGCCGGCCGTGTACCGGCCAGAAGCCGGCTTACAGGAAGATCCAGGCCAGGATAGCCGCGACGATGGCCCACTTGACGATGTAATAGAGGGTCTTGTTGTATTGCTTGAGCCGCTTGCCGATCTTGCGCACGGCGTAAACCGCGCCGAAGATGCGATTGATGCCCCCGGTGCGGTCGCCCGCCTCGTTGGGAGAGGCGGCCGAGCGCAGCAGCAGCGTACCGAAGAATCGGTTGACCGCTTGCGCCCAGCGGTACTTCATGGGGCGCTCGATGTCGGCAAACAGAATGATGCGATTTTCTTCAGTGGCGTTTTCGGCGTAATGAATGAAAGTTTCGTCGAACATCACCGCTTCGCCGTCGCGCCAGTGATAGCGCTCGCCGTCCACGTCGATGAAGCAGGCCGGGTCGTTGGGCGTGATCAGGCCCATATGGAACCGCAGCGATCCGCTGTAGGGATCGCGATGGCGCGGCAACCGCGCGCCGGGCGGCAGCGAGGCGAACATGACGGCCTTCACGCCGGGAATGTCTTTCACCAGCTGCGTGGTGTAGGGGCAAAATTCGAGCGCCGAAGGCTGCGGCTCGTCGTACCACTTCAGATAGAAACGCCCCCAGCCCGTCTTGAAGAACGAGTTGAAGCCTGCGTCGTTGTATTGCGCCGAGGGCTTGATCTTGCCGTCGCCGAACAGTGCGACGGCTTCCGCGCGGATTTCCTGCCAGCGGTCTTGCAGCACCTGCAGCTGGGGAAACTGTGCCAGATCGATGTAGGGCGTGTTCGGCACGGCCGAAAACGCATACATGAACGTGTTGAGCGGCGCGAAAAAGGTGGAATGATCCAGAGCCTGCCGGAAGAACTTGTGCCGCACACGGCCGCGATAGTGCACATACGCGGCTGTGACGACGAAGAGGGCAAGGATGAACCACTTGATCATGACTCGATAACCTTCGATGCTAGGCGTGCAGTTCCTGCAGGGAGTAGACCTGCAGGCCGTGACCTTGACGCAGATATTGCATGCCCTCGACCGCAGCGCGGGCGCCGGCGATCGTGGTGAACAGCGTGACGCGATTCATCAGCGACTGGGTGCGGATGGCGCGCGAGTCGGCAATGGCGTTGCGGCGTTCTTCGACGGTGTTGATGACCAGCGCGACTTCGCCGTTCTTGACCATGTCGACGATATTGGGCCGGCCCTCTGCCACCTTGTTCACCACCAGCACGGGGATGCCGGCCGCCTCGATCTGGGCCGCGGTGCCGCGCGTGGCGGTCAGCTTGAAGCCCAGTTGATGCAGGCCGCGGGCCACGTCGACGGCCTTGGCTTTGTCCTGGTTTTTCACGCTGATGAACGCGGTGCCGGATTCAGGCAGGCGCACGCCGGCAGCCAGCTGCGATTTGACGAAAGCCTCGCCGAAGCTCTGGCCCACGCCCATGACCTCGCCGGTGGACTTCATCTCGGGGCCGAGAATGGTGTCCACGCCCGGGAACTTGACGAAAGGGAACACCGCTTCTTTCACCGAGAAGTAAGCGGGCACGACCTCGGCGGTGACGCCCTGCTCGGCCAACGTGCGGCCGGCCATGGCGCGCGCGGCGATCTTGGCCAACTGCAGGCCGGTGGCCTTGGAGACGTAGGGTACGGTGCGCGACGCGCGCGGATTGACCTCGAGCACATAGACGTCGCCGCTCTGAATGGCGAACTGCACGTTCATGAGGCCGCTCACGTTCAGCGCGCGGGCCATGACGGCCGTCTGGCGCTTGATCTCGGCGATGGTCTCGGCCGAGAGCGAATACGGCGGCAGGCTGCAGGCCGAGTCGCCCGAGTGCACGCCGGCCTGTTCGATGTGCTCCATGACACCGCCGATGAAGACGGTCTGGCCGTCGGCCAGGCAGTCGACGTCGACCTCGATGGCGTCGTTCAGGAAGCGGTCCAGCAGCACCGGGGAATCGTTGCTGACCTTCACGGCCTCGCGCATATAGCGTTCGAGATCCTGTTGCTCGTGCACGATCTCCATGGCGCGGCCGCCCAGCACGTAGCTGGGACGCACCACCAGCGGGTAGCCGATGTCGGCGGCGTGGGCCAAGGCCTCGCTCTCGGTGCGCGCCGTGCGGTTGGGCGGCTGGCGCAGGCCGAGCTTGTTAAGCAGCTTCTGGAAACGCTCGCGGTCTTCGGCCACGTCGATGGACTCGGGGCTGGTGCCGATGATGGGAACGCCGTTGGCTTCGAGCGCGCGTGCGAGCTTGAGCGGCGTCTGGCCGCCGTATTGCACGATCATGCCGACCGGCTTTTCCTTGTGCACGATCTCGAGCACGTCTTCGAGCGTAAGCGGCTCGAAGTAGAGTCGGTCGGAGGTGTCGTAGTCGGTGGAGACGGTTTCGGGATTGCAGTTGACCATGATGGTCTCGAAACCGTCTTCGCGCAGGGCCAGCGCGGCGTGCACGCAGCAATAGTCAAACTCGATGCCCTGGCCGATGCGGTTGGGACCGCCGCCCAGCACGATGATCTTCTTGCGGTCGGTGGGCGCGGACTCGCACTCTTCCTCGTAGGTCGAGTACATATAGGCCGTGCGCGTGGCGAACTCGGCCGCGCAGGTGTCCACGCGCTTGTAGACCGGACGCACGTTGAATTGGTGGCGCAGTTTGCGCACCTCGGCTTCGGACGAATCGAGCAGGTAGGCCAGGCGCCGGTCGGAGAAACCGCGGCGCTTGAGTTCCCAGACCGTGGGCTGGTCCAGATCGGCCAATGTCTTTTGTTCGAGCGCGAGCTCGATGTCGACGATTTCCTTGATCTGCGCCAAGAACCAGGGGTCGATCTTGGTGAGCGAGAACACCTCGTCGAGCGTGAAGCCCTGGGCGAAGGCGTCGCCCACATACCAGATGCGTTCGGGACCGGGCTCTCCCAGCTCGAGCTGCAGCTTCTCGCGATCGGTGGTTTTTTGATTGAGGCCGTCCACGCCCACTTCCAGGCCGCGCAGGGCTTTCTGGAAGGACTCCTGGAAGGTGCGGCCGATGGCCATGACTTCGCCCACCGACTTCATCTGGGTGGTCAGGCGCGCATCGGCCTGCGGGAATTTCTCGAAGGCGAAACGCGGCACCTTGGTGACCACGTAATCGATGGTGGGTTCGAACGAGGCGGGCGTGGCGCCGCCGGTGATTTCGTTGCGCAGCTCGTCGAGCGTGTAGCCCACGGCCAGGCGCGCCGCGACCTTGGCGATGGGAAAGCCCGTGGCCTTGGAAGCCAGCGCCGACGAACGCGACACGCGCGGATTCATTTCGATGACGATCATGCGGCCGTTGTCGGGATTGACCGCGAACTGCACGTTCGAGCCGCCCGTATCCACGCCGATCTCGCGCAGCACCGCGATGGATGCGTCGCGCATGATCTGGTATTCCTTGTCCGTCAGGGTTTGTGCCGGCGCGACGGTGATGGAGTCGCCGGTATGCACGCCCATGGGATCGAGGTTCTCGATCGAGCAGACGATGATGCAGTTGTCCGCGCGGTCGCGGACCACTTCCATTTCGAATTCTTTCCAGCCCAGCAGCGACTCTTCGATGAGCAGTTCGCTGGTGGGCGAGGCTTCCAGGCCGCGGCGGCAGATGGTCTCGAATTCTTCGGGGTTGTAGGCGATGCCGCCGCCCGTGCCGCCCATGGTGAAGCTGGGACGGATCACGGCGGGAAAACCGGACGTGCCGGTCTCCAAGGCGATGCGCTTTTGCACTTCCCAGGCTTCGTCCATGCTGTGAGCGACGCCCGACTTGGCCGACTCCAGACCGATGTCGGTCATGGCCGGCTTGAACTTCTGGCGGTCTTCGGCCTTTTCGATGGCATGCTCGTTGGCGCCGATGAGCTCGACCTTGTGCTTGGCCAGCACGCCGTGGCGGGCCAGATCGAGCGCGCAGTTCAACGCCGTCTGGCCCCCCATGGTGGGCAAGAGCGCGTCGGGCTTTTCGCGCTCGATGATCTTTTCGACCGCCTGCCAGGTGATGGGCTCGATGTAGGTGACGTCGGCCGTTTCCGGATCGGTCATGATCGTGGCGGGGTTGCTGTTGACCAGAATGGTGCGGTAACCCTCGGCCTTGAGCGCCTTGCACGCCTGTGCGCCGGAATAGTCGAATTCGCAGGCCTGCCCGATGATGATGGGGCCGGCGCCGATGATCAGAATGCTTTGTAGGTCTGTACGCTTGGGCATGGTGAATTCTTCTTACTTGCGGGCCGCTTGCATCAGGCCGATGAATTTGTCGAACAGCACGATGATGTCGTGCGGGCCGGGGCTGGCTTCGGGGTGTCCCTGGAAGCAGAAGGCCGGCCGGTCGGTGAGCTCGAAACCTTGCAGCGTGCCGTCGAACAGCGACACGTGCGTGACGCGCACGTTCGCAGGCAGCGAGTCGGCGTCCACCGCGAAGCCGTGGTTCTGGCTGGTGATGAAGACGCGTTTGCTCTGCAGATCCTGCACCGGATGGTTGGCGCCGTGGTGGCCGGTTTTCATCTTGACCGTCTGACCGCCCACGGCCAGGCCCATGATCTGGTGGCCCAGGCAGATGCCGAAGACGGGGAGCCGGCGCTCGAGGAAGGCGCGCGTGGCTGCGATGGCGTAGTCGCAGGGTTCGGGGTCGCCGGGGCCGTTGGACAGGAACACGCCGTCGGGATCGAGCTTGAAGACCTCGTCCGCGCCGGTTTGCGCGGGCACGAGCGTGACGCGGCAGCCGCGGTCGGCCAAGAGGCGCAAGATGTTGCTCTTGACGCCGAAGTCGTAGGCGACCACGTGGAAGGCGTCCTGTTTGGGCGCGGTAAAGCCCTCGCCCAATTGCCAGGTGCCTTGCGTCCAGTTGGACTGCCTGGTGTCGGACACGACCTTGGCCAGATCCTGCCCGGACATGCCGGGGAAAGTTCGGGCCAGCTCGACGGCCTTGTCGGCATCTTCGCCGACCAGGATGCACGCGCCTTGCGCGCCCTTGTCGCGCAGGATGCGGGTGAGCTTGCGGGTGTCGATGCCGGCGATGGCGACCACGCCCTGTGCGGCCAGGTAGTCGGGCAGCGACTGCGTGGCGCGGAAGTTGGACACGCGGGCCGGGCAGTCGCGCACCACGAGACCCGCGGCGAACACCTGGCGCGACTCGACGTCTTCGGTGTTGACGCCGGTGTTGCCGATGTGCGGATAAGTGAGCGTGACGATCTGGCCGCTATAGCTGGGGTCGGTGAGGATTTCCTGGTAGCCGGTCATCGAGGTGTTGAACACCACCTCGGCCACCGAATGCCCCGGGGCGCCGATCGACTTGCCTCGAAAGACCGTGCCATCCGCCAGGGCCAATATCGCGGGAGGGAATTTGCCGTGATTCGGCCCCTCGGGAAAAAGTAGCGGCAGCACAATAGGACCCCAGTTCAAAAATCGGTAATCAAACCTTCAAATTATAGCTCAAACGCAGGTTTTCCCCGAAGAACTGCGCCAGATAAGGCTGAAACAGGCGCTTTTGATGTCGACCGCCCTCGCCGCCGCGGCGCGGCTTCGGCGCGGCGGCGATCGCAACCCGCGCACAGGAACTGCCGCGGGCCGCCCAAGGGCCGGACTTCGGTCCGGCTCTCGGTTCCGGGTTCTCTAATGCTAGGCTAGCGGTGTGCGTGAACGACGCCGTTCCCGAAATCATCCGCTTCACCGATGCTTATGACCAGCCTGCTCGATTCTCTGCGCCAACTCACCACCGTCGTCGCCGACACCGGCGACTTCGAGGCCATGCGCGCGCTGCGCCCCACCGACGCCACGACCAATCCGTCCTTGATCTTCAAGGCCGTACAACTCGACGCCTACAAGCCGCTGCTGCTGCAGACCGTACGTGCGCATCGCGGCGCCACCGTGCCGGAGCTGGCCGACCGCCTGCTGGTGGCCTTCGGCCAGGAAATCCTGAACATCGTGCCGGGCCGGGTGTCGACCGAGGTGGACGCGCGCCTTTCTTTCGACACGCGCGCCACCATAGAGCGCGCCCGCGGGCTGATCGCGCTATACGAAGACGCCGGCGTGCCGCGCGAGCGCGTGCTGATCAAGATCGCCTCGACCTGGGAAGGCATTCAGGCGGCGCGCGTGTTGCAGCAAGAGGGCGTGCGCTGCAATCTGACGCTGCTCTTCGCTCTGCCGCAGGCCGTGGCCTGCGCCGAGGCGGGCGTGCAGCTCATCTCGCCTTTCGTGGGCCGCATCTACGATTGGCACAAGAAGGCTGCCGGCGCGCAATGGGTCGAGGCCGAGCACATGGGCGCGCAGGACCCGGGCGTGCAATCCGTGACGCGCATTTATCGCTATTACAAGCAGTTCGGCATCAAGACCGAAGTCATGGGCGCGAGCTTTCGCAACTCGGGGCAGATCCTGGCCCTGGCGGGATGCGACCTGCTGACGATCAGCCCTGAACTGCTGGCGGAACTGGCCGGCAGGGAGGGCAGCGTGACGCCCGCGCTGGGGGCCGCGGATGCCGGCCCGGCCATGGAACGCATGCCGGCCGACGAAGTGAGCTTTCGCACGCTGATGAACGAGGACGCGATGGCCAGCGAGAAACTCTCGGAAGGCATACGCGCGTTCGTGGCGGACGGGCGCAAGCTCGATGCCCTGATCTCGTCCCTCTGAAGCCAGAGCGGGGGTTTACGTTGCGGGCCGCGCCAAAACGCTTGCCGCGCTGGCAAGCTGCGTGATCCGGGCCCAGTCTTGCGCCGCCACGGCCGCCTGGGGCGTCAGCCATGAGCCGCCGACGCAGACCACGTTGGGCAGCGCCAGAAAGCTCGGTGCATTGTCCGCGCTGATGCCGCCGGTGGGGCAAAACTTGAGCCCTGGAAACGGCCCATGCAGGGCCTTGAGCATGGGCACGCCCCCGGCTTGCTGCGCCGGGAAAAACTTGACGATCTCGTAACCCAGCTCGAGCGCCAGCAGAATATCGCTGGGCGTCATGACACCCGGCAGCAGCGGCAGGCCTTCATCCTGCGCGGCCTGATGCAGATCGCGCGTCAAGCCCGGCGACACGCCGAAACGCGCCCCCGCCTTCTTGGCCATCGCGCACTGGCGCGGCGAAGTCAGCGTGCCCACTCCCACGACGATATCCGGCGCCAGCCGTGCCGCCCGCTCGATGGCCGCCAGCCCCGCCGCGGTGCGCAAGGTAATCTCGAGCACCCTGACTCCGCCCGCATGCAAAGCCCGCGACACCCCCTCGCCCTGCTCCGCGGATTCAAACGCCAACACCGGAATGACCGGCCCGATGCGAACGATATCGGCAACCGAAGTAGTCATGATGAAACTCCTGGAACCAAGCCGCGCAAAGCCCGCGGCAGAGAAAAAAGGGAAGGAACAGCCACACGCCAAAAGTATATCGACCGCTCCCATCTCTCCAAGAAGAACACCCCTCATCAGCAAGTGCCCTACCCCCTCCCTTGAGGGAGGGCTGGGGAGGGGGGAGCCCTATGCGTGTGGGTCCCTTCGCATGGTGCGGCGGTGAACCTGGTCAGGTCGGGAACGAAGCAGCCATAGTCGTTTAGCGCCAGTGCCGGAGTAAGGCTCACCTCTTCATACCTAAAGGGCGCCGATGGCGCCCTTTTTCATTTTCCCGGCATCGCCACCCAGGCCGGCCGTGCCTGCACCGGCCATGCCTAGATTTTGTGTGTGGACAGCAGAATGCTGGTTTCCGTGCTGGCGACGCCCGGAATGCTGCGGACCACGTTCAGCACGCGATCGAACGATTCCAGCGTATCGGTGCGCAGTTCGGCGATCAGATCCCAACGCCCGTTGGTCGTGTGCAGCGCCACCACATTCGGATTGCCGCGCAGCACGCGCCGCACGGCTTCTTCCTCGTTACCCTCGACCTTGATGGACATGAAGGCGCGGATGCGGTGCCCTTCGGCTTCGGGCCGAAGCCGGACCGTGTACCCGACGATGGTGCCGTCGGCCTGCAGCCTGGCCATGCGGTTCTGCACCGTGGCCCGCGCGATCCGCAATTTTTTGGCCAGCATGACGACCGACATTCTGGCGTCGGCGCGCAGCAGCGAGATCAACTCGCGATCGATATCGTCCATGGATGCCATTTTTTGTCACTTTGATACTTAGAATCGGCAAATTGTAAGTATCGAAGAATATTTTGCCAACTTGAACCATTCAAATTGGCATCACTTTACGCAAATAATCTCCTGACTGCCGCAGATCGCGAGCACGATTTCAAGGAGAACCCCATGACCCGTTTCATAGACGTATCGACCATGTCCCGCCTGGTGCATGACGTCGGACTGAGCCGCTTCATCGGGGAGCTTGCCGATACCATCCGGCAGGACTTCCTGCGCTGGCCGGAGTTCAACAAATCGGCACGCGTCTCCAATCACTCGGAGAACGGCGTGATCGAGCTCATGCCCGTATCCAACGTCGGGCGCTATGCGTTCAAGTACGTCAACGGCCATCCGAGCAACACCCGGCACGGGCTGTACACGGTGATGGGTTTCGGCGTGCTGGCCGAAGCGGACACCGGCTATCCCCTGCTGTTGTCCGAGCTGACGGTTGCCACGGCGCTGCGCACCAGCGCAACCTCGCTGATGGCGGCCCGCGCGCTGGCGCGACCGGACGCGCGCCGCATGGCCCTGATCGGCAACGGCGCGCAAAGCGAGTTCCAGGCCCTGGCCTTCCACAGCCATCTGGGCATCGACGAGATCGCCGTCTACGATGTGGACCCGCAAGCCACCGACAAGCTGATCCGCAATCTGTCGGCCTATCCCGCATTGAAGATCACGCGCGCGGCCTCGACAGCCGAGGCGGTTCGCGGCGCGGACATCGTCACGACCGTCACGGCCGCCAAGGCGCACGCCGCCGTTCTCACGCGGGACATGATCGAACCGGGCATGCACATCAACGCTGTGGGAGGCGATTGCCCGGGCAAGACCGAGCTGCATGCCGATATCTTGCGCACGGCGCGCGTATTCGTCGAATACGAGCCCCAGACGCGCGTCGAAGGCGAGATCCAGCAAATGCCGCGGGACTTTCCCGTCGTGGATCTGTGGCGCGTGCTCGCCGGCACCGAGACCGGTCGCCAGAGCGCCGATCAGGTGACGCTGTTCGACTCCGTGGGTTTTGCCTTGGAAGACTACTCCACCTTGCGCTATGTGCATGAGCAGGCGGAACAGCGCAAGCTGGGCCAGAACGTCGAGCTGGTTCCCGAGGCCGACGACCCGAAGGATCTGTTCCGCCACACGCTTGCGGATTCTTCGCGCGCCGCGATGCGGCGTGTCGCCTGAGGCGGCGGGTGCACTAGCGCACGCCGGCGCGGCGTTATCGCGATGCGCGCGGCCGGCCGCGCCTAGGCCGGCCGCTCCCGAATACGTCGGGTCAGGTCGAAGGCGACGAGGTTGCCCATCAGCACCAGCGCCAGTCCGACAAAGGTCAGCGGCGACCAGCGGTAGCCCTCGAAAAACGTCGAGGCCACCAACGCCACGATCGGAAACAGCACGGTGGAATAGGCGGCCCGCTCCGGACCTATGCGTCCGACCAGCATGAGGTAGGCGGTAAAGCCGATCACGGAGCCTGCCACGGCCAGATACGCCAGCGCGCCCAAATAGCGCGCATCCGTCTCGATCCGCAGCGGCAGGCCAGCCGACACGCTGCCGATCAACAGCACCACGGTGCCGATCAACATGGCCCAGCCGTTGGTGGCGAAAGGATGCAGGCCCATGGACTGCATGCGGCTGGACAACAGATTGCCGATCGAAAAGCACAGCGTGCCCAAAAACGCCGCGACCAGCCCCAGCCACGTCGTCGGATCGCCGAGGTGGCCCGTCATCTGCTGCAGGAAGAGGCAGGCGATGCCGATCAGGCCCAGCATCGCCCCGCCTATTGTGGTCGCCTGCAGCGGGCGCCCCATGAAGAGCCGCCCGTTGAGCGAATTGAGCAGCGGCGCGGTCGAGAACACCACGGCGACCAGGCCGCTGGGCACGATGTTTTCGGCATAGTAGAAGCACAGAAAGTTCAGGCAGAAAAGCGCGAGACCCTGCGCGAACAGATAGCGCCATGCCGCGCGCGGTGGCCACAGGGGCCGGCGCATGACGCGCAGCAGGGCAAACATCATGAGCGCAGCCAGCCCGAAGCGCCAGGCGATCGAAACAGGCGCCGCCACGACGCCGAGTTGCCACTTGATTGCGATCCAGGTGGTTCCCCAGATCAGGACTGTGGTCATGTAGAGCAGGAAGTTCATGACTGAATTCGAAAAAACCAATGCGCCCACTATGAAGCGAAACGACGGGGCGAGATTGCCCAGGATTGCTCATTTCTCGCCGCGGACGGGCACACGGGGAGATCGGGGCATACACTCTGATCGACCCGATGCCTCCGCGTCCGCTTGCTCGCTTTCGATGACCGCCCTGCCTTCTCCGCCCGAGCTCGATACCGCCGCCGCCCGTTTCGGGCTGCATTCGGTGTGCCGCACACTGAGCGATGCCAACGCGACGCTCCAGCGCTTTGCCTGGCTGGGCGACCAGCTCGCCGTCGCGGTCTGGACGCGATATACGCGCGAAGCCGAAACCGTCTACCAACAGCCGGGCCATCACACCCTGTCGTGCTATCTCGACGGCGGCTATCGCACCGAACGGCAGCGGCTGCCGGGCATCTACGGCGCCCCCGAGCGGCTGTGCGCGCTGCCGGGCGATCACGAATCGCGCTGGTGGGTGCGGGGCCACATGCATTTCATGCATGTTTATTTTCTGCCCGAGCACTTCACCCGTGGCGCCGTGCGCGAACTCGACCGCGAGCCGCGCGAAATCACGCTGGCCGACCGCACCTATTTCGAAGACGAACGCCTTGCCGCGCTGTGCCGCGCGCTGGCAAACGAGGACTGGACCGATCCGGCAGGCCTTTTGCGCAGCAACGAAACCGCCCACGAAGTATTGAGCCAGCTGCTGCGCAGCCAAGGTGTTTTGCGCGCGGGCGCCAAGCCAAAGGGCGGACTGTCGGTGGCGACGCGGCGGCGCCTGCGCGACTATATTCATGCGCATCTGGACACCACCCTGACGTTGGGCGAACTGGCCGACGTCGCCTGCCTGTCCGAATACCATCTGGCCCGCATGTTCCGCACCTCGTTCGGCAAGCCGCCCCATGCCTGGATCGCCGCCCAACGGCTCGATCGGGCCCGCGCCCTGCTGCGCGACACCGTCCTGCCCGTCGCCCAGGTCGCGGCGCAATGCGGCTACGCCAATGCCAGCCATTTCAACCATCGCTTTCGCGACGCGTTCGGCGCGGCGCCCAATATGTATCGGCAGGCACTGCGGCCATAGCCGCCCGGCTACAATCGGGCCATGACATATCTGGTACTGGCCCGCAAATGGCGCCCGCGATCCTTCGACACCCTTATCGGGCAGGATCACGTGGTGCGCGCCCTGACGCATGCGCTGCAAACCCAGCGCCTGCATCACGCCTGGCTCTTCACCGGCACCCGCGGAGTCGGCAAGACCACGCTGTCGCGCATTCTGGCCAAATCGCTCAACTGCGAAACCGGCATCACGCCCACGCCCTGCGGCCAGTGCCGCGCCTGCACCGAGATCGATTCAGGCCGATTCGTGGATTACCTGGAGCTGGATGCGGCCTCGAACCGCGGCGTCGACGAGATGACCCAACTGCTCGAGCAGGCGGTCTACGCGCCGGGCGCCGGGCGCTTCAAGGTCTACATGATCGACGAAGTGCACATGCTCACCGGGCATGCGTTCAACGCCATGCTCAAGACGCTGGAAGAACCGCCGCCGCACGTCAAGTTCATCCTGGCCACGACCGATCCGCAGAAAATCCCCGTCACGGTACTGTCGCGCTGTCTGCAGTTCAACCTCAAGCAGATGCCGCCCGACGCCATCGTGGGCCATCTGCAAGACGTGCTGGGCCAGGAAAGCGTTCCATTCGAAGTGCCGGCCCTGCGCCTGATCGGCCAGGCGGCCGCCGGGTCGATGCGCGACGCGCTGTCGCTCACCGACCAGGCCATCGCCTACAGCGCCGGCAACCTCACCGAAGAAGCGGTGCGAGGCATGCTCGGCACCATAGACCAACGCCATCTGGCTCGGCTGCTCGACGCCCTGTGCGACGGCGATGCGACAGGCGTGCTGGCCGTGGCCGATGAACTGTCCGTGCGCGGTCTGTCGTATGCCGGCGCGCTGGCCGATCTGGCCGTGCTGTTGTCCAAGATCGCCATCGTCCAGCGCGTGCCGGGGGCTTTGCCCACCGACGACCCGATGACGGCAGACGTCTTGCGGCTGGCCGGACGCCTGCACGCCGACGCCGTACAGCTGTTCTACTCCGTGGCCGTGCACAGCCGCGGCGAGCTGACGCTGGCGCCCGACGAATATGCCGGGTTCATCATGACCTGCCTGAGCATGCTGGCGCTCAACGGCGATGACTGCCCCGCCACGTTCGCGCAGGCACCCGGCGCCTCGACTGCGGCCATTGCGCCGGCGACTGCCGCAACGGCTCCGGCCGGGGCGCCTGTCGCCGCTCCCGAAACCAAGCCGCCTGCAGCCCCCTTGCTGGCCCCCACCCGCCCCGAGGCTGTGCGTGCCACCGCAGCGGTTGCGCCGTCCAGGACAACGCCGCGCGTCGCCGAACCGCCCTCGGCACCTGTCGCTGTTCAGCCCGCCGGCGTCCCGCCCTGGGAAGATGCGCCTGCCGGGGCAGAGACCGCTCCGGCCTCGTCCGAGGCGGCAGAACCCGCAGCGCAGTCCGCGCCGCGCGAGCCTGAGACCCAACGCGGTCAGCCCGAAGCGTCCGTCGACGACGGGCCGCCGTCCTGGGTCGACGAAGACATCCCCGACGATGCCTCGGGGCACGATGCAGGCGCCGCATTTACGACGAATCCCGACGACGACGAGTTCGAGACGCTGGCCGGCCCGTCGTCTTCCTTCGAAGATACGCCTCGCCCCGCGATGCCCGTGCGCGCCGCGCGCCAGCCCGCGTCGCCTCGCGCCAAGCCCGCCGACATGACGCCGGACGCCTGGCCCGAACTGGCAGCCCGCCTGCCCGTGAGCGGTTTGGCCGCCGAGCTGGCCCGCCAAAGCGCCTGGGTCGGACTGCAAGGCGACACCATCACCTTGCGTGTGGCCGTCAAGACCCTGGCCGAAAGCGAAAGCCGCACGCGGCTGCAAACGGTGCTGTGCGAACATTACGGCCAGAGCCTGCGGCTGGAGATCGCCGTGGGTGCGACCGGCGAGGCGACGGCCCACGCGGTGGCGCAGCAAGAGCGCGCCGCGCGCCAGCAGGCCGCCGAAGACGCCACGGCCGCCGACCCCTTCGTGCAGGCCTTGATCAGCAATTTCGGCGCGCGCGTGGTGCCCGGCTCGATCCGCCCCGTCGACACCGCCTGAGCTACCCTAGCGCCCGTTGATGAAAAACCGGACGGCCCGGCCGTCCTCTTTGCCACCCATCCCCAAGGAAATTTCCGACATGATGAAAGGACAACTCGCCGGTCTGATGCAAAAAGCGCAGCAGATGCAGGAAAACATGAAAAAGGCCCAGGAAGCCCTGGCCGAAATCATGGTCGAGGGCGCTGCCGGAGGCGGCATGGTCAAGGTGTCCATGAACTGCCGCAACGACGTCAAGCGCGTATCCATCGATCCCAGCCTGCTGGGCGACGACAAGGACATGCTCGAAGATCTGGTGGCGGCTGCATTCAACGACGCGCTGCGCAAGGCCGAGGCGACCTCGCAGGAAAAGATGGCCGGCGTCACCGCCGGCCTGCCCCTGCCCCCGGGAATGAAGTTCCCGTTCTGAGATGGATCCGCAGCTCCCCGAACCCGAACCCCTGCGCGCCCTGATCGAAGCGCTGAGGCGTCTGCCGGGCGTCGGGGTGCGTTCGGCCCGGCGCATGGCCTATCACCTGCTGCAGCACGACGTGCAGGGTGCCGATATGCTGGGGCGGGCGCTGTCGGATGCGGTGAGCAATCTGCGTCATTGCGCGCGCTGCAACAGCTTCACCGAAGACGAGCTGTGCGCCACTTGCAGCAGTCCCAGACGCGATCCCAGTCTGCTGTGCGTAGTGGAAACACCGGCCGACCAGAACATGATCGAATCCAGCCACGGCTACCGCGGGCTGTATTACGTGCTCATGGGCCGCATCGCGCCGTTGGAGGGCATCGGCCCCAGCGAGCTGGGTTTTCAGCGCCTGCTGGACAGAGCGGGAGACGGCGTGGTGCAGGAGGTGATTCTGGCCACCAATTTCACGGCAGAGGGCGAGACCACCGCGCACTTCATCGGCGAAGCACTGGCGTCGCGCGGCCTGAAGGTCACGCGCCTGGCGCGCGGCGTTCCGGCCGGCAGCGAACTGGAATACGTCGACGCCGGAACGATCGCCTGGGCCCTGATGGAGCGGCGCACCCGCTGATCGGGGTGCGCCTGCGTAGGCAGAAACGCTACTTCGACTTGTTCATCGCGCTGAACTGCTGCGTCAGATAGGTGCTGGTGGCGTTCATCGTCGAGAGCAGCGTGCTCAGATGCGAGAACTGGCTGCGATACCGGTTCATGTCGCCCGTGACCCGGCTGATCAGGTCGGTCTGCTGATTCTGCAGCGCGGTAATGGTTTGCTGCAGCCCGCTCGTGGCGCTGGCGATCATGCCTTTGACCCCGGCCTTGCCCAGAATGCTGTCGGTCGCGCCCTGGATGCTGGCTGCCAGGCCGTTAGCGCCGGTGAACAGCGCCGCCACGTCGGCCGGATTGTCGGCAATTGCCTTGTCCAGCAGGGAGCCGTTCATACTGAGCTTGCCGGTCTGCGGATTGGTCGTCAGGCCCAGATCGGCCAGCGAATGCACCGCGCCGGAACTCGAAAACACACGCAGCGCCTGAGCCAGCGATGACTGTACGCGGTGCGTTGCGTTGTCGCCGGTGAGCGGGCTGCGGGTGCCGGCGGTGTTGTCGAACTTGGTCAGGCTGGCGATGGTGCTCTGCAGCGCGTTGTAGGCGCCGACGAACGCACCCACGGCCCCCTGGGTGACGCTGGGATCGTTGACGACGGCAAGGGTATTGCTCCCCCCGGAGGCCGTTACGCTATTGAGCGTGAACGTGACGCCGTTGATCGCATCCTGGACGGTGTTGCTGGCGCTGGTCACGGCGATGCCGTTGATCGTGAGGCCGGCGTTCTGCGCCGATTGCGACAGGGCGAGGCTGTTGCCGGCGGCGCCAGCGGTGTAGTCCATGGCTGCGGCCAGCGTGCTGTTGCCGCTGACGCTGATGCTCGAAATGGCATTGGCCGTGCCGGTCTGTGAACCGGTAAGCATCAGGTAATAGCCGCCGCTGCCGTCGCTGACCGCAGTGGCGTTCACGCCGGCCTTGGGATTGTTGTTGATCGCGTTGATGACGCCCTGCAGGCTGGTGTCGGCCGAGGTGCTCAGATCGATGGTCTGGCTCGCGCCCGTGGCCAGCGTGATGGTGATGGAGCCGCCATTGCCAAAGCTCTGGCTTTTGGCGGTCGCGCTGTCGATGGCTGATGACGACTGGAGCTGGTCGGCCTGCGCGAGCGCGGTGACCAAGACCTTGTACGAACCCGCGATGGCGCCGGCGCCGGTCGTGGCCGTGATGTCGCTGCCGGTGACCGTGGATTTCACGGCGTTGTAGGTGCTGGCCTTGCCCAGGGTGGCCGCGGCACTCAAAACAGCCTGCACTCCATTTTGCAGGGTGCCGTAGGCGGAAATCTTGGTCTGAACGCTGTTGATGCGGTTCTGTATGACCGTGGTCGGCGAAAGCTCGGCTTTTTGGAGCTGATCCAGCAGGCCGGAGAGGTCCAGGCTGGTGCCAACGCCCAAGGAGGTGATCAGGCCTGCATGGGCGTTGTTGGAAATTGTGTTGGCCATCGCGTGCTCGTCCTTTACGGCTTATGTGTAAGCATTCAATACAAAATTTGCTCTGCATTGCCGCAAACTCTGAATTGAAGCTTATCGTAATCTGACGATACGTTGACGGATAAGACGCTAAAAAATTAAGCGTTTTTTAAGTTTCCTGACATTGAAAGATTTATGAAAGTGGCTTCGGGCGGAAATTTTCAGAATTCGATCCAGGCCCGGGCCCGCGGAAAATACAGCGCAGCCTGAGCCGGGCGGCCATCCATCGAGGTCACGGAGCGGCAATAGCGCTCGAGCTGGTCGCCGTGGCGGCGGCGCATGCGCCAGGCGAAATCCGCCGGCGATTCGCCGGGGTGAGCCAGACCCGTCTTGTAGTCGACGATCAGCCAGCCGCCCTCGGTGCTGACGGCCAGGTCGATCACCGACACCTTGCCGCTGGCGTCGATCAGCGGCCATTCGCGGCGGGCGCCGGACTGAGACAGAAGCCAGCGGCCGCGTTCGTCGTCCAGCGTGGCCAGAAGCGTTTCGAGCACAATGCCGGCGGCCTGGCCGGCCAGCGACTGCGGCACGCCGGCGCGTGTGAGCTGACGACTCATCAGGGGCAGGCGACTGCGCAACGCATCGGGCGGCCAAGCCTGCAGGCCATCCGCGCCCACGCGTGCAAGCCAAGCGTGGGCCAGCGTGCCGATAGCCGCATCGTAGGTCTCTTCCTGTTGCCAGGCCGGTTGCCCGCTGTCCTGCCACCAGAGCTGAGCGCCCGGAGTCGGTACGCCGAACCCCGGGTTGCCCGGCCGCCAGTCCCGCGCTGCCAGCTGCGCCACGGCCTCGGGGGCCAGACGCCTCAAAAGCTGGCTGCTCACGGCCGGTGCTTGCTCGGCCGGCGCCTGCGCATCGCCGGGCGGGGGCTGTTTCTGCTCGGGCGGCACCGCGTCCCAGAGGCGCGCGAGCAGGCTGCCCGCCGCGGACGCTCTGGCCTGTCCTGTTTTCGGATCGGCCGAGACGTTGGCCACCAGATGCAGCGCATGACGGGCGCGCGTGGCGGCCACGTAAAGCAGGCGGTCGACTTCGTAATCGGAGCGGCGCTGCTCACGCAAGGCCAGGTAGCGCGAGATGGGGTCCGCGTCTTTTTCGGCGCGCGGTTTGACCGGACCGAACAGCACCCGATCGCCGTTCTGCTCGATGCGCACCAGAGGCGCTCTGTCGCCGGCCGGCTTGCGGTGCAGGCCGTACAGAATCACCGTATCGAACTGCAGACCCTTGGATTTGTGCATGGTCATGATCTCGACCGCGCGCGCCGGCGCGTCGGAACCGTCTTGCGCGGCATCGGATGCCGGAGCCGCGAACAGGCGCTCCAGCGCAGCATCGAGACGGGCCAGGTCCAGGCCGCCGTGCGGCGCCAGACGCTCGATCAGTGCGAACAGGCTCTCGGCATCGTCTGCCGAGCCTTCGGCATAGAGGGCGGCACCGCCCAGGCGTTGCCATAGCGACTCGATCCAGGCGGCCCAAGGCAAGGCGCCGCTGTCGTTGCCGGCGTCGAGCAAGATATCCGCCACGCGCCGCAGGCGCAGCCATTCGTCGGGATCGAGCACTTGCTCGGCACGGCACGGCTCGGATGCGACATCCCACAGACCGCGCTGCGCCTGCGGCATCGAGACCCGCTCTTGCGACGGCTCGTTGCGCGGCGTGCGCAAGGCGGCCGCGAGCAGCGCCGGCACAGGCGTGCGCAGATCGTTGCCGAAAAGCGCGTGCAGCGTGTCGAGCTTGAGGCCGCACCAGGGCGCACGCAGTACCGAGAGCCAGGCCAGGCGATCCGCGGGATGCGCCAAGGCGCGCATCAGCTGCACCAGATCGGCCACCACTTCGCGCCGCGCCAAAGGGACCAGATCCACCGCGCGGCAGGCGATGCCCTCGTCGGCCAGGCGCCGCGCCAGCTTGCCCAGGTGCCCGCGCGCGCGCACCAGAATGGCCACGGGGTGGCGGCTTTCCGGTTTGGCCTGCGCCAGGGCCTGACGCACCAGCGCGACGACCGTGTCCTCGGCTTGCGCGTCCGCGTCCGAAGGTGCGTTCGCGCCGAAGCCGATGTGAAACTGAACCGCCTGTCCGTCCATGGCAGGATTGAAGGCTTCGGACCGGGTATAGCGTATGGCGCCGGCCGCGGCGTCGTTCTCGCGTGGGAACAGCCCTTGGAAGGTCGCGTTCACCCAATCCACCACGCCGGCCTGCGAACGGAAATTGTCGGTGAGCGTGAGGCGCTGCAGCGGTATCTCGCCGATGCCGCGTTCGGCCGCGTCCAGGAACAGACCCACCTCGGCCTTGCGAAATCGATAGATGGACTGCATGGGGTCGCCCACCAGGAAAAGCGTACGGCCGTCGCCGGGCTGCCATCCCGCAGTGAGCGTGACCAGCAGATGGATCTGCGTAAGGCTGGTGTCCTGGAATTCGTCGACCAGCAAATGGCGGATGGACGCATCGAGCTTGAGCAGCAATTCGCCCGGATCATCGGCCGAGCCCAAGGCTTGTTGAGCGCGCTGGGCGATTTCGATGAAATCGACCTCGCCGGACTCGGCAAAGCGTTTGTGCAATTCCATCACGGCCAGCTGCAGCGTCAGGAGCTGCGCGCTCAGTATCCGCCATTGCGCTTCGCTGAAACACGCAGGCGGCGCGCTGCGCAGCGCATGCAGGCGCCCCGTCCAGCGCGAAGCGTCGAGCTCGGCGCCTTCCAGCCATTGCGTGAACGGCGCCTTGTGCGCACAGCCCGAGGGAAACCCCAGGTTCTTGTTGACGCCTTTCGGACTGCGCAGGCCGCCGTCTTTGGTCAGCAGCAAATGGGCCAGTGCCAGCCACTGCTCCCGTTGCGCGGCTTCGCCCGTCAGATCGCCGTGCCAATCGCGCAGCGCGGCCAGCGGATTCGACGCCGCGTCTTCCAGGTCGGCCGCGGCGAGATGCGCGGGCTCACGCAATGCGTCTTGCCAACCCAGAGGCATGGCGCGCGCCACCGCGCGCATGTCTGCGCTCACCGCTTCGGCGAGCGTGCGTTCCAGGGACTCGCGGTCGATGCTGCGTTCCTTGAGCAAGAGCATCCACTGGTCGCGCTGCGCCAGCATGCCCGCAATGGCTTCGCAGGCGGCGTTGACGTCGACGTCCATGTGTTCGATCAACGCCCGCACCTGGTCGGACACCTCGGCATAGGCCAGTGTGGCGCGCGCTGCGGCGGCGTAGTGAATCTCGGGATCGCTCGCGAGCTCGGGCATGCCGCCCAGGCCCGACAGGCAAGGCATGCCGCGCACCAGGGAGGCGCAAAACGAGTCGATGGTGCGTATGGCCAGACGCGCCGGATGGTGCAGCAACTGCCAACCCAGCTCGGCGTCGCGTTCCAGCGCCGCGCGCGCCAATTCCCAGCTGCGGCGGGCATGTTCGCTTTCCGGCGCCGGGCCTCTGGCCTCGGCGAGTTTGCCCAGTACGCGCGCGTGCATTTCGGAGGCGGCCTTGCGCGTGAACGTGATGGCCACGATTTCCTCGGGCCGGGACACGGTGGCCAGAAGCGCAAGAATGCGATCGGTCAGCAGTTCGGTCTTGCCCGAACCGGCCGGCGCCTGCACCAGGAAAGACTCGGCGGGATTCAACGCGCGCAGGCGCGCGGCGTGATCCGAAGGCCGGCGGGATGCGTTCATCGAGAGCCCCCGCGATTCGCGTTCTTGAACGACCATAGCGCAGAGGAAAAACGCGCGATCATGCGTCGTCTCCGTCTTCGTCGGCATCGTGCCATTGCGCGCCCTCGAGATTCCAGCGCAAAAAAGGCATGGCGTCGCAATATTCCAGGTCTTTGGGACTGGCGACGATATTGGCGGCATAGCCCGCCGAATACTCGTCGGCCAGATTTTCGATGGCCGAACGCCAGCCGGCCAGCACGTCGCGCCATGCCCGGCCCGCGAATTCCTTGCTGGCGGAAATGCCTCTCACGCCCTCCATGCCGAGTTCGGCATCGTCGTCGGCCAAGCCTTGCGCGCCGACCCCGCGGGCATGAATCTGCGCCAATATCAGGGCGGCCACATCCAGACCGGAGTTCTCGCCCGCCAGCACCGCCGCATAGAAAGGCAGTTGCAGATTAATGGGCCGCGCGCGCGACCAATCCGATTCGGGTCGGCCGGGCGACATACCGGTCTTGTAATCGACAATGACGGCGCGATCGTCGGCAAGCAGCCGGTCCATGCGGTCGAGCCGCACATGCAGGCGCAGCGCGCCGCGCGTCCAGGGATGCTTGCGCTCGACCTGATCGACGACGAAAGGCGTGCGCTGCGCCTCCAGGTCGAACCATCCCGACAACACCTTGCGGGCGCGTGCGCACTCCAGTTCGCGCAAGGTCGCATCGTAGCCGGCCAAATGCGCGTCGGCCGCCTGCGCGATAGCCGCATCCAGCAGCGCGCCCAGCCGCTCCTGGGCGATCACCGCGTGCAGTTCTTCCTGATTTGGCAGCATGCGCCAAGCCTGTTCGAGCGCGCCGTGCAAAAACTGGCCGCGCTGGCTGGCCGAGGCCGACAAGGCGTAGTCGTCGAGCAAGCGCGCGCCCAGGCGATGGCGCGCGAAAGCCCACAGCGGGTTGCGCGCCTGCGTATCGAGCACATCCAGGCCGCCGGTAGACCCCGAAGCGGCTTCGTCGGCCATGGGATCGAACGGCGGCAGGGGCGGCCCGCGGTCATCGTCGATGCATTGCTGCGGCCACGCCGCAGCCGGGGCGTCAGCAAGCGGCTGCCACGCAGCAAGCGCCAGGCCGGCGATGAGCGGTGAAGGCCGCAGCTCGCTCTCGCCCTCGTGCCGCGCATGACTGGCGACAATCTCCGGAGCGCAGGTACACAGCGCCGCGAACATCGTTTCGGCCCACTGCCGCTCGCGCTCGGGCGTGGCGCGCGGCGCGCCGACGGCGCGCAGCACCGTCAACGGCAGCAGGGGATTGGGCTTGGGTGATGCAGGCAGCACATCGTCGGTCAGGCCCAGCATCCACATGCCATCCCAAGCGCCGCCTTCCGCTTCGAGCAGGCCCAGCACATCCAGGCGCGCGGAGGGATCACGCTGCGGCTGAAAAGCCGTGGCCCTTGCAATGCGGGCCAACAGACGCACCGCGGCCGGCCCGTCCAGCGGCCCGGCCACCGGCGCCAGCGCGCCGAAGCGGCCGAACAGCTCGCCCCAGGCGCCCACAACCTGATAGGCCACGCTGTCGAGCGCGCCCTCGCCCGGAAAACCCAGGGCGCCCAGGGCGCTACGCATCGCGGGCACCCAGGCGTCGGCCGGCTGCGGGCCAAGCGCGTCGACTTCCCGCCAGGCCTGCATGGCCTGCGTCCAGGCCCGGGACAAGTCGTCGCCCTGCAGATCGTGCAGCCACTCTTGCGAAGATCGGCTCAGCACGCTGTTGCGACGCCAGCGCGCGTCCAGCGTCGCATGGCGCGCCGCCTCGCGCTCGTCGCCTGCGCAATGCCCGGACAACAACGCCGCACCCAGCAGGGCGACATCGGCCTGTCCGTTCCGGGCCATGCGCGCCAGCGCATCCAGCCAGGCCAGCGCCGCGCGCGCCGCGGGCCATTCGGACAGCGGCCGGCCCACTGCTACGTTATAGGCATGGCCGCCCGCAGCCAAGGCGCGGCCCAACACGCGGCGAGCATGCGGCGCCTCGTCTTCGAGCTGGGCCGAGACGATGGCATAGCGGCCTGCAGGATTTTCAGCCAGGCGCTGCGCCGCCCAAGCCGCCGCCGCGCGCCATTCGTCGGCGCGATCGTGCGCCTCGTAGCGTCCCGGCACGGCCGCGCCACGCTGCGCCGCGGCCAGTTGTATGAGCGCCGCGCCTTGCTCTCGCAGTGCGCGAAGCAGCAAAGCAAAGCGCGGCGACTCGTCGGAGAAGCCTGCCAGCACGATATGACCGGGCACAGACAGGCGACCCGCGCGCGCGGCGTCGAGCACCCGCTCATAGAGGCGACTGGCGTCTTCGGCGTCGATGCGACGCAGGGCATCGCGATAGCGGGCGCGCCAATGCGCGAAGCTGCGGTATTCCTCGGTGTCGGCACCCGAAGGGATGTCGATGCGCCATTCGGTCATCAGGGCATCGGCATCGGCCGCCAGACGAGCCGCCTGCGCCACGTCGAGCAGCGCCCCATCGCTTTGCTCCTCGGAGATGACGCGCGCCCACAGCAACTGTGCGGCAAACGCGTCCAGGCGGTAGCCTGGCAAGGCGTTCGTCTCTTCGTTGCCCGAGGCGAAAGCCAGGTCGTCCGCCGCAGCGCTCAGCCAGGCCGACAGCGGCAGCACGCGCGGCAGTTCGCTGACCTGGCGCTCGCGGCGCAGCTGTGCGGCCAGTTCCTGCACCAGGCGACGGGCGAGGCGGTTGTTGACGGTGAGAACGAGCGTATCCGCCGCGGGCAGCGCTGCGATCTGCGCCAGCGTCGCCATGCGGCGGTCCGAGGGGTCGAGGATGTCGGACATGACGGCAGGATAACCGCTACCGTGCTGACCGCAATCGACGCCGACGGCCTGAACGCTGACGCTGCGTGTCAACGCCCTTTGCCGCTACGCGCCGGGGTCCGGCCGGGCGCCTTCGCGACCGGACGATCGGCAGGCCGGGAAGCCGGCGATTCAAGTAAACGGCGATTCAAGTAAATTTTGGAATCTACGTTCCGGCGCGAGGAGTTCCCCATGGAAAGCAAGAGTCTGCACACCACCTGCCACGCTTGCGGCTGGCAAAAATCTATCCCTCAGCACGACGACACGCCGATCGAGCCGACGCACTGCCTGCAATGCGGCAGCGCGGACATCGAGAACAAGTGGACACAGGGAAACCCGCTGCAGAACGCGCTGAGCGACGCCATCAACCGGGTGTTCGGGCAGGATTGACCAGCCGCACAGACAGGAGCGTGGGCGCGCCGATGGCCTCGCCGTCAGGAATCGAACCTGAATCCCACGCTTAGGAGGCATGTGCACTATCCGTTGTGCTACGGCGAGACGGGTGATTTTCCTGTCTCAGCGAGACGGGAAGCGCGGCATTGTAGCCGGATGCGGCGCCCTATCGTCTGCCGCCCGTGTGGCGCCCGCACGATCCGACGACGCGGACACACCCGGCCGCGCCGTCATGAAAAGCCATGGACATGCAATAAATGACGGACATATCTCGACACGTCCCTTTTTAAAATATGCCATCATTGAGGAATTGGCCTTGCCAAGAACCTCAAAACCCTGTTTAATTTCTTCGCGTAACCCGCTAATTTTTCTGGTTTTTTACCCCAAAAATCCGGCGGATAGGTAAAGCGCAAAAATTCCACACACACTCAAGGTCTGCTTACATTATGGGATTTCACTGGGTGCTCAAAACGACGTTGACCGCAGCGGCCATGTCCATCGCCACGGGAGTGCTGTGTTCCTCCCCCGCGCTGGCCGCTACTCCCACGCCGGCCTACTGTAAAAGCCATCCTTCTACGGCCGCCTGCAAGGCCGCTGCCAAAAAGCCCTCTCCGCACGTCGCGGCTAAAAAATCCGGCGCCGCGCACCTCTCCAAAGCCGCTTCGACCAAGACCGTCGTCAAGGGCAAGATCAAAACCGTCGCCAAGGCCAAGACCGTCGAGGTCAAAACCCGCACGACCCACATTGCCTACACGGCCACCGCCAAGGGCAGAGGCAAGAAAATCATCCACCGGCGTGCGCCCATGAGCGCAGCCGCCCTGCTGGCCGCCGTGTCGGCCTCGCCCGGCGGCAACGACGCGGCAGCGCTGCGCTCCTCCTCGGCCTATGTGCAGGACATGCACACTTCGACGGTGCTGTTCGAGAAAAACCCGGACGTGGTGCGCCCCATCGCCTCGATTTCCAAGCTGATGACTGCGTTGGTCGTGCTCGATGCACACCAGCCTCTGGATCAGATGATCCAGGTCACCGATGCCGACATCGATTGGCGCAAACACACGGGTTCGCGCCTTTCCATCGGTACCGAGCTGTCGCGCGAAGACATGTTGCACCTGGCGTTGATGGCCTCCGAGAATCGCGCCGCCAACGCGCTGGGCCGCAACTGGCCCGGCGGCCTGCCGGCATTTGTCGACGCCATGAACGCCAAGGCGCGCGAACTGGGCATGTTCCACACGCACTTCGTCGAGCCCACCGGCCTGTCGTACGAAAACGTGTCCTCGCCGCACGACCTGATCCTGCTGCTGCGCGCCGCGTCCAAGCAGCCGCTGATCCATCAGTTCACCACTTCGTCGGAATACACGCTCAAGGTCAAGTCGACCATGATGACCTTCCGCAATACCGACATGCTGGTGCGCCGCCCCGACTGGGACATCAAGGTGTCCAAGACCGGCTTCATCAACGAGGCTGGAGAATGCCTGGTGATGATGGCCAAGATCGACGGCCACGAAATGGGCATCGTGCTGCTCGATTCGCGCGGCACGCTCTCGCGCATCGGCGACGCGATCCGCATTCGCCGCATTCTGGAGCGCCAGATCGCCATGTTGTGATCTCGCCCGGCAGGTACGAAAACGGCCGCATGCATGCGGCCGTTTGCTTTTGTGGTGCGGGATCAATGCTCGATGCGCGTGCCCAGCACTTTGAGGAACTGCGCCAGCCAGGCCGGATGCGCGGGCCAAGCCGGCGCGGTCACCAGATTGCCGTCGGTATGGGCCTGGTCGATGGCGATGTCGGCATAGGTGCCGCCCGCCAGCCGCACCTCGGGCGCGCAGGCCGGGTAGGCTGAGCAAGTGCGGCCCGTCAGGATGCCTGCGGCGGCAAGCAGCTGGGCGCCGTGGCATACGGCCGCGATGGGTTTGCCGGCCTGATCGAAATGCCGCACGATGTCCAGCACGCGTTCGTTCAGGCGCAGGTATTCGGGCGCCCGGCCGCCGGGAATCACCAGCCCGTCGTAGGCTGCGGGATCGACCTTGGCGAAATCGAAGTTCAGCGTGAAATTGTGGCCACGTTTTTCACTGTAGGTCTGCGCGCCTTCGAAATCGTGGATGGCGGTGGCCACGCTGTCGCCCGCCTTCTTGTCCGGGCATACCGCATGCACCGTGTGCCCAACCGCCAACAGCGTCTGGAAGGGCACCATGGTTTCGTAGTCGTCGGCGTAATCACCCACCAACATCAACAACTTCTTGCTCATGTTTGTCTCCGTGAAGGCGGCCGGCGGACCGTCCGCCGGCCGATTTGCCCCTTGCCATTATGCGGCAGGCTTTGTTGCCTGAACATGGCCGCGCGCCGGATCGCCGCCGCTATTCCAAGGCCGCCTCGACAGGCTTGGCGCCCAGCAGATCGACCAGCACGGCAGGCTCGATGCTCACCAGATAGCCGCGCCGTCCGCCGTTGATGTAGATGCGCGGCAAAGCCAGCACCGACGCCTGGACCCAGATAGGCATGCGCTTCCTGGTGCCGAAGGGCGACGTACCGCCCACCATATAGCCGGAATGGCGCTGCGCCACCTCGGGTTTGCAGGGCGCGACTCTCTTGGCGCCGATCTGGCGCGCGAGGTTCTTGGTGGAGACCTCGCGGTCGCCGTGCATCAGCACCACCAAGGGCTTGGCATCCTCGTCTTCCATGATGAGCGTCTTGACCACGATGTGCTCGTCCACGCCTAGCTGGCGGGCCGATTCGCCCGTTCCGCCGTGATCGACATAGTCGTAGGGATGCTCGCCGAACTCCACCTCGTGCTGCCTGAGGAACTGGGTGGCGGGTGTTTCGGAGACGTGCTTGGCTTTGCTCATGATGCCGTGAAGTGGTGTCGGACTCGGCCCCTCAGCCGCGCGGATGATGCGCGGCGTGCAGGGCCTTCAAGCGCTCGCGCGCGACGTGAGTGTAGATCTGCGTGGTGGAAATATCGGCGTGCCCCAGCAGCATCTGCACCACGCGCAGATCGGCCCCGTGGTTGAGCAGATGCGTGGCGAAGGCATGGCGCAGCACGTGCGGCGACAGGGGAGCGTGGATATCGGCCTGCACGGCGTATTTCTTGATGAGTTGCCAGAAGGCCTGGCGTGTCATGGCCTGCGCTCGGGCCGTGACGAAGAGCGCGTCGCTGACCTTTGCGCCGGTCAATTCGGGGCGCGCCTCGCGCGAGTATCGCGCTATCCAGTGGGCGGCTTCGGCGCCCAGCGGCACCAGGCGGTCCTTGCCGCCCTTGCCCTGCACGACGCGCACCACGCCTTCGTTCAAGCTCACTTCGAGCGCGCGCAGGCCCACCAGCTCCGATACGCGCAGCCCGGTGGCGTAAAGCGTTTCCAGCATGGCGCGGTCGCGCAGGCCGCGCGCGGCGCCGGTGTCCGGCGCGCGCAGCAAGGCTTCGACCTGGGCTTCCGACAAGGTCTTGGGCAGGCGCGGCGGCTGCCTGGCGGCGACCAGAGTCAGGCACGGATCGCGCGGACTGCGGTGCTCGCGCAGCGCCCAGGCATAAAAGCGGCGCAGCGCGGCCAGGCGCCGGTTGGCGGTGGCGGGCCGGCTTTCGGCGTGGCGCGCGGCAAACCAGGATTCGATGTGGGCAGTCTCGGCCTGCGTCAGCGCGACAGCGGCAGACAGGCGGCTTTGCGCGGGGGTTTCGAGCCAGGAAGCAAAGGCCGCAAGATCGCGCCGATACGCGGCCAGCGTGTTGGCGGCCAGCCCGTCCTCCAGCCAGACCGCGTCGATGAAAGCGTCGATGTCGGCCTGCGCGGCCAGGGGCGCGCCCGACGACGGGGAAGAATGCGGGTCTTGATTCATCGCCCTGCGATTCTACTCGTGCGCGGCGCGGACGAACTGCGGCCCGCCCGCCGTGGGTTTACTCTTATGCCTGGCATGTCAGCGACGCGATCACTATCCACCAGGAAGCCTCGGCATGAAGACCTATTTCCACGAAGACCAGAAGCTGCATCACCCGCAAACTTTTTTTTCGCGCGGCAAGATGCGCACGCCCCAGGAGGTTCCGGCGCGGCTGGACGGCCTGGTGGGCGCGGCCCGCAAGCTGGGCTTTCACGTCGCCTCGCCGGCCGACCGCGGGGCGGGCGCAATCTCGGCGGTGCACACGCTGGACTACCTGCGTTTTCTGGAGAGCGCGCATCGCAACTGGAAGCAACTGCCCGAAGACTGGGGCGACGAAGTCATACCTTCCGTTTTCGTGCGCGAGCCCAATGCCCTGCGCGGCATGCTGGCGCAGGCCGGCCGCTATCTGGCCGACGGCAGCTGCCCGGTCGGCCCCGAGACCTGGCGATCGGCTTATTGGTCTGCCCAATGCGCCATCGCCGCCGCCGACGACCTGCTGGCCGGCGAACGTCAGGCCTACGCGCTATGCCGCCCGCCCGGCCACCACGCCCGGCGCGACGCCGCCGGCGGCTTTTGCTATCTGAACAACGCAGCCATCGCCGCGCAGCGCCTGACCGCAAGGTACTCCAAGGTGGCCGTCCTCGACACCGACATGCATCACGGCCAGGGCACCCAGGAAATCTTCTACGCGCGCAGCGACGTGCTGTATGTGTCGATCCACGGCGATCCCGAGAATTTCTATCCGGCGGTGGCGGGCTTCGAGAACGAGCGCGGCGCGGGCGAGGGCTACGGCTACAACATCAACCTGCCCATGCCGCACGGCTCGGCCGAGTCGGTCTTCTTCGACAAACTGAGCCAGGCGCGCACGGCCATCGAGCTGTTCCAACCCGACGCGCTGGTGCTGTCGCTGGGCTTCGACATCTTCGAAAAAGACCCGCAAGCCAAGGTCTCGGTCAGCGAGAGCGGCTTCGAGAAACTGGGCCGTGCAGTCGGCGCGTTGAAGCTGCCCACGCTGATCGTGCAAGAAGGCGGCTACTACATCGAGGCGCTGGAATCGAACGCCCGACGCTTCTTCGAAGGCCTGGCCGTCTGATCCCGGCGACCAGGCGGCCGGCGATCCGGGAGTCAGGGTGCGCCTGGCGAGCCCGCAAATTCGCGAGCCAGTGCCGTTCACTCAAGACCTAGTGCGATTTTCTCAATTGCTCTTTGCGCCGCCGGCACATTACTCTGGCCTGATTTTCTGCTCAAGACGTCGAGACGCACATGATTTCCACTTCTCCCGCCCGCCTGGGCGGACACATTCTGGTCGGCCAACTGGCGGCGCACGGCGTCAAGCACGTGTTCTGCGTGCCCGGCGAGAGCTATCTGGCCGTGCTGGACGGCCTGCACGACGCCAATATCGATGTGACCGTATGCCGCCAGGAAGGCGGCGCGGCCATGATGGCCGACGCGCACGGCAAGCTCACCGGCGAGCCCGGCGTGGTGATGGTCACGCGCGGCCCCGGGGCCTCCAATGCCCTGGCGGGCGTGCACATTGCCAAGCAGGACTCCACTCCGCTCATTCTCTTCGTGGGCCAGATCGAGCGCGCCATGCGCGAGCGCGAGGCCTTCCAGGAAATGGACTATCGCGCCGTGTTCGGTACGCAGGCGAAATGGGTCACCGAGATCGACCAGGTCGAGCGCATCCCCGAGATCATTTCGCGCGCCTTCCACGTGGCCACCTCGGGCCGGCCCGGCCCGGTGGTCATCGCACTGCCTGAAGACATGCTGACCGAGACCGCGCAGGTGTCCGACGCGCCGCGCTACGAAGTCGTCGAGACCGATCCCGCCCCCGGCCAGCTGACCGAACTGGCTCATCTGCTGGCCAGCGCCAAGGCGCCCGTCGCCATCGTGGGCGGCACGCGCTGGAGCGCTCAGGCCGTGTCGCAATTCGCCGAGTTCGCCAAGCGGCACGACCTGCCCGTAGCCGTGTCGTTCCGGCGCCAGATGCTGTTCCCCGCCGACCACCCCTCGTTCATCGGCGACGTGGGCCTGGGCATCAATCCGGCGCTGGTCGAGCGCATCAAATCGGCCGACCTGGTGCTGCTGGTGGGCGGACGACTCTCTGAAGTTCCCAGTCAGGCCTATACGCTGCTCGACATTCCCGTGCCCAGGCAGAAACTGGTGCACATCCATCCCGACAGCGGCGAACTCAATCGCGTGTATCGCGCGAACCTCGCCATCAATACGTCGCCGATCGCCTTCTGCGCGGCCCTGGCGCAGTTTCCGGCCCCTGCCGGCAGGCCGGCCTGGGCCGACGGAACCGAAGCCATGCGCGCTTCCTACCTGACGTGGAGCGATCCGGCGCCCATCCGCACGCCGGGCGCGCTGCAACTGGGCGAAGTGATGCAGCACCTGGAAAAGGTGCTGCCGCCCGACGCCATCATGACCAACGGCGCCGGCAACTACGCCACCTGGCTGCACCGCTTTCACCGCTTCACGCGCTATGCCACGCAGCTTGCACCCACCTCCGGCTCCATGGGCTACGGCCTGCCGGCCGCCGTGGGCGCCAAGCGCGTCATGCCCGAGAAAACGGTCGTGTGCTTCGCCGGCGACGGCTGCTTCATGATGCACGGGCAGGAATTCGCCACCGCCGTGCAGTACGGCCTGCCCATCATTGTTCTGCTGATCGACAATGGCATGTATGGCACCATCCGCATGCACCAAGAGCGCCACTATCCGGGCCGAGTCTCGGCCACCGGCCTGCAGAACCCCGACTTCGTCGCTTATGCTCAGGCATTCGGCGGACACGGCGAACGCGTCGAGACCACCGAGCAGTTCGCCCCGGCGCTGGAACGCGCCATGGCCAGCGGCAAGCCGGCTATCTTGCATTGTCTGATCGACCCCGAGGTCATCAGCCCGTCCACGACGCTGGAAAAGATCCGCGCTGCAGCGCTCAAGGGCTGAGCCCCCCAGCCGACCCGCGCGGATCCGCTCCTCGGGGCTGATCTCGCAGGGACGCAAGCCCGGAGAAATGCCGCGATTGCGCGCCCAATTACTTTAAGTCTAAACTATTCAGATCAATCAACCGGAGACAGGACCATGTCCGAGAGCCCCTCTTTCAACTGGCAGGACCCTCTGCTGCTGGACCAACAGCTCACCGAAGAAGAACGCATGGTGCGCGACGCCGCGGCGGCCTATGCCCAGGACAAGCTCGCTCCGCGCGTGCTCGAAGCCTTCCGCCACGAAAAGACCGACCCTGCCATCTTCTCCGAGATGGGCGAACTGGGCCTGCTGGGCCCGACCATCCCCACCGAATACGGCGGCTCGGGGCTGAATTACGTCAGCTACGGCCTGATCGCCCGCGAAGTCGAACGCGTCGACTCGGGCTACCGCTCGATGATGAGCGTGCAATCGTCGCTGGTCATGGTGCCCATCAACGAATTCGGCAGCGAAGAGCAAAAGCAGAAATACCTGCCCAAGCTGGCCCGCGGCGAATGGATCGGCTGCTTCGGGCTGACCGAACCCAACCACGGCTCCGACCCCAACGGCATGGAGACTCGCGCGGTCAAGATCGACGGCGGCTACAAGCTCACCGGCAACAAGATGTGGATCACCAACTCGCCCATCGCCACGGTGTTCGTGGTGTGGGCCAAGTGCGTGGGCGGCGAGCACGACGGCAAGATCCGCGGATTCATCCTCGAAAAAGGCATGAAGGGCCTGTCGGCCCCGGCCATCCACGGCAAAGTCGGCCTGCGCGCTTCGATCACCGGCGAAATCGTCATGGACGAAGTCGAAGTGAGCGAAGCCCATATGATGCCCAAGGTCAGCGGCCTGCGCGGCCCCTTCACCTGCCTGAATTCGGCCCGCTACGGCATTGCCTGGGGCGCGCTGGGTGCAGCCGAATTCTGCTGGCACACCGCCCGCCAATACACCCTGGACCGCAAGCAGTTCGGCCGCCCCCTGGCGCAGAACCAGCTCATCCAGAAAAAACTGGCCGACATGCAGACCGAGATCACGCTGGCACTGCAAGGCTGCCTGCGCCTGGGCCGCATGAAGGACGAAGGCACCGCCGCGGTCGAAATCACCTCCATCATGAAGCGCAATTCCTGCGGCAAGTCGCTGGACATCGCCCGCATGGCGCGCGACATGCTGGGCGGCAACGGCATCTCCGACGAGTTCGGCGTGGCCCGCCACCTGGTCAACCTGGAAGTGGTCAACACCTACGAAGGCACCCACGACGTGCACGCGCTCATCCTGGGCCGCGCACAGACGGGACTGCAAGCGTTCTTCTGATCGCGCGCCTTCCCTCGTCGTCGTCTTCTGTCAGAATAGCCTCGTCCGCTCGCGCGGCGAGGCTATTTTCATAACAGAGGAAAAAACACGATGCCTGCCTTGAAACCCTGGAAATCCGCCGGACTCGCGGCCGCCGTTCTGGCGCTTGCCGCAGCCTGTCCGGCCAACGCCGCCACCACGCTGACCATGGCCACCGAATATCCGGCCACCTCCATGCCCGGCCTGGGCGTGTCGACGTTCGCCGAACTTGTCGCCAAGAAGACCAAGGGCCAGGTCGTGATCCAGGCCAGCTACGACAACAGCAAAGGCATCAAGTCCAGTGACATGATCGACGCCGTGCAGGCGCGCAAGGTGGACGCCGGCGATGCGTTCGCCGGTGGAC
>NZ_JBQCER010000074.1:0-35056 GCF_051960075.1 Bordetella sp.
AAACGGCCGGCATCCACGATGCCGGCCGTTTGCTTCGCCTGGCGCCTTGGAGTCTAGCGCGACGCCTTCACGTCGCGCGCGGGCACCGCATCCACGAATACCGGCGGCGCGTAGCCCGCCGGCTTGTCGCCCACCGCGACGCCGCCGTGCAGGCGGGTCTGCTGGGCGTCGGCGAACATGTAGTAGGGGAACGGTCGCTGCGGCGCGCTTACCGCGTCCAGGCGCGCGCGCAGTTCGGCGGGCAGCTCGAAGTCCAGCGCAGCAAGGTTGGCATCGAGTTGCTCCAGCTTGGTGGCGCCGATGATGACCGACGCGACGCCGGGCTGGGTGGCGGCCCAGTTGAGCGCCACCTGTGCCATGGGTCTGCCTGTTTCGTGCGCCACCTGTTCCAGCTCGGCGACGATGCGCCAGTTGCGCTCGGTGAAGCGCTCGAAGCCGGGCGCGGCGGCAACCTTGGCCAGCCGGCCTTCGCCGGTGCCGCCTGTGGCGCTAGGCTTGTATTTGCCCGACAGCATGCCCATGGCCAGAGGGCTCCAAGCCGTAATGCCCATGCCCGCCTGCTGCCCCAGCGGTACGAATTCATGTTCGACGTGGCGCTCGGCCAGCGAGTATTCCAGCTGCAGGTTGACCAGCGGCGACAGCGCGTGGGCTTCGGCATAGGTCTGAGCCCGCGACGCATACCAGGCCGGCACGTCGGACAGGCCCGCATAGCGGATCTTGCCTGCGCGCACCAGGTCGTCCAGCGTGCGCATCACCTCTTCGGCCGGCGTGACGCGGTCCCAAGTGTGCAGCAGGTACAGATCGATGTAGTCGGTGCGCAGACGGCGCAGCGAACCTTCCACCGCGCGCAGGATGTTCTTGCGCCCATTGCCGCCGGCGTTGGGATTGCCCGGCTGTGCGTTGTAGCTGAACTTGGTGGCGAGCACGACGCGGTCGCGCGTGCCGGTCTGTTCGATGAACTTGCCCAGCATCGTTTCGCTGGTGCCTTCGGTGTAGAGATCGGCGGTGTCGACGAAGTTGCCGCCGGCGGCCAGGTAGCGGTCGAACATCGCGCGGGCGGTGTCCTCGGCCGCGCCCCAGCCCCAGTCGTCGCCGAAGGTCATGGTGCCCAGTGCAAGACGGCTGACGCGCAGGCCCGAACGGCCCAGGGTGTAGTACTGATCGAGTGCCATGCTGCTCTCCTTGATGAGGGTTGCGCTGGCCGCGCTGATCGAGTGCGCGGTGCGATGGACGTATCCTGCGCCGTTTGTTTATGAAAAAAAATGGGATAACTCTTAAAGAATAATGAAGTATTACTTCATAATTTGGTTATGAATCCGATCCAATTACCGGCGCTGGCTGCCTTCGCGGCAGTGGCGCGGCACGGCAGCTTTACCCGGGCGGCGGGCGAAACCGGGGTGTCGCCCTCGGCCCTGTCGCAGTCGGTGCGGGCGCTCGAAGCCCAGCTCAAGATCCGGCTCTTCAACCGAACGACCCGGCGTGTTGCGCTGACCGAAGCCGGCGCACAGTTTTTCGAGCGCGTGCGGCCCGCGCTGGCCGAGCTGGCCGATGCCATCGAGGCCTTGGACGAAACGCGCGACCGCCCGGCCGGCACCTTGCGCGTGACGCTGCCGCGCATCGCGAACGAGCTACTCGTGTTGCCGCATCTGGGCGAATTCACGCAGCGCTACCCGCAGATCCGGCTCGAATTGGCGCTCGACGACGGTTTCACCGATCTCGTGGCACAAGGCTTCGACGCGGGCATACGGCTGGGCCAAAGCATCGCGCAGGACATGGTCGCCGTTCCGCTGGGAGGCGACGTGCGCATCGCGGTAGCCGGCGCGCCGGCGTATTTCAAGAGCCATCTCAAACCGCGCACGCCCGACGATCTGGCTACACATGACTGTCTGCACTACCGCTTCGCGACCAGCGGCGGAATCTACCGCTGGGAATTCGCGCAGCCGGACGATTCGCGGCGCGTTTTCAATGTGCAGACGCGGGGACACTTCGTTACCAACGATCTGCGCACGATGGTGCGCGCCGCGCTGGAAGGCGTCGGGTTGGTGCACGTGATCGAAGACTACGTGCGCGAAGAACTCGCGGACGGGCGGCTGGTGCGGGTGCTGGATGACTGGTGCCCTTCGTTTCAAGGCTTCTTTCTGTACACCCCGGGCCGCGCGCAGATGCCGGCCAAGTTGCGCGCGCTGATCGACTTTTTGCAGGAAAAACGGGCTTCGGTCTTGCCGGGCAAGTCCCGCAGGCGCCGCAAGCCTTAGCGAACCGCGGTAGCGTCGGCTGCCTGTTCTTGGAAGATCTTGGCGCAGCGCGCGCGGATGGTGGAGGTGATGGCCTGCCGCGCCGGGTCGCGCCGCTCCAGCATGCCGATGGGCCGCGCGATGGCCCCCAGGCTGGCCGGCAGGAACAGCACCCGCAGATCCGGCGCGCTTCGCCAGTGCCCGCCGTTGAGCAGCGGCAAGAGCGTCACGCCCGCTTCCTGGCGCACCAGTTCGACCAGTTGTTCGATGGCGTTCAGCTCGAGGAAGTCATCGATGGAAACCCCCAGCCGGCGCAGCGTGCGCTCGATTTGCCGGCCGGTGCGCTGGGTGCGGTCAAAGCGCAGAAAAGGAGACTGGGTCAGCACGTCGCGCGCGGTCTTGCCCGGCGCCGAGGCCGGGGCCAGCACGACCAGGGGCTCTTTGTAGAGGCCGGTCCATCGCGTGCTGGCTGCGGGCCGGCCGGCTTCGACCACGAGCGCGGCATCCAGTTCGCCGGCTTCGACCTTGTTGGCCAGCTCGCCCGATTTGCCCGAGAAAATGTGGATTTCCAGGGCGGGATGCTCGCGCTTCATGGCCGAGACCACTTTGGCCAGGGTGCCCATGCAAGAAACGATGGCGCCGATCGATACCGAGCCGGCCAACATGTCCGGGGCGCCGGGAGGCAGCCGCATCCGGTCGTACAGTTCCAGCAGATGCCTGGCCTCGGGAACGAGATCGCGTCCGGCGGCGTTCAGAAGCGCCAGCCGGCCGCTGCGGTCGAAAAGATCTCGACCCAATTCGGTCTCCAGGGCGCGCATCTGGAAGCTCACGGCGGCCTGTGTCAGGGCCACGTGCTCGGCGGCTTCGGAAAACGAGCCGTGCTGGGCGATTGCCAGAAAAGTGCGCAGAAACCGCAGCGTGCTCATGAATTCCGTACTGCGCCTGAAAGCGTTTTCATATCTATAAAAATTTTTTGTATAAGAAATCAAAAAATCAAATTGATCTAATTAAAGCACGAGAGTAACTTCAAAAACTTTGCGGCGGCATGCATGCCGCCGGCTCCGATCCGTTTCACACCGACGCAGGAACGCGCAATGAAGGCTTTCGACTGGACCAACCCCTATCCCTCGCGGCGCATTCCGGTCTTTGCGCGCAATGTCGTATCCACGTCGCATCCGCTGGCGGCCCAGGCCGGCTTGCGCATGTTGCTCAAGGGTGGCAGCGCGGCGGACGCGGCCATCGCGGCGGCGGCCGTCATCATGCTGACCGAGCCCGTGTCCAACGGCCTGGGCAGCGACTGTTTCGCCATCCTGTGGGACGGCCAGCAATTGCACGGTCTGAATTCCTCGGGCACGGCGCCCGCGGCCTGGAATCTGGACTACTTCAAGAAAAAGTACGGCACCGGCGCCGACGGGCTGGCCGCGCAGCCCAAGCGCGGCTGGGACGCCGTGACCGTGCCCGGCGCGGTGGCCGGCTGGGCCGCGCTGCACGAAAAATTCGGCAAGCTGCCCTTTGAGTCGCTACTCGAACCCGCCATCGAGATCGCCGAGCGCGGCTATGCCGTGCCGCCCGTGGTCGCGCACAAGTGGCAGCTGGCGGCGGACGAACTGCACGCGCAGCCCGGCTACGCCCAGGCCTTCATGCCCAACGGCCGCGCGCCGCGGATCGGCGAGCATTTCAGCCTGCCGCAAGCGGCCTGGACGCTGCGCCGCATCGCCGAAAGCCGGGGACGCGACTACTACGAGGGCGAGATCGCCGAGCGCATCGCCGCCTTCAGCAAAGAATGCGGCGGCGCCATGACCCTGGACGACCTGCGCGGCTACCGTCCCATGTGGGTCAAGCCCATCTCGCAGTCCTACCGCGGCTACGAATTGCACGAGATCCCCCCGAACGGGCAGGGCATCGCCGCGCTGATCGCGCTGGGCATCTGCGAGCATTTCGACCTGAAGGGCATGGGCGTGGACACGGTGCAGTCGCAGCACGTGCAGATCGAGGCCATGAAGCTGGCCTTCGCCGACCTCTACCGGTATGTGGCCGATCCGCGCAGCATGGACGTCACGCCCGAGCAGATGCTCGATCCGGCCTATCTGGCTTCGCGCGCCAAACTCATCGATCTGAAGCAGGCCTCGTATCCCAGCGCCGGCCGGCCGGCCGCCGGCGGCACTATTTATCTCAGCGCGGCCGACGAGAACGGCATGATGATCTCGTTCATCCAGTCCAACTACATGGGCTTCGGCTCGGGCATCGTGGTGCCGGGCACCGGCATCAGCCTGCAGAACCGCGGCATGGGTTTTTCGATGGATCCGAAGTCGGCCAACGTGGTCGAGGGCGGCAAGCGACCGTTCCACACCATCATCCCGGGTTTCCTCACGCAGGGCGGCCGCCCCGTGATGAGCTTCGGCGTAATGGGCGGAGACATGCAGCCGCAGGGCCACCTGCAGACCGCCATCCGCATGATCGACTACGACCAGCAGCCGCAGGCCGCCTGCGACGCACCGCGCTGGAAGCTCAACCGCGACCAGACGCTGGACCTCGAATCGACCATGGACCGCCAGCTCGTCGACGGGCTGGCGCAAATGGGCCACAAGCTGCAATCTGTCGACGATCCCTATATGGATTTCGGCGCGGGTCAGTTCATCTGGCGCATGTCGCCGGACGATAATGAAAAAGGCTATGTGGCGGCGAGCGACCCGCGCCGCGACGGCCTGGCTGCAGGGTTTTAAGTTCATCTGGCGCAAAAATGCCTCTGCGCCGCGCCTCAGGCTGGCGGCCCCTCGTCGGGGACGCGTCTGCCTCGGGAGCGGTCCGGCGGCAAAAATCACTCTAAGGGGAATGACGATGATCAAATCAGTACGCATCAGCCGAGTGCTGTGGGGACTGCTCCTGGCCCTGGCATCGGCCTCGGCGCTGGCGCAGGAACTGCGCATCGGCCTGCAGGAAGACCCGGACACGCTCGATCCGCAACGTGCGCGCACTTATGTCAGCCGCATTGTGTTCACCTCGCTGTGCGACAAGCTTGTCGACGTCGACGACAAGCTGCATTTCGTGCCGCAACTGGCCAAGTCCTGGTCCTGGAGCGCCGACAACAAGACGCTGACCTTCAAGCTGCGCGACGACGTCCTGTTCCAGGACGGCACCAAGTTCGACGCGGCCGCTGCCAAGGCCAACTTCGACCGCGAAATGACCATCCCCGAGAGCATGCGCAAAAGCGAGATCAAGTCGATCGCCAGCGTGGCCGCTCCCGATTCCAGCACACTGGTGCTCACGCTCAAGCATCCCGATGCCACGCTCCTGGCCGCGTTGTCCGACCGCGCCGGCATGATGCTCTCGCCCGCATCCTTCCAGGGCAAGCCCGTCGACGCCGTGGCCCAGCATCCGGTCTGCTCGGGGCCGTACAAGTTCGTCGAGCGCGTGCAGAACGACCGTATCGTGCTGCAGAAATTCAAGCGCTACTACGACGCCAAGGACTACCATTTCGACCGCGTGGTGTTCATGCCCATCCCCGACTCCACGGTGCGTCTGTCGAACCTGCGCGCGGGCAGCCTGAACATGCTCGAGCGCCTGAACCCGGCCGATGTGCCTCAGGTCAAGAAAGACGCCAGCCTGACCTTCGCGCCGGTCAACGGCCTGGGCTTCCAGGAAATGTTCTTCAACGTGGACAACGGGCCGATGGCGCAGAAGTCGCCATTCAAGGATCCTCGCGTACGCAAGGCGTTGGAGCTGTCGATAGACCGCAACGCCATCAACCAGGTGGTGGGCAACGGCATCTTTCCGCCGGCCGGGCAGCCTTTCCCGCCCGCCAGCCCCTATTTCAACGCCAAGTTCGATCCGCCGGCGCGCGATGTGGCCAAGGCCAAGGCGCTGCTCAAGCAGGCTGGCCTGACCCCGCCGGTCAAAGGCACGCTGTCTTTCGGCAACACGACCACGTCCTCGGCCATCGCCCAGATGATCCAGGCCATGGCCTCCGAGGCGGGCTTCGACCTGAGCCTGCAGCCCATGGAATATGCCGCCATGCTGAGCCAGACGCGGCAAGGCAATTTCCAGGTGGCCCTGGAGGGCTGGTCGGGGCGCGTCGATCCTGACGGCAATCTGGCGCTGTTCGTTGAGTGCGGCGCCTCGTTCAACGACGGCCATTACTGCAACGCCGATGTCGACAAGCTGCTCAAGGCGGCACGCGAAAACCCCGACGAGGCGCAACGCAAGGCGCTGTACGACCAGGCCCAGGAGATCCTGACCAAGGACGATCCCTACGTCTATCTGTACTATCAACCCTGGCCCTTCGTCCTGCAGAAGAAAGTCGTGGGTTTCACGCCATCCCCCGACGGCATGATCCGCCTGAAGGGCGTGCACTTCGCCCAATAAGTTGCTGAACAAGGCCCCATGCTCCGACTGATATTGCGACGCGTGCTGGTGGCCATCCCGACACTGATCCTGGTGTCGATGATGGTCTTCATGCTGCAGAAGATCCTTCCCGGCGATCCGGTTCTCGCCATGGCCGGCGAGGAGCGCGATCCCGCCGTCATGAACTATCTGCGCGAGAAATACCATCTCAACGATCCGCTGCCGGTGCAATATGCCGCCTGGGTCGGGCAGATTCTTCACGGCGATCTGGGCAAGTCGCTGCGCACCGACGTGCCCGTCAAAAAGCTGATCGCGGAAAAGCTGCCCGTCACCACGCAGCTATCGGTCATGGCCATGATCTTCGCGCTGATCCTGGGCATTCCGGCGGGCATCATCGCCGCCGTGCGCAAGGGCACCGCCGTGGAGATGGGGGCCAATATGGCTGCGCTGTCGGGCATGTCCATACCCAGCTTCTGGCTGGGCATCATTCTCATCCTGGTGGTGTCGGTGAATTGGCATCTGCTGCCCGCCTCGGGTTATGTGCCGCTTTCGGAAAACTTCTGGCTGTCGCTCAAAACCCTGCTGATGCCGGCCTTCGTGCTGTCCCTGGCCATTGCGGCCTATCTCATGCGGCACACGCGTTCGGCCATGCTCGAAGCCTTGAGCGCCGATTACGTGCGCACGGCGCGCGCCAAGGGTGTGCCGGCCTACAAAGTGGTGCTGCGGCACGCGCTGCGCAACGCGCTCATGCCCATCGTCACCCTGGTCACCCTGCTGCTCGGGGAGCTTCTGGCCGGCGCGGTGCTGACCGAACAGGTCTTCACGATTCCGGGCTTCGGCAAACTCATCGTCGATGCCGTATTCAATCGCGACTATGCCGTGGTGCAGGGCGTGGTTCTGTGCGTGGCCGTGGGCTTCATCGCGCTGAACCTACTGGCCGACGTGCTCTACATCGTCGTCAATCCCCGTTTGAGGCATTCATGACGAGTACCGTTTCCTGCGCCGCGCCGCCGCGCAGCGGCAGCCGGGCCTGGGCCAAGTTCCGGCGCAATCGCTCCGCCATGCTGGGCGCGGCCATCGTGCTGGCGTTCGTCGTGCTTGCCATTCTGGCTTCGGTTCTGGCCGGCTACGATCCGCTCAAGGTCAATTTCCTGGCCGTGCGCAAACCACCGTCGCACATGTATTGGCTGGGCACCGACGAGCTCGGGCGCGACATCTACAGCCGCATGCTGTTCGGCGCGCGCGCCTCGCTCATGGTCGGCCTGGTGTCGGTCCTCATCGCCATGGCGGCGGGCGTGCCTTTCGGCCTGATGGCGGGATATTTCGGAGGCTGGATCGACGGCGCGATCTCGCGCGTGACCGAAGCGCTGCTGGCCATTCCCTTCCTCATTCTGGCCATCGCCCTGGCGGCTTTTCTGGGCCCCAGCCTGTTCAACGCCATGCTCGCCATCGGCGTATCGGCCGCGCCCAAGTTCACGCGGCTCACGCGCGGACAGGTGCTGGCCGTCAAAAACGAAGACTATGTGCAGGGCGCTCGCGCGCTGGGAGCGTCCGACCTGCGCATCATCGTGCGCCACATCCTGCCCAACGTCATGCCGCCGCTCATCGTGCAGGCCACCATTACCATCGCCACGTCCATCATCGCCGAGGCCAGCCTGTCCTTCCTGGGCCTGGGCCTGCAGCCGCCCAGCCCTTCGTGGGGTTCGATGCTGAACACGGCCAAGAACTTCATGGACCAGGCTCCCTGGATGTCGGTCTTTCCGGGCGCGGCCATTTTCCTGGCGGTGCTGGGTTTCAATCTGCTGGGCGACGGTTTGCGCGACGCGCTCGATCCGCGCCAGGAAAAGTAATGAGCATGCATATGGATGCCAAGCGGGTCGTGCAGGTGGACGACCTGACGGTCAAATTTTCAACCCCGTCGCGCGTGGTGGAGGCGGTCGGCGGCGTGTCCTTCCACGTCGATCAAGGCGAGACCCTGGCCATTGTCGGCGAATCGGGTTCAGGCAAATCGGTGACTTCGCTTTCCCTGATGCGCCTGGTCGAATACGGCGGCGGGACGATCGCGGGCGGCGACATGCGCCTGCGCCGCCGCAACGGCGAACTGCTGGATCTGGCCCGCGCCGACGAATCGACGCTGCAGCGCGTGCGCGGCGCCGACATCGCCATGATCTTCCAGGAGCCCATGACCTCTCTGAATCCCAGTTTCACGGCCGGGGTGCAGATCGCCGAGGCGCTGCAACTGCACCAGGGACTGGATGCCGGCGCGGCCCGCGCCGAGACCCTGCGCATGCTCGAGCGCGTGCGCATACCCGAGGCGCGCGCCATTCTGGACCGCTATCCGCATCAACTCTCGGGCGGCATGCGCCAGCGCGTCATGATCGCCATGGCCCTGTCGTGCAAGCCGCAGCTCCTGATCGCCGACGAACCCACCACCGCGCTGGACGTGACCATCCAGGCGCAGATCCTGCAGCTCATCCGACAGCTGCAGGAAGAGATGGACATGGGCGTGATCTTCATTACGCACGATATGGGCGTGGTGGCCGAGGTGGCCGACCGCGTGCTGGTGATGTATCGCGGCAAGAAGGTGGAAGAGGGCACCACGGACGACGTTTTCGCCCGGCCCGCGCACGGCTATACCCGCGCGCTCCTGTCGGCCGTGCCGCGGCTGGGCGCGATGCAGGGCACCACGCTGCCGGCGCCGTTTCCCTTGGTGCGCGTGGACGGCAGCCAGGTGCCGGAGTCTCCCGATGCCGGCAAAGTCGATACGGTGCGCCGCGCGCAGGGGCCGATCCTGAGCGTGCGCGATCTGATCGCGCGCTTCGACATTGCCAGCGGCCTGTTGGGCCGCGTCCAAAAGCGCGTGCATGCCGTGGAGAAAGTCAGCTTCGATCTTTATCCGGGCGAGACGCTCTCGCTGGTCGGCGAATCGGGCTGCGGCAAAACCACCACCGGCCGTTCGCTGCTGCAGCTGGTCCGGAGCCAGGGAGGCCGCATCGAGTTCGACGGCAAGGACATCGGCACGCTGCGCGGCTCGGCCATGCAATCGGTGCGTCGGCACATCCAGTTCATCTTTCAAGATCCTTTCGCGTCGCTCGACCCGCGCATGACGGTGGGCGATTCCATCATGGAGCCGCTGCTCATCCACCGCGTGGCACGCGGCCGAGAGGCGCGCGAACGGGTGCGTTGGCTGATGGACAAATGCGGCCTCATGCCGGAGATGGCCGGACGCTATCCGCACGAATTCTCGGGTGGTCAGCGCCAGCGCATCAGCATTGCGCGCGCCCTGGCCCTGAACCCCAAGGTGGTGGTGGCCGACGAATCGGTGTCGGCGCTGGACGTGTCGGTCCAGGCGCAAATCGTCAATCTCATGCTGGATCTGCAGCGCGAGCTGGGCGTGGCCTTCCTGTTCATCTCGCACGATATGGCCGTGGTCGAACGAATCAGCCACCGCGTGGCCGTGATGTACCTGGGCCAGATCGTCGAAATCGGCCCGCGCCAGGCCATCTTCGAGAACCCGCAGCATCCCTACACGAGAAAGCTGATGTCCGCCGTGCCCATCGCCGATCCTGCGCGGCGCCATCGCCAGCGCTCGCTGCTGGTCGATGAAATTCCCAGCCCGGTACGCAAGGTGGGCGACGAGCCGGTGGTGCAGCCCCTGGCGCAAGTGGGCGAAGGTCACTTCGTGGCACGCCATCCGATAGGCGTCTACGCCTGAAGCAGGATTTTGATCGGCCTCAAGGGCAGGCTACGCGCGGGTTTCCGTAGATTGCGGCTGGTGGTAGTCTTTGCGGTATACCAATCCATCGGCCCATTCGGCACCCTCGCCATGCCGCCTACCGATATCGTCGCCAAGCCTGCAAGCAAACCATACAAGGCCATGCGTCGGTTGTTCGAACCGCGACGCAAGGCCTTTTCATTCCTTGCGCTCGCTTTCCTCATGAGCTGCGCGGCCCACGCCCGGGCCGATACCCAGGAGCCGATCAGGCTGCAGATCGTCGGCGGACTCGCAGGCGTCACTCAGTACACGAAGATCGAGCAACCGTTCTGGCAGTCCGGAATCGAAGCGCTATCGGACGGCAAGATCAGCGCTTCCATCCGGCCGCTCAACGGCGGCGGGCTGCGCAGCCAGGAAATACTCCAGCTCATGCGTCTGGGGGTGGTGACCTTCGGCACCGCCATCCTGTCCGATGTCGAGGGAGAGGCGCCTGAGCTCAACGCCGTCGATCTGCCCGCGCTCAATCCCGACGTGGCGACGCTGCGCAAATCCGTCGATGCCTTCCGCGGACATCTGCGCGATCTGCTGCGCGATCGCTTCGACGTCGAACTGCTCGGCGTCTATGTATATCCGGCGCAGGTTCTGTTCTGCGCCAAGCCTTTCAAGGGGTTCGACGATCTATCGGGGCGCAAGGTGCGCACCTCGTCGGTCGGGCAGTCCGAGATGATGGCCGCCTTGGGCGCCGTGCCCACGATTCTGCCGTTTACCCAGATCACCGCGGCCTTGCGCGACGGCATCGTCGACTGCGCCATCACCGGGACCCTGAGCGGCTACGAAATCGGCCTGCCCGAGGTGAGCACCGCCGTCCACACGTTCGCGATCAGTTGGGGCGTGTCGATCTTCGGCGCCAACGAGGCCTATTGGAACTCGCTGCCGGCCGACGTGCGGGAAATCATCCGGCACGGCGTGAGTCAGCTGGAAGAAAATATCTGGTCGCAAGCCCAGGCAGACACCGAGTTGGGACTGGCTTGTGACGCCGGGAAGGCTAGCTGTCCGACGGGCAAGCCCAGGCGTCCAATGACCGTCGTGCCGACCTCCGCCGCGGATCAGGCGCGGCGCCGCCGGCTTCTGACCGACGTGGTGCTGCCGCACTGGTTCGCGCGCTGCGGCCAGGACTGCGTCGCATCGTGGGACAAATACCTCAAGCCGATACACGACATCGAAGCCAAGGCGCCATGATGCCGCAGCACTTTCCGTGAGTATCAATGCTCAACCGCTTCAAGCTCATGGTTGGAATCGGGATGGCGGTCATTCTGGTGGCCGCCATTCTGGGAACTGCGCATCTGGTCCAGCAGCGCAGGCAGATGGCATGGCATGCCGCCGAACAATCGCTCGAAGGCTCCGCGGTGGCCGTCGAAAACGCGTTCGATCGGCAGATGCTGCAGGTAGACGGTGCCCTGGCAAGCTTTCCGGCGCTGTTCGAGGTCGCGCAGATTTCGCCGAATCAGGACGACGCTGCCAGCAGGCTGCTGCGCGGGCTGAACTTCCAGACCATGGCGTTTCGCGACCTGCTGCTCGTCGGGCCGGACGGCAACATCATTGCCTCCACCCGACCGACCGGCACGCGCCGTGCGCTTCCGCGGGATATCGCGACGCCCGGGCGGGCGCCCACGAAGCTGATCGGTCCGCTGCGCAACACGGTCACGGGCGACTGGTCGCTTTACGTCGCCCGCGCCATACCGGGTTGGAACGGTATCGTGCCGGTCGCCGAGATCCCGCTTGCCACGCTCATGAACCTGCTGGCCGAGACGGGCGTCGGCCCCGATACGCGAATTTTTCTGGAACGCGCCGACGGCCAGATCATTGCCGCCTGGCCCTATGACGAGTCGCTGATCGGCAAGCCACGGGTCTCCGTGCGGCCCGAGCATTTCAGAAATGGCAAAGCCTACGCGCAAGAAGCGAAAAACGGCGAGACCACCCTGAAGGTGGTTCGCAATTCGTTCTACGGAAACATCCAGGTCGTGCTGACTACGAGCAGCGCGACCGTTCTCGCAGACTGGCGTGTGGATCGGGACAGAACAATACTCGCGACCGCCATCGCAGTTCTGCTGCTGCTGGCATTTGCCGTGGCGGTTTTTCTCGTCATTCAGCAGCGCGAGCGCGCCGACGCAGAACGCAGGCGGTCTGCTGCGATCTTGGACAACGCGATCGAAGCCATGTCCGACGGCTTCGTCATGTGGGATGAAAACGATTGTCTGGTGACGTGCAATCAGCACTACCGCGACGCCTACGCCGTGAGCACGCCCTTCATGAAAAAGGGCGCGTATTTCGAAGACATCATCCGCGGCGGCGCCGAGCTGGGACAGTACCCGCAGGCGGCCGGAAACATCGACGGATTCGTCAAAGACATCATTACCTGGCACAGGAAGGGCAGCGGCACGATCGAACGCCTGCTGCCCGACGGGCGCTGGCTGCTCATCACGGAGCGGCGCATGGCGGACGGCGGCATCGTCGGCATACGCACCGACATCACCGCGCTGAAGTCCGCGCTGGCGGACCTGGCCGCCGCCAACGAACGCGCGAACGAGGCCGCCGAAGAAGCGCGGCAGCAGAACGCGGCCTTGCTCGAACAGGAAAGCCGCATCCGCTTCCTTGCGCATCATGACGACCTGACGGGCTTGCTGAACCGCCTGGCCTTCCGCGGCCAGATCGCCCAGGCGCTGCTGCGCACGGCAAGCGCCCACGAACCGGTTGCCCTGCTGTTCCTCGACCTGGATCGTTTCAAGGACGTCAACGATACGCTGGGGCATCCGATCGGTGACATGCTGCTGCTGTCCGTCGCCGAGCGCCTGCTGGCCTGCGTGCAAAACAAAGAGTGCGTCGCCCGCCTGGGCGGCGACGAGTTCGCGGTGCTCAGCTTCGACCGGACCCAACCGCGGCAGGCCCAGGCCCTGGCCGCGCGCATCATCTACGCGCTCAGCCAGCCTTACTTCGTGCAGGAACGGACGATCTCGATCTCGACCAGCATCGGCATCGCGGTCGCCAAAAGCCCGGACATCGACGCCGACCTGCTTTTGAAGCAGGCCGACCTCGCGCTCTATCAGGCCAAGGCCCAGGGGCGCGGCGTAAGCTGCGTTTTCACCGCCGAGATGGACGAGAAGCTGCATGCCCGCCTGGCCATGGAGGAAGACCTGCGCAAGGCCATCGACGAGCGGCAATTCACGCTGTCTTATCAGCCGGTCTATGAATTGACGTCGGGCGGGCTGTGCGGCGCCGAGGCGCTGTTGCGCTGGCGTCATCCCGTGCTCGGCCTGGTCGCGCCGGCGGACTTCGTGCCGCTGGCCGAAGAAACCCGCCTCATCGTCGAAATCGGTGCTTGGGTCATACGCCAGGCATGCGCAGACGCCATGCGGTTTCCCGGCCTGCTGCGCATTGCCATCAACCTGTCGCCGGTGCAACTGACTTTCGGCGATACGGTCGCGACGGTGCGCGCCGCCGTGCAAGAATCGGGAGTCGATCCCACCCGGCTCGAATTCGAGATCACCGAGACGGCGTTGCTGGCCAACGACAACCGTACCCTGGAAACGCTCAAGAATCTGAAGGACCTCGGCGTGCATATCGTGCTCGACGATTTCGGCACGGGGTATTCAAGCTTGAGCCACCTGCGGATGGTGCCTTTGGACAAGATCAAGATCGATCGGTCTTTCGTGCACGATATGACGGTTCGCGACGATTGCAAGGCCATCGTCGCGTCCATCGCCGCGCTGGCGACCGAGCTGGGTATGACGACCACCGCGGAGGGGATCGAGACCCTGGATCAGCTCGAGGCGGTGTGCCGGGCGGGCTGCATGCAAGCGCAGGGCTATCTGCTGGGAAGGCCGCAGCCGCTGGAGACGGTCGAGTCCGCGCAGCCGTTCAGTTCGGCCTGGGGGGCAAGCGGGCATCCCCTGAGTCGCGATTTTTCCTGGGCGAGAGATATTTGAACGGGCATCGCCGGCGCCTAGCGGTAGCAATATCAGCGCGGTTGAAATGCGATGATCGCCATTCCGAGCAGCGAACATGTCACGCCGGCCAGGTCCCAGCGCGTCGGCGATATGCCTTCCACAAGCCATAGCCAGATCAGCGCGACGCAGATGTAAACCCCGCCGTAGGCTGCATAAACGCGGCCCGCGGCATTGGGATGCAGCGTCAGGAGCCATGCAAACGCGGCGAGAGACAGCGCCGCAGGGATCAGCAAGGCGACGCTCCTGCCCTGCCTGAGCCACAGGTATGGGAGATAGCAGCCTACGATTTCAGCGATGGCTGTCGCGACATACAAAAAAAAGATTCTCATTGCCAGGGGACAAGGCTGGAGTGGGGTTCCGTCGGGATCGAAGGCGATGGTTGTCTCGTCGAGAACACCGAAATCGGTCACGAAGCGAGCTTGCCAAGAGGGGGCATGTATCTGCCGATATTGCGCTCGAAAGAGCCGAATCGGCAGATACATGCCTTATTCGAGCAGGCTGTCCAGTCCCTGCGTCAGCGTCTCGAACGGCGGCATCCATTGTTCTGGATCTGCATCGGGGGCCAGCAAATCGGTCCAGTCCGGCGCCAGAGCGAGCCGATCGGCGACGGCGGCGGGGTAGGCCGCCTGCGCCTCCTCGGCGCTCGAACCAAGCACCTCGGCGCGCGCGCGCCAGCATCCCAGATGAACCAGCGCAGCCGGCGCATCGAAGCCGGTCGCGGCCAGCGGCTCGGGCACATGCGCCAGGGCGGCGATCAGCGCTTCGGGAAAATGCCAGATGCGCGCCAGTTCCGAAGACACCTGGGCGTAATGAAAACCCAGTTGCTCGCGTTCGACCTGCGCGCGCCGCGGATCGAGCACGCCGGCCTGCGCATCGACGGGCTTGAGCACGTCGGGCGCGAGGCACAGGTGCATCTGCAACTGGCCGATGCCGTGCATCATGCTCAGGGTGAACGCCAGATCGCCGTTGATCTCGACGCGCTCGGCCAGCCAGCGGGCCGTGCAGGCCGTATACAGCGTATGGCGCCAGAAGCGCGGCAGGTCGATGCCGGGCGTGTTGCGAAAGGCGGCGACCATGCCGCTGCTGAGCACGAGGTTGCGCACCATCACGAAGCCGAGCATGCGCAGGGCGTCGTCCACGGTGCCGACCGTGCGCGAAACATGAAAATAAGCTGAATTCGCCAGGCGCAGCAGTTTGGCGCTCAAGGCGGGATCGGACGCGATCTGCTGCGCAATTTCGGTCGACGGAATACTGTCGGAATTAAAGCTCTCGATCAGCTTCTGGACTATCTTGGGTATGGTCGGCAGCTTGCCCGGCTGGTCGACCAGGGTCTTCAGATCCATGCGCAACTCTCCCAAAGGCGTTATATGCACCCGTAAATCGGGGTTTATTGTCGCAGGAAACCCCATTGCCGGTGCTATCGTCGCATCAATCCATTTGCCGGATAGCGCAGCCATGACATCCCGCCGGAAAGCGACGCAGCGCACGCCCGACCCCGTCTCGGGCGACGAACTCGAAGCCTACTGGGCCGACGCGCTGCAGCGCGCCTGCCTGTTCTGGGACACGCTCATCGAGCGCGGCAACAACTATGTCGAGCATCTCGACCAGGGCATGCCGCCCCTGCTCAAGTTCGAGCACGAGCTGGTGCTCGACGGTCGCACGCTGCCCGAGCCCTGCAACTATTCGCTGCTGCGCCTGGTGCCGCCGGCCGACACGCCGGTCGACGCGGCGGCGCGGCCCGTGGTGGTGGTCGATCCGCGCGCAGGGCACGGTCCGGGCATCGGCGGGTTCAAGTTCGATTCCGAGGTCGGCATGGCCATGCGCGCCGGCCACCCGGTCTATTTCGTCACCTTCCGCCAGGAGCCCGAAGACGGGCAGACGCTCGTCACGGTCATGCATGCCGAGGCGCGCTTTCTCGAAGAGATCATCCGCCTGCATCCGCAATGCAAGGCCAAACCGGTGGTGATCGGCAACTGCCAGGCGGGCTGGGCGATGATGATCGTCGATGCCCTGCGCCCCGAATTGTTCGGCCCCTTGATGATGGTCGGCGCGCCGGTGTCGTTCTGGGCCGGCGGCTCCAAGCTGAATCCGATGCGCTATGCGGGCGCGCCGCTGGGCGGCTCGTGGCTGGCTTCGCTGGTGTCCGACCTGGGCGGCGATCGCTTCGACGGCGTGCAATTGGTCGAGAACTTCGAGCGGCTGAATCCGGGCCATGCCTGGTGGAGCAAATACTACAACCTCTGGTCCCGCGTCGATACCGAGAGTCCGCGGTTTCTGGAGTTCGAGCGCTGGTGGGGCGGTTTTTGCCGCATGACGGGCGACGAAATCGAAACCATCGTCGAGAACCTGTTCGTGGGCAACCGTCTGGCGCGTGGCACCATGCAGGCCGGCGACCGCACCATCGATCTGCGCAACATCACCGCGCCCATCGTGGGGTTCGCGTCGTGGGGCGACAACATCACGCCGCCGCCGCAGGCGCTGAACTGGATCATCGACACCTGGGGCGACGAGCGCGCGATCGCCGCCGCGGGGCGCACCATTGTCTACGTGCTGCATGAAAGCGTCGGCCATCTGGGCATCTTCGTCGGGGGCGAAATCGCCTTGAAAGAGCACGATCAGCTCGTGGCGTCGCTGGACGTGATCGAAAGCCTGCCGCCCGGGCTTTACGAGATGAAGCTCGAAACCAAGCAGGGGCTCGACGATCTGCGCTGGGAGGCGCTGGAGCCCGGCGACTACACGGTGCATTACGAGTACCGGACCATGGACGACATTCGCGCGCTGAACCCCGAGGGCCGCGACGAAGAGGCGCTGTTCTCGACGCTGGCGCAGGTGTCGGAGCAGAACGCGGACGCATACAAGGCCTGGGTCCGCCCCTGGGTGCGCCTGCTCGCGCAACGTCCGGTCGGCGATGCGCTCGGCGAGCTGAACCCGATGCGCCTGCAGCGCAAGCTGCTGTGCGACGCACTGCCGCTGGCTGCGCTGATACGGGCGCAGGCGGAACAGGCGCGCGAGCATCGCACACCGGTCGGCAACGACAATCCGTGGCTTCAGATCGAACGCAATACGGCTCGCCAGGTCGGCGCCGTGCTCGATACCTGGCGCGACTTGCGCGACGAATGGTCGGTCGCTTTCGCGCGCTATTGGTATGGTCCGGAAGCGGCCGGCGCGTGGTTCAAGCCTGCGGTGCCCGACGCCGAGGTGGCGCAGGCGCGCGCGCAAGGCGAGCTCAAGGAAAGCCGCGAGGCCGTGCTGGCGCGGATCGACGAGGGCGGTTTCGCCGAGGCCGTTTGCCGCATCGTGTTGGCAGGCATGGTGTCGATCGGCGCGTTCGAGCGCCGCAGCCTGAGGCTGGCCAAGCTGCTGGCACCCTTGGCCGGCGAGATCGACAGTCATCTCGGCTCGCAAGACAACTGGGTGCGCCTGCTCAAGCAGCAGGCCCGGATCACCGCGGTGGCGCCCGTGGAAGCCTTGAACGTGCTCGAGCACCTGCTGCCCGACACCGAGACGCGCGAACGCGCGCTGGCGGTGTCGGCGGCGGTCATGATGATCGAACCCACGCTCGCCAATCCGCGTTCGGAAATCATCGAGTTCCTGATCGATACGCTGGGCGTCGATCCCCAACGCGTGATCGGCCTGGCGCGCCGTCTTACCGAGGGGCTTGAAAAATCCGGTAAACCCGGCGCGCGGCCTGCCGCGAAGCGCCATGGCAAAGCGCCGCGCAAAACGGCAGGCAAAGCCGCGGCACCGGCCGGCACACCGAGGCGCCGCTCCGGCGCTTCCGCCTGACCCCGGCGCCATTTTCTTCTTTCCGCGCCGCATCCCGGCTAACGTAAAATTCATGCGCCGCGCGCGCCGCGCGGGCGCATGAGACCCATCCGGGATGCACTTCGATCTCTCCACTTTTTACCTGCTCATCGTCGGGACCCTTCTGGCCGGCGCTGGAATGATGTTCTGGGAGCGCAGTTTGGCGGCCCGCCGCGACAAGACGCTGCGGATACTGGGAGCCGGCCTTGTCGTGCTCGCGGTGGGCTGCGTGGTGGCGCTGTTTCGTCGCTTCCTTCCCGAGGCGGTCGGTTCTGCCGTCAGCAATCTGATCATTCTTGCCGGTTATCTCCTCGTCCTTCATGGTGTCGCGTCGTTCAACGGACGCAGGCATCTCGCAGCCTCCCTGGTCATGTTCGTCGGCATGGCGCTGGTGTGGGCGATCTGGGGCTCGCGCTGGCAGCTTATTGTGTGGGCCTATGTCAGCGCCTTGCCGATCGCGCTGGCGAGCGGCATGACGGCCTGGGAAATGTGGCGCTGTACCGCGCTGGCGCCGCTATCGGCGCGGCGCGTTGTCATCGCGGCCGAGGGCATCCACGCGCTGTTCTACGCGGCGCGGGCCTTTTTCCTGCCCTCGTTCGTGGCGGCCTACGGGCAGGATCTGCTGCCGGTTTCGAGCAAGATCACGATGTACGAGGGCGTCCTGTTTTCCGTGGTGATGCCGATGGCTCTGCTAAAACTCGTGCGGGACGAGGCCCACGGCCGGCTCGTGCGGGAGGCGCGCACGGACTACCTGACGCGCATGGGCAACCGCCGTTGGTTTTTCGAAGAAGGGACTCGCGTGAGCGGCGGCGAGGCAGGGCAGAAGGCGCTTTCCGTTCTGGCGTTCGACCTCGACCGCTTCAAGGCCATCAATGATCAGCATGGCCACGAAACGGGAGACCGCGTACTGGCCTTGTTCGCCGAAATCGTCCGCGGCGTACTGCCTTCCGGCACTGTGCTGGCCCGCATGGGCGGAGAGGAGTTCGCCGCGCTGCTGGCGGGCGACGATGCCCGCCGCGCCAGGCTGCTGGGCGAAACCGTCGCACGGCAGTTTGCCGAAACGGTTCTGGACCGGACAGACGGCGTCGGGATCGGGGCAACGGTCAGCATAGGCCTGGCGCAGTTCGAACGCGGCATGCCCTCGCTCACCGAGGGGCTGGCCGCCGCCGACCAGGCCCTGTATCAGGCGAAATCGCGGGGCGGCAATCGCCTGGAACTGGCGTAGCGCGGCGCGCATCGCAACCGCGATCGCCGGCGTGGCGCCCTGGCCGCGGCACACCTCCAAGGTATGATTGCGCCCACTATGGCATTACGCGCAACCATCTACAAAGCCGAACTGCATATCGCGGACGGCGACCGCCACTACTACGGCAGCCATTCCCTGACCATCGCCCGCCATCCGTCCGAGACCGATGAACGCATGATGGTGCGGCTCGTGGCCTATGCCTTGAACGCCCACGAAGACCTGGCTTTCACCAAGGGCCTGAGCGACACCGACGAGCCCGACATCTGGCGCAAGGAATTGCATGGCGACATCGCCGACTGGATCGAGATCGGCCAGCCCGACGAACGCCGCATCCTCAAGGCCTGCGGCCGCGCCGAAAACGTGCTGGTCTATTGCTACAACCATGCCAGCAACATCTGGTGGAACGGCATCAAGAACAAGGTCGAACGCGCCCGCAATCTTCGCGTGATCCATTTTCCGTCGGAGCAGGCACAGGCGCTGGGCGCCCTGGCCGAACGCACCATGCAGATCCACGTGAACATCCAGGACGGCGAGGCGTATGTTTCGGCCGACAAAGGCCAGGTGACGGTGCGTCCCGAAAGCTGGCGCTGACGCTCGCGCTTTTAGCCGCGAGCGTTCAAAAAACTCAGCGCCCGCAAACCTCGCCGTCCAGCATCCGCCGAGCTGCCCTGGCAATGCTGCTGGCGTCGACGCCGAAGAACTCCCGCAGCATCGCCCGCGTATCGCTGCGCCCGAACCCGTCGGTGCCCAGCGTCAGATAACGGGCCCCTGCAGGCAGATACGCCCGCACCGTCTCCGGCACGGCCCGCACATAATCGCTGGCTGCAATCACGGGCCCGGCAAAAGAACCCAACTGTTGCCGCAGGAACGGCATCGGCGTCGCGTCGCCCGGTTTGCCCTCGAGCGCCGCCGCTTCGCACGCCGCCCCATCGCGCGCCAGTTCGCTCCAGCTCGTCACGCTGTATACGTCGACGCCGACGCCCTGCGCGTGCAGCTGCTCTGCCGCTTTGAGCACCTCGGTGAGGATGGCGCCCGATCCCATCAACACCACTTGGGCCGCGCTCGCCTGCGCGGGGAAGCGCCGCAAGCAATAGCAGCCCTTCAGAATTTGGCCGTACTGGTCTTGGGCGATATCGGGCTGCGCGTAGTTCTCGTTCATCAGGGTGATGTAATAGAACACGTCCTTCTGTTCCACCATCATCTCGCGTATGCCGGCGTCGACGATCACCGCCATCTCGCCGGCAAAGGCCGGATCGTAGGACTTGCAATTGGGGATGGTGGCGGCGACGAGATGGCTGGTGCCGTCCTGGTGCTGCAGGCCTTCGCCGCCCAACGTGGTGCGTCCCGACGTGGCGCCGAGCAGAAAGCCGCGCGGGCGTTGGTCGGCGGCCGCCCAGATCTGGTCTCCCACGCGCTGGAAGCCGAACATCGAGTAGTAGATGTAGAAGGGCAGCATGGCCAGGCCGTGCACGCTGTAGCTGGTCGCCGCTGCCGTCCAGCTGGCGATGGCGCCCGCTTCGCTGATGCCTTCCTCGAGGATCTGCCCGTCCATGGCCTCGCGATAGCTGAGAATCGAGTCGATGTCTTCGGGCGAATAGCGCTGGCCCACGCTGGAGTAGATGCCGGCCTGCTTGAACAGATTGGCCATGCCGAAGGTGCGGGCCTCGTCGGCGACGATGGGCACGATGCGCGGCCCGAGTGCCGCGTCCTTGAGCAGGGCGCCCAATATTCTGACGAAGGCCATGGTGGTGCTCATGGGCTTGCCGCCGGCTTGGACCGCGAATTGCGCATACGTGTCGAGCGGCGGCGTGGGCACCGCCGCCGCGGTGGTCTCGCGCCGCGGCATGAAGCCGCCGAGCGCTTCGCGGCGGGCTTTCAGGTAGGTGATCTCGGGGCTGTTCTCATCGGGCTTGATGAACTCGAGCGAGGTGGCCTGCTCGTCGTTGAGCGGCAGGTTGAAGCGGTCGCGAAAGCCCAGCAGATCCGACGCCTCGAACTTTTTTTGCGAGTGCGTGGTCATGCGGCCCTGGCCGGCCGTGCCCATGCCGTAGCCCTTTTTGGTATGAGCCAGGATCACGGTGGGCTGGCCTCGGTGGCTGGCCGCGGCCGCGTACGCGGCATAGATCTTGACCAGATCGTGACCCCCGCGCTTGAGCCGGTCGATCTGCTCGTCGCCCATGTTCTGCACCAACCGCGCAAGCTGTTCGTTCTGGCCGAAGAAGCGTTCGCGATTGAAGCGTCCGTCCTTGGCCGCGAACGTCTGCATCTGCCCGTCCACCGTCGCGGCCAGCGCCTTGATGAGCGAGCCGTCCTCGTCCTGGGCGAAAAGGCTGTCCCAGTCGGAGCCCCACACCAGCTTGATGACGTTCCAGCCCGCGCCGGAGAAGAGCAATTCCAGTTCGTCGATGATGCGGCCGTTGCCGCGCACCGGACCGTCCAGGCGCTGCAGGTTGCAGTTGACCACCCAGATCAGGTTGTCGAGCTTTTCGCGCGCCGCCAGGGTCAGGGCGCTCATCGATTCGGGTTCATCCATCTCGCCGTCGCCGAACACGCCCCAGACCTTGCGTCCGCCGCAATCGAGCAGATTGCGGTGCGTCAGGTAGCGCATGAAGCGGGCGTGATAGATCGAGCTGATCGGACCTATGCCCATGGAACCCGTGGGAAACTGCCAGAAATCCGGCATCAGATAGGGATGCGGATAGCTCGACAGGCCGCGCGCGCCTTGCGCTGCGGCCGTGATCTCCTGTCGGTAATGCCGCAGGTCGTGCTCGCTCAGGCGGCCTTCGAGAAAGGCGCGGGCGTAGACGCCCGGCGAGCTGTGCGGCTGGAAGAAGACCAGGTCGCCGCCGTGCCGTGCATCTCGCGCGTGAAAGAAGTGGTTGAAACCGACTTCGAACAGGTCGGCGGCGCTGGCGTAGCTGGCGATGTGCCCGCCCAGTTCGCCGTAGGCCGAATTGGCCCGCACCACCATCGTCAAGGCATTCCAGCGGATGATGGCGCCCAGGCGCTCTTCCATGTCCAGGTCGCCGGGAAACGCCGGCTGTTCGCGCACCGGGATGGTATTGACGTAGGGCGTCGAGGCGCGCGCTTTCCAGCCTACGTTGCGCTGCTGTGAGAGCTGCTGCAGGGCATCGAGCATGTGCCGGACCCGCTCGGGGCCGGCGCTGGCCAGCAGCGCAAGCAGGGCTTCGCGCCACTCGGCGGTTTCTTGCGGGTCGGGGTCGGCAAGGCCGAATGCGTTCGTATTCGAAAGAAACTGCTCGGGCGCGTTCATGATGGAATGACCTGGATCTGAGTATCGGTTCAGAAATGCATCAAAAGCGGAAAGCCGGGAATCGGGAGGCGTCAGTGCTCTACGTGGCCACGTACCGGCCTTAGGATATCCCGCCAGAAACCCGGCACGAAACATTCGGCCACCAGCAGCGGCAGGCCATGGCGCCAGAACACCGAGCGGCGCGCCCATAGCGCCGCGCGCGCGCAATCCGCGTCCACGCCCAGCACCGTACGGTATAGCGCCAAGGGGGGCGCCAGCAGCGCGCAGGCGAAGGGCGAGCGCCGTATGGTTCGGTCGTGATAGAGCATGTCGGCCAGCGGCCGTGTTCGCAGGCGCCGCATGTTCTGCCAGACGCCGTGCGAGGCGGGCAGGGGCGTGAGGCTGCGCGCCACCACGGCGTCGCGGCCATCGACAGCCATCGCGATCTCGCGCACCCAGACCGGCGCGCCCGGCGCGAGCCGCATGCCGTGGGCCTCGTCGGCCGGCGCGCCCGAGGCGTATTCGGCCAGCACCCGCAGATCCATCCTGCCCAGGGCGCGCAAGCCGGCGGTCAGCGCGCCGGGGCGCAACAGCCAGGTCTTGTGCGCGACAGGCAGCGACGGGGGCGGCACGGAACGCCAGCCCAGTGGGCTGACGGGAGGCTGGGAGCGGTACGTCATGGCTGCGTATTATGGCTCAGGGGCCGGCCCCGGATGGCCGGCCCCCGCTCCCACACGCCGTAAAATGCCGCGCATGGAAAAAGTGCGCATCTCAAAGCTGATGTCCGAGCGCGGCCTGTGCTCTCGCCGCGAAGCCGACGCCTATATCGAGCGCGGCTGGGTCAAGGTGGACGGTAGGGTGGTCGCCGAATTGGGGGCCAAGGCGTATCCCGACCAGGAAATCACCCTGGAACGCGCCGCCCAGGCGCGCCAGACCGCACGCGTCACCATTCTGCTCAACAAGCCCGTGGGCTATGTTTCCGGCCAGGCCGAAAAAGGCTATACCCCGGCCGTGGCGCTCGTCGACGCGCGCTCGCGCTATGCCGGCGATCGCCTGCCGCGCCGCTTCGAGCGCTCGCATCTGCAGGGGCTGGCCGTGGCCGGCCGGCTGGACATCGATTCGCAGGGGCTGCTGGTCCTGACTCAGGACGGGCGCATCGCCCGCCATCTCATCGGCGAGGATTCCGACGTCGACAAGGAATACCTGGTGCGCGTCCAGGGCCGCTTGAGCGAAGGCGGCCTGGCCCTGCTCAACCACGGCCTGTCGCTGGACGGCAAGGCCTTGCGGCCTGCACAGGTGCAATGGCAGAACGCCGACCAGTTGCGCTTTGTGCTGCGCGAGGGCAAGAAGCGGCAGATCCGCCGCATGTGCGAACTGGTCGGGCTGAGGGTGGTGGGCCTCAAGCGCGTGCGTATCGGTCGGGTCGCCCTCGGCGACCTGCCTGCAGGCCAGTGGCGCTATCTGCGCGACGACGAAAGATTCTGAACGCCACCTATTTCAGATAATTTCATCTTCCGCGCCCGGCAAGGGCAGGGAAGACGCTGGTCTGGACGCGAATTCGCCGGGGGCCGCGCTGCCGCCGTTCAGGCGTTCCATCAAAAACTCGATGAAAATCCGTGTCTTGGCCGGCAGCAGTCGACTCTCTGTCACGGCATAGACCGGATACGGGCCGGCGTGCCATTCGGGCAATATGCGCAGCAGGCGCCCCGAGGCCAGATCGGCCTGAACGCTGTTGACGCGTGCCAGGACGCCGATGCCTGCTCCTTGCAGAATCAGGCCGTGCATCATCGTCATGCTGTTGATCGAGAACCGGCTGTGCGGCGTGATTTCCATCAAGGCATCGCCCCGGCTCAGCGGCCAACGCCAGGCGCGGCCGTTCTCGGCGCGGTAGGTCAGGCACTGATGGCCGGTCAGGTCCTCTGGGTGTCGAGGTTCGCCGTGCCGGGACAAGTAGGCGGGAGAAGCATATAAATAGCCATACAACGCGCCGAGTTGCCGGGCGATATGGGTTGAGCCCGGGCGCTCGCCGATTTCGACGGCGATGTCGCAGCGATGAAAGACGCGGCTGGCGTGTTCGGGGCTGGCCTGGTCCAGGTAGAAAGAAACCTCGGGGTAGCGCTCCGAGAAGGCGGTGAAGACTTCGGTGAGAAAACCCGTGCCGAAATCGGAGGGCATGTTCACGCGCAGCAGCCCTGAAGGCGTCTCGGCCAGTGTCTGCAATTCTTCGTGAGCGACCTGGGCGGCATCGATGATGCGCTGGCAGCGCTCGAAATAGAGATGCCCTGCATCGGTCAGCTCCACCTTGCGGGTGGTCCGGTTGAGCAGGCGCACGCCCACGGCTCGCTCGAGTTCGGCGATCTGTCGCGACAGAGTGGATTTGGGAACGCCGAGCGTCTCCGCGGCCCGTCCGAAGTTTCGGGTTTTGGCGACTTCGACGAACAGATGTATGCCGTGTAAATGATGCATGGCAGCACGGAACTTGAAAGAGAAGCAAATTATCCCATTTACGGAATAATGTTTTCGTTTTTATCTCTATGTTTCCGTATCGAGATGTCGCAGAATAGTCCCTTTTGCGTTGCAACACTCCCTGCGAAAGGCGGGGACATGGCACGCCGTTGCGAGGCGTTCCGGGGGCGGCTTTGTCCTGCGCCGGCGACCTCGCATACCGATCCATCTGGAAAAGCTCGAGTATGAAGAAATCGAATCCGATCCTGCGCACGGCAGTGCTGGCGCTATGCCTGGCCTCGGGCCTGACGGCTTGCGGCAAGAAGCAGGGCGCCGCCGCCGCTTCCGCCAAGCCCGAAGTCTGGGTGGTCACGCTCAAGCCGCAGGCGGTCAATCTCACCACCGAGCTGCCGGGCCGCACGTCGGCCTACCGCGAGGCGCAGGTGCGGCCCCAGGTAAATGGCATCGTGCAGAAGCGGCTGTTCACCGAGGGCGGCGAGGTCAAGGCCAACCAGCAGCTTTATCAGATCGATCCCGCGCTCTATCAGGCCCAATACGACAGCAGCCGCGCCGCCCTGGCCAAGGCCACCGCGACGCAGCGCTCGGCCGCCGCGCTGGCCGAGCGCTACAAGCCCCTGGTGCAGAGCCATGCCGTGAGCCGCCAAGCCTACGACGATGCCGTGGCCGCCGCCCAGCAGGCCGCCGCCGACGTGCTGGCCGCCAAGGCCGCGGTCGAGACCGCTCACGTCAACCTGGTCTATACCAAGGTGCTTTCGCCCATCGACGGCATTATCGGCCGCTCGGAAGTGACCGAAGGTGCGCTGGTCACCGCCAACCAGGCCAACCCCATCGCCACGGTCCAGCAGATCGACCCCATGTATGTGGATGTGGCCCAGTCCAGCACGCAGTTGCTGCGTCTGAAACAGGCCCTGGCCGACGGCCGACTCAAGAGCAGCGACGGCAAGCAGGCCGAGGTCAAGCTCGTGCTCGAGGACGGCACGCCCTACCCGCTGCCTGGCAAGATGGAGTTCTCCGACGTCACGGTCGATCCGACCACGGGCTCGGTCATCGTCCGCGCATTGTTCCCCAACCCCAAGCACATGCTCCTGCCCGGCATGTTCGTGCGTGCCACCTTGAGCGACGGCGTGGCGCCACAGGGCCTGCTGGTGCCGCAGCGCGGCGTCACGCGCGACCAGCGCGGCGATCCTACCGTGCTGATGCTCGCGCCGGACAACAAGGTCGAGCTGCGCGTCATCAAGACCGACCGCGCCATCGGCGATCAATGGCTGGTGACTGGCGGCCTGAAGGCCGGCGACCGGGTCATTGTCGAAGGCGTGCAGCGCGTGCATCCGGGCGTCGTGGTCAGTCCGCAAGAATGGAAGCCGTCCGCTCCCGTGCAGGTCGTGATCGACGGCCATGTCCAGGGCCGAGCCGTGCAGCAGGCCAAGTAAGGGGAGCCCGACCATGGCCAAGTTTTTCATCGACCGGCCGGTCTTCGCCTGGGTCATCGCCATCGTGCTGATGCTGGCGGGCCTGCTGTCCATCCATACCATGTCGGTGGCGCAGTATCCCAGCATCGCGCCGCCGTCCATCGCCATCCAGGCCACCTATCCGGGCGCCTCGGCCCAGACCGTGCAGGACGCGGTGGTGCAGGTGATCGAGCAGCAGATGAGCGGCCTCGATCACCTCGAATATATCTACTCCGAGAGCAACGGCGACGGCAGCATGACCATCACGCTGACCTTCGCGCAGGGCACCAACCCCGACATCGCGCAGGTGCAGGTGCAGAACAAGCTGTCGCTGGCGCAGCCGCTGCTGCCGCAGGAAGTGCAGCAGCAAGGCCTGCGGGTCACCAAGGCCACCAAGAACTTCCTGATCGTGGCGGCCTTCATCTCGCGCAACGGTTCCATGGATCGGGCCGACCTGGCCGACTATGCGGCTTCGTACGTACAGGATCCGATCAGCCGCACGCAGGGCGTGGGCGACTTCCAGCTGTTCGGCTCACCCTATGCCATGCGCATCTGGCTCGATCCGACCAAGCTGGCGGGCTACAAGCTCACGGCCCTGGACGTCTCCAACGCCATCAAGGAGCAGAACGTCCAGATCGCCGCGGGCCAGCTGGGCCAGCAGCCCGCCTTGCCCGGGCAGCAACTCACCGCCACGGTGGTCGGCCCCTCGCGCCTGAACACGCCTGAGCAATTCGGCAAGATCCTGCTCAAGGTCAATGCCGACGGTTCACGGGTGCTCCTGCGCGATGTGGCGCGCATCGAGCTGGGGGCGCAGGTCTACAGCATCGACACGGCCTATGACGGCCAGCCGGCGGCGGGCCTGGCCATCAAGCTGGCGCCGGGCGCCAACGCGCTCGACACCGTCCAGAATGTGCACAACACCATCGACCGACTCAAGCCCTTCTTCCCGCCGGGCATGGACGTGGTTTATCCCTACGACACGTCGCCCTTCGTGAAGCTGTCGATCGACGATGTGGTCCAGACGCTGATCGAGGCCATCATCCTGGTGTTTCTGGTGATGTATCTGTTCCTGCAGAACATCCGCGCCACGCTGGTGCCGACGCTGGCGGTGCCGGTGGTGCTGCTGGGCGCGTTCGCCGTGCTCAATGCGTTCGGCTTCACCATCAATACGCTCACCATGTTCGGCATGGTGCTGGCGATCGGCCTGCTGGTCGACGACGCCATCGTGGTGGTGGAAAATGTCGAGCGGGTCATGCACGAAGAGCACCTGACGCCGCTGCAGGCCACGCGCAAGTCCATGGAGCAGATCACCGGCGCGCTGGTCGGCATTGCGATGGTGCTGGCGGCGGTGTTCATCCCCATGGCTTTTTTCGGCGGCTCCACCGGCGTCATCTACCGGCAGTTTTCCATCACCATCGTGTCGTCCATGGCGCTGTCGGTTCTGGTGGCCATCGTGTTCACGCCGGCGCTGTGCGCCACCATTCTGCATCCGCCGTCGCACGCGCCGCGCAAGGGGTTTTTCGGCTGGTTCAACCGCAATTTCGAACGGGCCAGCAATGGATACGGGGCCATCGTGTCGCGCGTGCTGGGCAAGGTCAAGCGGGTGTATCTGATCTATGCGCTGATCGTACTGGGCATGGTCTATCTGTTCGCGCACATTCCCACGTCTTTCCTGCCCGCCGAAGACCAGGGCATCTTGTTCGCGCAGGTGTCGGCGCCGCCGGGCGCCACCACCGAGCGCACGCGCAGTTCGGCCAACCAGGCCCTCAATTACCTGCTCAACCAGGAGAAGGACGTGGTGGACGCTGCGTTCCTGGTCACGGGCTTCAACTTCGGCGGCCGCGGCCAGAACGCGGCCATCATCTTCATCAAGCTCAAGGACTGGAAGGAGCGCAAGGCGGCCAGCATGCACGCCGGGGCGATCGCGGCGCGACTCAATGCCGCTTTCGCCAAAAACATCCGCGACGCCCAGATCGCCGTCTTCGCGCCGCCCGCCGTGATGGAGCTGGGCAACGCCACGGGCTTCGATTTCATGCTCGAAGATCAGGCCGGCCTAGGCCACCAGGCCCTGCTGGCCGCGCGCAATCAGCTGCTGTCCGAGGCCATGCGCGATCCCAAGCTGATGGCGGTGCGGCCAAACGGCATCGAAGACGCCGCGCAGTACAAGCTGAACATCGACCGCGAAAAAGCCAAGGCTCTGGGCGTGTCGGTAAGCGACCTGGACAGCGTGCTGTCCATCGCCTGGGGTTCGTCCTATGTGAACGACTTCATCGACCGCGGCCGCGTCAAGAAGGTTTTCCTCATGGGCGATGCCAGCGGCCGCATGCTGCCGCAGGATCTGGACAAATGGTACGTGCGCAACGCCAGCGGCGGCATGGTGCCTTTCTCCGCCTTCGCCAGCGGCACGTGGCAGTTCGGCCCGGAAAAGCTCAATCGCTACGACGGCGTGCCGGCCTTCGAGATCCAGGGTCTGCCGGCGCCGGGCTACAGCTCGGGCGATGCCATGCTCGAGATGGAGCACCTTGCCGCCAAGCTGCCCACGGGCATCGGTTACGAATGGACCGGCCTGTCGTATGAAGAACGTTCGTCGGGGCAGCAGGCTCCGGCGCTTTACGCCATCTCCCTGCTCGTGGTGTTTCTGTGCCTGGCTGCGCTGTACGAGAGCTGGAGCATACCCACGGCGGTGATGATGGTGGTGCCGCTGGGCGTGGTCGGGGCGCTCCTGGCCACGATGCTGCGAGGCCTGTCCAACGACGTGTATTTCCAGGTCGGGCTGCTCACCACGGTGGGCCTGGCCGCCAAGAACGCCATTCTCATCGTGGAGTTCGCAAAAGAGCACTTCGAAAACGGCGGCTGTCTGGCCGAGGCGGCCATTCACGCGGCCAGGCAGCGCCTGCGGCCCATTCTGATGACGTCCATGGCCTTCATCCTGGGCGTGCTGCCGCTGGCGCTGTCCAACGGCGCGGGTTCCGGCAGCCAGAACGCCATCGGCACCGGGGTGATCGGCGGCATGCTGACGGGCACCTTCCTGGTCATTTTCTTCGTGCCTACGTTCTTCGTGACAGTGCTCAAGTGGTTCAAGGTCACGCGCGTCAGCGAGAGGGTCGATAAGCACGCCAAGCCCGACGCTTCGGGGTCTTCGACGCAAACCCTGCCCGGAGGCCATTCGTGATGATGTTCCCGATGAGAAAAGCGAATCTGCTCCTGGCCCTGGGCCTGGCCGGCGCGCTGGCCGGTTGCACCCTGGCGCCCACCTATCACCGGCCTGCGGCGCCGGTGGCGGCGAACTACCCGACCGGCCCGGCCTACCAGCGCGCGGCTCAGGATCAAGGCAAGCCGGTACAGGGCGCCGCCGCCGACGTGGGCTGGCGCGACTTCTTCCACGATCCGTTGCTGCGGCGTCTGATCGCGCTGTCGCTGGACAATAACCGCGACTTGCGCGTAGCCGTGCTCAACGTTCAGGCATTGCAGGCGCAGTACCGCATTCAGCGTGCCGGCCTGATGCCTTCTGCGTCAGTGACCGGCACCGAAACGGCGCAGCGGGTGCCGGCCAGCCTGTCGACATCCGGCAGGGAATACTCCAGCCAGAACTGGCAGGTGGGTCCGGCGATTTCGTGGCAGCTCGATCTCTTCGGCCAGGTCCAGAGCCTGGCCAAGGCAGCCCTGGAAAACTATCTTGCGCAGGACGATACCCGCATCGCCACGCAGCTCAGCCTGATCTCCCAGACGGCCACGGCCTACTTCACGCTGCGCGCCGACCAGGAACTGCTGGACCTGACGACCCAGACATTCAAGGCCCGGCAGACGTCCTACGATCTGATCAAGCAGAGCTATGACCAGGGCGTGGACAGCGCCCTCGACCTGAGCCAGGCAGAGACCGCGCTGCGCACGGCGCAGAGCAACCAGTCGCAATACCTGCGGCAAGTGGCGCAAGACCGCAATGCGCTGGTGCTGCTGCTGGGCGAACCGATGCCGGCCGATATCGCGGCGCAGCTCGGTCAGGCGCGCCGGTTGCCCGACGACGCCATGCCGCTGGAACTGCCCGCCGGCCTGCCGTCCGATCTGCTCGAGCGCCGCCCCGACATCCGCGCGGCCGAGCATCAGCTGCTTGCGGCCAACGCCAATATCGGCGCGGCGCGTGCGGCGTTCTTTCCTACGATTTCGCTCACCGCTTTCGCGGGAACGGCCAGCAACAGTCTGACGGGTCTGTTCATGCCGGGCTCGGAAGCCTGGAACCTGGTGCCCAAGATCAGCATGCCCATCTTCCAGGGCGGTTCGCTTCTGGCCAATCTGGACTTGTCGCACGTGCGCAAGAATATCCAGATCGCCACTTACGAAAAGTCCATCCAGACGGGCTTTCGCGAAGTGGCCGACGCGCTTGCCGGGCGCGGCACGCTGGACGACGAAATCAGCGCGCAGCGCAAGCTGGTCGACGCCAGCGCGTTGGCCTACAAACTGTCGCAGCAGCGGTTCGACGCCGGGGTGGACAGCTACCTCAGCGTGCTCGATTCGCAGCGCTCGCTCTATGCGGCCCAGCAAGGCCTGATTGCCACGCGCCTGGCGCGCCTGAACAACCAGATCAGTCTGTACAAGGCGCTGGGCGGCGGCTGGACCGAGAAGTCGGTCGTCGAGGCGCCGCAGGCGGGTGGAGCGACGCCCAAGTCGTAAATCTTCCGGGGCTATGCACCCGGGACTCGAAACAAACGGCCGGTGGATCGCTCCACCGGCCGTTTGTTGTGCGTGTGCCGCGGTGGCGCTTCAGTTGCTGCGCATTGCCCGATGCAGCAGGCCCACCACGAACAGCACGATGATCGCGCCGACCACCGAGCCGATGAAGCCGGCAGCCTGGCCGGGACCGTACCAGTGCATGGCCTGGCCCAGATAGTTGGCCACCACGGACCCGATGATGCCCAGGACCGTGGTCATGACGATGCCCATGCTTTGGTTGCCCGGCATGATGGCGCGCGCGATCAGGCCGACAATGAAGCCGACGACGATCATGATGATGATGTGCATGCATGTGCTCCTGAAAGCAGAGAGGGAGAGAGGTGCAGGGATGATACCCAAGCCGCCGCGCAGGACCTTTCTGGAGGTGTAACAACCCGTAGGCGTACGATTACGCCTCGGCGGCCATGCCGCTGTGGCGCAGCAACGCGTCGATGCGAGGCTCGCGGCCGCGGAAAGCCCTAAAGGACTCGGCCGCCGGCCTGGCACCGCCCACGGCCAGGATTTCCTTGCGAAAACGCTGGCCGGTCGCGGCGTCCAGGGGACCCTGAGCAGACGTCTGGGCCGCTTCTTCAAAGGCGGCATAGGCGTCGGCCGACAGCACCTCGGCCCATTTGTAGCTGTAGTAGCCCGCACCGTAGCCGCCCGCGAACAGGTGCGAGAAATTGTGCGGCATGCGGTGCCAGGCGGGCGGGAAAAGCACGGCTACTTCCTTGCGCACCTGCTGCAGCAGATCCAGCACCTGAGGGGTAGTCAGCGCCTGCTTGCGGGCGTGCATGAGCATGTCGAACAGCGCGAACTCCACCTGGCGCACGGTCTGCATGCCGCTCTGGAAATTGCGCGCGGCCAGGAGCTTGTCGTAAAGCTCGCGCGGCAACGATCTACCGTCGTCCACGTGCGCCGAAAGTTTTTGCAGCACGGGCCATTCCCAGCAGAAGTTCTCCATGAACTGCGAAGGCAGTTCGATGGCGTCCCACTCGACGCTGGCGAAGGCCGCCGCGCCCGGTTCGTCCACCTCGCTGAGCAGGGCATGCAAGGCATGGCCGGTCTCGTGGAAAAGGGTGATGACATCGTCGTGGGTCAGCAGGGCGGGCTTGTCGGCGGTGGGCTTGGCGTAGTTGCAGTTCAGGTATGCGACCGGCGTCTGCAGCCGGCCGGCGGTCTTGCGGCGATTACGCTCGCCGTCGACCCAGGCGCCGCCCTGTTTGCCTGCGCGTGCGTACAAGTCCAGATACAAATGTCCCACCAGATCGCCGGACGGGTTCTCGACTCGCACGCCGCGCACGTCGGGGTGCCAGGTCGATACCGCGGTTTCGCGCAGGCGCACGCCGAACACGGATTCGATCACCTCGAACAGGCCGGCCAGCACGCGCGGCTCGGTGAAGTACTGCTTGAGTTCGTCCTCGGAATAGGCGTAGCGCGATTCGCGCAGCCGCTCGGAAGCATAGGCGATGTCCCAGGGCTGCAGATCGTTCATGCCCAGCTCGCGCGCCGCATAGTCGCGCAACTGCGCCAGGTCGCGCTCGGCATAGGGCCTGGCGCGATGCGCCAGATCGCGCAGGAACTTGATGACTTCTTCTGCAGTCCGCGCCATGCGGGTCTGCAGGCGCAATTCGGCGAAATCGCCGTAGCCCAGCAGCCGCGCCTCTTCGCTGCGCAGGCTCAGCAGTTCCTCGATGAGCGGGGAGTTGTCATATTGCGGATCGCCCAGCTCGGACGCGATAGTGCCGTACGCGCGATATAGCGTCTCGCGCAGGGCCGGGTCGAGCGCGTACTGCATCACCGGGATGTAGCAGGGCATCTTCAGGGTGAGTTTGTAGCCGGGTGGCTTGACGCCGGGTCGCCCCGAGGCAAATCCGGTCTGCTCGAGGGGCAGTACGCCGTCGGGCGAGGTCTGGGGGCCCTTCTCGTCGGCCTGAGCGGCTTCGCGCGCCGCGTCGAGCACGTCGACCGGCAAGCCTTTCAGCCGATCTGCGTCGTCGACGAGCAGCGACCACGCATCGACGGCGTCCAGCGTGTTCTCGGAGAATTTCTGCGAAACCTGGGCTTCGCGGTCGGAGATCTCGGCATATCGCTCGCGGTCGGCGCCCTGCAGCTCGACGCCGCTCAGGCGAAAATCGCGCAGGGCCAGTTCGACCACGCGCCGGCGCACCGCCGGCCATGCGGCGTAGTCGGGGGTCTCGCGCAGGCGCCGGTACTGGCGGTAAAGGCCTTCGTGCAGGCCTACCCAGGTCGAGAACTCGGTGATCTTGGGCAAAGCCGCGTTGTAGGCCTCGCGCAGCTCGGGGGTATTGACCACGGCATTCAAGTGACCGGCCACCGACCAGGCGCGCCACAGCCGTTCGGAGGCGCTGTCCAGGGGTTCGACCACGGCTTCCCAGCTTGCTGGCAGGCCTGGGTCGGCCGCGTGGTCCACTGCCTTGCGGGCCAGGTCCAGCAGTTCGTCCACGGCGGGCGCGATGTGTTCGGGGCGGACGGCGGCGTAATCGACCAGGTCGGCAACGGGGGCAAGCAGGGGATTGGGGGAGGTCATGATCGCGAAGGCAGGGCGGGGTCGACAGGATGCGGAAGTGAGCCGTGATTATCGGCCATCCCGGCATGAATCATATGGGGGCTGCTCCCCCAGGCATCAAGATGCGCAGTCGTTTCACGGCATGTCCGCGATCTGGCGCGACGGGCCGACGACGGGTCAATTGCTCGACCGGATGCAGCCGGGCCGCTTCGCGCCGTCGCGGCATCGGGTCCGCGCATGCGTGACGAAGGTCTGACCGCTTTTCGACACAGAGCCCGCAGCTTCAGCCCTTGACGTGCCGACGCGCACCGGCGATCGCCTCGCGGCGGTTATCGCATCACGCTGCGACGCGCTCGGCGGCCTCGACGGTGTTGACCAGCAGCATGGCAATGGTCATGGGCCCCACGCCGCCGGGGACAGGCGTGATCGAGCCGGCCACCTTCACGGCTGAAGCGAAGTCCACGTCGCCGCAAAGCTTGCCGTCCGGGCCACGGTTGATGCCCACGTCGATCACCGCCGCGCCCGGCTTGATCATGTCGCCGGTGATCATGCCGGGCTTGCCGGTGGCAACCACCAGCACGTCGGCGCGGCGCGCCTGCGCGCCCAGGTCGCGGGTCTTGGAATTGCAGATCGTCACCGTGGCGCCGGCCTGAAGCAGCAGCATGGCCATGGGCTTGCCCACGATATTGCTGGCGCCCACCACCACGGCCTCGGCACCGCGCAGCGCCACACCGTCGGCCTCCAGCATCTTCATCACGCCGTAGGGCGTGCAGGGGCGAAACAGCGGTTGGCCCGTCATGAGCAGGCCCGCGTTGCTGATGTGAAAGCCGTCCACATCTTTCTCGGGTGCGATGGCTTCGATGACCTTGTGCGCGTCCATGTGCTTGGGCAGGGGCAACTGCACCAAAATGCCGTGTATGGCCGGGTCGGCATTGAGCGCGGCGATGCGGGCCAGCAGGTCGGCCTCGCTCATGTCGGCCGGATACTGTTCCTTGACCGAATGCAGCCCGGCCTTCTGGCAGGCTTCGACCTTGTTGCGGACGTAGACCTGCGACGCCGGGTCTTCGCCCACCAGCACGACGGCCAGGCCGGGCGTGACGCCCTTGGCCTTGAGGGCTGCGACGCGCTCGGTGACTTCTTCGCGGATTTTCGCGGACAGGGCTTTCCCATCGATGATGCGTGCGGACATTGCTTTTCGATCTCTGTGTGAGGAGTTGTGTTGTGTATCCACCTGGTTCTTAAGTCCGTTCTTCGAGCGCCGGCTGTGCCCTGGGGGCTTCGAAGTGCCGGGTTTGGCCGCCGCCTTAG
>NZ_JBQCER010000075.1:0-108676 GCF_051960075.1 Bordetella sp.
AAATGGTGCTGCCCGGCGATAACGTGACCATGACGGTCAAGCTGCTGGCCCCCATCGCCATGGAAGAAGGCCTGCGCTTCGCCATCCGCGAAGGCGGTCGCACCGTCGGCGCCGGCGTCGTCGCTAAAATCATCGCCTAAATGTGGCTGCGGCACCCCGTGAAAATGGGGTGCCTATTCCACTAGGCCTCCTAATCGGATAGACTTTCGCGTTTGGCTTTGATCGCTGACCGCAAAAGTACAACCGGCAGGCCAAAAAACCCACGCTCCGGGTTAAATCGTTCTTTAGGAAATTTCATGAAAAATCAAAAGATCCGCATCCGCTTGAAAGCCTTCGATTACAAGCTGATCGATCAATCCGCCGCCGAGATCGTCGACACCGCCAAGCGCACCGGCGCTGTGGTCCGTGGCCCTGTGCCCCTGCCCACCCGTATCCGCCGCTACGACGTGCTGCGTTCGCCGCACGTGAACAAGACCTCGCGCGACCAGTTCGAAATCCGCACCCATCAGCGCCTGATGGATATCGTTGATCCCACCGACAAGACGGTCGACGCGCTGATGCGCCTGGACCTGCCGGCTGGCGTCGACGTGGAAATCGCACTGCAGTAAGGCCACACCAGCCCGGCTCAAAAGAGCGGGGCTGAAAAAAGCCGGACTTTTCCGAAAGTCCGGCTTTTTTCATCGAGGGCGAGGCGCGCACGACGTGCTTTTCCCGTATGTTCTGTGCCAGACAAAAGGTCTTGCGAAATCAAGGCCTGCCGTGCTATGATGCAAAGCTCGCCTTTTTGGTGAGTTTGTGTGCGCCTTATTGGGTGTGCCAGAGCAAATATGTAGGATTCGATGCCTTTACCGTCGAATCCGATTAGCCCCGACCAATCGCAGTCGGGAATGTAACCTGGGGCTTTTGGCCCTGTGGAGAAAACAATGTCGAATACGACATCCACGCCCGTCGCCTTCCGACTGGGTCTGGTGGGTCGCAAGGTCGGCATGACCCGTGTGTTCACGGAAGATGGCGAGTCCATCCCCGTGACCGTGCTGGACGTGTCGAACAACCGCGTGGCCCAGGTGAAGTCGCTGGAAACCGACGGCTATGCCGCCGTCCAGCTGGCTTACGGCACCCGTCGTGCCTCGCGCGTCGCCAAGGCGCAAGCAGGCCACTACGCCAAGGCCGGCATCGAAGCCGGCAGCAATCTCAAAGAATTCCGTCTGGATCCCGCCAAGGCTGCCGAATTTACGGCAGGCTCGGTCGTTGCCGTGGAATCCGTGTTCGAAGCCGGCCAACAGGTCGACGTGACGGGCACCACCATCGGTAAGGGCTTCGCCGGCACGATCAAGCGCCACCACTTCGGTTCGCAGCGCGCTTCGCACGGTAACTCGCGTTCGCACCGCGTTCCCGGCTCGATCGGCCAGGCGCAGGATCCCGGCCGCATTTTCCCCGGCAAGCGCATGTCCGGTCACCTGGGTGACGTCACGCGCACCGTCCAGAACCTGGATGTGGTTCGTGTCGACGCCGAGCGCGGCCTGCTGCTCGTCAAGGGCGCCGTTCCCGGCTCGGCCGGCGGCGACGTCATCGTGCGCCCGGCCGTCAAGGCCCCTGCCAAGAAGGGAGCATAAGCAATGGACATCAAGCTCCTGAACGAACAAGGTCAATCGACCACGTTTAGCGCGCCCGACACCGTGTTCGGCCGCGACTACAACGAAGCGCTGGTTCACCAGATCGTGGTGGCCTACCAGGCCAACGCCCGCAGCGGCAACCGCGCCCAGAAGGACCGCACCGACGTCAAGCACAGCACCAAGAAGCCGTGGCGCCAGAAGGGCACCGGCCGCGCTCGTGCTGGTATGACCTCCTCGCCTCTGTGGCGTGGGGGCGGTCGCATCTTCCCGAACTCGCCTGAAGAAAACTTCAGCCAGAAGGTCAACAAGAAGATGTACCGCGCCGGCATCCGCTCGATTCTGTCGCAGCTGGCCCGCGAAGACCGCATCGCTGTCGTCGACACGTTCGCCCTCGAATCGCCCAAGACCAAGCTGGCTGCCGCCAAGCTCAAGACCATGGGCCTGGATTCGGTGCTGATCATCACCGACAACGTCGATGAGAACGTTTACCTCGCCACCCGCAACCTGCCTCATGTTGCCGTGGTCGAACCCCGCTATGCCGACCCGCTGTCGCTGATCCACTACAAGAAAGTGCTGATCACCAAGCCGGCCATCGCGCAACTCGAGGAGATGCTGGGATGAACGCCGAACGCTTGATGCAAGTCATTCTCGCCCCGATCGTGACCGAAAAGGCCACCTTCGTCGCCGAGAAGAACAATCAGATCGCCTTCCGTGTCGTCGCTGACGCCACCAAGCCGGAAATCAAGGCTGCCGTCGAACTGCTCTTCAAGGTGCAGGTCGAGTCCGTGCAGGTTCTCAATCGCAAAGGCAAAGAGAAGCGCTTCGGTCGCTTCATCGGTCGCCGCCGCAACGAACGCAAGGCTTATGTCTCGCTCGTCGCCGGTCAGGAAATCGACTTTGCGGAGGTGAAGTAAATGGCCCTCGTAAAAACGAAACCGACCTCGGCCGGCCGTCGCGGCATGGTCAAGGTGGTGCACCCCAATCTGCACAAGGGTGCTCCCGAAGCCTCGCTACTCGAGAAGAAGATCCGTGGTTCGGGCCGTAACAACAACGGCCACATCACCGTTCGCCACAAGGGCGGCGGCCACAAGCAGCACTACCGTGTCGTGGACTTCCGTCGCAACAAGGACGGCATCCCCGCCAAGGTCGAGCGCCTCGAGTACGACCCCAACCGCACCGCGCACATCGCGCTGCTGTGCTACGCCGACGGCGAGCGTCGCTACATCATTGCGCCGCGCGGCCTGGCCGTAGGCGCCACACTGATCTCCGGCATCGAAGCCCCGATCCGCGCCGGCAACACGCTGCCCATCCGCAACATCCCGGTCGGTACCACGATCCACTGCATCGAGATGCTGCCCGGCAAGGGGGCTCAAATGGCCCGCTCGGCCGGCGCTTCCGCCGTGCTGCTGGCCCGCGAAGGCATCTACGCCCAGGTCCGCCTGCGCTCCGGCGAAGTGCGCCGCGTGCACGTCGAGTGCCGCGCCACCATCGGTGAAGTCAGCAACGAAGAACACAGCCTGCGCCAGATCGGCAAGGCCGGCGCGATGCGTTGGCGCGGTATCCGCCCGACGGTTCGCGGCGTGGCCATGAACCCGGTCGATCACCCGCACGGTGGTGGTGAAGGCCGCACTGGCGAAGGCGGCGTGCCCGTCAGCCCGTGGGGCACCCCGGCCAAGGGTTACAAGACCCGCCGTAACAAGCGGACGGACAGCATGATCGTCCAACGTCGCAAGCGCAAGTAAGAGGCGAACACTATGTCACGTTCGATCAAGAAGGGCCCGTTTGTCGACGCTCACCTCATCAAGAAGGTGGACGCGGCCGTTGCGGGCAAAGACAAGAAGCCGATCAAGACCTGGTCGCGCCGTTCCACGATTCTGCCCGAGTTCATCGGTCTGACGATTGCCGTGCACAACGGCAAGCAACACGTTCCCGTGTACGTCAACGAGAACATGGTCGGTCACAAGCTTGGCGAGTTCGCGCTGACCCGTACGTTCAAGGGTCATGCTGCGGACAAGAAGTCCAAGAAGTAAGGGATAAACCATGGAAACTACTGCCATTATCCGTGGGGTGCACATCTCGGCGCAGAAGACTCGCCTGGTCGCGGACCTGATCCGCGGCAAGTCGGTCGCTCAGGCGCTGAACATCCTCACCTTCTCGCCCAAGAAGGCCGCCGGCATCCTGAAAAAGGCTGTCGAGTCCGCCATCGCCAACGCTGAGCACAACGACGGCGCCGACATCGACGAACTGAAGGTCACCACGATTTACGTGGACAAGGCCGAATCGATGAAGCGTTTCTCGGCTCGCGCCAAGGGCCGCGGTAACCGTATCGAGAAGCAGACCTGCCACATCACGGTCAAGGTCGGAGCTTAAGGAGTCAAGATGGGTCAGAAAATACATCCCACTGGGTTCCGTCTCGCGGTCACCCGTAACTGGACCTCGCGTTGGTACGCCGACGACAAGGCTTTCGGCGGCATGCTGGCTGAAGATATCCGCGTGCGCGAATATCTGAAGAAGAAGCTCAAGAGCGCTTCGGTCGGCCGCGTCATCATCGAGCGTCCCGCCAAAAACGCCCGCATCACCGTTTACTCGGCTCGTCCGGGCGTGGTGATCGGCAAGCGCGGTGAGGACATCGAAAGCCTCAAGAGCGACCTGCAGCGCCTGATGGGCGTGCCCGTGCACGTCAACATCGAAGAAATCCGCAAGCCGGAAACCGACGCTCAGCTGATCGCCGATTCGATCACCCAGCAGCTCGAAAAGCGCATCATGTTCCGCCGCGCCATGAAGCGCGCCATGCAGAACGCCATGCGTCTGGGCGCCCAGGGCATCAAGATCATGAGCTCGGGCCGTCTGAACGGTATCGAAATCGCGCGCACCGAGTGGTACCGCGAAGGCCGTGTGCCGCTGCACACGCTGAAGGCGAACATCGACTACGGCACCTCCGAAGCCCACACCACGTACGGCGTGGTCGGCGTCAAGGTCTGGGTCTACAAGGGCGATCTGCTGGCCAATGGCGAGCTGCCCCCCGAAACCGCCGCTCCGCGTGAAGAAGAGCGCCGTCCGCGTCGCGCCCCCCGTGGCGACCGTCCGGAAGGCGCCCGTGCGGGTCGTCCTGGCGGCCGTGGCCGCGGTCCCCGCAAGGCGGATGCCGCTCCGGCTCCTGAAGGAGAATAAACATGCTGCAACCCTCTCGCAGGAAATATCGTAAAGAGCAGAAGGGCCGCAACACCGGCCTGGCGACTCGCGGCGCCGACGTTTCGTTCGGCGACTTCGGTCTGAAGGCCACCGGCCGCGGCCGTCTGACCGCTCGCCAGATCGAAGCTGCCCGTCGTGCCATCAACCGTCACATCAAGCGTGGCGGCCGTATCTGGATCCGTATCTTCCCCGACAAGCCGATCTCGCAGAAACCTGCCGAAGTCCGTATGGGTAACGGTAAGGGCAACCCGGAATACTGGGTCGCCGAGATCCAGCCCGGCAAGGTGCTGTACGAAATGGAAGGGGTCAGCGAAGAGCTGGCGCGCGAGGCGTTCCGCCTGGCCGCTGCCAAGCTGCCGATCTCGACCACGTTCGTGTCGCGTCATATCGGTGCTTAAGGAGTAACGAATATGAAAGCCAACGAACTCCATTCGAAGGACGCCGCCGAGCTCGGCAAAGAGCTCGAAAGCCTGCTGAAGGCGCAGTTTGGCCTGCGCATGCAGAAGGCCACGCAGCAGCTCGCCAACACCAGCCAGCTTCGCAAAGTGCGCCGCGACATCGCGCGCGTGCGCACCGTGCTGACCGCGAAGGCAGGAAAATAATCATGACCGAACAAACCACTCAAGTGGCCAAGCGCCAGCGCACGCTGGTTGGCAAGGTCGTCAGCAACAAGATGGACAAGACCGTCGTGGTGCTCGTCGAGCGCCGCGTCAAGCACCCCATCTACGGCAAGATCGTCATGCGTTCGGCCAAGTACAAGGCGCACGACGAAACCAACCAGTACAACGAAGGCGACACGGTCGAAATCGCCGAAGGCCGTCCCATCTCCCGCTCCAAGGCGTGGTCGGTGGTGCGCCTGGTCGAGGCTGCTCGCATCATCTAAGCAGCTGCGGTCTCGCAATAAGAAAGCCAGAGGGGTTCCTCTGGCTTTTTTTATTGGCCACGAGGCTTTTCCGGGAAAAAGCCCGCGCTTTGCGCCTCACGTCGGTGGTATGGTCTTGCTTGCAGTCGGGCGTGTGCCCTGGTGGCGCGCGAAGCAATGACAACGACCTATGGGTGGAACAATGCAAGAACGCGCAGTGAAAACGGTGGCGGACGCAGTTGCGCTGGTCGAGGCGAGCGCATTGACGCATATCAAGGTGGGCCTGTCGGATATCGACGGCGTGATGCGGGGCAAATACCTGCGCAAGGACAAATTCCTGTCCACTCTAAAATCCGGCCTGGGTTTTTGCAATGTCGTCCTGGGCTGGGACTTGGACGACCACCTGTACGACAACGTCAAATACACCGGCTGGCACACCGCGTATCCGGATGCGCAGGTCCGCATCGTGCCCGAGAGTTGCCGCCGCCTTCCGCTCGAGACGGGGCCGGGCGGCGAACCCATGTTGTTCTTCCTGGCCGAATTCGAAGGTGCCGCGGCCGACGTGTGTCCCCGCCGATTGCTGCATCGTGTGCTGGAGCGTGCGGATAGCCTGGGCTTCGATGCGTACGGCGCGCTCGAATACGAGTTCTTCATGTTCACCGAGACACCGCAATCGGTGCGCGAGAAAGGCTATCGCAATCTGCAGAACTGGACGCCGGGCAATTTCGGCTATTCGGTCTTGCGCAGCACGGTGGAATCCGACTTCTATCGTCAGTTGAACGAGATGTGCGAAGCGATGGACATGCCCATCGAAGGCCTGCACACCGAAACGGGTCCCGGTGTGCTGGAAGCTGCGCTGGCGGTGGACTTGGTGGCCAAGGCGGCCGACAAGGGCTTTCTGTTCAAGACCTTCACCAAGGCGCTGGCACAGCGCAACGGCATGATGGCCACGTTCATGGCGAAGTGGTCGCACGACCATCCGGGCCAGAGCGGCCATATTCATCTGTCGCTGCGCGACAAGAAGACGAACAAGTCGGCCTTCCACGACGAAAGCCAGCCTTACTGCATGAGCAAGACCCAGGCCAGCTTCATGGCCGGGGTGCAGCGCTACCTGCCCGAGTTCATGGCGATGTACGCGCAGACGGTCAACAGCTATTCGCGCCTGGTGCCGGGGTATTGGGCGCCGCTGGACGCCACCTGGGGCATGGAGAACCGCACCACGGCCCTGCGGCTGATTCCCGGCAGCGAGAAGTCGCAGCGGGTGGAGGTGCGCATCGGCTCGGCGGACGCCAACCCCTATGTGGCGCTGGCCGCGGCGCTGGGCTCGGGCCTGCACGGCATCGAGATGGAGCTCGAACCCGAGCCCATGGTCCAGGGCAACGCCTATACCCAGCAATTCCCCGAGCACCTGAAGCTGCCCAACACGCTGTGGGACGCCGCGCAGCGCCTGCGTGCCTCCGCCGCCGCACGCACGCTGTTCGGCGAAGCATTCGTCGAACATTTCGCCGCCACGCGCGAATGGGAGGAACGCGAATTCCGCCGTCACGTCACCGACTGGGAACTGGCGCGCTACTTCGAAATCATCTGAAGCACGGACTCGTTGCGGCATGGCATCCATCCGTGGTGTCATCCGCGTTGCCGCTTTGTACCGACCTTATATTCTATGCCCATGAAACCGGAACTCATCACCATCAGCCCCATCGACGGCCGCGAGATTGTGCGCCGTCCCTATGTCACCGAGGCCGAGCTGTCGACGCTGCTGGCCCGCGCAAAATCGGCGCAACGCGCATGGGGTGCGTGTGCACTGGCCGAGCGCAAGGCGCTCGTCGGCGCGGCGGTCGACCGCTTTGTCGAAATGAAAGACGAAGTGGCCGAAGCGATCACCCGCCAGATGGGCCGTCCGCTGCGCTACACGCCGGGCGAAGTCGACGGCTTTGCCGGCCGCGCGCGGCACATGATGCAGATCGCCGAAGAGGCTCTGGCTCCGGTGCAGGTCGCGCCGCAGGCCGGCTTCACGCGATATATCAAGCGCGAGCCGATCGGCGTCGTGCTGACCATCGCGCCGTGGAACTACCCCTTGCTCACGGCGGTCAACAGCATCGTGCCCGCGCTATTGGCCGGCAACACGGTGATCCTCAAGCATTCGGAGCAGACGCCTCTGTGCGCCGAGCTGATGCACCGCGCCTTCGTCGAGGCGGGCGTGCCCGAAGGCGTGTTCCAGTTTGTCCACGCCAGCCACGACATGACGCAGCGGCTCATCGCTGCGTCCGAGGTCGGCTACGTGTCGTTCACAGGCTCGGTCAACGGCGGGCGCATGGTCGAGCAGACGGCTGCCGGCCGGTTCATCGGCGTGGGCCTGGAGTTGGGCGGCAACGACCCGGCCTATGTGCGCGCGGACGCCAAGCTCGATCACGCGGTCGAGACGCTGGTCGACGGTGCCTTCTTCAATTCCGGGCAGTCGTGCTGCGGCATTCAGCGCATTTACGTGGCGCAGTCGTTGTACGACGCGTTCGTCGAGCAGGCCGTAGCGCTGACCCAGCAGTATGTGCTGGGCGACCCGATGCAGAAAGAAACCACGCTCGGCCCGCTGGTGCGCCGGTCGGCTGCCGACGGCGTACGCAAAATCGTGGACGACGCCGTTGCGCGCGGCGCGCGCAATCTCATCGATGCGAGCCGGTTTCCGGCCGCCCGCGCAGACACGGCCTATATGGCGCCGGCGCTGCTGGTCAATGTAGACCACGGCATGACGGTGATGAACGACGAGTGCTTTGGTCCGGTCGTAGGCATCATGCCGGTCAAGGACGACGACGAGGCCATTCGCTGGATGAACGACAGCCCCTATGGCCTGAGCGCCGCTGTCTTCACCCGTGATGAAGCCGCCGCGGTGCGCATCGGCGACCGTGTGGCGACCGGGACGTTCTTCATGAACCGGTGCGACTATCTGGACCCCGCGCTGGCCTGGACCGGGGTGAAAAATACCGGCCGCGGCGCCTCGCTGTCGGTGATCGGCTACGAACACTTGACGCAGCCCAAGTCCTTCCATCTGCGCGCGCTCTGACGCGCTCAACCCGATCAATTGCCAAGGATGAGTTTTATGAAGCCTGCTTCCGTCAACTGGAATTACCCGACTGCGGTCAAGGTCGGCCCCGGACGCATCGCCGAACTGCCCGACTGGTGCAAGAGCCTGGGCATGAAGCGCCCGCTGCTCGTGACCGATCCCGGCCTGGCGGGCATGCCCATGGTGGCTGCCGCGCGCGCGGCCTGCGAGGCCGCCGGTCTGTCTTGCGGTCTCTTCCACAATATCAAAGGCAACCCCACCGGGGCCAACGTCGATGACGGTGTGCGGGCCTTGCGCGAGGGGCGACATGACGGCGTGATCGCGTTCGGCGGCGGCTCGGCGCTGGATGCCGCCAAGGCGATAGCCCTGATGGCGGGGCAAACGCGCCCCCTCTGGGATTTCGAAGACGTGGGCGACAACTACCTGCGCGTGAACGTGGATGGCATGGTGCCCGTGGTGGCCGTGCCGACCACGGCCGGCACCGGCTCGGAAGTTGGGCGCGCCTCGGTCATCACCGACGAGGCCGCGCACGTCAAGCGCATCATCTTCCATGCGCGCATGCTGCCGGCGGTGGTGATTCTCGACCCCGAGCTGACCACGGGCCTGCCCGCCAAGTTGACCGCTGCGACAGGCATGGATGCGCTTTCGCACAATCTCGAGGCCTACTCCTCGCCGTTCTACCATCCTATGGCGGTCGGCATCGCGGTCGAAGGCATGCGGCTGATCAAGGAATATCTGCCGCGCGCGGTGAACGACGGCAAGGATCTGGAGGCCCGCCAGCAGATGCTCGTCGCGTCGGCGATGGGGGCGACGGCTTTCCAGCGCGGCCTGGGCGCCATGCATGCCCTGGCGCACCCATTGGGCGCGCTGTACGACGCGCATCACGGCATGCTCAACGCGATCCTGATGCCCTATGTACTGCGCGCCAACGAATCTGCCATCGGCGAGCGCATCGAGGCCTTGGCGCGTTATCTCGATCTGCCGTCGGCCAGCTTCGAAGGCTTCATGGATTGGGTGCTGGGCTTGCGCGAATCCATCGGCATTCCGCACAAGCTTTCCGATATCGGCATCGACGCGCGTGAAGCCGGGCGCATCGGCGAGATGGCGGTGGTCGACGGTTCTGCCGGCACGAACCCGATTGCCTTAGATGCCGCGGGCTACGCCGCGATATTCGAATCGGCCGTGCAGGGCAACCTATAAAAAAGCTTCATGGCCTGCAGCGGCTTGCGGCGGCGCGAACGTCTTATCTCTCGCGTTCCCGCAAGCGGCCGGCAATGCCGGTGGGAAAGTAATAGACCGACAGCACGAACAAGAGCCCCAGCCACAAGAGCCAACGGTCCGGCTGGAAAAAGGCCGCGACCGGCCCCAGGCCGGACAACGCGTGGTGCAGGACACGCAGGCCGTCCTGCAGATAGCTCTGCGCCAGCACGAAGATCGCGGCACCCGGCACGGCGCCGTATAACGTGCCCATGCCGCCGATCACCAGCATGAGCAGAATGTTGAGCATGATCTCGAAAGAGAGGGTCGTGTCCGGCCCGTTGTAGCGCAGCCAGAGCGCATACAGCGCACCCGCCAGCGTGGCGAAGGCGGCGGCCAGCACGTTGGACCCGCTGCGGTAGACCACGGTGCGAAAGCCGATGGCTTCGGCGCGGAAGGCGTTTTCGCGTATAGCCTGCAGCACCCGCCCGAAGGGCGAGTTGACGATGCGCAGCAAAGCCAGGAACAGGGCGGCGCACACCATGAACAGCAGGTAATAACCGATGATGCCGCCGTCCACCGCAACGCCGAACAGGCGGCCCGGAAAAGGCCGGAATGCCGGGCTCAACAGGTGCGGCACGCCGAAGCTCAGACCGTCCTCGCCCCCGGTCAGATCCGACAGCTGCGACACCAATGTCTGGAACGCGGCCGCGATGGCCAGCGTGATCATGGCGTAAAAAATTGCGCGCACCCGCAAGCTGACCAGGCCGACGACGGCGGCCAGAACCAGCGACGTCAGCAGCGCGGCGCCCGTGCCCAGTGCAATGGCGCTCCAGCTCGAACCGATGGTGGTGCTCGCGATGGCGACGCCATAGGCACCGATGCCGAAGAACATGGTGTGGGCGAAGCTCACAATGCCGGTGTAACCCAGCAGCAGATCGTAGCTGGCCACCAGGACGATGAACACCAGCACCTTGCCGGCGACCGCGAGCGCGCGCGGGCCGTGAAAGAGGAAGGGCGATACGGCGAGCACGACCAGGGTCAGTAGCAGCAGCGCGGCCAGGATGCGGCTGCGGGGGAGATCGCCGGAGAGGATGCGGGGCATGGGCGAATCGAAAAAATAAGCTCAGCGCGAGGCGACCGGATAGACGCCTTGCGGGCGCCACATCAGAATCGCAATGAGCAGGGCGATATTGGAAAAGAGCGCAGCCTTGGGCATGAGAAAGCCCGTGTAGTTGGCCATCAGGCCCACGAGCAGCGAACCGATCAGGCAGCCCAGCGTTGAACCCATGCCGCCGATCATGATCACGATGAAGATGAGGATGTTGACCTGCGCGCCCAGCTCGGGAACGACGGCCTGCTGGTACATGCCCCACAGCACGCCGCCCAGGCCGGCCAGCATGGCGCCGGCGACGAACACGCCGATAAAAAGATGGCGGATGCGATAGCCCAGGCTTTCGACCATCTCGCGGTCTTCCACGCCGGCGCGCACCAGCAAGCCCAGCTTGGTGCGGTTGAGCACCCACAGCATGAGCGCCAGCACCGCGATGCCGATGACCAGTGCCAGCAGCCGGAATTTCTCGACCGCGGCATCGCCCATGAGCACGGCGCCGCTCAAGGCCTGCGGTAGCGCAAAGGGCAGCGTCTGCGGACCCCAGATGGCCTTGATGAGCTCCTGGCCCACGATCAGGCCGCCCACGGTGATGAGAATCTGCTTCAGATGCTGGCCGTACACGGGCCGGATGATGAGACGCTCGAACGCTGCGCCCACCGCACCGGCGACCAGCATGCCGATCACGGCGGCGGGCAGTATCGCGCCCAGATTGGCGAGCAGGCTGCCCGATTGCGTCCAGCCGGCCATGCCGCTCATGACGCTGCATGCGACGTAGGCGCCCAGTGTGATGAACAGGCCGTGTCCGAAGTTCAGCACGTCCATGAGGCCGAACACCAGCGTCATGCCGGACGCCACGATGAAAATGATCATGCCCATGGCCAGGCCGGCAATGGTGAGCGTGAGCCAGGTGGAAAAGCCGCCCATCAGGGGCAGGGCGACCAGCGCCAGGCCGGCGACCAGCAGCATGGGGACGGGATCCAGGCGCGTGCCGGGCAGTGGGCTATCTTGGGCGATTGCGGTCATTGATGGCTGTCCAGGGAAAGGCCCAGGAGGCGGGTCTGCAGAGCGGCGTCCTGGGCGAGTTCGGCCATGCTGCCCTGATGCACGATACGGCCGTCGTCCATGACCGCGACGCGATCGCCCAGGCGGCGGGCGAAGTCGAAGTTCTGCTCGACCAGCAGCACGGTGGTGGCGTCGCGCTTGAGTTCGGCGAAGGCCTCGATCATGCTCTGCACGATGGCCGGGGCCAGGCCCTTGCTGGGCTCGTCGATCAGCAGCAGCCGGCGCGGTTCGATGAGGGCGCGCGCCACCGCCAGCATCTGCTTCTGCCCGCCGGACAGCTTGCCGGCTGGGTGCAGCCAGAATTTGCGCAACGCCGGAAAGAAACCGAAGATCCATTCCAGGCGCGCGGTGTCCAGGTCGCCGGCCCTGCGCGCCTTGCGGGCTGCCAGCAGCATGTTTTCCTGCACGCTGAGGTCGGCAAATATGCCCATGCTTTCGGGCACGTAGGCGATGCCCTGGTCCACCATGTCAGGTGGCGTGATGTGCCGGTCGGCGTTGCCGACCATGCGGTCGTGCAGGCGCAACTCGCCGGCCGAGATGCGCCACAGGCCCATGATGGTGCGCAGGGTCGTGGTCTTGCCGGCGCCGTTGCGGCCCAGCAGCAGGGTGACCTGGCCTTGCGGCACGGCCAGGTCGACGCCGTGCAGGATGTGATACGCGCCGATGTGCGTGTGCACGCCGCGCAGTTCGAGAAGAGGGGGCGCGGCTGAAGAATTGCTCACGCTGCGCTCCGGTCGGGTGCGGTGCCCAGGTAGGCCTGCTGCACGATGTCGGAGGCGATCACTTCGGAGGGCTCGCCGTCGGCCATGAGCCTGCCGTTGTGCAGCACCACGATGCGGTCGGCCAGCTCGCGCACCACGTCCATCTTGTGTTCGACGAGCAGGATGATCTTGCCGCTGTCCTGTTTGAGCTCGCGGATCAGGTCGAGCATGACGGGCATGTCGTCCACGCTCATGCCCGCCGTGGGTTCGTCCAGCATGTAGACGCGCGGCGACAGCGCCATCAACATGGCGATCTCCAGCTTGCGCTGATCGCCGTGCGGCAGGCTGGCGGCGGACTGGTTGCGGCGGTCTTCGAGCGACGTGCGTTCGAGCAGAAAGTCGGCCCGTTCCAGCAGCGTGCGATCCGTGTCCCAGACGCGCCACAGGCGGATGCGACGCCAACTCGCCCCTTGAGCCCGCGACTGCAGCGCCAGGCGTATGTTCTCGTGCACGCTCAGGCGCGGGAACAGCTGCGTGAGCTGAAAAGCGCGGCCCAGGCCGGCATGCGTGCGGGCCGAGGCGCCCAGAGCGGTGAGATCGCGTCCGTCCAGATGAACGGTGCCCGCGTTGGGGCGCAATTGTCCTGAGATCAGATTGAAATAGGTCGTCTTGCCTGCGCCGTTGGGACCGACCAGGGCGGTCAGCGTGCCGGGTTCATACCGGCAGCTGACCTGATCCACGGCCGTGTGGCCGCCGAATCGAATGGTGAGATCGCGGGTTTCCAGCACGTTGCAATCAGTGTTTGTTGAGGATGGGCACGTTCATCTGATCGGGCGTGATCACATTGACCAGATCCTGCTCGGCCCAGGACAGCGACGGATTGTTCTTGATGCGGAAGTGATACATGCTCTGCATGGCCTGGTGATCTTGCGGGCGAAAGGTCATCTTGCCTTTGGGCGTTTCGAAGCTCATGCCTTCCATGGTTTTGATCAGCGTCTCGGTGTCGGATTTGCCCTGGGTCTTTTTCAAGGCTTCGACGATGGCCAGCGCTGCCGACATGCCGCCGCAGGTGAAGAAATCGGGCGGTTGGCCGTAGCGCTTTTCGTGCTCGGCCACGAGCCAGTCGTTGATGGGGTTCTTGGGCATGCCGTAGTAGTAATACGTGGCGCCCTCCATGCCGGGCAGCGACTTCCACGACGCGGTGGCGGGCAGGATATTGCCGCCGGTGGCGAGCTCGATGCCGTAGCGCTGGGGATCGAGGTCGGCGATCTTGAACGGATTGCCCGCGCCGGCCCACAGAATGAAGATGATCTTGCGGCCGGGCTTGCCCTTGAGCGAATCGAAGAGGCGCTGCGCGCCGGCGGTGAAGTCGGTGGTGTTCACCGGCAGATATTCTTCATGGACGATCTTGGCGTGCTTGAGCGCGCTCTTGAAGGCTTTCACGCCGTCGCGGCCGAAGGCATAGTCTTGCGCCAGCATGGCGATGGATGTGCCTTCCTTGTCGAAGACCGTGGCGTTGGCGATGGCGTCCTGCGACGAGTTGCGAGCAGTGCGGAAGATGTAGCGGTTCCACTTGGCGCCGGTGATCGAGTCGGCCACGGCGGGTTCGACCAGCAGCACTTTCTGATATTGCTCGGCGATGGGCAGCATGGCCAGCGCCACGCCCGACGAGGTCGGGCCCACGGCAATATCGGCGTGGTCGTCGGCATAGGCCGAGGCCAGCTGCGCGCGGCCCACGTCGGGCTTGCCCTGGTCGTCCTTCTCGATCACGCGGATCTTGCGGCCGTCGATTTCCATGGTGCCGTGGGTCGCGTATTCCAGGCCCATCATCAGGCCGGTCTGGGTCTGCTTGGCATAGGCTTCGAGAGGGCCGGTCTTGTCGTAGACGTGAGCGATGATGAAGTCGTTCGCCCACGCCGGGGCTTGCAAGGCAAAGGTGGCCAGGGCGGCCAGCAGCAGTCGTTTCATGAATGTCTCCTTCGTGGCGTTTTTAAAGTTCGCCGGGTCGAGCCAGGAAATCGGCCACGGCGTTGATCTGGGGGGTAACGTTCAAGGCCGGCGCGTGGCCGCAGTCTTCGAAATCGATGCGCGTGGCGCGCGGTCCGCGCTGCGTCATCGCGGCGGCTACGGCGTCGGGCAGCAGGTCGGACTGCGCGCCGCGCAGCAGCAGCACTGGCAGCCGCAGCGAGTCGTATTCGTCCCAGCGGTCGTAGTCGCGCGGGTGGTGGCGGAACTGACCGACGATGGCCGGGTCGTAGTGCAGCGTGACGCGCCCGTCGGGCAGGCGGCGCGTCGAGGTCTCGGCCATGCGTCGCCACTGCGCGTCGCTTTGCCAGCCATAGGGGCGATAGGCCTGGCGCAGCCAGGTCCCCAGCTCGGTGACCGTGGCGAAGGCGGGCGGGTTGCCGACATAGGTCGTGATGCGCTCTACGGCGGGGGCAGGCAGTTCGGGACCGATGTCGTTGAGCGCCAGGTGCGAGATCCGGCCGCGCAGCGTGGTGGCGGCGGCGACCAACCCGATGGCGCCGCCCATGGAGGTGCCGACCCAGCGCAATTGCGTCAGGTCCAGCGCGTCGGCCAGTGCGGCGGCCAGGCGGGCATAGGCGTCCAGCCGATAGTCCGCGACGGGATCGGCGCTCCATTGCGACAGACCGCGGCCGATCGTATCGGGACAGATGACGCGATAGCGCGCGGCCAATACCCGGGCCAGATCGTCGAAGTCGCGTCCGGTGCGGGCCAGGCCGTGCCACATGATGAGGGGGGGCGCCGAGGCCGAACCCCATTCCACATAATGCAGCTCCCGGCCCAGACAGTCGGCGTAGCGGGAAACCGGCTCTGAACAGGCCGTCGCCATCCCGCAGATGGGATCGTCGCGCATAGTCTCCTTCCTGGTGCCCGGGCCCGCGCCCGGCGTTATAGTTATCAGCGTTTCGTCCGACTATAGGCGCGCGGAAATTCCACGCGCAACATATACCCACGCCAGGTGCGGACTGGGTCAACAGAATGTAGAGCCAGGGTAAAAATGAACCGGGCGCGCAGTTCCCCAGGAGACATCGCCATGACAGCAGGGAATTCCAGGCATCAGGCTCTGGGCGGCGCGCGCAATGGCGGGCCGCAGGGCTACGAGCAGTGGTGCGAAACGTTGAGCGACGCGTTCGGGCCGTTCGAAGTGCACCGCGGCTCGTCCGAGGCATTCGCCGGCAGCGTGCAGTACGTGCGCCGCGCCGGGTTCCAGTTCAACGACCTGCACTACCAGGGCCAGCAGATCGAGCGCACCTCGCACAATGTGGCGCGGCTGTCGCAGGAGTTCTATACCTTTGGCCTGCCGCTGACCGGGCCGCTCGAGGTGTCGCGCTCGGGCCGGCAGTTCCAGGTCGAACCAGGCTGTGTGTACCTGATGAACCAGAGCGCGCCGTATCGTGCCGCGGCGCAGGGCGAGCAGGGCTACCGCAGCCTGAGCGTCTCGTTTCCCCGCGAGGCGCTGGAGCGGCGCCACGCTCGCATCGAACCGTTCTACAAACTCTTCATCGGCGACGGTTCGCCGCGCGGCGCCATGCTGGCGCAATATCTGGAGCAGCTATTCAAGGGCCTGGGAGACTGGTCCGATGCCGAAGTGGCCGAACTGGGCGAACGCCTGATCGACCTGATCGTGCTGTTCCTGGTCGAGCCCGGCCGGGCTCAGGCCTCGGAGGCCGACAGCAGCGTCACGCTGGCTCACCGCGAGCGCATCGAGTCCTACATCAAGCGCCATCTGGGCGATCCGAACCTTAGGCCTGAAGCGATTGCGCAGGCCTGCGGCATTTCGCCGAGCTACTTGCACCGGATCTTCCAGGGAGTGGGGGTCGAGGCGTATCTCTACGAGCAACGCCTCCTGCTTTGCCGCGACCTGCTCGCCAGTCCGCGGCACGCGCATCGCAGCATTGCGGAGCTGGCTTATCAGGCGGGGTTCGTGCATCCCTCGCATTTCAGCCGTCTGTTCAAGCGCCGGTTCGGCGCGTCGGCGCGGGCCTTTCGAGCCGAACGCGCATCGGGCTGACGAATCAGATCAGGCGCTTGTCCGTGCGCAGCATGACTGCGAATTCGTCCGGCGTGACGGGTGCGCTGAAATAGTAGCCCTGGATTTCGTCGCAGTTGTGCCGGCTTAGGAAGCGGCAGTGCTGCTCGGTTTCGACACCTTCGGCAATCACCTTGAATTTAAGAGTGTGGGCCAGGGCGATCATGGCCTGCACGATGGCTTCGTCCTCTTTTTCGGTCAGCATGTTGCGAACGAAGGACTGATCGATCTTGAGCGTATCCACGCGGAAACGTTTCAGGTAATTGAGGCTGGAATACCCCGTGCCGAAATCGTCGATGGACAGCTTTACGCCGAGCCTTTTGACCGCGTCGATTGTTGCGATGACGTTCTCGACGTCCTGCGCGATCAGGCTCTCGGTAAGTTCCAGCTCCAGACACCCGGGCGGCAGTTGCGTATCGTGCAGCGTGCGCGCCACCCAGGCTGCCACGTCCTGCTGCAGGAACTGGCGCACCGAAAGATTTACCGCGACGCAGATGCCAGGCAGTCCGGCGTCGATCCAGGCACGAGCCTGGATGCAGGCCGTGCGCAATACCCAGTCGCCGATAGGCACGATCAGGCCTGAGTCTTCAGCGATGGGAATGAACTGATCCGGCGGCACGTCGCCCAGTTCGGGATGGCGCCAGCGCAGCAGCGCTTCGCAACCGGTGATGCGGCCGCTGTCCAGGTTGATCTTGGGTTGATAGGCCAGGTGCAGCTGGCCTGCGCCGACCGCGGCTCGAAGCTTTATTTCCAGGTCGACGCGGTACTGGGTCTCCAGGCTCATGCCGATCGCGAAGAATTGCCAATTGTTGCGGCCCAGTTCTTTGGCTCGATACATCGCCATATCGGCGTTGTCGACCAAGGTCTGGCCTGTCTCGCCGTCCTTGGGAAAAACGCTCACGCCTACGCTGCCTGAAAGATGGATTTTCCGATCTTGCACAACGAGCGGGCGGTCCAGGCACGCGACGATCTTGCGCGCAACCAGGCCTGCGTCGCTCGATCGCGTGAGATGGGTCAGGAGGATAAGGAACTCGTCGCCGCCGAGCCGGGCCACCGTATCGTGCTGGCGCACCAGTATGGCCAGCTGCTGGCCCACGGCCTGAAGCACGGCGTCGCCGAACAGATGGCCGTAGCCGTCGTTGATGACCTTGAATCGGTCCAGATCAATATAGAGCAGCGCCAGCAGCGTGCCGTGTCGCCGGGCATGCGCGATGGCCGTCGCGATCTGTTCCTCGATCAGGTTGCGGTTGGCCAGACCGGTCAGGTGGTCGTACATCGCCATGGTGCGCAGATTCGCTTCCGCTTGCTTGCGCTCCGCGATCATTCGATCCAGCGATTCGCCCAGACGCCGGGTTTCCAGAAAGCTGTTTACCGACGAAGGCTCGCGGGCCTGCGATTCGTCCGGCGCAGGCTGGCCGATGGCTGCCACGCGCCTTTCCAATTCGGCCAGAGGCTTGCCGAAGCGGCGTGCAATGCGTACGGAAAGCAGCACCAGGCCCAGCGCAATGGCCAGGCCCATGCCCAGCACCTCATAGAGCTGGCGGCGCAAGGGCGCTTCGATGAACGGTGCCGCGCGCGAAACGACGAGCAGCCATGACATGCCGCCCTTGAGTTGAATTCGGCGCGCGCCCACCCATTGCGCCGTGCCGTCCAGTGAAATTCGGTCGACGGAAATCTCGGCGCCGGAGGTGCGATGCGCGAGCTGCGCCAGTTCTTTGGGCAGGGGTAGCGGCATGGCGCTGGCGCCCGGAGCGCCGATCAGACGCGGCGTCGGCCCTAATTCCACGACACGCAATTGCGCGTGGTATTCCCTCGAAAGAGAGCGCAGGAAACGGTTCAGGGCCGGCATGTCGAAATCGGCATCTATCACGCACAGCAGCGTTCCATCGCCGTTGCGCAGGGCCTTCACATAACTGAATCCCCAGAGTTCTTCGCGGGTGTCGGTATGGACCACCCATCGATAGACCGGCATCCAGATGCCGCCCGCCGCGCCGTCTGCCAGCGCCGCCTGATAGAAAGGTCGTTTGCGCGGGTCGTAGCCGTCGGTGGGATAGTGCAGATGCGGCACGAAGCCCCTGTCCGTCAGGACAAAGTTGCGTACCGTCGGGTCGATCGGCCTGTCGCCGGGAAAGAGCCAGAGCAGCACGGCGCCATCGGCGGTGCGCTCCAGATTTCCGTATTCGCCGGTTTTCGGCAGAACGATACCGAGATAGCTCAGGTCCGGCTGTTGTTCGAATGCCGCCTGCAAAGTTTGCAGGGCGGGTAGAAGGGTGGCCGAGCCTACCTGATCCGTGCGTGCGACGCGTTCCACGGAACGGGCAGTCAGTTCCGCGGCGTCGATCAGCGCCTGCAGGCGGTCGGCAGACCGCTCCAGCGTCTCTTTGATTTCCTGCCGGGAAGCCCGCTCGGTGCTGGCCACGCCTTGCCAGGCGATGGCGATCAGCAGGGCCAGACCGAGGGCGAGGAGCAGCCCGACAATGTTGGAAACCAGGGCACGCGAGAAAGAAGATGCCGATCGCAAGGCAGGTTCTTTCCGCATGGCGTAGCCCTGGGCGGGAAGGGGTCAGACGTGGGTGATGAACTTGGTCACCAGGTAACCGTCGAACATCTCGGTGCCGCCCTCGCTGCCGATGCCGCTGTCCTTCACGCCGCCGAAGGGTGTCTCGGCCAGTGCGCTGCCGAAGTGGTTGATGTTGACCATGCCGGCCTCGATGCCGTTGGACACCTTGGTCGCCGTTTGCAGCGAGTTGGTGAACACATAGGACGACAGGCCGAAGGGCAGGCTGTTGGCGCGCTTGAGTACTTCTTCCATATCGGTGAAGGGCACCACGGGCGCGATCGGGCCGAAGGGCTCTTCGGTCATGAGCATCGAGTCGTCGGGCAGGCCGGTGATCACGGTCGGGTTGAAGAAAAAGCCCTTGCCCTCGGGCGCGTCGCCGCCCAGCACGATCTTGCCGCCGCGTTTGACCGAGTCTTCGACGAAGCGCTCGATCGCGGGGACGCGGCGCTCGTGCGCCAGCGGGCCCATCTCGGTGCCGGCTTCCAGGCCGTCGCCCACCTTGATGCCCTTGAGCACGTCGGTGAACTTGGCCAGGAATTGGTCATAGGCGCCCTTTTGCACATAAAAGCGGGTGGGCGACACGCACACCTGGCCGGCGTTGCGGATCTTGAACTTGGCCAGCATGGTGGCGGCGCGGTCGATGTCGGCGTCGTCGAACACCATGACGGGCGAGTGGCCGCCCAGCTCCCAGGTGCCGCGCTTCATGTATTGGCCCGCCAGAGCCGCCAGCTGCTTGCCGACCGGCACGGAGCCGGTGAAGCTGACCTTGCGTACGATGGGCGAGCGGATCAGGTAGTCGGAGACTTCGGCCGGCTTGCCCCAGACGATGTTCAGCACGCCCTTGGGCAGGCCGGCCTCGTGGAACATGCGGGCGATCGCCATGATGGCGCTGGGCGAGTCTTCGGGGCCCTTGAGCACGATGGAGCAGCCCGAGGCGATCGCGGCGGCAACTTTGCGAATGGCCTGGTTATAGGGAAAGTTCCAGGGTGTGAAGGCGGCGCAGACACCGACCGGTTCGCGCACCACGATCTGGCGCGCGTCGGGGTTGCGCGGCGGAATCACGCGGCCGTAGAGGCGGCGGCATTCTTCGGCGGCCCAGTCCAGGTGCTCGGAGCAGGACACGATCTCGCCGACGGACTCGGCCAGGGGCTTGCCCTGGTCCAGCGTCATGTTGCGGCCGATCTCCTTGGCGCCGGCTCGGGCCAGCTCGGCGACCTTGCGCAGGATGGCCGAGCGGTCCATGGGCGAGGAGCGTTTCCAGGATTCGAAGGCGCGCTGGGCCGATTCCAGGGCGTGGTCCAGATCGGACTGTGTGGCATGGGGCAACTGGCCCAGGACCTCCTGGGTGGCCGGGTTGACGACGTCTTCGGTCTTGCGGCCGTCGCCGCCGATGAATTCGCCGTTGATATAGAGGGCTAGAGATTCGTACATGATGCGTTCGGGCTCCGAAAAATGGGGGGCGACCGCGGCAATACCGCATGCTCGTGGCCAGGCATCCACCAGTCTAAACCACATGGCGATAAAGTACTTGCGTAAACCCTGAAAGACGCGCTAGAATGCTTAGCTCTTTCCCCAAAAAGTTTGGGGGGAGTGTGCTGGATGGTTGGTCTGGCGCGTGAATGCATCGAAAGCGCGCGCGCCAACAACTTGAAAACACAGGAAATTCCGCAAGATTTCAACCCGGGTTGCTGGGGCAGCGAGAGCCGCGCCAGGAGCCCTACGGGACCAAAACTGGCTGGAATGAGCAAGCCCGGTTCTTAAATGAAGCGGTTTTGCGCAGTTCAGCTAAGTTGGAACAGGAAAAATCATGATCCAAATGCAGACCACGCTGGACGTGGCCGACAACACGGGTGCACGCTCTGTGATGTGCATCAAGGTGCTCGGCGGCTCCAAGCGCCGTTATGCCGGCATCGGCGATGTTATCAAAGTCAGCGTCAAGGACGCCGCCCCCCGTGGCCGCGTCAAAAAAGGCGAAATCTACAACGCCGTGGTGGTTCGCACCGCCAAGGGCGTGCGCCGCAAAGACGGTTCGCTGATCCGTTTCGGCGGCAATGCCGCCGTGCTGCTCAATGCCAAGCTGGAGCCCATCGGCACCCGCATCTTCGGACCCGTTACGCGCGAGCTGCGTACCGAGAAGTTCATGAAGATCGTGTCGCTGGCCCCCGAAGTGCTGTAAGGAGCCCACGATGAACAAGATCCGTAAAGGCGACGAAGTCGTCGTGCTGACCGGCCGCGACAAGAGCCGCCGCGGCACCGTGCTGTCCCGCGTCGATGTCGACCATGTCCTGGTCGAAGGCATCAATGTCGTCAAGAAGCACACCAAGCCCAACCCCATGGCCAACCAGCCTGGCGGCATCGTCGACAAGACGATGCCCATCCATGTTTCCAATATCGCGCTGTTCAATCCTGCCACCGGCAAGGGCGATCGCGTCGGCTTCAAGGAAGTGGATGGTAAGAAGGTGCGTGTGTTCCGTTCCAATGGCGCCGTCGTCGGCGTCAAGGCATAAGGGGCGATAAGACATGTCTCGCTTGCAAGAGTTTTACAAGAACAAGGTCGCCGGCGACCTGAAGACCCAGTTCGGCTACAAGAGTGTCATGGAGGTGCCCCGCATCACCAAGATCACGCTGAACATGGGCGTTTCCGAAGCCGTGGCCGACAAGAAGGTCATCGAGCACGCCGTGTCCGACCTGACCAAGATCGCCGGCCAGAAGCCCGTGATCACCAAGACCAAGAAGGCGATCGCCGGTTTCAAGATCCGCGAAAACTACCCCATTGGTTGCATGGTGACCCTGCGCGGTCAGCGTATGTACGAATTCCTCGATCGCCTGGTCGCGGTTGCGCTGCCTCGCGTGCGCGACTTCCGCGGTATCTCCGGTCGCGCTTTCGACGGTCGCGGCAACTACAACATCGGGGTGAAAGAGCAGATCATTTTCCCCGAAATCGAATACGACAAGATCGACGCGCTGCGTGGGCTGAACATCAGCATCACCACCACCGCCAAGACCGACGAAGAAGCCAAGGCGCTCCTGACCGCCTTCAGCTTCCCGTTCCGTAACTAAGGGGCTGTTGACGTGGCTAAACTTTCCCTCATCAATCGCGACATCAAGCGCGCCAAGCTGGCCGAGAAATTCTCCGCCAAGCGCGCTGAACTGAAAGCGATTATCGACGATCAATCCAAGACCGACGAAGAGCGTTATCAGGCTCGCCTGAAGCTGCAGCAATTGCCGCGCAACGCCAATCCCTCGCGCCAACGCAACCGCTGCGTCGTCACCGGTCGCCCCCGCGGCGTGTTCAGCAAGTTTGGCCTTACCCGCCACAAACTGCGTGAAATGGCCATGAAGGGCGAAATCCCCGGCATGACCAAGGCCAGCTGGTAAGGAGAACAGAAATGAGCATGAGCGATCCCATCGCCGATATGCTGACCCGCATTCGCAATGCGCAGCAAGTTGACAAGGTCACCGTGGCCATGCCTTCCTCGAAGCTGAAGGTGGCCATCGCCGCCGTGTTGGCTGACGAAGGCTACATCGACGGTTTCCAGGTCAAGGGCGACCAGGCCAAGCCTGAACTCGAAATCACCCTGAAGTATTACGCCGGCCGTCCGGTCATCGAGCGCATCGAACGCGTCTCGAAGCCCGGTCTGCGTATTTACAAGGGCCGCAGCAACATTCCTCAGGTCATGAACGGCCTGGGCGTGGCTATCGTTTCGACCTCGCGCGGCGTGATGACCGACCGCAAGGCTCGCGCCAACGGCGTGGGCGGCGAAGTCCTGTGCTACGTGGCCTAAGGAGCAATTCTCATGTCACGTATCGCTAAATATCCGGTCGAACTGCCCAAGGGCGTCGAAGCCAGCATCGGCGCCGGCCAGATCACCGTCAAGGGCCCGCTGGGCACGCTGACGCAGACGCTGACCGGCGAAGTCGCCATCCACCAGGATAGCGGCAAGCTGACGTTCGCCGCGCTGAGCGAAGACCGTCACGCCAACGCCATGTCGGGCACCATTCGTGCGCTGGTCAACAACATGGTCACCGGCGTGAGCAAGGGCTTCGAGCGCAAACTGACGCTGGTTGGCGTGGGTTACCGTGCGTCGATCGCCGGCAACGCCGTCAAGCTGCAACTGGGTTTTTCGCACGACGGCCTGCACGCGCTGCCTGCTGGCGTGAAGGCCGAGTGCCCCACCCAGACCGAAATCATCATCAAGGGCGCCGACAAGCAGGTCGTCGGTCAAGTGGCCGCTGAAATCCGAGCCTATCGCGAACCCGAACCCTACAAGGGCAAGGGCGTGCGCTATGCGGACGAGCGCGTGGTCATCAAAGAGACCAAGAAGAAATAACGGCGCACGCAAGGACGAATCATGGACAAGAAACTCTCCCGTTTGCGTCGTGCGGTTCCGACCCGTCGCAAGATCGCCGAGCTGCGAGTGCATCGCCTCTCGATCTTCCGCTCGAACCAGCACATCTACGCCAACATCATTTCGCCGGAAGGCGACCGCGTGCTGGTCAGCGCTTCGACGCTGGAAGCCGAAGTGCGCGCCGAGCTGGCCGGCAAGACCGGCCTGGGCGGCAACACCGCCGCTGCCGCTCTGGTGGGCAAGCGCGTTGCCGAGAAAGCCAAGGCCGCCGGCATCGAGCTGGTTGCCTTCGACCGTTCGGGCTTCCGTTATCACGGTCGCGTCAAGGCTCTGGCCGACGCCGCCCGTGAAGCCGGCCTGAAGTTCTAAGCGAGGATCAGTCAAATGGCTAAGGTACAAGGCAAGAACGCCGCCGAGAAAGAGAACGACGACGGTCTGCGCGAAAAAATGATCGCGGTCAATCGCGTCAGCAAGGTTGTCAAGGGTGGTCGCACCATGAGCTTTGCCGCGCTGACCGTGGTCGGTGACGGCGATGGCCGCATCGGTATGGGCAAGGGCAAGGCGCGTGAAGTGCCGGTCTCGGTCCAGAAGGCGATGGAACAGGCTCGTCGCGGCATGTTCAAGGTCGCTCTGAAGAACGGCACGCTGCATCACACCGTGGTCGGCAAGCACGGCGCCTTGACGGTGCTGATCTCGCCCGCCGCCGAGGGTACCGGCGTGATCGCCGGCGGCCCGATGCGCGCCATCTTCGACGTGATGGGCGTGCGCAACGTGGTTGCCAAGAGCCTCGGCTCGAGCAACCCCTACAACATGGTTCGCGCCACGCTCAACGGCCTGCGCGCTTCCATGACGCCGTCGGATGTTGCCGCCAAGCGCGGCAAGACCGTCGAAGAGATCCTGGGGTAAATCATGGCTCAGAAGCAGATCAAAGTTACGCTGGTGCGCTCCGTGATCGGTACGAAAGCCGATCACCGCGCCACCGTCAAGGGCCTGGGCCTGGGTAAGGTCAATAGCAGCCGCGTGCTGATCGACACGCCCGAGGTCCGCGGGATGATCCGCAAAGTGGACTATCTCGTCTCCGTCTCGGAAGTCTAAGGAACGGTTATGGAACTCAATTCGCTCAAGCCCGCAGAGGGCAGCAAGCACGCCAAGCGCCGCGTCGGCCGTGGTATCGGTTCGGGTCTGGGTAAAACCGCCGGCCGTGGCCACAAGGGTCAGAAGTCGCGTTCGGGCGGCTTCCACAAGGTTGGTTTCGAAGGCGGCCAGATGCCTCTGCATCGCCGTCTGCCCAAGCGTGGTTTCACGCCCCTGGGTCAGCACCTGTACGCCCAGATCCGTCTGTCGGACCTGCAGGCTCTGCCCATCGACGAGATCGATGTGCAGGCTCTGAAGGCCGCCGGCGTGGTCGGCCAGCAGGTTCGTTACGCCAAAGTGATCAAGTCGGGTGAAGTGTCGCGCAAGATTACCCTGCGCGGTATTTCCGCCACGGCCGGCGCTCGCGCCGCGATCGAAGCGGCTGGCGGTTCGCTTGCTGAATGATTTCGAGGTGACGCGTGGCTAAAGCACAGACTCCTGGCAAGGCTGACCGATACGGCGATTTGAAGCGCCGTCTCGTGTTCCTGGCGCTCGCCCTGGTCGTCTATCGCCTGGGCACGCACATTCCCGTTCCGGGCATCAATCCGGATGCGCTGTCGGAGCTGTTCCGCCAGAACCAGGGCGGGATCCTTGGACTGTTCAACATGTTCTCGGGCGGCGCCCTGTCGCGCTTTTCCGTGTTCGCCCTGGGGATCATGCCCTACATCTCCGCCTCCATCATCATGCAGTTGATGGCGGTGGTGATGCCCTCGCTCGAAGCCCTCAAGAAAGAAGGCCAGGCGGGTCAGCGCAAGATTACCCAGTACACCCGCTACGGCACAGTATTGCTGGCGCTGGTGCAGGCGGTCGGCATCTCGGTCGCGCTGGAGTCGCAGCACGGTCTGGTGGTCGATCCGGGCATCGTGTTCCGCGTCACGACCGTGGTCACGCTGGTCACCGGCACCATGTTCGTCATGTGGTTGGGCGAGCAGATCACCGAACGCGGTCTGGGCAATGGCATCTCGATCCTGATCTTCGGCGGTATCGTCGCGGGTCTGCCGTCGGCACTTGGCGGCCTGCTGGACCTGGTGCGAACCAACTCGATGTCGGTGCTGTCGGCGCTCTTCATCATCGCCCTGGTGGTGTTGGTGACTGCCTTCGTCGTATTCGTCGAGCGCGGCCAGCGCAAGATCACGGTGAACTACGCCAAGCGCCAGGTGGGCAACAAGGTGTATGGCGGTCAGAGCTCGCATCTGCCGCTCAAGGTGAACATGGCCGGCGTGATTCCGCCGATCTTCGCCTCGTCGATCATCCTGTTCCCGGCAACGGTTACGAGCTGGTTCTCGGCCAGCGGCAAGATGATGTGGCTGCGTGATCTGGCCGCTGCGCTGCAGCCGCGCCAACCGCTCTACATCACGCTGTACTCGGTCGCGATCATCTTCTTCTGTTTCTTCTACACGGCCCTGGTGTTCAACAGCCGTGAAACGGCGGACAACCTGAAGAAGAGCGGTGCCTTCGTGCCCGGCATCCGTCCTGGCGAACAGACGGCGCGCTTCATCGACAAGATACTGATGCGCCTGACGCTGGTCGGCGGCCTGTACATCACGCTGGTGTGCCTGTTGCCCGAGTTCATGGTCATGCACTGGAACGTCCCGTTCAATTTTGGCGGCACGTCCCTGCTGATTATTGTTGTTGTTACCATGGACTTCATGGCGCAGGTGCAGGCTTACATGATGTCCCAACAGTATGACTCGCTGCTCAAGAAGGCCAACTTCAAGGGTACGGGTAGCCTGCCGCTGCGGTAGACAGAACAAATGTCCAAGGACGACGTCATCCAGATGCAAGGCGAGGTTCTCGAGAACCTTCCCAACGCAACTTTTCGCGTCAAGCTTGAAAACGGTCATGTGGTGTTAGGCCATATTTCCGGCAAGATGCGTATGCATTACATCCGGATCCTGCCGGGCGATAAGGTCACAGTGGAACTCACGCCCTATGACCTGACGCGAGCCAGGATCGTGTTCCGATCGAAGTGATCGGCAGGGTTTCGGAAAATTAGGAGTCAACCATGAAAGTAATGGCATCGGTTAAGCGGATTTGCCGCAACTGCAAAATCATCAAACGTCACGGCGTGGTGCGCGTTATCTGCACCGACCCGCGTCACAAGCAGCGTCAGGGCTGATCCGGCAACGGACCCCTGAAGCAACGGAACTACTAAGGAAACGTTATGGCCCGTATTGCCGGCATCAACATTCCGCCGCAACAGCACACTGAGATCGGTCTGACCGCCATCTTCGGTATCGGTCGCACTCGTGCTCGCAAGATTTGCGAAGTCGCTGGCGTGCCCGTCACCAAGAAGGTCAAGGACCTGTCCGACGCCGAACTCGAGCGCATCCGCGAAGGCGTGGGCACGTTCACGGTGGAAGGCGATCTGCGTCGTGAAGTCCAGCTCTCGATCAAGCGTCTGATCGATCTGGGAACCTATCGTGGCATGCGTCACAAGCGCGGTTTGCCCGTGCGCGGCCAGCGTACCCGCACCAACGCCCGCACCCGCAAGGGTCCGCGTCGCGCCGCTGCGTCCCTGAAGAAATAATCCGAGGAAGAGAACATGGCCAAGGCTTCTACTGGCGCCGCCTCGCGTGTGCGCAAAAAGGTCAAGAAGAACGTCTCGGACGGCATCGCGCACGTCCACGCTTCGTTCAACAACACCATCATCACCATCACCGACCGTCAGGGCAATGCCTTGTCGTGGGCGACTTCGGGCGGCGCCGGCTTCAAGGGCTCGCGCAAATCGACCCCGTTCGCCGCTCAGGTCGCTGCCGAAACGGCCGGCCGTGTCGCGATGGAATACGGCATCAAGAATCTCGAAGTGCTGATCAAGGGCCCCGGCCCCGGCCGCGAATCGTCGGTGCGTGCTCTGAATGCCCTGGGCATCAAGATCACCAGCATCTCCGACATCACGCCCATTCCGCACAACGGCTGCCGTCCGCCGAAGCGTCGTCGTATCTAAAGGGAACCAACATGGCTCGTTATATTGGCCCCAAGTGCAAGCTCTCGCGTCGCGAGGGTACCGATCTTTTCCTCAAGAGCGCCCGTCGCTCGCTGGATTCCAAGTGCAAGCTGGATTCCAAGCCCGGTCAGCACGGCCGCACCTCGGGTGCCCGTACCTCCGACTACGGCCTGCAGCTGCGTGAGAAGCAGAAGCTCAAGCGCATGTACGGCGTTCTGGAAAAGCAATTCCGCAAATATTTTGCCGAAGCCGAGCGTCGTCGCGGCAACACTGGCGAAATGTTGATCCAGCTGCTCGAATCGCGCCTGGACAACGTCGTCTACCGCATGGGTTTCGGTTCGACCCGCGCCGAGGCTCGCCAGCTGGTCAGCCACCGCGCCATCGAGCTGAACGGCCACACGGCCGACATCGCCTCGCTGATCGTCAAGGCCGGCGACGTGGTTTCTGTGCGTGAGAAGTCCAAGAAGCAAGGCCGCATCAAGGAATCGCTCGACCTGGCAACTAGCATCGGCATCCCCCAATGGGTGGAAGTCGACGCTACCAAGATGACCGGTACCTTCAAGGCCATGCCCGATCGCGCTGACGTCGCCCGCGACATCAACGAATCGATGGTCGTCGAACTGTACTCGCGTTAATCCAATTCGACGCGACCGCGGCACGCAGTTGCCGCGAGCCGAGGCTTCCGAAAGGAATCCGAATCGCGGCCTGTTTCATGGGCCGGCATCGGAATTCCTGCAGGCAGCCTCGGTGTGTTTAGAAAGAATCTTTTTTGCAGCACGTTTTTTCCCTTAATCCATCAGCCTTATCGGTGTAACGAGCCGAGGGTATTGAAAAGGATCCTACCAAGATGTCCACTCAAGGTTTTCTGAAGCCGCGCTCCATCGAAGTCGAACCCGTCGGCCCCAATCACGCCAAGATCGTGATGGAGCCCTTCGAGCGCGGCTACGGCCACACGCTGGGCAACGCCCTGCGCCGCATCCTGCTGTCGTCGATGACCGGCTATGCGCCCACCGAAGTCCAGATGACGGGTGTGGTGCACGAGTACTCGACCATCGCCGGCGTGCGCGAAGACGTGGTCGACATTCTGCTGAACCTCAAAGGCGTTGTGTTCAAGCTGCACAACCGCGAAGACGTGACCCTGGTGCTGCGCAAGTCGGGCGCCGGCGAAGTGCGCGCCAGCGACATCGAGCTGCCCCACGACGTCGAGATCATCAACCCCGACCACCTCATCTGCAACCTGACCGAAGCCGGCAAGCTGGAAATGCAGATCAAGGTCGAGAAAGGCCGCGGTTACGTGCCGGGCAACGTGCGCGCGCTGGTCGAAGACCGCGGCCACACTATCGGCCGCATCGTGCTGGACGCCTCGTTCTCGCCCGTGCGCCGCGTGAGCTACGCCGTCGAAAGCGCCCGCGTCGAGCAGCGCACCGACCTGGACAAGCTGGTTCTGGACATCGAAACCAACGGCGTCATCTCGCCCGAGGAAGCCGTGCGCCAGTCGGCCCGCATCTTGATGGATCAGATCTCGGTCTTCGCCGCCCTGGAAGGCGCCGCGGAAAGCAGCTACGGCGGCGACGCCCGCGGCAGCGCCCCGCAGATCGACCCCGTCCTGCTGCGCCCGGTCGACGATCTGGAGCTGACGGTGCGCTCGGCCAACTGCCTGAAGGCCGAAAACATCTACTACATCGGCGACCTGATCCAGCGCACCGAGAACGAACTGCTCAAGACCCCGAACCTGGGTCGCAAGTCGCTCAACGAGATCAAGGAAGTCCTGGCCGCACGCGGCCTGACCCTGGGCATGAAGCTCGAGAACTGGCCCCCGCTGGGCCTCGAGCGTCCGTAAGCAGTATGCAGTAATCGCGGCAAGCAACGACCGCGAGCCGAGGACCCCGGAGCAATCCGAAGCATAGCCCACCGGGCGAGCATCGGAATTGCGCAGGGCAGCCTCGGCGGCTTAAGAAAGATTGTTTTGCAGTTAGCAGTAGTAAGCCCCTTTCCATCGGACCGCTGCCGGATACGCAGATAGAAGAGCCGAACAACCCGATGACCCACAAAGTCATCATGTAGATTCAGAAAAAGGAAATACACCATGCGTCACGGTAATGGTCTGCGCAAACTCAACCGCACCAGCAGCCACCGTCTTGCCATGTTCCGCAACATGGCCGTTTCGCTGATTCAGCACGAAGCGATCAAGACCACGCTGCCCAAGGCGAAAGAATTGCGCCGCGTCATCGAACCCCTGATCACCCTGGGCAAGCAGCCCACCCTGGCGAACAAGCGCCTGGCCTTCGCTCGCCTGCGCGATCGCGATGCCGTCATCAAGCTGTTCGCCGAAATCGGCCCGCGCTACGCCAGCCGCAACGGTGGCTACACCCGCGTGCTGAAAATGGGCTTCCGCCAGGGCGACAATGCTCCCATGGCCTTCATGGAACTGGTCGACCGGCCGGAACCCCAGGAAGCCGAAGCCAGCGCCGAGTAATCGCGCAGGGCAAGAGCAAGGCATGAGACGGGCCGGGTTGCATAAACCCGGCCCGTTTTTTTATGGCCTCCGGCTCGCGGGTGGGCAGCGAGTCCGCAGGGCGCGGTGCGTGCAGGTTTTGCCGAATGCCTGTCTTCGCGCGAGAATATTCCAGATCGCGAGTCGTCATCGGATCAGCGTTGCTCAGCCTGACGACGGCCAGCACATGTGGGAGAAGATCAATGAAAAAACCGAGCCTTCGAGTTGCCGGAACCCTGGCGGCAGCGGTGCTTGCCATCGCCGGCGCCATGACCACCGCCTATGCGCAGACCGACGGACTGCCCACGATCTATTCGCGTGGCCAGATAAGTTACACGTCCGGCGGCGTGGGCCAGGACGAAGAGCAGGCATTCAAACAGCAGGCGCCGAACTGGCCGCTGGCCTTGCAGTTCTCGGGCGCAGGCGGGCAGTACATCGCCGACATTCATCTCAGCATCATGAAGCGCGACGGCACCAAGGTACTCGAAGCCGTCTCGCAGGGACCGTTCATGCTGGTGAAGCTGCCGCCGGGAGCCTATACGATCCGCGCCGCGTACAAGCATCAAAAGCAGCAAAAGAACGTCAATATCTCCGGGCACGCGTCGGTGGCTTTTCGCTGGAACACGCAATAGCCCCGGTCGTGGGCCAGGCCGTGCTCGCCGATCTGCCGCGCGTCCCGACTCGGGCCGCGGCATCGGCGGCTTTAGAATGAAGGCTTCGGCCCGATCGGGCTTTTGGAAGCTGCCCATGAAAACGAGCGAGAACGATGACGATGTCGTGCTGATATTGAGCAACGCGCCCGATGCTCCTCTGGCCGAGCGCATCGCGCAGCTGCTGGTCGACGGCGGTCTGGCGGCTTGCGTCAATATGGGCGCGTGCATGACCTCGATCTATTCCTGGCAGGGCAGGGTCGAGCGCACCGAGGAAGTTCCGCTCGTGATCAAGACGACCCGTGCCCGGCAGGACGAAGTGGTGCAGGCGTTGGCCAAGCTCCATCCCTATGAAGTGCCCGAAGTGCTGGTGGTGAGCACACAGGACGGGCTGGATTCCTACCTGGACTGGGTGCGGCGGCAGACGCGGGTGCAATGGCATTGAAATCGATGAAACGACTCGTATGGCTGGCTCTGTGCGTGCTGTGCCTGGCGCTCTCGGGCTGGCGCGGCGCATCAGCGCAGAACGAATCCGACTTTTTGCCGCCCGAGAGGGCCTTCGTGCTGCAGGCGAAGATGGCCGCGCCGGACACGCTGTTGCTTCACTACCGCGTGGCGCCGGGGTATTACCTGTACCGCGAGCGGTTTGCGCTGGCGGCGGCGGCGGGCGACGAGCAATGGCTGGGCGCGGCGGTCTATCCCAAAGGCGAGGTCAAGCACGACCCGGTCTTTGACCAGGATATGGAGGTCTATCACCACGACCTGGATGTCCGCGTGCCGCTCAAGCCGGGCGCGGCGGGGTCGTGGGTGCTGACGGTGACCAATCAGGGCTGCGCCGAGGCGGGCATCTGCTATCCGCCCATGGATCATGCCGTGACGCTGAAGCCCGTGGCCGACGGCTATGCGGTGGCGGGCGTCGATTTGCCGCAAGCGGGTGCTGTGGCGGCGCCGGCGACGGGCGGCTTGTTCGCGCCTGCGGCAAGCAGCGCGCGCGGGCTTGGCCTGTCGTCGGCCATGGCGCGCAGCGCGGGCGTCGATACGCCGCAGGCTGCGTCTCCTATCGCATCCACCGCGTCCGGCACCCCCTCTGCGGCGGCCGCTGCGATGCCTGCGAGCCCGGCAGCCCTCGGCGCGCTGCTGCAGGCCGGCGACACCGGCCTGGCGCGGGCTCTGGGCGGTCTGGGCTGGGTCAAGACGGCAGGCGTGTTCCTCTTGCTGGGCGTGCTGCTGTCGTTCACGCCCTGTGTGCTGCCCATGATTCCCATCGTATCGGCCCTGGTGCTGGGCGGCGCGGCGCGGCCCTCGCGTTGGCGCGGCCTGGGTCTGGCGGCGGCGTATGTGCTGGGCATGTCGGTGGTCTACACCGCGCTGGGCGTGGCTGCCGGGCTCTCCGGCGCCGGCTTGGCCGGCTGGCTGCAGACGCCCTGGGCGCTGGGCATATTTGCGTTATTGCTCGCGCTGTTGGCACTGGCCATGTTCGACGTCTATGTCTTTCAGGTGCCGACGCAGGCGCAGGCGGGCCTGAGCGCCTGGGCCAATCGCATGCCGGGTGGCCGCCATACGGGCGCGCTGATGATGGGCGCCGTGTCGGCCCTGATCGTCGGGCCCTGCGTGGCCGCGCCGCTGGCGGGGGCGTTGCTGTATATCTCCCGCACCGGCGATGTGCTGCTCGGCGGTTCGGCGCTATTCGCGCTGGCCTGGGGCATGGGCGTGCCGCTCCTGGCGGTGGGCGGCTCGGCAGGCGCCTTGCTGCCGCGCACGGGGCCGTGGATGGAATCGATCAAGCGTCTGTTCGGCATGCTGCTCCTGGCCACGGCCTGGTGGATGCTCATGCCGGTGCTGCCGGGCTGGACGCAGATGCTGGGCTGGGCGTTTCTGGCCATTGCGAGCGCCGTGATGCTGCGCGCCTTCGACGCGCTACCGGCCGAGGCCGGCGTGGGGCGTGTGTTCGCCAAGGCATTGGGGGTGCTGCTGGCGCTGGCAGGCGTGGTCTGGCTGGTGGGCGCGGCCAGCGGCGGGCGCGATGTGCTGCGGCCCTTGCTGCAGTTGAGCGCGTCGGCGCGCATGCAGGAGACGACGCAAGTCGCGGGGCACGCAGGCAACGCGCCGCAGCCGGCGTTCACCGCGGTGCACAGTGTGGCGGAGCTCGATGCCGCGCTGGCTGGCAGCAGCAAACCGGCCATGCTGGATTTTTACGCCGACTGGTGCGTGTCGTGCCGCGAGATGGAGCGTTATACCTTCAGCGACGCGTCGGTTGCCGCGCGCATGGACCGCATGCTGCTGCTGCGCGCCGACGTCACGGGCAACAGCGTCGCCGATCGCGCGCTGCTCAGGCGCTTCAGGCTCTTCGGCCCGCCGGGCACGGTCTTTTTCGCGCCCGGCGGCCGCGAACTGGCCACGCGGGTCATCGGCTACGAAGACGCCGGCCGTTTCGGCGCGGCGCTCGATACGGTATTGAAGACGCAGTAAAGAAGATCGTGCGCGCCACGGCCGAGCAAGTCGACGTGCGTTCGATGCCGATTCAAGCGGCGCCAAAGCAAAACGCCCTCCATGGAGGGCGTTCGCGATGCCAGCAACAAGAACCACTCAATCCCGCTTGAGCAGCCTGGCTGCCTCGACGGCGAAATACGTCAGGATGCCGTCTGCGCCGGCGCGCTTGAAACCTAGCAGGGCTTCCATCATCACCTTGTCGTGATCCAGCCAGCCGTTGTTGGCGGCGGCCTTGATCATGGCGTATTCGCCGCTCACCTGATAGGCGAAGGTCGGCACGCCGAAAGCGTCCTTCACGCGGCGCAGCACGTCCAGGTAGGGCATGCCGGGCTTGACCATCACCATATCGGCGCCCTCGGCGAGGTCGGCCGCCACTTCGCGCAAGGCCTCGTCGATATTGCCCGGATCCATCTGGTAGGCCTGCTTGCTGGACTTGCCCAGATTGGAAGCCGAGCCCACCGCGTCGCGGAAGGGTCCGTAGAAGGCGCTGGCGTACTTGGCCGAATAGGCCATGATGCGCGTGTGGATGAACTGCCTGTTTTCGAGCGCCTGGCGGATGGCGCCGACGCGGCCGTCCATCATGTCGCTGGGGGCGACGATGTCTACGCCGGCCTGCGCCTGCACCATGGCCTGCTTGACCAGCACCTCGATGGTGGGCTCGTTGAGCACGTAGCCATGCTCGTCGATGAGCCCGTCCTGACCGTGGCTGGTGTAGGGGTCCAGCGCCACGTCGGTGAGGATGCCCAGCTCGGGAAAGCGTCTTTTCAACTGCGCCACCACCGACGGGATGAGGCCGTTGGGATTGGCGGCCTCGATGCCGTCGGGCGTCTTGAGGGCAGGGTCGATCACGGGAAAGAGCGCCATCACCGGGATGCCCAGCGCCACGCATTCTTCGGCCACGGGCAGCAGGGTGTCGAGCGAGTAGCGCACTACGCCCGGCAGCGAGGGCACGGGCTGAGAAAGGCCTGCGCCCTCGGCCACGAACACGGGATAGATCAGGTCGTCGACGGACAGTCTGTTTTCGCGCACCAGGCGGCGCGTGAAATCGTCGCGGCGCAGACGCCGGGGGCGGGCGGTGGGATAGCTGGCGGAAACGAGGTATTCAGTCATGGCACGACCTGCGGAGAAATCCAGTTCTCGACGGCCAGCGTGGCTTCAGGCAGGCCGATGCGATCGGTGGACGAAAAGGGAATGGCGTTGAGCTGGCCGATGTCGGCGAGTTCCTTGCGCACGGCCTGCACCGCCCGCACGCGCTGGCCGTAGGGCAGCTTGTCGGCCTTGGTGAGCAGCGCCAGCACGGGCCGGCCCGTGGGCGCGATGAAGCTGGCCAGGCGCCGATCCAGGTCGGTCACGCCGCGGCGGATGTCCAGCAGCAGCACGATGCCGGCCAGCGACGAGCGGTCGCGCAGATAGCCGCCCAGGATGTCGGCCCAGGCCTCTTTCTCGCGATGCGCCACCGACGCGTAGCCGTAACCCGGCAGGTCGACCAGAAAGCCCAGCTGCCCGCTCGGATCCAGCGGATCGGGCAGACCGAAGAGATTGATCAGGCGTGTGCGGCCGGGTGTCTTGCTCGAGAAAGCCAGGCGCTTTTGGTTGCACAGCACGTTGATGGCCGAGGATTTGCCGGCGTTGGAGCGGCCCACGAAGCAGACTTCCGGCGCGCCGGGGGGCGGCAGCTGGTCCAGTCGGGCCGCCGACACAAAAAATGAAGCGTGTTGAAGTAGGGACACGTCGGATGCCTAGGTCGAGGGCGAATGGTGGACCGCAGCGCAACGATGACATCGCGCGGGCGGCCGTGAATCCCACATTGTACGATTTGGCGTCTCGCGCCTGCGCGCACGGCAGTTCGCCGTCAGCACGGCAGCGGTATGCTGTTCTCCGACATGATGAGCCGTACGTCTTCCCGCCCCGTCCCGCGACAGATATTGAGCGCATTTTTCGAGCTGCTCGGCTCGATGCGTTTTGCCGTCAGCCTGCTTGGCATCCTTTGCGTGGCCAGCATCGTGGGTACGGTGCTGCCGCAGAACAGCCCGGACAGCGCCTATATCGATCAGTTCGGCCCGTTCTGGTTCGAGGTGTTCGATCATTTTTCGCTGTGGCGCGTCTATAACAGCGGCTGGTTCCTGGTGATCATGGCCTTTCTGGTCGTGTCCACCTCGATCTGCCTCACGCGCAACGCGCCGCGCATGCTGCGCGATGCCCGGTCTTTTCGCGAGTATGTGCGCGCCGATAGTCTGCGCGCTTTTGCGCATCGCTTCGAAACCCGCTGTGCCATGGCTCCGGAGCCTGCCGCCCAGGCCCTGAGCAGGCTGTTCAAGAGCCAGGGCTATGCCGTGCGTGTGCGCCGCGACGCGGCGGGGCTGATGGTGGCGGCCAAGAAGGGCAGCGTCAACCGCCTTGGCTATATTTGCGCGCACTCGGCCCTGATCATCATTTGTCTGGGCGGATTGGTCGATAGCGACATGTCGCTGCGCCTGCAGATGTGGCTGGGCGGCAAGCAGCCCGTGGTGGGCAATATGATGATCGCCGACGTGCCGGCCAGCGGCCGGCTGTCGCCGCGCAATCCGAGCTTTCGCGGCAATATCCTGGTGCCCGAAGGCGGGCAGACGTCTTCGGCGGTGGTGATGGTGGGCGACGGTGCGCTGGTGCAGCCGCTGCCCTTCACGCTGCGGCTCAAGCATTTCGTGGTGGACTATTACTCCACCGGCATGCCCAGCCGCTTCGCCAGCCAGGTCGAGGTCACCGATCCCGCGACAGGCAAACGTTTTCCCGCCACCATCGAAGTCAATCACCCGCTGCACTACAAGGGCATCACGGTGTACCAGTCGAGCTTCGACGACGGCGGCAGCCAGGTGACGCTGGCAGCCTACCCCTTGAAGGGCGTACTGGCGCGGGGCGCCACGGTGCAGGGCACGATAGGCAAATCGCTGACGGTCGATCCTGCCGCCGCCGGCGCGGCCGTGGCGCAGCAGGGCGGCCATGCGCCGTCCGACACGCTGCATATGGATCTGGCCGCGCTACGCGTCATCAACGTCGAGAACATGTCGAGCGGCGCGCCGGTCGATCACAAATCGCTAGAGCAAGAACTGGCGTCGGTCACCGGCAGCGCCGCAGGCAAGAAGAACGAGAACCTGCACAACATCGGCCCCAGCATCGAATACCGCCTGACCGATGCAGCCGGGCAGGCGCACAGGTTCCGCAACTACATGGCGCCTGTCACGCTGGATGGCGCTTCGGTCTTTCTCGTGGGCGTGCAAGGCAATGACGGCGCCTATCGCTATGTGCGCATTCCCGCCGATACGCAGGGCTCCTTGGCGGAATTCGCGCGCCTGCGCGCGGCGCTGGCCGACCCCGATATGCGGCGCGCCGCCGCGCAGCGCTTCGCCGCTGCCAGCACGTCGTCGCCGGTCGATACCTCGGCCTTGCAGGCCGCCGCGCAGCATGCGCTGGACACCTTTGCAGTCGGCGGCCTGCAAGGCGTGGCCGACCTGCTGCAGGCCAATACGCCGTCCGATCAAATGAGGCACGCGGCCGACATGGTGGTGCGCCTGATCGGGGCCAGCATGGCCGAGCTGAACGACCTGGCGCGCCAGCGCGACGGACTGCCCGCGGCGCCGCGCACCGACGCGCAGGCCCGGTGGACGCGCCTGGCCGTCGCAGCCTTGTCGGATCTGGCGCATTACCCGGCGCCGGTCATCTACGAACTGGACGATTTCAATCAGGTGCAGGCCAGCGTCTTCCAGATCACGCGCAGCCCCGGCGAATACGGCGTGGTGCTGGGGGCGCTGCTGCTGATCGTCGGCATCTTCACCATGTTCTACCTGCGCGACCGGCGCATCTGGGCCTGGGTACAGCCCGCCGACGGCGGCGCCACGGTGCTGGCTGCCATGACCACCCAGCGGCGTACACTCGATTTCGACCAGGAGTTCGAGCGATTGCGCGCGGCCGCCACGACGCTGGACGCGGCGCCGCGGGCTCACTAAGCAAGGGCAAGCATGACCACCGACTCTACGACTTCGTCCTCACTCTGGCAGACTGTGCCGCTGGCCGGCGGCGATAGCCGGCCGCACCGCGGCCGTCCCGACATGTCCGACATCGTGTTCTTCCTGGCGCTTGCCGCCAGCGCGGGCTGGACGCTTGCGCATCACGGCAGCGCGATGGACTACTACGAGAAGCTCATCCTGTGCGCCGGCGTGCCGGTGCTGACCTGGCTGGGCTGGCTGTGGCGCCCGATGCGCGTGCTCCTCGTTGCCTGCGGCCTGGCCGCGGGCCTGGCCGTCGCGCTCTACGGCCACGACCTGTCGCGCGCCGAGCACGACCTCCTGCTCAAGTATCTGCTGTCCTCGCAGTCGGCCATTCTGTGGATGAGCGCGCTCTTCATCTTGGCCACGGTTTGCTACTGGCTGGGCTTCTTCAGCCCGACCTGCGCCTGGCTGGGCACGGCCTGCACCTGGGGCGCCGTCTTCGCGGGCCTGACAGGCATGCTGGTGCGCTGGCGCGAAAGCCACCTCATGGGCCCCGGACTGGGCCATATCCCCGTGAGCAATCTGTACGAAGTCTTCGTGCTGTTCTCGCTCATCACCGCGCTCTTCTACCTGTACTACGAACGCCGCTACGCCACGCGCGCGCTGGGCGGCTTCGTGCTGCTGGTGATCTCCGCGGCGGTCGGCTTTCTGCTCTGGTACGCGCTTACGCGCGACGCCTGGCAAATACAGCCCCTGGTGCCGGCTCTGCAAAGCTGGTGGATGAAACTGCACGTGCCGGCCAACTTCATCGGCTACGGCTCGTTCTCGCTCTCGGCCATGGTGGCCTGCGCCTACCTGGTCAAGCAGCACTTTCCCGGCGGCCGCCTGGCCCGCGCCCTGCCCGCGCCGCAAGTGCTCGACGACCTCATGTACCGCTCCATCGCGGTGGGCTTCGCCTTCTTCACCGTGGCCACCGTGCTGGGGGCGCTATGGGCCGCCGACGCCTGGGGCACCTATTGGCAGTGGGACCCGAAGGAAACCTGGGCCCTGATCGTCTGGCTGAACTATGCCGCCTGGCTGCACATGCGATTGATGAAAGGCCTGCGCGGCAGCATGGCCGCCTGGTGGGCGCTGGTAGGCCTCCTGGTGACCACCTTCGCCTTCCTGGGCGTGAACATGTTTTTGTCAGGCCTGCACTCGTACGGTGAGCTGTGATAGCTGTGAAGCCCTGACGAATTAAGCGCTAATGCAAGTCCGTCTGGGCCGCGTGCCCGGTCGAGCGACTTAAGAGTCGGGGCAGTCCCGAAGGGACTTTGGGCGCTGCTTGCCGCCGGGCCGCCCCAAGGCAAGCGCCCCCTTGGGGGGCTTGGGGGTACTTCCTCGCGGCGCCCAAACCCGACTCTTCGGGGCCGGCCGGGCACACGGCCCAGACGGACGTCTTATGAACTCAAATAACAAACGCCCACGAACAACTACGGCAACGTAGACTCGCCCCGCATCACATCCGCGATCGACTCCCGCTGACGCACTACGTAGTACTTCCCGCCATCCACGATGACTTCGGCAGGCCTAGGCCGGGAGTTGTAGTTGCTGGCCATGGTCATGCCATAAGCCCCCGCCGACTCCAGCGCCAGCACGTCGCCTTGCTGCACGCACAGCTCGCGTCCTTTGGCCAGCCAGTCGCCGCTTTCGCAGATCGGCCCCACCACGTCGTACGTGCGCGCCTCGCCCGAACGCGGCCGCACCGCGCGCAGACCGTGCCAGGCCGTATACAGCGAAGGCCGCAGCAGATCGTTCATGGCCGCATCGACGATGGCGAAATTGCGCGCCTGCGCATGCTTGAGAAACTGCACCGTGGTCAAGAGCACGCCGGCATTGCCCACCAGCGAACGGCCCGGCTCCAGCACCAGATGCAAATGACCGTAGCCGCGTGCGGCCAGGCGTTCGAACACCTGATCGAGCAGCGCCTTGGGCGAAGGCGGGACCTCGTCGGTATAGCGGATGCCCAGGCCGCCGCCCAGATCCAGATGCTCGATGGCGATGCCTGCGGCCTTGAGCGTGTCGACCAGATCGATGAGCTTTTCCAGGGCATCGAGATATGGGCTGATATCGGTGAGCTGCGAACCGATGTGGCAGTCCACGCCCACCACCTCCAGGCCCGGCAGGCCGGCCGCGACGCGGTAGGCCTCGGGTGCGTCTTCGATGGCGATGCCGAATTTGTTTTCCTTCAGGCCCGTCGAAATATAGGGGTGAGTCTGCGCATCCACGTCGGGATTTACGCGCAGCGATACGCGCGCGCGCCGGCCCATGCCCTGGGCCACGTCCGACAGGCGATAGAGCTCGTCCTGCGATTCGACGTTGAAGCATTTGACGTCGGCCTCGATGGCGGCGCGCATCTCCCAGGCCTGCTTGCCCACGCCCGAAAACACGACCTTGGACGGATCGCCGCCGGCAGCCAGCACGCGCGCCAGCTCGCCGCCGGACACGATGTCGAAGCCGGCGCCCAGACGGGCGAATTCGCCCAGCACGGCCAGATTGGAATTGGCCTTCATGCCGTAGCAGACCAGCACCGGTCGATCGCCGATGGCCTGCTGGTAGCGGCCCAGGGCGGCGCCCAGCGCGGCGCGCGAGTACACGTATAGCGGCGTGCCCAGCTCGGCAGCCAGCTTGTCCAGAGGCACGACTTCGCCATGCAGCACGTCGTCGCGGTAATGAAAATGCGGATGACCGATCATCTCGGCGTGGATGGCGCAGACGCTCATTGCTGGAATAGATCCGGTACGGGTTGGGCGGGCCGGGTGCCGTCGGGGACGGAATTGCCTGGCGCGGCGACCCCCTCTTGCTTGAGTGCGGGCGGCGGCACGGGCCGGTGATGATCCTGCGGGCTGCCCGGCAGATACAGCGGCCCTTTGTAGCCGCAGGCTGCCAGCACGCCGCAGGCGGCCAGCATGGCTACAATGCGAGAGATGGAACGGCTGCGTGCCGAGTGCGCGAAATGCACAGAAGACTCCGTAATCGATGGCATGTTGGATTATGACCGAAACCGAATTCCTTGCCCTGGTAGACCAGGTGCTCGACAGCATCGAGAGCCAAGCCGACGACTGGTCGTCCGCGACCGACCTCGACATCGAAACCAGCCGTAGCGGCCACGTGCTGACCCTGGTTTTCGACAACGACATCCATGTCGTGATCAATTCCCAGGCCCCCATGCGCGAAATCTGGGTGGCGGCGCGCAGCGGCGGCTTTCACTACCGCTACGACGGCCGCAGCTGGAACGATACGCGCGGCGGCCCGCCGCTGCCCGAAGCGCTGTCGCAAATCTGCTCCGCGGCGGCCGACACGCCGCTGACCGTGCATCTTTGATTTGAAACGCGGCCTGGCATGCAAACGAACCCGGCGCGATGCCGGGTTCGCTCATTCAGGCGCTCAATGACCGACCTTGCTGCTGCCTGCGAGGTTGTTCAGGAAATCGCCCAGCGAATCCGATTGCGCCGGCGCTGCTGCGCTTCCCGTATCGGCGGTCTGGGCGTTGCCGCCCAGGCCTAGCGAGGCAACCGACTGGCCGGGCGGGTAATCCGAAAGATATAGCTCGTTGTTCGCTTCGATGACGCCATCGGGCTTGGCGCGCGGCGTGGGCATGGGCAGGTTCTTGACCGCTTCCTGCATATAGCCCAGCCAGATCGGCAAGGCCACGCCGCCGCCGGTCTCGCGCGCGCCCAGCGACTTGGGCTGGTCGTAGCCCAGCCAGGCCGTGGCTTCCAGGCCCGAGGTATAGCCGGAGAACCAGGCGTCCATCGAATCGTTGGTGGTGCCCGTCTTGCCGGCGACGATGCGCTTGAGCACGGCATGCGCGCGCGCGCCTGTGCCGTAGGTGGCCACGCCTTCCAGCAGATTGTTCATGATGTAGTCGACGCGCGGGTCGATGGCGCGAATCGATTCGTCGCCGGCCTCGGCGGGCTTGGCCTGCATGATCGTCTTGCCGTCGCTGTCGGTAACGTGGTCGATCAGGTAGGGCGTGACGCGAAAGCCCCCGTTGGCGAACACCGAATACGCGCCGGCCAGCTGCAGCGGCGTCACCGTGCCTGCGCCCAGCGCCATGGGCAGCACCGCCGGTTGGCGCGACTTGTCGAAACCGAAGCGCGTCAGGTATTGCTGCGCATAGGCCGGACCGATAGCCTGCATGATGCGCACGGTGACCATGTTCATGGACTTGTACAGCGCCTGGCGCAGCGTGAGCATGGGCTCGTATTCGTCGCCGTAGTTCTTGGGCGCCCAGGGTTTGGAGCCGGTCTGCGCGGCCGTCAGGAAGAACGGCTCGTTGGAGATCTGCGTGGCCGTCGAGAAACCGCGCTCGATCGCGGCAGCGTAGATGAAGGGCTTGATGTTCGAGCCCGGCTGGCGCCAGGCCTGCGTAACGCGGTTGAAATTGCCGCGATAGAAGTCGAAACCTCCCACCATGGCGCGGATGGCGCCGTCGTTGGGTGTGAGCACGACCAGGGCGGCCTGCACCGCGGGATAGTTGATCACTTCCCAGTTGCCGTCAGGGTCTTTATGCACGTAAACCACCGAGCCGCGCTTGATGCGCACCTCGGGCTTGGCTTTGTCGCCCAGCGCGCGCGCCACGGTCGACAGCGCTTTTTTGTCGTTGACGGTGACGATTTCCTTGGAGCTGCGCGCCACGGTGATTTGCGTGGGGCTGGCCGAAAGAACGACGCCGGTCAGCAAGTCGCCGCCGCTGTCGGGATACTTCTCGAGCACGGCGTCGATGATCTCGTCCAGCTTCTGCGGATCCTGCTCGACGTTGGCCGGCAGGTCGATGTTTTCTTCCGGGCCGGGGTAGGGGGCGCGGCGCGTGTAGTCGAGCACGCCGTCGCGCAGCGATTGATAGGCCAGCTCCTGATCCTTGGCCCGCACGGTGGTGTAGATATTGATGCCGCGCGAATACAGATCGTCGTGGTAAATGTTGTAGAGCAGCTGGCGGGCCAGCTCGGCTACGTATTCGCCGTGTATCTGGAATGCGCCGGGCGCCGTGCCGGCGCTCGAGCGCGTCACGATTTTCTGGGCCATCGCGGCCTGGTATTCGGGCTGGGTCAGATAGCCCAGGGCCAGCATGCGGCCCAGCACGTAGTGCTGTCGGACCTCGGCGCGGGTCAGGTTGGACAGCGGATTGAAGCGCGAAGGCGCCTTGGGGATGCCCGCGAGCATGGCGGCTTCGGCCGGCGTCAAGTCGGCCAGCTTCTTGCCGAAATAGGTGCGCGCCGCGGCTGCGAAACCATAGGCGCGGTGGCCCAGGTAAATCTGGTTCATGTACAGCTCGAGGATCTGGTCCTTGCTGAGCTGCGATTCGATCTTGAAAGTGAGCAGCAGTTCGTAGAACTTGCGCGAATAGGTTTTCTCGGACGAGAGATAGAAGTTGCGCGCCACCTGCATGGTGATGGTGCTGGCGCCCTGCGCCTTGGAGTCCTTGACCAGATTGGTGACCGCTGCGCGGATCACGCCTGTCCAGTCCACCCCGCCATGCTGATAGAAGCGGTCGTCTTCCGCCGAAAGCACCGCCGCCTTCATGAGATCGGGAATCTCCGAAAAGCGCAGCACGTCGCGGCGTTCTTCGCCGAACTCGCCGATGAGCGTCTTGTCGGCCGTGTACACGCGCAGCGGTATGCGCGGCCGATAGTCGGTCATCGCGTGCAGGTCGGGCAGATTGGGCCAGGCCAGGGCCATGGCCATGGCACCCAGCAGCACGCCGCAAAGGCCCAGGCCGCCGAAGAAAATAACGGCCTTGAGAATGAATCGCAGGATCCAGGGGGTGCCCGCTATGGGTTGCGGATCTTGCTTGGGGGAATTTTGTCGGGTGCGCATCGCGGCGATTTTACTTTTGAACTCAATTCAGTTCGGGCAGGGGGCGCCGGGGCGCTGTAACAAATGGTCCGGGCTGTGGTAACCGCACAACTGGCGCGGCAATGGGATAATTGCAACTATGAATAGGCAAGTGAATTTCGACGGGGCGTCCGAGCCCGATCCCGACGTGTCGTGCGAGTCCGGCGCACCCTGCCTCGTCAGCCCGCCTGCCTGCCTGGCCGACGGCCGGCCGCTCTTTCTGGTGGGCATGATGGGCGCGGGCAAGACCACCATCGGCCGCGGCCTGGCCCGTATGCTGGGACGCGAATTCGTCGACCTGGATCATGAGCTGGAGGCTCGCTGCGGCGTACGCGTGCCGGTGATTTTCGAGATCGAAGGCGAGGCCGGATTCCGTCGGCGCGAGGCCCAGACGCTGCAAGAGTGTACCCAACGGCGCGACATCGTCATGGCCACCGGCGGCGGCGCCATCCTGGCCGAACAAAGCCGCAGCCTGCTGCGCGAGCGTGGTCTGGTGGTCTATCTGCGCGCCACGCTGGACGAGCTGTTTCGCCGCACCTCCCGCGACCGCAACCGGCCTCTTCTGGCCACCCCCGACCCGCGCGGCACCCTGCGCCAGCTGATGACGGCGCGCGATCCGCTCTACACCGAAGTCGCGCACGTGACCATCGACACCGGCGCCTCGTCGGTCAACGCGGTAGTCAAGCACGTGCTGAACCGGCTGAACAACATCGAGATCGCTCCATGACGACTGTGGTCCACGTCGACACCCCCGGCGGGCAATATCCCATCCACATCGGCGCGGGCCGGCTCGATCGGCTCGACGCCAGCATCCCCGCCGACGCCACGTCCATCGCCATCGTCACCAACCCTACCGTGGGGGCGTTATACACGCAGCGTGCGCAGGCGGCCCTGGCGCGCACCGGCCGGCGCGTGATCACCATCGAGCTGCCCGACGGCGAGGCCTACAAAGACTGGCAGACCCTGAATCTGATCTTCGATGCGCTGCTCGAGAACCGCTGCGACCGGCGCTGCGTGCTGGTGGCGCTGGGCGGCGGCGTGATCGGCGACATGACGGGTTTTGCCGCGGCCGTCTACATGCGCGGCGTACGCTTCGTGCAGGTGCCCACCACGCTGCTGGCGCAGGTGGATTCGTCGGTGGGCGGCAAGACGGCGGTAAATCATCCGCTGGGCAAGAACATGATCGGGGCGTTCTACCAGCCCCTGGCCGTGGAGATCGACATCGAGGCGCTGGCGACCTTGCCGGCGCGCGAAATCTCGGCCGGTCTGGCCGAAGTCATCAAATACGGCCTGATTCTCGATCCTGAGTTCTGGTCCTGGTGCGAGGCCAACGCGGCCAGGCTGCGTGCGTTAGACCGGGAGGCGCTGTCCTACGCCATTCGCCGGTCCTGCGAGCTCAAGGCGCAGGTGGTGGGCAAGGACGAACGCGAATCGGGCCTGCGCGCGATTCTCAACCTGGGCCATACCTTCGGCCATGCCATCGAATCGGGTCTGGGCTACGGCCAGTGGCTGCACGGCGAGGCCGTGGGCTGCGGCCTGGTGCAGGCCGCCGAGCTGTCGGCCCGCGTGGCGGGCTTCGCGCCGGCCGACGTGGCGCGCGTGCGCAGGCTGGTGGCGGACATAGGCTGTCCCGTCGCGGCTCCCGATCTGGGCGCCGAGCGCTGGCTGGCGCTGATGCAGGTCGACAAGAAGACCGAGGGCGGCGAGATCAGGTTCGTGCTGCTGCCGCGTATCGGCGAGGCAGTCTCCCGCGCGGCGCCCGAAGCGGCGGTGCGTGAAACGCTGGCCTGCACCACGGCCTGAGGGCGCGACGATGTCGGCATCGTTTCCCGTCCTCGCGTCTTACGCCTGCGATCCCGCCCGCACCCGCGGCCGCCTGCACGCGGAGCCGCCCGCGTCCAACCGCAGCGAATTCCAGCGCGACCGCGACCGCATCATCCACTCCGGCGCTTTCCGCCGGCTCGAATACAAAACCCAGGTTTTCATCAACCACGAAGGCGATCTTTTTCGCACGCGGCTCACGCATAGCCTGGAGGTCGCGCAGATCGCCCGCACCGTGGCGCGCAGCCTGGGGCTCTCCGAAGACTTGATCGAAGCCATCGCGCTGGCGCACGATCTGGGCCACACGCCCTTCGGTCATGCCGGCCAGGACGAACTCAACGCCTGCATGCGCGAGCTGGCGCCGGACTCAGGCGGCTTTGAGCACAATCTGCAAAGCCTGAGGGTGGTCGACGAACTCGAAGAGCGCTATGCCGAGTTCAACGGGCTGAACCTGTGCTTCGAAACGCGCGAAGGCATACTCAAACACTGCTCGGCGGCCCATGCCCGACAGCTGGGCGAGGTGGGGCGGCGATTTCTGGAGCGCACCCAGCCTTCGCTGGAAGCGCAGCTGGCCAATCTGGCCGACGAGGTGGCCTACAACAATCACGACATCGACGACGGTTTGCGCTCGGGCCTGCTCACGCTGGATCAGCTGCAGGAAGTGGCGTTTTTCGCCCGGCACTATGCCGAAGTCGCGCAGCGGTATCCGCAACTGGCGCCGCGCCGCGCCATCTCGGAAACCATCCGCCGCATGATCAATACGCTCATCGTCGACCTCACGGCCACCACGCGCGAGCGCATCGCCGCGCAGGCGCCGGCCAGCAGCGACGACGTGCGTGCCGCGCCGCCATTGGCGGGCTTCTCCGACGCCGTGCGGCGCGAGGCCGACGCGTTGAAGAAATTCCTCTTCGACAATCTCTACCGGCACTATCAAGTGATGCGCATGACGGCCAAGATGCGCCGCGTGGTGCGCGAGCTGTTCGTGGCCTTCCAGGACGATCCGCGCCTGCTGCCGCCCGACTATCGCCGCGACGGCAAAACCGCACAGGCGCGCGCCATCTCCGATTACATCGCCGGCATGACGGACCGCTACGCGATCCGCGAGCACCGGCGCCTGTTCGAAATCAATCCGCAGCCGTAAGCGGCGCGCAGGTCTTCAGGCGTGCGTGCCCTTGAAGCGCGCGAGAAAGTTGCGCGTGGCTTCCTGCAAAGGCGCCTCGATCACTTGCGACGGCGGGCCGCATTCCACCACGACGCCGTCGCGCATGAAGATCACCTTGTCGGCGACTTCTCTGGCGAAAGCGATCTCGTGCGTGACCAGCATCATCGTCATGCCTTCGCGGGCCAGCGACTTGATCACTTGCAGCACCTCGCCCACCAGCTCGGGATCGAGCGCCGACGTGGCCTCGTCGAACAGCATGACCTCGGGCCGCATGGCCAGCGCCCGCGCGATGGCCACGCGCTGTTTCTGCCCGCCCGAGAGTTTGTCGGGATAGAAGTCGGTCTTGTCGGCCAGCCCGACTTTTTTCAGCAGTGAGCGCGCCGTGGCTTCGGCTTCCTTTCTGCTTTGCTTGAGCACGGTCACCGGGCCTTCCATCACATTGCCCAGCGCCGTCATGTGCGGGAACAGATTGAAGTGCTGGAACACCATGCCGGTGCGGGCGCGAAAGCGCGCCAGCTCGCGGTCGCCCGGCATGCGGGTGGCGTTCTTGCCGAAGACGGCGTCGTGATCGCCTACGCGCACCTGACCCGAATCGGGCAGCGTCAGCAGGTTGATGCAGCGCAGGAGCGTGGACTTGCCCGAACCCGAGGGCCCGATCAAGGCCACCACTTCGCCTTTGGCGACGTCGAGCTCGATGCCCTTGAGCACGGCGTTTTTACCGAAGGACTTTTCCAGGCCCCGGATTTCGATGAGCGACGCTTGCGTCATGAAGATTCCTTGACGGAAGAGCCGAATTCCAGGCGTTTGGCCCAGATCGTCACGGGCAGCAGCACGACGAAATACAGCACGGCGACCAAGGTGTAGATTTCAAGCGGCCGGTAGGTGTCGTGCGCGATCACCTGGCCCTGATAGAGCAGGTCGGGCAGCGCCAGCACCGACAGCAGCGACGTGTTCTTGAGCTGCATGATGGACTGGCTGATGAGCGGCGGCACCATGCGCTTGAAGGCTTGCGGCAGCACGACGCGGCGCATCACCTGCGCGCGCGTCATGCCCAGGGCCTGGCCGGCTTCGGTCTGGCCCGGGTCCGTGGCGATGATGCCGCCGCGGATGATCTCGGAATAGAACGCGCCGCCGTACAGCGACAGGCACAGCGCCGCGGCGACGGGTGCCGAGATCGAGATGCCGGCGAGCACGGGCAGCGCGTAATAGAACCAGATCAGCTGCACCAGCACCGGCGTGCAGCGGAACACTTCGATATAGGCCCGGATGGGGGCGGTGATCCAGCGGGAGCGGGCCAGCCGGCCCATGCCCGTCAGCAGCCCCACCAGGAGACCCAGCACCACGCAGATGATGGTGAACAGGATCGTGTACCCCAGGCCGTGCAGAATGATCCAACGGTATTCCCAGAGTACCTCGAAGTGCCACGTGTAAGTCATGACGCGGACTCGCCTAGAACTTCACGTCGGCCGGGAAGGACTCGGGCTTGACGCCCACGAGCTTCTGCATGTTGTTCAGGATGACCTGCTTGATCTGGCCGCTGTCGTGCTCTTGCTTGAGCCACTTGTTGACGGCGTCGAGCAGGCGGGTGTCGGACTCTTTGCGCAGGCCGATGGCAGTGGCGTTGGAGAAGATCGGCTTGGGAATGGTGAGCGTGCCGGCGTCGGGCACCTTGACCAGCATGGGCTGGGCCAGCAGGATCACCAGTACCTGGCAGTCGACGCGGCCCGACTGCAGGGCCAGCGTGGCGGCACCCTGGCTGTCGAAGCGCTCGATGGTGGCGTTGGGCGCCATCTTGGTGGCGGCCATGTCGTTGCTGGAGCCGACGTCCACACCGATCTTCACCTTGGGATTGTTCAGTTCGGCCCAGTCCTTGCCGGCATAGGTCTTGTTGCAGACCGAGGTATACGTGTTGACGAACAGCGTGTCGCTGAAGTTGACAGACTTGGCGCGCGCCGGGGTGGGCGCCAGGCCGAACATCACGTCGATCTTGTTCGATTGCAGATCGAGCACCGCATTGCCCCAGGTGGTCTCGACATACTGGACCTTGACGCCCAGCGTCTTGGCCAGATCTTGCGCGAAGTCGGGGCCGAAGCCGTCCCACTGGCCGGTGGCCAGGTTTTTGTGGAAGTAGGGAATGGCATCGGCGATCACGCCGACGCGCAGCACTTTGGTGTGCTGCAGCTGATCCCAGCTGGACTGCGCGCCGCTCTGGGCGGCGGCGGTGAAACCGATCGCGGCCAGGGAAATGGCGACGACGGCCTTGACGATGCGATGCATGAAGCGCATGAAGCTTCCCCTTGTTTGATATGTTGGCTGCGCCGCGCGGGACGGTAAGATGCCCGTATGGCACGATGTTGAGCAACTGCAAGGGGATTCTATGGTTTTTTTTGCCGCCGGGTCGGCTCAAGGCAAAAAAAGCCCCGCGCAAGGGCCGCGGGTCGAAAACGCCATGCGCAAGGCCTTTCTGGGCGTTTTGATGCTCGACACGCGTTTTCCTCGTCCGCCCGGCGATATCGGCAATCCGGCGACGTTCGACGCGCTGGGCATTCCCGTGCGCTACCTCACGGTCGCGGGCGCCTCGCCCATGCGGGTCGTGCGCGAAGGCGATCCGACGCTGCTGGCGCCTTTTATCGCAGCCGCGCGCATGCTGGTGGGGCAGGGCGCATCGCTGATCTCCACGAGTTGCGGGTTTCTGGCGGCTTTTCAAGCGGACATGGCCGCGGCGCTCGACGTGCCCGTGGTGACCTCGAGCCTGCTGCAATGCGCGGATCTGGAATCGCCCGGCGTGCTGACTTTCGATGCGCAGTCCTTGACGCCTGAACTCATGCGGCGCGCCGGCGTGCCGCCGGGCACACCGGTGCAGGGCATCGCGCCCGGCTGCGAGTTCCATACCCGCCTGCTGCACAACCACGACCGGCTCGACTTGCAAGAGGCCGAGCGCAATGTGGTGGACGCGGCGCGGGAACTGGTGCGCCGCCATCCCGGCGTGCGCACCCTGGTTCTGGAGTGCACCAATATGCCGCCTTACCGCGCGGCGATCGAAGCGGCCACCGGCCGGCCGGTGCGCGACATCGTCACGCTTTTGCAGGCACGCTGGCGGGGTTCGGTTTAGACGTCAGTCGCGCCGCGCGGCAACAGGCGACAGGCGACAGGCCTGACACCGCTTTTGTTCAGCGCTGCGTGCGGTAAGGCTCGTCTTGCGCGACCCAGAGACCCTCGGCGAGCGCATCGCGCGTCCATTCCTGCATGGCGGGCAGGGCCTGAATGGCGTCCATGTACTCGCGCGCCGCACCGTCGACGGCGACGCCGTAGGTCGTGAAGCGCGACACAATGGGCGCGTAGAACGCATCGGCGATGCTGAACTTGCCGAAGAGGAAAGGGCCGGCCTGGCCGAATTCGGCGCGGGTGTCGCGCCATAGCGCCAGGACCTGCGCGATGTCTTTCTGCGCGTCGGTGACGTCGATGCCGGGCAGGTGGGCTTCGATGTTCATGGGCATGACGCGGCGCAGATCGCCGAAGCCGCTATGCATCTGCGCGGCCAGCGAGCGCGCCCGGGCGCGGGCGCGCGGATCGGCGGGCCAGAGGCCGGCTTCGGGATGGCGCTCGGCGGCATATTCGCAGATGGCCAGCGAGTCCCACACCGAGAAACCCTCGTCGATCAGGCAAGGCACCTTGCCGGCCGGCGTCAGCCCTTTGAGCTGCGGCGCGAATTCGGGGGTGTCCAGATTCAGGCGCTTTTCTTCGAAGGCGATGCCGGCCGCGCGCAGCGCGAGCCAGGCCCGAAGCGACCAGGACGAGTAGTTCTTGTTGGCGATGACGAGGGTGTACATGGCGATCCGTGAGGGTGGTGACGATGATGAATCGGCAGACCAGTTTATCCGGCGTGTGGACTCTTATGCAGTGTTCGCTTGCAATGCGCGCGCCAGATAGCGCCCCGTATGGCTTTCGGCCGCTGCGGCCACGTCTTCCGGCGTGCCCTGGGCCACGACGCGCCCGCCGCCGTCGCCGCCTTCCGGGCCCATGTCCACCAGCCAGTCGGCCGTCTTGATGACGTCCAGGTTGTGCTCGATGATCAGCACGGTGTTGCCGCTGTCGACCAGTTGATTGAGCACCTCCAGCAGCAGTTCGATATCGCGGAAATGCAGGCCGGTGGTGGGCTCGTCCAGAATGTACAGCGTGCGGCCCGTGCTGCGGCGCGACAGCTCTTGCGAGAGCTTCACGCGCTGCGCCTCGCCGCCCGACAGCGTGGTGGCGCTTTGCCCCAGGCGAATGTACGAAAGGCCCACGTCCATCAGCGTCTGCAGCTTGCGCGCGATGGCAGGCACCGAGTCGAAGTATTCCAGCGCCTGCTCCACCGTCAGGTCGAGCACTTCGCTGACGTTGCGGCCGCGATAGCGGATCTCCAGCGTTTCGCGGTTGTAGCGCTTGCCGTGGCAGACGTCGCAGGGCACGTACATGTCGGGCAGAAAGTGCATCTCGACCTTGACCACGCCGTCGCCCTGGCAGGCCTCGCAGCGTCCGCCCTTGACGTTGAAGCTGAAGCGGCCCGGATCGTAGCCGCGCGCGCGCGCCTCGGGCACGCCGGCGAACAGCTCGCGGATGGGCGTGAACAGCCCCGTGTAAGTGGCCGGGTTGCTGCGCGGCGTGCGGCCGATGGGGCTCTGGTCCACGCTGATGATCTTGTCGAAGTGCTCGAGCCCGGTCAGTTGCGCATAGGGAGCGGGCTCGCTCTGCGCGTGATTGAGCGCGCGCGCCGCGGCCACCGACAGCGTGTCGTTGACCACGGTGGATTTGCCCGAACCGGATACGCCCGTCACGCACACCAGTCGGCCGGCCGGGATGCTCAGCGTCACGTCTTTGAGGTTGTTGCCGCTGGCGCCGGTCAGCGTCAACCAGGCCTGGTCTTCGGCGATGGCGCGGCGGCGCGGCACGGCGATGGCGCGCCTGCCGCTCAGATACTGGCCGGTGAGCGATTTGTCGTCGGACTGGATCTGGTCGGGCGTACCCTGGGCCACCACATGGCCGCCGTGCTCGCCCGCGGCCGGTCCCATGTCCACCACCCAGTCGGCCGAGCGGATCATGTCTTCGTCGTGCTCGACCACGATCACGCTGTTGCCCAGGTCGCGCAGGTGCTGCAGCGTGGCGATGAGCCGGTCGTTGTCGCGCTGGTGCAGGCCGATCGAGGGTTCGTCCAGCACGTACATCACGCCTGTCAGGCCCGAGCCGATCTGGCTGGCCAGGCGGATGCGCTGCGCCTCGCCGCCCGAAATGGTGTCGGCGCTGCGGTCCAGCGACAGATAGGTCAGGCCGACATTGTTCAGAAAGCTCAGCCGCGCCTCGATCTCGCGCACGATGCGCTGCGCGATCTCCTGCTTGGATCCGGTCAGCGCGAGCGCCTGGAACCAGCCCAGGCAGGCCGACAGCGGCATGGCCTCGACTTCGTACAGGGCCTTGCCGCGGCGCTCGCCCATGCCCGGGTCGTTGCCGATGAGCACGTTGCGCGCCTCGGCACGCAGGCGCGAACCGCCGCAGTCGGGGCAGGTCTTGATGTTGCGCAGTTTGCCGAGCTCTTCGCGCACATTGGCCGAATCGGTCTCGAGCCAGCGGCGCTGAAGATTGGGTATCACGCCTTCGAAGGGATGGCGCTTGACCGTGCTCTTGCCTTTTTCATTGAGATAGAGAAACGCGAGCTCTTCTTCGCCCGAGCCGAACAGCACCTTGTCGCGCACGGCGTCGGGCAGTTCCTCGAACGGCGTGTCGATGTCGAACTCGTAATGCGCCGCCAGGCTGGTGAGCAGGGTATAGGCAAAGCTGTTGCGCTTGTCCCAGCCGCGAATGGCGCCGGCCGCCAGGCTCAATTCGGGAAAGGCCACCACGCGCTTGGGATCGAAGAAGCCCACCTGGCCGATGCCGTCGCAGGCGGGGCACGCGCCCATGGGATTGTTGAAGCTGAAAAGACGCGGCTCCAGTTCGGGCAGACTGTGGCTGCACACCGGGCAGGCATAGCGGCTGGAGAAGACCTGTTCTCGTCCGCTGTCCATATCCAGCGCGATGGCGCGGCCATCGGCCAGCTTCAAGGCCGTCTCGAAGCTTTCGGCCAGGCGCTGCGTGCTCTCGGTGCGCACGCGCAGGCGGTCGAGCACCACGTCGATGTCGTGCTTCTCGGTCTTTTTCAAGGCCGGCATGGAGTCGATCTCGACCATCTCGCCGTCCACGCGCAGGCGCACATAGCCCTGCGCCTGCAGGCTGGCGCATTCGTCTTCGAAGCTTCCCTTCTTGCCGCGCGCGATCGGCGCCAGCACGGCCAGGCGCGTCTCGGCCGGCCAGGCCAGCACCGCGTCGACCATCTGGCTCACGCTCTGCGCCTGCAGCGGCAGGCCGTGGTCGGGGCAATAGGGCGTGCCCACGCGCGCATACAGCAGGCGCAGGTAGTCGTGAATCTCGGTGATCGTGCCCACGGTGGAACGCGGGTTGTGGCTGGCGGCCTTCTGCTCGATCGAGATCGCCGGCGACAGGCCCTCGATCAGATCCACGTCGGGCTTGTCCATCAATTGCAGGAACTGCCGCGCATAGGCCGAGAGGCTTTCCACATAGCGGCGCTGCCCTTCCGCGTACAGCGTGTCGAAGGCCAGCGAAGATTTGCCCGAGCCCGACAGCCCGGTCACCACCACCAGCTTGTGCCGGGGCAGGTCGAGCGATACGTTCTTCAGGTTGTGGGTGCGGGCACCCCGGATGCGGATGGCGTCCATCGGGCTGTGTAAGCGAATTTCAAGGGCAACTTGCTACTATAGCGCGGCATCAACGTCCGGACTGAAGCGCTGTCCGGCCCGGCGAGAAGTCGAAGGTCCGCAGGCCGAGGCGTCTTCTCGCGCCTGCCGAGGCTCATCTCAATGTCGACTCCCCGCCTAGCCCTTACCCCTGTCGAACGTCGCGCCAGCATCGCGCTGGCGAGCCTGTTCGCCTGCCGCATGCTGGGCCTGTTTCTGCTGTTGCCCGTGTTCGCCGTGGCGGCTCGCGGTCTGCCCGGGGGCGACAGCCCGGTCCGCGTGGGCCTGGCGCTGGGCATGTACGGGCTGACCCAGGCCTTTATGCAGATCCCCTTCGGCCTGGCTTCCGACCGCTGGGGCCGCCGACCGGTGGTAATGGCCGGGCTGCTGCTGTTCATCGTGGGCAGCGTAGTCTGCGCCTTGTCGCACGACATATTCTGGATCATCATCGGCCGCGCCATTCAGGGCTCCGGCGCCATTTCGGCCGCGGTCACCGCCTGGCTGGCCGACGCCACCCGCGACGAAGTCCGCGCCCGTGCCATGGCCATGGTAGGCAGCTCCATCGGACTGTCCTTTGCCGTTGCGCTGATCGCGTCGCCGCTGCTGGTGGGCGAATGGGGCCTGCGCGGCCTGTTCTGGGTGATCGCCGCCCTGGGCGTGGCCAGCCTGGGGCTGGCCCGCTGGGTGGTGCCCCAGGTGCCGGCCAACGACGCGCGCAGCATGCAGTCGGTGCGGCCCGCGCAAGTGCTCAAGCATCGCGACCTGCTGCGGCTCGACTTCGGGGTGTACTCGCTGCACTTCATCCAGGTATCGCTCTTTGTGGTCACGCCCGCGCTACTGACCCGGCTGGGCGGCCTGCAGGCCGATCAGCTGTGGAAGGTCTACCTGCCCATCATTTTTGCGTCCTTCGTGCTGATGGTGCCCGGCGTCATCTATGCCGAAAAGCGCCGTGCCCACCGCGGCGCCCTGCTGTACAGCGTGGCCGGCCTGGTCGTGGTGTGCGGCCTGCTGCCGGCGGCATCGCATCATTTCTACACGCTGGCCGTGGCGCTGACGGGCTTTTTCGTGGCCTTCAACATCCTGGAGGCCCTGCAGCCTTCGCTGGTGTCGCGCCTGGCGCCTGCCAACTACAAAGGCCTGGCTCTGGGTTTCTACAACACCTCGCAGGCCGCCGGCCTGTTCTCCGGCGGCGCCCTGGGCGGCTGGATGGCGGCCCACGCCGGCTCGCCCGCAGTGTTCATCATGGCGGCGGTGCTGGCGCTGGCATGGCTGCTGGTTTCGTGGGGATTGCGGCCGCTTTCCTGAGCGTTGGGCGATGTTCCGGTCCAGGCCGGGCATCGCTTGCAGCAGGTGACATTTCGGTCGCGCCGCCGGTTTCTTCGTATCGGCGAAATCGCCGATAATGACCTATTACTGAATTCAATCAATTTGGGGACACCACCATGGCATCCGTCAACAAAGTCATCCTCGTCGGCAACCTCGGGCGCGATCCCGAAGTGCGCTACTCGCCCGATGGCGCCGCCATTTGCAACGTGTCCATCGCCACCACCAGCCAATGGAAAGACAAAGCCAGCGGCGAAAAGCGCGAAGAAACCGAATGGCACCGCGTGGTCATGTACAACCGCCTGGCCGAGATCGCCGGCGAATACCTGAAGAAGGGCCGCTCGGTCTATATCGAAGGGCGTTTGAAAACCCGCAAGTGGCAAGACAAGGACACCGGCGCCGATCGCTACAGCACCGAGGTCGTGGCTGACCAGATGCAGATGCTGGGTGGCCGCGAAGGCGGCGGCGAAGGCAGCTTCGGCGGTGGCGGCGGGTATGAAGATTCGCGTGCTGCGCCGCGCGCGCCGGCCTCGCGTCCGGCGGCTGCGCCGCGCGCTGCGACGCCCGCCGCGGCGTCGTCGGGGGCGAGCCTGACGGATATGGATGACGATATTCCGTTCTGATTTCTGCAATGAGAAAGTTAAAAACCCGCGGCATGACAGTGCCGCGGGTTTTTTGCATTCAAAAGGCTTTTTGATGAGGGCCGACCGAGCAGTTCATGCAGCAGAACGTGATCAAGATAATCAGGCGCGCAGCGCTGCAGAGCTCCAAGGCTGCGCGTCCTGGCCTGCCATGTTGTCGCTGGATGATATCGGGTACATTCTTAAGCTCACCTAGACACTGCATACCCTTTTACACGAGGCGCCAATGAAGATTTGTGTAATCGCCGCCACCCTGACCGTCGCGGTTTCTTTGGTGCCCCTGGACGCTTGGGCGACGCCGTACTTCTTGAACAAGACTATTGCAGTGGGTATTGCGGCCAAGGACTCGCCAGCGTTCAAAACGGCGGTCGCGCACGCGCTTGACAAAACCCCCGACGGCGCTGTCTACGAGTGGGCCAGCAGCCCCGGTCGGCACAACCAGCCTGTTAAATTCGCCTTCACGCCACAACAGACGGTTCAGACGAAATCTGCAGGAACCTGTCGTCTGCTCGCGGCCAAGGTGAGTCAACTCTCGGCGGTGGAGAACTGGCGCTTCTGGTTTTGCAAACAACCCAACGGCTCGTGGAAAGCAGGTAGCGCGCAATAGCGCCGGGCGCACGCATCGCGCGATGCCTTGAACGCGCGATGCACTTGAAGAAACCATGCTCGAAGCCAAAACAATCAGCGTGTCCATCTCTTGCCCTTGGATGACGCTCTACGAAACCATCTGGCAACCGGAATTCTTCCCCAGATGGGCTTCCGGCCTGGCTGAGAGCACGCTGGAAAAAGACGGCGACCGATGGCTGGCCAAAGGGCCGGAGGGCATGGTCCGGATACGTTTTACGGCCTGGAACGAGTTCGGGATCATGGATCACTACATCGATGCAGGCGCCGATCAAGAGGTCTGCGTACCCATGCGTATCGTGCCCAACGGCGACGCAGCGGAGGTGTTGTTCACCCTGTACCGCCTGCCGGGCATGACGGACGCAAAATTCGCGGCCGATGCTGCCTGGGTGATGCAGGATCTGCAGGCGTTGAAATCCCTCTTCGAGAGATAGCGCGACGAACGCCGGCGCAGCGCCACGCTGACGATTCAGGCCTCTTTCCGAGCAGGATTGCGGTGTTTTTTTCTTTCGGCATCGAATCGTTCTATCGGGTGATGCTTCACGTGATCGATGAACGCGCGCAGCTTGGGCAGGATCTGCCGGCGGCTGGGGTAGTAGAGGAATACGCCCGGCATGGTCGGCGCGTATGCGTCCAGCACGTGCATGAGCCTGCCCGTTCTCAACCCGTCGGCGACCATCGGCTCGGGTAGCTGGGCCAGGCCGATGCCTTCCATCGCCGCGCCCAGTATGGTGGGGAAGTCGTTGGCGATGAGCGGGCCGGACACGGCCATCTCGATCGCCTGACCCTTGTCGTTGAATGACCACGGTGCGATCGCACCGCCGGATCGCCGCCACCGCAAGCAGGCGTGCTGGCGCAGATCGTCCGGCTGCTCGGGCCGACTGCGGCTCGCGAAATAGGCAGGGCTGCCGACCACGACGAAACGAAATGGCGGCGTCAGCGGCACCGCGATCATATCGGCATCGACGAACTGGCCCATGCGTATGCCGGCGTCGAATCCTTCCGCCGCGACGTCGATCAGTTTTTCGTTGGCGGCGATCTCTACCTCGACTTCGGGGTAGGCCTGGCAAAAAGAGGCGATCAGCGGTTCGAGCAGTATCGGGACGATCGCTCGCGGCACGGCAAGGCGCAGCAGTCCGGAGGGCCGCTGGCCGAGTCCGCGCGCCACGTCGCTGGCTGCAACCAGCTCTTCGAAGGCGGGTTTGGCGCGCGCAAGAAATTGTTCGCCGGCTTCGGTCAGGCCCACGCTGCGCGTGGTGCGCAGAAAAAGTGCCGCGCCGATGCGCGCTTCCAGCACGCGCACCGTCTGGCTGACGGCCGACGGCGTCACGCCGAGCGCCGCGGCGGCCTTGCGAAAGCTGCGGTGCTGGGCAACGGCCAGGAAGGTCTCCACGCCGTCGAGCGCGCCTTGCCTGACTGTGAAGTTCTGCTTCATAGCACGTCAACATTGTGGGGAATAGTCGCTCACGCGTCACGATGCTACACCTAAGGCTCGCATGACACCTGAGGAAATTTGCCATGACGGATGCTATCGACGGCGTGCGCGACCACTACCGCGCCACTGGTTTGACCGAGCGGCTGCAGCGCGCGCTCGCCGCGGCGCTGGGGCCGCAAGATCAACCGATTCTGCCGCAACAGCTGGGTGCGCTCGACCAGTTTCATACCCGAGGGCTTGCCGCCACCGCCGAGCTCGCCGAATTGACCGGCATGACCGCCGACATGTCGGTGCTGGACGTAGGCTCGGGCCTGGGCGGGCCGGCCCGCTTTCTGGCGGCCACCTACGGTTGCCAGGTGACGGGCATCGACCTGAGCGAACCGTTCGTGGACGCCGCGCGCTATCTCACCCGGCGCACAGGCCAGAGCGAGCAAGTGTCGTTCCAGGCAGGCAGCGCGCTGGAGCTTCCCTTTGACAATGGCCGTTTCGACGTGGTCTTGCTGCAGCATGTGGCGATGAACATCGCCGACCGCGCGCGGCTTTATCGGGAGGCCCGCCGTGTGTTGAAGCCGCATGGCAGATTCGCGACCTTCGACATCGTTGAAAGCGGCGGCGAACCGCACTACCCGGTGCCGTGGGCACGCACGCCGGCAACGAGCTTTCTCCTGACTGCCGAGGCAACGCGCGCGCTGATTGAGCAAGCGGGCTTCCGCGTACAAGCTTGGCGAGACGACACCGAGGCCGCCAAGGTCTGGTTCAAACAACTGCGCGAATCGGGGCCGCCGCCCCTGCTCAATCTCGGCGTGGTGATGGGGCCGGACTTTGCGCAGCTTGCCGCCAATCTGGGACGCAATCTCATGGAAGGCAGGCTCGGCGTTCTCACCGCGGTGTTCGAGGCCGCATCCGACAACTGACAGGTGATCTCATGTCGCAGGAACTCATTTTCCCGCTGCATCTCGTTCTGGGGTACGTGGCTTGGCTGCTTTGCTTCGGCGCGTATCTCTGGCCCAGGCTCAAGGCCATGGACTCATTCGCGGCGCAGCGCGCGATCGCCACCTTGCATGGCTTTCGTTTCTTCGGCCTGGTCTTCGTCATGCCGGGCCTTGTCGCGCCCGATCTTCCCGCGAGTTTTGCGGCGTTTGCCGCCTACGGCGACTTCTTGACGGGAGTCTTGGCGCTGCTGGCGCTAATCACCGTGCGCATGCGCCCGCTCTTCTGGACTTTCGTCGTGGCTTTCAATATCGCGGGAATGATCGACCTCGTCTTTGACTATTACCACGCGATCCAGGCCGGTCTTCCCGCGCATGCGGAAGCGTTGGGCGCCGCGTACGCGATCACGATTCTCTACGTGCCCTTGCTGATGATTACGCACGTGGCCGCTTTTTATCTGCTGTGGCGTCCGAGAACCCATGCGAAAGACGGCAACGCGCTTTTCACGGCGCGTAGCGCCTAAAAAAATGTCCGCGCTCGAAAGAGCGCGGACATCCTCATGCCCGTGTGCCGCGCAAATTACGCGAGCGTGAGCTTGCCGTCCATGACTCGGGCCAGGCCCAGCGGATTGCCGTCTTGCAGCGCTTCGGGCAGCAGCTCGGCCGGCAGATCCTGGTAGCAGACCGGGCGCAGGAAGCGTTCGATCGCCTGGGTGCCCACCGAGGTCGTGCGCGAATCGGACGTGGCCGGGAACGGGCCGCCGTGCACCATCGCGTGACACACTTCGACGCCGGTCGGATAACCGTTGGCCAGGATGCGTCCGGCCTTGCGCTCGAGCGCAGGCAACAGGCGCTTGGCCAGCGCCGTGTCGTCGGCTTCAAGGTGCAGCGTGGCGGTGAGCTGGCCTTCCAACCGTTCGGTCAGCGCCAGCATCTCGTCCATGTTCTTGCACGTGACGATGAGCGAGGTCGGGCCGAAGATTTCGTCTTCGAGGTGCGCGTTGTTTTCGAACGCGGCTTGCGTGGTGGCGAAGAGGGCCGGGCGCGCGGCGTTCTGCGCATCGGTCTGCGCGCCTTGTGCGATCGTGCTCACATTGGCTGACGCCGTGCGGTCGGACACGGCCTTGGCGTAGGCCGAGGCGATGCCGCTGGTCAGCATGGTCTGCGCGCCCTTTTGCGCGAGCGCTTCGGCGGCCGTCTTGGCGAAAGCCTCAGCGTCGGGGCCTTCGAGCAGGATGACCAGGCCGGGGTTGGTGCAGAACTGGCCCACGCCCATGGTGAGCGATTCGACGAAGCCGCGCGCAACCTCGGCGCCGCGCTTGGCCAGCGCGCCGGGCAGCACGAAGAAGGGATTGATGCTGCTCATCTCGGCATAGACCGGGATGGGCTCGCGGCGTTTCGCGGCGATGCTCGCCAGCGCGAGACCGCCGCCGCGCGAGCCGGTGAAGCCCACGGCCTTGATGGCCGGGTGCGCGACGAGCGTTTCGCCGATCAGGTTGCCTGCGCCCACCAGCAGCGAGAACGTGCCTTCGGGCAGATTGCAGGTTTTGACGGCCTGCTGGATGGCGCGGCCGACGAGTTCGGAGGTGCCCAGGTGCGCCGGGTGCGCCTTGACGACGACCGGGCAGCCGGCCGCCAGGGCCGATGCGGTATCGCCGCCCGCGACCGAGAACGCGAGCGGGAAATTGCTGGCGCCGAACACGGCGACCGGGCCCAGCGGGATCTTGCGCAGGCGCAGATCCGAGCGCGGCAGCGGCTTGCGCTCGGGCATCGCGGGATCGATCGTCGCGGCCAGCCAGCGGCCGTCGCGCACGAACGAGGCGAACAGGCGCAGTTGACCGACCGTGCGGCCGCGTTCGCCTTCGAGGCGGGCGATGGGCAGCGCCGATTCCTGGTGCGCGCGCTGGATCAGCGTGTCGCCCAGCGCGAGGATGTTCTCGGCGATGGTTTCGAGAAAGCGCGCGCGATCTTCGAGCGGCGCCGAGCGGTAGGGGTCGAACGCCGCCTGGGCGAGGCGGCAGGCGCGGTCGACGTCGCTTGCGCTGCCCGAGCCGAATGCGGGCTCGAGCGTGACGCCGCGCGCCGGGTCGAAGGCGCAAATCGTTCCTTCGGTGCCGCGCACCGAGGCGCCGCCTATCAACATTTCACCAGTGATCTGCATAGTTTTGCCTGCTTAATTTGGGGGTGCGTCGAACCCAATATGGTAGATCATTCCCTACGTGCCCGCTCGGGCCGAGTCCGCCTGCAAGCGTGTTGTCAGCGGCCCCAGCGCAGCGCCAGCGGGTCGAGCCGGCGTGCGGTGTCGAGCAGCCCGGCGCGCACTTGCGGATGCAGGTCGGGCCAGGGCGCGCGCGGTTTGTCGCAGGCGATGATGCCGCCTTCTTTCATCAGGGCCTTGGCGGTCAAAAAGCCCGACTGGCGGTTTTCATAATTGATCAAAGGCAGCCAGCGCGCATACTGCGCGAAGGCGTCGTCGCGCCTGCCGGCAAAGTAGGGGTCGGTGATCTGGCGGATGCCGTCCGGATAGCCGCCGCCGGTCATCGCGCCGGTCGCGCCCGCTTCGAGATCGGCGAACAGCGTGATGCCTTCCTCGCCGTCCCACGGGCCTTCGATCGCGGCGCCGCCCGCGGCGATCAGGTCGCGCAACTTGGACGCCGCGCCCGGGGTCTCGACCTTGAAGTACGACACCGCCTCGATCTCGTTGGCGAGTCTGGCCAGAAAGGGCACGGACAGCACCGTGCCGCTGGCGGGTGCGTCCTGGATCATCAGCGGGATAGTCAGGCCCTGAGTGATGTCCTGGAAGAACTGATAGATCTGCGCTTCGGACACGCGGAAAGTCGCGCCATGGTAGGGCGGCATCACCATGACCATCGCCGCGCCCAGTTCCTGCGCGCGCAGATTGCGCTCGGCGCAGAGGCGCGAACTGAAGTGCGTGGTCGTGACGATGACGGGCACGCGGCCCGCGACGTGTTCGAGCGTGAGGCGGGTAAGCACGTCGCGCTCGTCGTCGCCCAGCGCGAACTGCTCCGAATAGTTGGCGTGGATGCACAGGCCTTGCGAGCCGGCATCGATCATGAAGTCCAGACAGCGGCGCTGGCCGTCGAGATCGAGCGCGCCGTCCTGCTTGAAGACGGTCGGTGCGACCGGAAATACGCCTTGATATCGCGCGGCCATGATCACTCCACGATGTCGAATTGATCGAGGAACTCGGTCTTGAGCGTCAAGCCCAGGCCCGGCACGTCGTCGCGCAGCTGTAGAAAGCCGTTCTCGGCGACCGGCTCGCCGTCGAAGAGGTAATAGAACAGCTCGTTGCCGACTTCCACGTCGAACATCGGGAAGTACTCGCTCATGGGCGAGGCCAGCGTGCTCATCGTCAGGTGGTAGTTGTGCATCTGGCCCGCATGCGGAATCACCGGCACGCTATGGGCCTCGCACAGCGCGTTGATCTTGTGCGCCATGGTGATGCCGCCCACGCGGTTGGTGTCGTATTGCACCACCGACACGGCCTTGCGGTCGAGCAGCTGCTTGAAGCCATAGAGCGAGAACTCGTGCTCGCCGCCCGAGATCGGGATGCTGGTGAGCTGGTTCAGTTCCGCGTAGCCGTCGATGTCGTCGGCGATCACGGGCTCTTCGAGCCAGCGCGGCTCGAATTTCTCCAGCTTGGGCAGCATGCGCTTGGCGTATTCGAGATTCCAGCCCAGATAGCACTCGAGCATCAGGTCGTTGTCGTAGCCGATCACCTCGCGCACTGCCTCGACCGATTTCAGGTTCTCGACCACGCCCTGCTGGCCGTGCGCGGGGCCGTAGCCGAAGCGCATCTTGAACGCGCGAAAGCCCTGGTCGAGAAACGTTTGCGCCTCGGCCTGCATTTGCGCAAGATCGGTGCGATAGAGCTTGGAGTAGTAGCAGGGAATCTTTTCCTTGGTGCGGCCGCCCAAGAGCTTGAACACCGGCTTGTTGACGCTCTTGCCCAGGATGTCCCAGATCGCGATGTCGATGGCCGAGATCGCGGCCATGCCGATGCCCTTGCGGCCCCAGGCGTGGGTCGCGCGGTACATGCGCTGGTTCAGGTATTCGTAGTCCCACGGGTCCTGGCCGATCACGAGCGGCGCGAGATACTGGTCGATGATGGCCTTGGCAATGGAAGGAGCCAGCGCGACGTTGCCCAGGCCGACGATGCCGTCGTCCGTCTCGACCTCGACCACCGTCCACGAATGGAAGCGGAAGGTGCTCATGGTTTCCTGCGGCGCGTACAGCAGGTCCATCGCGTTCGAGCAGAAGTTGCCCTGCGGCGGAACGGTCTTGCCTTTCCACTGGAACAGGCGGGCGCGTACCGATTTGATCTTCATTCTTTCGAGTCTCCGGATTGGTGGGGTGTGTTCAGGCAGGGCCCGCAGACGTCATGCCGAAATTTTCCGCTGGCGATGCGCTTGGCCCATGCGGCACGCGATCTGGAACGCCTGCCAGGTCGCGCCGACATCGGCGCGGCCCTTGTTGGATATGTCGTAGGCGGTGCCGTGCGCGGGCGTGGTGATCGGCACCGGCAGCCCGCCTTGCACGGTCACGCCGCGCGAGAAGCCGAGCAGCTTGATGGCGATCTGCCCCTGGTCGTGATACATGGTCACGATGGCCTGGTATTCGCCGGCCTGCGCTTTCAAGAAAATGGTGTCGGCGGGGAAGGGGCCGTGAAAGGGCGATTCGGTCGGCCAGGCGCGCGCCTGCAGCTTGCGCACCGCCGGTTCGATGATGTCGATTTCTTCGCGGCCGCAGCTGCCGCCGTCGCCGCCGTGCGGATTGAACGCGGCGACCGCGACCTTGGGCTGGGCGATGCCGTTGGCCAGCAGCGATTTGTAGATGAGTTCCGCGGCCTGTTCGATGCGTTCGATGCTCAGGTAGCCCGGCGCGTCCTTGAGCGGGACATGCGACGAGATGCGCGAGGTCCACAAGTCGCCGAGCGTGTTGAATTCGCAGAAGTAACCCGTGACGCCGAGGTGCTCGGCGAAGTGGTGCAGCTCGTCCTCGTGCCGGAGTCCGCCGAGCTTCATCGCGTGCTTGTTCAGCGGCGCGAAGCAGATCGCGTCGATATCGCGCGCGAGCGCGGCGTCCAGGCACAGGTCCAGCACGGTCAGCACCGAACGGCCGCCCGCGGCGCCGGCCTGGCTGACGGTCACCTGCGACGGATCCACCGTCTCGACCTCGACTAAGGCGGGCAGGGCGGTGGACGGGCGGTTGCGCACCGCGGCCAGCGAGGCGGCCGGCTCGGTCGCGATCTGCACGCCGGCGATGCGCTGGCCGGCTTCCCAGAGCCAGCGGTCGCCGATCAGCACGATATTCGCGCGGGACGTCGCCTCGGGGCGCGCGAGCAGCTTGGCGATGAGCTCGGCGCCGATGCCGGCCGGATCGCCAAGAGTCAGCGCCACGACGGGCAAGGTCGACGAAGCGGTCATTTAATGTCTCCCGGGCGCAGCGCAGGCCGCGCGTGATGATGGATTTGCTCAGAATGCATGCTAGGTAGGCGTATCCTGCCGGTAAATTGAAAACGCTTGATGGATCGATAACTGGGAGTGATCACGCATGGGCTCCATCGACAAGCGCGACTCGACACCGCAATTGTTGAACCGGCTGCGGATGCGGCAGATCGCCTTGCTGCTGGCGGTCGACGAAAGCTCGACCTTGCGCGCCGCCGCCGATCGGCTGGGCCTGACGCAGCCGGCCGCGACGAAAATGCTGCACGAACTCGAAAGCGCGCTGGGCCGGCAGCTCTTCGACCGCGTCGGACGCGGACTGGTGCTCAATCCGGCCGGGGCGCGGGTGCTCGACTATTTCCGCGGCATCCGCGGCAGCATGGAAGCGCTCAATCGCGAGTTGGAAGACCTGCGGCTGGGCGACATCGGCTGCCTGTCGGTGGGCAGCATCATGGCGGCCGCGCCGGGCCGGCTGACCGAGGCCTTCGTGCAGCTCAAGGCACGCTTGCCCCTGCTCGAGATCAAGATCGCGATCGACACCAGCGACCGCCTGATGTCGCAACTGCAGGACGGCGTGCTGGAAGTCGTGATCGGCCGCAAGTTCGACGCCGGCTGCGAATTCCGCCCGGTCGACGACGAGGCGCTGGCCATCATCGCCGGGCGCAATCATCCGCTCGCCTCGGCCGGGCCGGTCGATTTCGATGCGCTGCTCGAATACCCCTGGATACTGCAGCCGCAAGGCAGCCCGGCGCGCGACGTGGTCCAGAGCGAATTCCGCATGCATCACGCGGCCATTCCGCGAGGCCTCATCGAGACCGGGTCGATCCTCACGACGCTGAACCTGGTCGATCGCGCGAACATGCTGGGCGTGATTCCGCTGACGGTGGCCGAACGCAATGTCGATCACGGCCTCTGCGCCATGATCGACTATACGTTCCGGCACAAGCTGCCGTCGTACGGCAGCATCGTGCGCCGCGACCGCCCGCTGAGCGCGCCGGCGCAGCAATTCCTGGCGCTGTTCCATCGGGACGAATGCCGTAACGAGGATTGACCGGCCCGCCGCCGATGCCTGGGCCGAGGGGCGGGCGTCCACGGCTACCGGACGGTGATGTGGTTCTTTTCGATGACCGCGGCGTAGCGTGCGTTCTCGGTCTTGTCGAAGGCGATGAACTGTCGCTGGCTCATGGGCGTGACTTCGGCGCCGATCGCGTCCAGGATCTTCTGCGTCGTCGGCATGGCCAGCACCCTGTTCACCGCGTCGTGCAGGGTCTTCTGCACGGCGGGCGGCGTCTTGGCGGGCATGTAGATGCCGTACCAGGCGCCCATTTCCAGATCGGGCACGCCGGCCTGGGCCAGGGTGGGCACGTCCGGGATCTGCGACAGGCGCTTGGCGCTGAGCACGGCCAGCGCGCGCAGCTTGCCGCTCTTGATGAACGGAATGGCGGAGGCGGCGGTCTCGAAATCGACCTGCACCTGGCCTGCCATCAGATCCACCATGGCCGGCCCGCTGCCCTGGTAAGGCACATGGACCATCTTGGTTCCGGTGGCATCCATGAAGAGCTCGGCGGCGATGTGCTGGGTGCTGCCCACGCCGCTGCTGGCGAAGTTCAGGTGGCCGGGATTGCGCTTGAGCAGCGCGACCAGTTCCTGCACGTTCCGCGCCGGCAGATCGTTGTTCACCACCAGCACATTGGGCACCGCGCCCGCGAACACCACCGGCACCAGGTCGTCATGCTTGTAGCTCAGCTTGAACAGGTGCGGCGCGATGGCCATCGCCGTGGAAACGCCCATGACCATGGTGTTGCCGTCGGTGGACGTGGCGGTGATGGCGTTGGCCAGCGTATTGGATGCGCCCGGCCGGTTTTCCACTACGACGTTCTGATGCAGCAAGGGGGTCAGGCCCTGCGCCGTGGCGCGCGCGAAAGCGTCCGTGCCGCCGCCCGGCGACGAACCGACCAGCATGCGCAGCGGCCGGGTCGGCCAATTCGTGTCCTGCGCGCAGGCCGGCCCTTGCATGGCCAGCAACAAGGTACCCGCGCCCAGCGCGGTCAGCAGCCGAATTTTCATGAATGGAGTCTCCCTGGTTTGATGAATCGCCCCTGCCGGCGGGCGAGGGACTGTTGTTATGCGATGCATCTTAGGAAGGGCTCTATTCCCCGTAAAATGAAAATTTAGAACCCATTGATTACCAGAAGTGATCAATCCCGGTGTCCCGGAGCGGCGCAGACGGATCCGGACAAGGCCAAGCCGTTGCCCGGCGCACGGCGTTTTTCATCATTACCTCCATGACGACTCCCTCCACGCTCGAATTCGGCCTGGATACTTTCGGCGACGTGACCGACGGCGCGGCAGGCGTGCCGCTTTCGCACGCACAGGTCATTCGCAATCTGGTCGACGAGGCCGTGCTGGCCGACCAGATCGGCCTGGACTTCATCGGCGTAGGCGAGCACCATCGGCCCGATTTCGCCGTGTCCGCGCCCGAGGTGGTGCTGGCGGCCATGGCGGCGCGCACCGATCGCATCCGCCTTGGCTCGGCCGTCACGGTGCTCAGCTCCGACGATCCGGTGCGCGTCTTTCAGCGCTTTGCCACCGTGGATGCGATATCGAACGGCCGCGCCGAAGTCATACTCGGCCGGGGGTCCTTTACCGAATCTTTTCCGCTGTTCGGCTATGACCTGCAGCAATACGAAGCGCTGTTCGAAGAAAAACTCGATCTGTTCGCGGCCCTGCTCGAACAACAGCCGGTGACCTGGCAAGGCCGGCTGCGTGCGTCGCTGCACAACCAGTCGGTGTATCCCGGCGTGGAGCACGGCAGGCTCAAGACCTGGGTGGGCGTGGGCGGCAGCCCGGAATCGGTGGTGCGCGCCGCGCGCTACGACTTTCCGCTGATGCTGGCCATTATCGGCGGCGACCCGCGGCGCTTTGCGCCTTATGTCGATCTTTATCACCGGGCCTTTGCGCAATTCGGCCGGCCCGTGCGGCCGGTCGGCGTGCATTCGCCGGGCTACGTGGCCAAGACCGACGAACAGGCGCGGGAAGAGTTCTGGCCGGGCTTCAAGGCCAATCGCGATCGCATCGGCAAGGAGCGCGGCTGGCCGTCCATGCGGCGCGAAGAATACGAAAGCGAGATCGAACACGGCTCGCTGTATGTGGGCTCGCCCGAGACCGTAGCGAGCAAGATCGCGGCCACGGTGCGCGCGCTGCGGGCCAGCCGCTTTCAGCTCAAGTATTCGGCCGGCCCCACGCCGCATGACACGCTGATGCGCGGCATCGAGCTGTATGGGCGCGAGGTCGTGCCCAGGGTGCGCGACATGCTGGCGTGATGCGCGTCGGCGCGATCGGACTCGCGCCCGAAGATCAGCGAGCGAGAATCGGCCCGATTTGCGCGGTATCTTCCAGATTCCGTACGCGCGCTATCAGCGCGGGCGCCTCGTCGGCGCGCACGGCCTGGGCATACGTCGCCAGCGTTAGAAATTTTTCCTCAATCTCGGCCTGCGTCAGGCTGTTTCCCGGATCGCCTCTGGGCTCGTCCACGCGCGCATCGAGTTCGCGGCCGTCCGTCGTGGTGACCGTGACTTTTCCGATCCAGCGCGCGGGGTAGCGCGCCTCGACTTGCGCATCCAGGCGCATCTGGACTTTCTCGCGAAACGACAGAATTTCCGGGTCGGAGAAGTCTGCGTCGAATTCGCGCAGCCCGGCGCGGCCACGCAGCGCGGCAATGGCCAGCACGTGCCCCATGCAGAATTTGGACTGAAGCACGGTCTTGGGCTGCGATATCGGGCCCAGGATGTCCAGTGCGCTCTGATGCACGTGCGCCACGACGCGCGCGATCTGCGAAGCGTTCAGGCATTGCTCCCTCATGACCTTGAGCAGCGCATCGGCGGCCGGATGCGTATGGCGGCACGAGGCGTGGGTTTTGAACGAGGTCTCGGCAAGCGTCCAGCGCGTACCCAGACGATCGGTGAGCCTGGCCGGGTCGGCATCGGTCGACATGCCGGCGGCCATGCCTTGCGGCCCTTCCAGAATGCGTTTGGCGCCGGTGAAACCGTCCTGCGCCAGATAGGCCGACTTCATGCCGTTTACGACGGCATTGGAACTGTGCAGTTGCTTGGCATCGGCCGCATCGCGCAGAAACTCCCACAAGCCCGCCGCCTGCGTGCCTGCCGAGCCGAAGGCATCGAGCATCTGGTCCGGGCTCAGGCCGAGCAGACGGCCTGCGGCCGCCGCCGCTGCCAGCGTGCCGGCCGTGGCCGTGGTGTGGAAGATCTTGTAGTGCGAGCGCCCTAGAAATTCGCCCACCCTTATTCCCACTTCGTAGCCTGCCACCGCGGCGGTCAGGAACGCCCGGCCCGACGACCCCAGCGCCTGGGCCATGGCCAGCAGGGTGGGAAAGACGACCGTGCCCGGATGCAGCACGGCGCCGTTGTGCACGTCGTCGAGCTCGAGCATGTGGGCCGACGCGGCGTTGATCATGGCGGCAAACATCGGCGAAGTCTTGCGGCGCGAGATCAGGACTTCCGACGGGCCATCCCCCGGCCCCATGGACACGGCGAATTTCTCCATGGACAACACGGGGCGCGACCCTGCGCCCGCCAGGCTGCACCCCAGGCTGTCGAGCAAAAGCGCCTTGCAGCGCTGCAGCACGTCACTCGGAACCTGCTCGTAGCGCAGGGTGCTCGCAAAGGCCGCGAGTTCGGCGCTGGGATGGCTCTCAAGACGCATGGCGGCGTTGCGGGCTGGTGCTTTCCGGGGTTGAACAGCGTGCCTGACGAATCAGAATGAGCGCGGCAGGCCCAGCACGTGTTCGGCCACGTAAGACAGGATGAGGTTGGTGGAGATGGGAGCGACCTGGTAGAGGCGGGTTTCGCGGAACTTGCGTTCGATGTCGTATTCGTGGGCGAAGCCGAAGCCGCCGTGGAACTGCAGGCAGGCGTTGGCCGCTTCCCAAGAAGCGTCGGCGGCCAGCAGCTTGGCCATATTGGCCTGGGTGCCGCAGGGCAGCCCGGCATCGAAGCGGCGCGTGGCGTCATAGCGCATGAGGCTGGCGGCCTCGACATTGACGAAGGCGCGGGCGATGGGGAACTGCACGCCCTGGTTCTGGCCGATGGGCCGGCCGAACACCACACGCTCTTTCACATAGGCCGAGACCTTGTCGACGAACCAGTAGCCGTCGCCGATGCACTCGGCGGCGATCAGGGCGCGCTCGGCGTTCAGGCCGTCGAGGATGTACCTGAACCCCTTGCCTTCTTCGCCGATGAGGTTTTCGGCGGGAATTTCGAGGTTGTCGAAAAAGAGCTCGTTGGTCTCGTGGTTGACCATGTTGGCGATGGGCCGCACCTGCATGCCGTGGCCGATGGCCTGGTGCAGGTCGACCAGGAAGATGGACATGCCCTCGGACTTGCGCTGGACCTGGTCGATGGGAGTGGTGCGCGCCAGCAGGATCATCAGGTCCGAGTGCTGCACGCGCGAGATCCAGACCTTCTGGCCGTTGACCACATAGCGGTCGCCCTTTTTGACGGCGGTGGTCTTGATCTTGGTGGTGTCGGTGCCGGTGGTGGGCTCGGTCACGCCCATGGACTGCAGGCGCAGCTCGCCGCTGGCGATGCGCGGCAGGTACTTTTGCTTTTGCTCGGCCGAGCCGTGGCGCAGCAGGGTGCCCATGTTGTACATCTGGCCGTGGCAGGCGCCCGAGTTGCCGCCGGCGCGGTTGATTTCTTCCATGATGACCGAGGCCTCGGTCAGGCCCAGGCCCGAGCCGCCGTATTCCTGGGGAATCAGCGCGGCCAGCCAGCCCGCCTGCGTCAGCGCGTCGACGAACTCTTCGGGGTAGCCCTGGGCGGCGTCGATCTTGCGAAAGTATTCGGCCGGAAATTGCGCGCACAGCGCGCGCACGGCTTCGCGTATGTCCTGGTAGTCGTTGGCGGAATCGGTCATGGTTGCGGGAGATCGTTAAGAGTGGAAGGGGCGCGTGTCCGTCGGGAGCTCGCGCGGCGGATGGCTAAACCTTCACCATGGACTTGGGCAGGTTGATGAGGAAATCCGAAAGACCTTTGGCACCCTGTGCCAGGCTCACATGACGCATCATCATGCGATGGGCGCGCTCGGGGTCGTTGCCTAGAATGGCTTGCACCAGCTCGTCGTGCTGTTCGTGCGACGAGCGCACCCGGCCCACTGCGCTGAACGAGTGTTTCAGGTAGGCGCCGGTGCGGGCGCGCAGACGCAGCAGCTCCTGTCGCAAGTAGGGATTGCGGCAGCCCTGGTAGAGCATCTCGTGGAACGCCTGATTGGCTTTGCTCCAGGCCTGCGCGTCGTCGCTTTCGGCCATCGACGCAGTCTCTTGATGCAGGCGTGCCAGCGCCTCGCGCTCGGTCTGGGTCATGCGTTCGCACGCCATGCGCGCGCATACCCCCTCCATCTCGGCCATCAATTCCCAGATCGCCAGCAGTTGCTGGACATCCATGCGGGCGACGACGGCCCCTCCGCGAGGCTGGCTTTCCAGGATGCCCTGCACCTTCAGCTGCAGGATCGCTTCCCGCACAGGCGTGCGGGACACCTGGTAATCGGCGGCGATCTTCTGCTCGTCGATCGCGTCCCCCGGCAGCAGCGTGCCGCTGCGGATATCGCTCTCGATGGCCAGACGGATCCGTTCACTGACTTTCATAGGCGCCTCGAATAATGCAAAAAAGAGTTGCCAAGAATTATCTCTTTATCTATAAATATATTTATAACTGTCCAAATAATAAATTGGAGCAGCATGAATATCAAGAAACCCGAGCAAGCTGCAACGGCGTCGTGCGTCGAAGCCTTGCAGGCACTGCTGGCCTTGTCGGGCGTCGCCGTCACGCCCGACGAGGCGCAATCCGTCCTGCGTGCGCTGACACGCCTTGCGCCGCCGACCCATGGTCGTTGAGACCGCCGCCGGACTGCCGGGCAATATTGCCGGCTTGCGTGCACTCATCGAGCGCAAGGCGCTGACGCCTGACGAGGCCCTTGCGTCGCAGAGCGAGGCATTTCGCAAAGAGCCATGGCATTGCGCGGTAGCGCAGATGCCGCGCGTTCCGGGCCGGCAGAGCGCTGGACCCTTGTCGGGCGTCGGATTCGCCCACAAAGACCTATTTCGCCTGGCCAACCGCGTGCCGGAGTGCGGCGCGGCCCACCCTTGGCCGGCGGCGCCCGCGCGCGCGGCGTCGGCCATCGTGCGTCTGGCGCGCGCCGGCAGCCAGCCGCTGGCCGCGCTGGCCATGGCCGAACACGCCTGCGGCGCCACGGCGCAGAATCCGCGCTACCCGGACGTGATCAATCCGCTGGATGCCCGGGCGGCGGTGGGAGGCTCTTCCAGCGGCTCGGCCGTGGCTGTCGCAGCCGGACTCTGCTACGGATCCCTGGGAACCGATACGGCCGGCTCGATACGCATTCCCGCCGCGACGTGCGGGGTATTCGGACTCAAGCCGACGCAGGGCGCGGTGCCCGTCGACGGCGTGGCGCCGTTGGCGCCCTCGCTGGACAGCGTCGGCCTGTTGGCGCGCGGCGCCGACGACGCGCTCTATCTTTGGCGTGCCCTGCAGTCGGCCCGGTTTTCCAATGACCGACCTGTGTCTCGCGACGCGGGAGTGCCCGCGACAGACGACGCGTGGAAGGTGGCGACCTGCTGGATACACGGCGACCCCGGCATGTCGGCGACCGACTCGGCCACGCAGTGTGCCCTGGACGAATTTGCCGACGCGTGCAGCTCGCGGGGGCGCCGGCGAGATGTCCTGCTGCACGACATGCCGCATTGGATGCGCCTGGCGCAGACCCTGCTCTACGCCGAGGCGGCGTCGACACATACCTTGGCCCTGCGTGGCGCGCAGCCCGCGCTGGGCCCGCTGGCGCGAGCGATCGCGCTGCCGGGGGTGGCGTTGCCGGCGTCGTGGTACCTGCAGGCTCAGGAAGAACGCGCTCTGCACACGCGCCGCTTCGTCGCCGACATTCTGGCCGACGTTCATCTGCTGCTCGTGCCGGCGCTGCCCACCGGGGTGCCGGACAAGGACGAAGTCAGCACCGTGTCGCCGCATTTCCGTCCACGACGCCTGCTCGATCTTTTCTGCTGGATGTCCTTTGTCAATTACCTGGGTCTGCCCGCCGCGGTGTTTCCCATTGCCTACGACCGCAACGCCAGGCCGATCTGCGTGCAAGCCATCGCGCGGCCTGGCGATGAAGCGACTTTGCTGGCGTTCGCCCGCCAGGTCGAACTGCGGCGCTTCGACGGACAGGGCTTTACGCGCCTGCCCGCTCATCAACCTATTTAGTCCTATACGAACCCACCATGCCCGCCTTGCATGCTTCTCAAGCCCTCAAGCGTTTCCGTGTGCTGGATCTTTCGCGCGTGCGCGCCGGTCCCACCTGCGTGCGCATGCTGGCCGACTTCGGCGCCGATGTCATCCGTATCGAGCCCCCGCCGGGCGTGGACCCGAACGAGGCGATGTTTGCCGCGGATCGATGGAGCGGCGACTTCCAGAACCTGAACCGCAACAAGCGATCCTTGACGCTCAACCTGAAAAAACCGCAGGGCTTGGAGATTTTGCGCAAATTGGTCGCCGATGCCGACGTGGTGGTGGAGAACTGGCGGCCGGATGTGAAGGCGCGACTCGGTGTCGACTACGACTCGCTCAGCGCGATCAATCCACGCATCATCCTGGCAAGCATTTCCGGCTTCGGACAGACCGGACCGTACGCCAACCGACCCGGATTCGACCAGATCGTGCAGGGCATGGGGGGATTGATGTCGGTGACCGGCTTCGAAGCGCAGGGCCCGGTACGTGCCGGCCTGGCGGTGGCCGACTCCAGCACCGGCCTGTACGCCGCGCTGGGCATCCTTACCGCCTTGCTCGAACGCGAGGTTTCCGGGCGAGGCCAATGGGTGCACGCCTCGCTGCTGCATGCCCAGATCGCAATGATGGATTTTCAGGCGGCACGCTACTTGAACGACGGCGATGTGCCTCGCCAAGAGGGCAACGATCACCCCACCAGCAGCCCGATGGGTCTTTTCCGCGCCTGCGATGGCCTGTTCAATCTGGGCGCCTCGGGAGAGGGAAACTGGCGGCGGTTCTGCGATGTGCTCGAGCGTCCCGATTGGCTGGCCGATCCCGAGTTCGAGACGGAAAAGCTTCGGGTGCGCAACCGCCAGCGGCTCAATCGCGAGATCCAGGAAGTGTTCCTGCAGAAAAGCGTGGCAGATTGGGTCGAGGCGCTGAACGCGGCGGGCGTGCCCGCAGGTCCTGTCTATACCGTGCCCGAGATGTTCGAGGACCCTCAGGTTGCCCATCTCGGCGTTGCGCGCGAGTGCGACGCGTGGCAAGGCGGAACGCGCACCCTGATCACGCAGCCGGTCACGCTCGCGCGCACGCCTGCCGACGTCGCCCGCACGGCGCCGGGGTGGGGCGAGCACACCGACGAGCTGCTGCAGGAGCTCGGCTACGGTCCGCAGGCGATCGCCGAGCTGCATCAGGCGGGCGTGGTCTGACTTCTTCCCGACAGGATCCATCGACATGAATGAAGCTCAATCTACCCGAGGCCGCCTGGACATCGACGAGGACGTTGCCGGTGTCTTGCGCGTGCGCATCGTCAATCCGGCACGCTACAACGCCATGTCGCTGTCGATGTGGGAAGCGCTCGGCGATGCGCTGGCGCAAGTGTCCCGGCGCTCCGATCTGCGGGCCATCGTGTTGCAGGGCGAGGGCGAGCGGGCATTCGTGTCCGGCGCGGACATTTCCGAGTTCGGCGAGCAGCGCAACGATCCGGCGCAGACCGAACGCTACGACCGCGCCGTGGCCCGCGCGCAGGACGCCCTCACGACCAGCCCGGTGCCGACGCTGGCCCTGATCCAGGGCGTATGCATGGGCGGCGGCATGGGCCTGGCCCTGGCATGCGATTTGCGTTACTGCAATGCGTCAGCGCGATTCCGGATGCCGGCGGCGCGGCTCGGTCTGGGCTACAGCCGCGAGGGCGTCAAGCGTATGTGCGACATCCTGGGCGCCTCGCGCGTGGCCGACCTGTTCTTGACCGCGCGCATCGTCGACGGCGCCGAGGCCGGGCGTATCGGCCTGGTGCAAGAAGTGTTTCCGGATGCCGATTTCCCGGCCTTGGTGCAGGCGCGTGTGCAAACCGTGGCCGAGAACGCGCCGCTTACGCTGCGCGCAGCGCGGCTGGCCATGCGCCACATACTGGGCGGCCCGGGCGCACCGGATGCGCAACAGGTCGACGACGCGGTCCAGGCCTGCTTTCGCAGCCAGGATTATCGAGAAGGACAGATTGCGTTTCGCGAGAAAAGAGCGCCGAGGTTCATGGCGCGATAAGGCTGCCGAATCAGTAGTCGAAGGGCTTTGCAGCCGCTTGTTCCTGAGTCAGTTCAGTGTAGTCGTCCATAGGGGAAAAAAATGAAAGTGATTTATCGCATTACGTTGGCTGCAGCGCTGCTGGGCCATGCAGGCCTGAGCGTCGCCGTCGGTCCCGCGCCCAAGGGTCCCGCCCAGACGCAGACGTTGACCGTGGGCTTCGTCAAGGTGGGGCATCTGTCTCCCATGATGGATATCGCCGAGCGCATGAAGACCTGCAACGTCAATGTCAAGCCGGCCGAATTCGTGCGTTATGCCGATGCGCGCACGGCGCTCATGTCCGGTTCGGTGGATGTGGCCGGCATCGGTCCGGCCGACCTGGCCATCGCCCTGGCTCAGGGCAGCGACCGCGTGGTCGGCTTGACCGGCGTGGCGTCCTCGCCCAAATATCTGGTGGTTCGCAAGGGCGTCAAGATCAATGACTGGAAAGACCTGGCCGGCAAGCGCATAGGCATCGCGCCCGGTTCTGCCGTGTGGTTCCAATGGGCGGCCACGCTGGCTGAAAAGGGCATTCCCTACAACACGTTCAAGGCGGTCAACGTGCAGGGCGGCGGCACGGCGTTCGTGCAGGCGCTCAAGCGCGGGGATGTCGACGCCGTGGCGCTCTGGGAGCCGTTCGAGTCGCAAATGGTGGTGAACGGCGATGCGTATTTCGCCAAGAACCTGGAGTACGACAAGTCCAAATCCGTCGGCGCCGAGCTGGGCATCCTGGCGGCGACCCGCGACGCCCTGCAGAGCAAGCATGAGGCCATGCTTTGCTTCATGTGGGCCTACAAGAGCGAAGAAGAAAAGCTGGCTAAAGATCCCGAGGCGTTTGCCCAGGTCTACTCGAAATACACCGGCCTGCCGCTCGACGTCACCCGGGAATCGGCCAAGCTCATCAAGCTCGGGGGCGTGCTGGACCTGGACCAGTTGCGCCGACAGGCCAAGACGTTCTATGACCTGGGCGTGATTCCCAAGGATGTCAGCGCCGAGATCGGGAAGGTCTGGGATCCCTCCCTGGTCAAAGCGGTGGAATAAATGCGTCATGGGCGAGCGGCCTTCCGCGTGAGGCCGCTCGATCCGCACAAGGGGAGAAGCAGGTGAGTTCATCGACAATGAATCTGAAGCCATCCAATGCGTCGTCGGGCCAGACCAAAGCGCGTGGCCTGCGTCGGCAGGGCTTCAGGCGTACGGCCATCGGCCTGGTCGTGCCAATCTTGATTTTGCTGGTTTGGCAATGGATCGGACAAAGTGCCGCCATGGCCGGGTTGGTGCCCACCCCGGTCCAGGTGGCGCGGGCCTGGTATGTCTGGATCTTCGGCAAACCGGGCATGGGCCTGAACCCGTATCAGGGCACGTGGCTGGCCAATGTGCAGTACTCGTCATGGCGCGTTTTGCAGGGATTCCTGCTGGCCATGCTCTTTGGCATTCCCCTGGGATTGTCGATCGGCTGGAGCCGCTTGATCTCGCAGATGCTCGATCCCCTGATCCAGGGGCTGCGTCCTATTCCCATCACGGCCTGGCTGCCATTTTCCATCGCTCTGTTCGGCATACGCGACATGGGCTCGATCTTCCTGATCTTTCTGGGCGGCTTTTACGCCATCGTCGTCAACACGACCCAGGGTGCCCGAGACGTAGACCGCAATCTGGTGCGCGCCGCGCTGATGATGGGGGCTCGGCCGGCGCATATGCTGCATCGCGTCGTGCTGCCCGCAGCCATGCCGTCCATCTTCACGGGGCTGCGCATCGGATTGGGCATCTCCTGGACAGCCGTCATCGTCTCGGAAATGGTGGCGGTCAAATCCGGCCTGGGTTATGTGCTTTGGGACGCCTACTACGTCGGACGCATGGACATCGTGCTCGCCGACATGGTGTCGATCGGCCTGATGGGATTCGTCAGCGATCGGCTGATCGTGTGGATCGAGCATCACGTCCTGGCCTGGCGCATGTTGCAGAATCATTGAGGATCTCATGTCGGACATTTCGATCACGCAGTTGAGCAAGATCTACCCCGGCGTCACGCCTGTTCATGCGCTGGACAATATCGACCTGACCGTCTCCGAGGGCGAATTCGTCGCGCTGCTCGGCCCGTCGGGCTGCGGCAAGTCGACCCTGTTGAACCTGATTGCCGGCTTCGAGTCGCCAAGCCAGGGCGATTTGCGGGTCGGCGGCGCCGCCGTTACGAAGCCCGGACCCGACCGGGGCGTGGTGTTCCAGGAGGCCGCGCTGTTTCCCTGGCTCAACGTCTGGGAGAACGTGGTGTTCGGTCCCAAACTGGCCGGTCAGCCCAAGAGCGCCTATGTCGACCGGGCCCGCGAAATGCTCGAAATTACCGGGCTCTCGGGGTTCACGCGGCATCTGCCCGTGCAGCTGTCCGGCGGCATGCGGCAACGCGTGGGGATAGCCCGCGTGCTGACGCTGGGCTCCCAGGTGCTGCTGATGGACGAGCCGTTCGGCGCGCTCGATGCGCAGACCCGGCTGACGATGCAGGAATTGCTGCTTTCGGTTTGGCAGACGCTGCGCAAAACGGTCGTCTTCGTGACCCACGATATCGACGAGGCCATCCTGCTGGCCGACACCATCTATGTCATGTCGGCGCGTCCGGGACGCATCGCTACGCGCATCACGGTTCCGATCGAGCGCCCGCGTTCGCTCGAACTGATCACGGGCGACGTATTCAACGACCTGAAGCGCGAAATTCTCTTGAAGATGCGTCACTGATCCGACGCGACACCCGGACACTTTCCATCATGGCCAATCCACGCATCCCCCATCGCTTTCCGCAAGACCGTACGCCCTGCCAGCCGCCGCCGGCCGGACCGATCATGGTTCACCTGGTCGTCAACGTCGAGAACTGGCGCTTCGATCAGCCCATGCCGCGCACGCTCATCACGCCGCCGCACGGCAAGGAAACCGTGCCCGACGTGCCCAATTTCAGCTGGGTCGATTACGGCATGCGCGCGGGCCTGGCGCGCATGCTTCAGGCGATCTCATCCCGGGGCCTGCCGGCCTCTACCAGTTGCAACGCCAGCGTGATCGACGCGTATCCGCGTGCCGCGCAGGCCATGCTCGAGGCCGGTTGGGAGTTCATCGGTCACGGCATGCATCAGCAAGCCATCAACCATGCCGGCGCGGAGCAGGAGCTGATCGAGAATTCTCTGGAAAAGCTCCAACGCTTCACGGGCGGACGTCCTCGGGGCTGGTTGAGCCCCGGTCTGCGCGAGACGGTCGACACGCCCGATATCCTGGCGGCGGCTGGCGTCGAGTACGTATGCGACTGGGTCGTCGACGACCTGCCCAACTGGATGCGCGTCAAGCAGGGGTCGCTCATCCAGATGCCCTACAACCTCGAATTGAACGATTCGATCATCTACGCCATCGAACGCCATTCCACACCCGAGTTCCTGCTGCGCCTGACGCGCACGCTGGCGCTTTTCGAACAGGAATGCGAACAGCAACCGCGGGTGCTGGCGCTGGGGCTGCATCCGCACCTCATGGGCGTGCCGCACCGGTTCGGCGATTTCGAAAAAATGCTCGATCTGCTGATGGCCAGTCCCAAGGTGTGCTTCATGACGGGCGGAGAAATCGCGGATTGGTTCAAGTCGCAATGCCCCGCGCCTCAGCCCGAATGACGGACTCGTTCACGCCAAAACGCTCACCTCAAGGACACCCATGAATCTGCATTTATCCGGCAAGCGCGTTCTCGTCACGGGCGCCACCAAGGGGATCGGCCTGGCTTGCGCGCAGTCGTTTGCCGCCGAAGGCGCGCGGATTGTCCTGGCGGGACGCGACGCCGCGTCGCTGCAGCAGGCCGCCGAAAAAATGGCCGATGAGAACCGCGTGCAGACGGAGGTTGTCGTCGGCGATCTGGCCGAACCCGGCGCGGCGCAGCGCCTGGCTGCGCAGGTCGGCGCAGTCGATATTCTCGTCAACAACGCGGGGGCGGTTCCCGGAGGCGGCCTCGAGCAGGTCGACGAAGCGCGCTGGCGCGCCGGCTGGGAGCTCAAGGTCTACGGATTCATCAATCTGGCTCGCTGCTACTACCCCCGCATGCGGGATGCCGGCTCGGGCGTCATCGCCAACATCATCGGCATGGCCGGCGCCAGTCCTCGCCCCGACTATATCTGCGGCGCCGCGGCCAACGCCGCGCTCATCGCCTTTACCCGGGCGCTGGGGGGTCAGGCGCCGGATCACGGTGTGCGCGTCTTCGGCGTGAACCCGTCGCGCACCCGCACCGATCGTGTCGTCGCGCTTGCACGCCAGAAAGCGCAGGTGCGTTTCAACGATCCCGAACGCTGGGAAGAGACGCTGACCGGCTTGCCCTTCCATCGCCTGATGGAGCCGTCCGAAGTCGCGGACCTGGTCGTCTTCGGCTGCTCGCCCCGGGCGGGCTACCTGAGCGGAACGGTCATCGATCTGGACGGCGGCGAACAGTACGCGGGCCGCTAGCTCGCTTTGAGCCCGACACGCGCGTAGGAGTCCCTGGCGCCGGACTCATACGCCGCGAAAAACAGGCTTGCGCTTTTCGTTGAACGCCAGCACGCCCTCGCGTCGATCCTGGGTATCGACCAGATGGTTGTAGGCCTCGACTTCGAATCGATAGGCGGTGCGCAATTCCATCTGGCCGCCGTAGCGCACCGACTTCTTGATCTGCTTCACCGATAGCGGCGCGTTGCCGGCAATGACGCGGGCGGTGGCCAACGATTCGGGCAATATGTCCTGACGGGCGTGCAAGGCGTTGACCAGCCCCCAGTCGAGGGCCTGCTGGCTTGTGAAGGGTTTGCCGGTCAGCAGGATTTCCTTGGCGCGGCGTTCGCCCAGCGCGCGGGGCAGATTTTGCGTGCCGCCCGCCCCGGGCATGATACCCAGCGTGACTTCGGTCAGGGCAAAGCGCACGTCTTGCGCGGCATAGATGAAATCGCAGCACAAAGCGAGCTCCAGCCCGCCGGCATAGGCATGGCCGTTGACAGCGGCGATGACGGGCATGGGCAGATCGACCAGGGTCCAGAACATGCGCTCGAAAAGCTCGTGCTGAGACTGCCATTGCTGCCGGCTCATGCCGTTGCGCTCTTTCAAATCGCCGCCCGCGCAAAAAATTTTGTCGCCCGAACCCGTAAGGACCGCGCAGCGAATCGACCCGGCATCGTCGGTCAGTCGACGCCACAGATCGAGCAAGTCATGCCCCATCTGCGTGTTGATGGCGTTGCCCGTGTCGGGGCGGTTCAGCATGACTTGCAGAACATGCTCGCCGTCCAGTCGAAGATCCAGCGTCGGATAGGAGGGCAGGTTCATATGCCGGGATTCCGTCGAAAAAGAGAAGAGTCAACACTCAATTTTTTCATATTCCGGCGCTTTTGCGGCTGCGATGTCTCGATCGGAAGGGCATGGCCGCAGCCTACTGACCCGGGCCGCATTCAGCCGACAAAGCGCACGGCCAGCGTGCCCAGGCTGCCGAAGCCGATCTTCAAGTCTTGGCCCGCGGGCACGTCGATATAGCCGGCATACGAGCCGGTAATGACATGCTGGCCGGCCTTCAGGCCCAGGCCCGCGCCGCGCAGAAATTCCACCAGCCAGTACAGCCCCGCCCTGGGCGACTTGTTGGGATGCACGCCGGCGTAGCTCTGCGGGGCGTCGCCGTCCGCGCGGATGACGATGTCCATCTCCACCGGCGCGGCGTCGGGCGACGCGATATCGGGCCCCAGCACCAGGCCGTGGTTGAACATGTGGTCGGCCAGCAGTTCGCTGGCGCTGGCGTCGTCGGGCCTGGCGTAGCGGCAACCCAGAATCTCCAGCGCCAGGCGCGCGCGGCCGATGGCGGCATCGACCTCGGCTTCGGTGTAAGGCTGGGGGCGGGCCGGAAGATCGCGCTTGATCTCGAACGCGATCTCGGGCTCGATGCGCACCTTGCCGTCGACCACCGGCATCGTCACGGGGCCGGCGTCGGCCTGCAGAATGGTCGATGCATAGATGGGCGCAGTGCTGGCGCGGTCGGCCGAGGGCAGGGCGCTTTTCCAGGCCAGGGCTGGATCGCGGTGCTCTTTTTCCAGCAGTTCGGCGGTGCGCAGTTGCACGGCAAAACCTTGGCCGAGATTGCCCGGACGCAGGTCGGCGGGCAGGCGTTCGCCCGCCATGCCGGCCTGACGGGCCTTGATCAGGAAGCGGGCTGCAGCGTCGCAGCCGGCGTAGGATTCGGGTTGAATACGCGGGGTCATGGTGGTTATTCCTTCAGGCAGCCGCTGCGGGCGGCGATCCGGCAAAGAAGAAAAATATCATGCCGAGACTGGCACGAGCCTGTATCGGCATGATCCGCAGCGGCCGCGAGGCCCTGAGCCTTTTCTGGAAAATTCAATCACAATGCAGCATCGAACCTTGAACGGAAAACCATGCGATTGATCGTGAAATCCGGTGGGCCGCAGGCCTATGAAGAATGGCGCAGCCTGTTTGCGGAAGTCTCGCCCGGAATCGACGTGCTGGACTGGTTCGATCCGCCGGCGGATTTGCGCGGCATCGAATACGCCCTGGTCTGGGCGCCCGAGGCGGGCCGTCTGGCCGAGCTGCCCGACCTCAAGCTCATCGTCAGCTCCGGCGCGGGCGTCGACCACATTCTGGCCGATCCGCAGTTGCCCGGGCATCTGCCCATCGCGCGCATGATGCTGGATGTCACGGCCGTCGAAATGAGCGAATACGTGCTGATGTCGGCGCTGATGCTGGTGCGCGACATGAAGCGCATGATCGTCAATCAGGCAAACCGGCATTGGGAGGATTTCTTCCCGCCGCTGCGCTCGACTGCCACGCGCGTGGGCATCATGGGCCTGGGCAGTCTGGGCGCCGCCGCGGCAGATCTGCTCAGGCGCACGGGCTTCATGGTGTCGGGTTGGTCGCGCCGCCGGGCCGATCTGCCGGGCGTGCGGTGCCATGCGGGTGAAGCGGAGTTCGATGCCTTCCTGGCCGAGACCGACATCCTGGTTTGCCTGCTGCCCGCGACCGAGGCCACGCGCGGCATTCTCAACGCCCGGACCTTTGCCCGCCTGCCGCGCGGCGCCTGCCTGGTCAACGCGGCGCGCGGCTCGCACATGGTTCAGGCCGATCTGCTGGCGGCGCTCGACAGCGGGCAGCTCCGGCAGGCCGTGCTGGATGTCTTCGAGCCCGAGCCGCTGGATGCCGATTCGCCGCTCTGGACGCATCCCGGCGTGATCGTCACGCCGCATATCGCGTCCACGCCCAGCCGGCGCGACCGGGCGGTGCGCGCGGCCGAGCTCATCGACCTGCACCGCCGCGGCGAGCCGCTGCCCAATCTGTACGATCGGGCGACGGGCTACTGACCCGCGTGAGGTCGGGCCGCGCTAGGCCGCGGCCTTGACCTGCGCGCGGTACTTGTGCAGCAGGGGTTCGGTGTAGCCGTTGGGCTGGGCCTCGCCCTCGAACACCAGCGCGCAGGCCGCCTTGTAGGCGAGCGAGGTGTCGAAGTTGCCCGCCATGGGTCGGTAGTTCGCGTCGCCCGCGTTCTGCTTGTCCACCACCGCGGCCATGCGCCGGAAGGTCTCTTCGACCTGGGCCCGGGTCACCACGCCGTGGCGCAGCCAGTTGGCGATGTGCTGGCTGGAGATGCGCAGCGTGGCGCGGTCTTCCATCAGGCCCACGTCGTGAATATCGGGCACCTTGGAGCAGCCCACGCCCTGATCGATCCAGCGCACCACATAACCCAGGATGCCCTGCGCATTGTTCTCGATCTCGGCACGGATTTCTTCGGGCGTCCATTGCGGCGCGGCCACGACCGGCACGGTCAGCAGGCCTTCGAGCAGCGCGTCGCGCACGTCGGCGTAAGCGGTTTTTTCCAGCGCTTGCTGCACGGCCTGCACGTCGACCATATGGTAGTGCAGCGCATGCAGCACCGCCGCGGTGGGCGACGGCACCCAGGCCGTGTTGGCGCCGGCCTTGGGGTGCCCGATTTTCTGTTCCAGCATGGCGGCCATCAGGTCGGGCATGGCCCACATGCCCTTGCCGATCTGGGCATGGCCGCGCAGGCCGCAGTCCAGGCCCACCAGCACGTTGTGGCGCTCGTAGGCGGCGATCCAGGCGCTGGACTTCATGTCGCCCTTGCGCATCATGGGGCCGGCCTGCATGGCCGTATGCATTTCGTCGCCGGTGCGGTCCAGAAAGCCCGTGTTGATGAACACCACGCGCTCGCCGGCTGCCTGGATGCAGGCCTTGAGGTTGACGCTGGTGCGGCGCTCTTCGTCCATGATGCCCATCTTGAGCGTGTTGCGCGGCAGGTCGAGCACATCTTCGACGCGCGAGAACAGCTCGCTGGCGAACAGCACTTCGGCCGGGCCGTGCATCTTGGGCTTGACGATGTAGATGGACCCCGTGCGCGAGTTGCGCTTGAGCGCGAGGTCGCGCATGGCGGCCAGCGACGTGATCAGGGCGTCGAGAATGCCTTCGGGCAGCTCGCGTCCCTGGTCGTCGAGCACGGCCGGGCTGGTCATCAGATGCCCCACGTTGCGGATCAGCATCAGCGAGCGCCCGTGCAGCGTGAGACTGCCGCCCTGCGGCGCGGTGTAGACGCGATCGGGATTCATGCGGCGGGTGAAGGTCTTGCCGTTCTTGACGAGGTCTTCGGTCAAGTCGCCCTTGATCAGGCCCAGCCAGTTGCGGTAGATGTGCACTTTGTCTTCGGCATCGACCGCAGCCACCGAGTCTTCGCAATCCATGATGGTGCTGACGGCGGCTTCGACGAGCACGTCTTTCACGCCGGCGGCGTCGGTCTTGCCGATGGCGTGGCTGCGGTCGATCTGGATCTCGAAGTGCAGGCCGTGGTTGACGAGCAGCACGGCCGAAGGCTGCGCGGCGTCGCCTTGATAGCCGGCGAATTTCTCGGGCGACTGCAGGCCGGCTTCGCCTTGTGCGGTCGTCACCACCAGCTTGCCGTCGCGCACCGAATAGCCGGTGGCCTGGGCGTGCGACCCCTGGGCCAGCGGCGCCGCCTGATCGAGAAAGGCGCGCGCGCGCGCGATGACGGCCTGGCCGCGCTTGGGGTTGAAGCCGGCGGCGGGCGCGAGATCGCCGGTTTGCGCGATGGCGTCGGTGCCGTAGAGCGCGTCGTACAGGCTGCCCCAGCGCGCGTTGGCGGCGTTGAGCGCGTAGCGCGCGTTGGAGGCGGGCACCACCAGCTGCGGGCCGGCCTGCACGGCGAACTCGGCATCGACATGGGTCGTGTGAATTTTGACCTGAGCCGGCACGGGCACCAGATACCCGATGCTTTCCAGGAACGCGCGATAGGCCGACGGGTCGGCGATCGGGCCGGGATGGGCGCGGTGCCAGTCGTCGAGCTGCTGCTGCAGGCGATCGCGCTGGGCCAGCAGTTCGCGGTTGCGCGGCGCCATATCGTGCGCCAGGGCCGCGAAGCCCTTCCAGAACGCGGCGCTGTCCAGCCCCGTGCCCGGCAGGGCTTCCTGTTCGATGAAATCGTAAAGAGGCTTGGCGACCTGCAGGCCGTATTGATTGATGCGGGGAGTCGTCATGGCGCGTTTCGCAAGAGGGGGTCGTGGGGCGCCGCCGGGCGGTGTCGTCAGCGCCGGCGCGTTTCAATGCAAATAATGGCGGCGCCGCGCGAGGCTGTCCATATCAAAGGTCTCTGGTCATACCAGTTTTTCCGTCAACAAATTAGCAGATTGATTAAATTTCTCTTATATTTCATGGCATTGGTATAAACCCGTCGCTCTTTTCTGGTTTGATCTGGCATTGGTCATACCAGCAATAGCCGGCCGATCGATCCCCCTGATTTTCGGAAAAAGCCATGGACATGAAAGCGCATCAGCCCCCCCGCCTGGTGGCCGACGCCGTCGCCGAGCGCATCGAGGGCCTGATCGCCGATGGCGTGCTCAAGAGCGGGCAGCCCTTGCCGTCCGAGCGCCGTCTTACCGAAAAACTCGGCGTGTCGCGCACCGCGCTGCGCGAAGGCCTGCGCCTGCTGCGCGCGCGCGGCATCATTCATACCGAGCAGGGCCGGGGTTCTTATGTGTCGCAGATTGCGCAAGTCGATGCCCAGCCGCTGGTGCATCTGTTCCAGTCGCAGCCTCGCACCCTGTATGACCTGCTCGAAGTGCGCGCCCTGCTCGAAGGCGAATCGGCCCGTCTGGCCGCGCTGCGCGGTACCGATATCGACTTCATCATGATCCGGCGCCGCTACGAAGCCATGTTGGCCGAACGCGTGCAGGAGACGGGAACGGCCAAACACGCGCATCTAGACCATGCCTTTCACCTGTCGATCTGCGAGGCTTCGCACAATCCGGTGCTGGTGCACACGCTGCAGGCGCTCAACGACCTGATGCTGGGATCGGTGTTCGCCTGCGTCAACAACCTCTACCACCGCGAGCCGCACAAACGCGACATCGACAAGCAGCACGCGGATCTGTTTCATGCCGTCGTCGGCCGCCAGCCCGAGCAGGCGCACCGCGCGGCGACCGCGCACGTAGACAGCGTGCGCAAGAGCCTGAGCGACATCGAGCAGGAAGAACAGCGCCTGGTGCGCGCAACGCGGCGGCTGGAGGGGTGGGCGTAGATACGGACGGCGCAAAGGCCGTCTAGATCCGCTGGGCCACGACGCGATAGACGCGTTTGCCGGAAGACTGATTGACCGCGTCTTCGCTGAACACGATGCGGGTGCCCGGCAGATTGTCGAGCACGAGCGAAGCATCGAAGGCGGAATACAACCGGCCGGTCTTGTCCCGCGCATCCGCGCCTTCGGTCACGCGCCAGCTCAGGTAGAGCATGCCGCCCGGCTTGAGAATGGCGGTCAGGCGCCGGCAGGCGGCCGCGATCTGCGCGGCCGGCAGGTGCATGATCACCGTTTCGCACAGCACATTGTCGAACGTGCCGTCCTCGATTTCACGCAGCTCGGGCAGCGAGGCCGTCTTGAACGGGCTGTGCGGAAAAGCCAGCCGCGCGCGTTCCAGCAAGCCTTCGGACGCGTCGTAGCCCACGGCCGGATAGCCGTTGGCATACAGCCAGGCCGTATCGCGGCCCGCGCCGCAGCCGATATCGGCCGTAGTGCCGCCCAGTTTGAAGAAGCGCCGCAGCCTTTCATACATATCGTCCGGCGCGGGCTGCTCGAGCCATTCGTCGGCGTATTGCCCCGCCGACGCGGTATAGGTGTCGACGGTCGCTTTATCCATGTCGGTATGCGGCCTACAGCAGCGCGCCGGCCAGCGCCGCGGCGATCAGGATCACGCCCACCCAGAGGTTGGCGCGGAACAACATGAAGTTGCGGTCGGGCCGCTGCAGATCGAACACCGCGAGCTGCCAGCCGAAATGCGCAGCCAGCACGATCATGCCCAGGTAATAGAACCCGCCCGCGTCTAGGCGATGCCCCGCCCAGGCCCACAGCAGCAGCGTGGCGGCGTAGAAACCGCCTATCCACGCCTTGCCCCGGTCGGCAAAGCGCATGGCGGTGGAATGCAGGTTCAGGCGGCGGTCGTCGCGCACGTCCACATAGGCATAGATGCTGTCATAGCCCACCTGCCACAGCACTGCGCCCAGCCACATCGCCACGCCGGCCAGGGGCAGCACGCCGCGCGTATCCGACCATGCCATCAGCATGCCCCAGTTGAAGCAGATGCCCAGCACGACCTGCGGCCAGTACGTCACGCGCTTGCAGAAGGGGTAGATGAAGACGAAAGGCAATACCGCCAGCGCCAGCCAACGGCTATAGCCGTTGATGAAGAACAGCAGACAGGCGCAGACCGCCAATTGCCCGATGAGAAAAGCCACCGCCTGCCGCATGCCCAGCTGCCCGCTGGTCAGGGGCCGAAAGCGCGTGCGTTCGACGTGCTTGTCGATGTCGCGGTCCCACATGTCGTTGACGGTGCAGCCGATGCCGCGCATCAAGAGCGCGCCCAGCGAAAACACGATCAGCCGCCTGATCGACGGAAAGCCGCCCGCCGCCTGCACCAGCGCGGCGATGCAGGGCAGCAGCGTCAGCCACGTGCCGATCGGGCGATCGAGCCGGCACAGCCGCGCATAAGGCCGCCACGACCGCGGCAGCCAGTGCTCGACCCAATCGTTGAAAACGATGTCGTTCAGATCGGGGGCGGAAGAACGCGTAGAAGTCATGACGTCACAACAACGTGCGCTGCCGTCAATCTCAAACCTTTTGTTTGAGCAGCTTACCCAAGATGGCGATGCCCGTGCGGATCTTCTCTTCGGGCACGGTCGCGAAGCTCAGGCGCATGGTGTTGTGCTGCGGCTTGCCGGCAAAGAACGGCCCGCCCGGCACGAAGGCCACGTTCTGTTCCACCGCCTCGGTCAGGAGCTTCTGCGTGTCGATGTGCGCGGGCACCGTCACCCACAGGAACATGCCGCCTTCGGGCTTGGTCCAGGTGACGCCGGCCGGGAACTCGCGTTCGAGCGACTCCAGCATGCAGCGGCCCTGCTTGCGGTAGATCTCGCGCACATGGGGCAGGTGCTCGGCCAGAAAGCCGTCTTTGACCGCCTCGTACACCGCCATCTGCGTGAGCGTGGGCGTGTGCAGATCGGTGGCCTGCTTGGCCTGCACCAGCTTGTGGATGATCTTGGCGTGCGCGGCGATGAAGCCCAGGCGCAGGCCGGGAGCCAGCACCTTGGAGAACGTACCCAGGCGGATGACGTTGGCGCCGACCTCGGCGCCCAGCGTCAGCAGGCTCGGCTGGGGCTCGCCGGCATAGCGCAGCTCGCCGTAGGGATCGTCTTCGATGATGGGGAACTTGAGGCTGGCGGCCTTTTGCACCAGCGCCTCGCGGCGCGCGCGGTCGAGCGTGCGGCCGGTGGGGTTCTGGAAGTTGGGCAGGGCGTACAGAAAGCGCGCGCCGGCGGCCAGCTCGGGCGTGATGGCCTCGGGGATCAGGCCGCCCTCGTCGGTGGCTACCGTGGCATAGGCGGGCTGATACTGGCTGAACGACTGCAGGGCGCCCAGGTAGGTCGGGTCTTCGACCAGCACCTTGCTGCCCTTGTCGATCAGGATCTTGCCCAGCAGATCGAGCGCCTGCTGCGAGCCGGACACGATCAGAATGTTGTCGAGGGTCAGGTTCGCGCCGGCCTTGTTCAGGTCTTGCGCCACCCACTCGCGCAGCGGCTTGTAGCCTTCGGTGGGGCCGTACTGCAAAGCGACCTTGCCGTTCTCGGCCAATACCTTGTCGAACGTCTCGCGCATCTTCTCGACCGGGAAGCCCGCCGGGGCCGGCAGGCCGCCTGCAAAGGAAATGACCTCGGGCCGTTCGGTGACCTTGAGGATTTCGCGAATGGCGGAGCTGGTGAGCTGATTGGCGCGTTCCGAGAAAACGCACTCGGGTTCGTAAGGTTTGTCCATGGAGTGTCTGACCAGAAAAGAGCTGAAATAACGGCGAAAAAGACATGCGCCGGATCGGCCTTATTGTCACATATCGCCTATGAGGCGACCCATGCGGCACCGATCACCCGGCATGAATTGCGCCAGTACGGTTACATTTAAGCCAGAACAGGAGACAAAAGCATGACCGCCTCAAACGCTTCCGCAACCCGCTACGACTATGTGATCGTCGGCGGCGGCACCGCCGGCTGCCTGCTGGCCAACCGGCTGTCGGCCGACCCGGCCGTCAAGGTGCTGCTGCTGGAAGCCGGCGGCCCAGACGACTGGCGCTGGCTGCACATCCCCGTCGGCTACCTGTACTGCATCGGCAATCCGCGCACCGACTGGTGCTACCGCACACAAGCCGACCCGGGCATTGCGGGCCGCAGCCTGGGCTACCCGCGCGGGCGCGTCCTGGGCGGCAGCTCGTCGATCAACGGCATGATCTACATGCGCGGCCAAAAGGCCGACTACGACGGCTGGGCGGCGCAGGGCAACAGCGGCTGGAGCTGGGACGACGTGCTGCCGCTGTTCAAGGCGGTCGAAGACCATCACGCCGGAAGCAGCGCCTTTCATGGCGCCGGCGGCGAATGGCGCGTCGAGCGCCAGCGTCTTTCCTGGACCTTGCTCGACGCCTTCCGCGACGCCGCGGGGCAGGCCGGGCTGGCGAGAATCGAAGACTTCAACTGCGGCGACAACGAAGGCTGCAACTACTTCGAAGTCAATCAGCGGCAAGGCGTGCGCTGGAGCGCGGCCAAGGCCTTTTTGCATCCGGTGCGGCAGCGGCCCAATCTGCATGTGATCACCGGCGCGCAAGCGGCCGGCCTCACCTTCGAGGGCAAACGCGCGCGGGGCGTGCGCTATCGCCTGGCCGACGGCGTCGAGCGCGAAGCCCGCGCCGCAGGCGAAGTGGTGTTGGCGGCGGGTTCGATCGGTTCGACGCAATTGCTGCAAGTGTCCGGCATCGGCCCGCAGGCGCTGCTGCAATCGTTGGGCGTGCCGGTGCTGCACGATCTGCCCGGCGTGGGCGGCAACCTGCAGGACCATCTGCAGCTGCGGCTCATCTACAAGGTCGGCGGCAATGCCCGCACGCTCAACACCATGGCCAACTCGTTGCGGGGCAAGGCCATGATGGGTCTGCAATACGCGCTCTTCAAGCGCGGCCCGCTGACCATGGCGCCGTCGCAGCTGGGCGCCTTTGCGCGCAGCAGCCCCGAATACACGCGCGCCAATGTGCAATATCACGTGCAGCCGCTTTCTCTGGATAAGTTCGGCGACGCCCTGCACGCGTTTCCGGCCTTCACCGCGTCGGTCTGCAATCTGCGGCCCTCCAGCCGCGGCACTGTGCGCATCACGTCCGCCGATGCGCGCACCGCGCCCGAGATCCTGTGCAACTATTTGTCCACGGAAGAAGACTGCAAGGTGGCGGCCGACAGCGTGCGCCTGACGCGCCGCATCGTGTCGCAGCCCGCGCTGGCGCAGTACCACCCGGAGGAATTCAAGCCGGGCGCCTCCTTGCAGACCCAGGAAGACCTGGTCAACGCCGCGCGCGAGATCGGCACCACGATCTTCCACCCGGTGGGCACGTGCAAAATGGGCAACGACCCGCTGGCCGTGGTCGACGATCAATTGCGCGTGCGCGGCGTCGAGGGCCTGCGCGTGATCGATGCGTCCATCATGCCCACCATCACCTCGGGCAACACCAATTCACCCACCCTGATGATCGCGGAAAAAGGCGCGCGCCTGCTGCTCGCCGCGCGCCGGCAATACTAAAGCTTTTCAGCGTCAACCGATTCCACGCTTATGTCCACTGCCATCGAAATCACCGCAACCCTGTGCTTCGCGCTAGCCGTGCTGCACACGTTTTCCGTATCGATCTTTGCGCGGCTGGCGCATCGCGGCGGCCCGCATGCGGGGGTGTGGCATCTATTGGCCGAAGTCGAGGTCGTGTTCGGCGCCTGGGCCTTCGTGCTGCTGGTGGCCATCGCCGCGCTGGCCGACGTCCCCACGGCCGTGAAGTATCTGGACGGCAGCAACTTCACCGAGGCGCTGTTCGTCTTCGCCATCATGGTCGTGGCCGCCAGCCGGCCCGTGCTGGAGCTGGCGCGCCTGCTGCTCTACGGCGTGGTGCGGCTGATTCCGGTGCGCCGCGAACTGGGCATGTTCTTCCTGATCATGGCCCTGGTGCCGCTGGCCGGCTCCTTCATCACCGAGCCGGCGGCCATGACGCTGGCCGCCATCTTGCTGCGCGACGCGTATTTTCGCGCGCTCGGCAACGCGCGCTTCAAGTATCTGACACTGGGCGTGTTGTTCGTCAACATCTCGATCGGCGGCGTCCTTACGGCGTATGCCGCTCCGCCCGTGCTGATGGTGGCCACTGCCTTCGGCTGGGATACGCCCCACATGCTCGTGCATTTCGGCCATCGGGCCGCGGCGGCCGTCCTGTTCAACGCCGTGGTCCTGACCTGGCTGTGCCGCCGCGACGTGCTTGCCGCAGCCGCCGCGACCCGTCCTGCACGGCAGGACGCGAACGAGACCGATGCGGGCAGCGGCAATACCGGCCGCCCTCCGGTGCCGGTCTGGATCATGGCCGTACACCTGGCCTTCCTGGCCGGCGTGGTGCTGGGAGCGCACCATCCGCCGGTATTCCTGGGCCTGCTCATGCTCTTTATCGGCTTTTGCAGCGCCTACAAGCGCTACCAGGGCCGCCTGCTGATCAAAGAGGGCCTGCTGGTCGGCTTTTTCCTGGCGGGCCTGGTCGTGCTGGGCGGCCTGCAGCAGTGGTGGCTGCAGGATCTGCTGGGCGGCCTGTCGCCCCAGGTGCTGTACTGGGGCACGGCGGCGTTGACCGCGCTCACCGACAACGCGGCGCTGACCTACCTGGGTTCGCTGGTTCACGGCACCAGCGAGGCCTGGCGCACGATGCTGGTGGCCGGGGCCGTGACGGGCGGCGGGCTCACCGTCATCGCCAACGCGCCCAACCCGGCCGGCTTCGCGCTGCTCAAGGGGTATTTTCCCGACGAGTCGATCTCTGCCGGCAAGCTGCTGCTGGCGGCGCTGGCGCCCACGCTGGTCGCGGCGGGGGCGTTTCTGCTGTTCTAGCGGCGCGTCACTCCACGCCCTGCACGATCCGAAAGTCGCGTTCGACCGAGTCGCCCAGGGCGTCCAGCGCCTGCCGGTACGCCGCGCTGTCGTGGCAGGCGATGGCCTTTTCCACGCTATCGAACTCGACCACGGTCGTGCGCTGAACCAGGCCGTGCTCGGCGGCCTGCACCGCCACACCGCGGGCCACGAAGCGCCCGCCGCCGGCGATCACCGCCGGGCTGGCCAGCTTGGCGTACGCATCCAGTTTTTGCGGATCGTTGATCTTGCGGTACGAGACAACCCAATAGCCTTTCGCCATTTCCATCCTCCTGGTTTGACCTTGCGGCAATGGGCTAGATTAACGCCATCGGACGCCGGGCCGTTCGCCCCCGCCGGCCCGGCCCGGCATTTCCCCCGGTTCGGCTAAAATCTCCTGTTATCTTCATTTTTCACGGCGCCCTGGTTTGCGGGCGCATGGCTCGATATGCCGATCTACGCCTACAAGTGCAGCGCCTGCGGCCATGCCGCCGACGTGCTGCAAAAAATCTCCGATGCGCCCCTGACGGTCTGCCCCCAGTGCGGCCAGGCCACCTACGCCAAGCAGGTCACGGCCGCGGGTTTCCAACTCAAGGGTTCGGGCTGGTACGTCACGGATTTCCGCAACAACGGCGCAAACAACGGCGCCGCGGCCAAGCCGGCTGCGTCGCCCGATGCGGCCGCGCCGTCCGAGCCGGCCAAATCGTCCGGCGACGGCAGCACTGCCGCCGCGCCCGCCGCCGCTGCGCCGCCGGCAGCGCCCACTTCATCGTCCACCTGACAAGGCCGGGCCCCGTGCTCAAAAAATTCTTCATTACCGGCCTTCTGGTCTGGATCCCGCTGGTGATCACCATCTGGGTGATCGGCCTGATCGTCAACACGCTCAGCGGCGTCGTACCCGACTTCCTGTCGTCCCAGGCGCTCTTTCACCGGCACATTCCCGGGTTCGGCTTCGTGCTGGTGATCGCGGTCATTCTCGTCACCGGCATGTTCACCGCCAATTTCCTGGGCCGCCGCCTGTTCACCCTGTGGGAGCGCCTGCTCAACCAGATCCCGCTGGTGCGCTCCATCTACAGTTCGGTCAAGCAGGTCAGCGACACGGTGCTCGCGCCCAACGGCCGGGCCTTTCGCCAGGCGGTGCTGATCGAATACCCGCGCAAGGGCTCGTGGACGATCGCCTTTCTCACGGGCGAACCCGGGGGCGAGGTGGCCGGGCATCTGCCGGGCGAGCACCTGAGCGTCTACGTGCCCACCACGCCCAACCCCACGTCGGGCTTTTTCCTCATCGTGCCGCGCGGCGAGGTCATCGAGCTGCGCATGTCGGTCGACGCCGCGCTCAAGTACATCGTTTCGATGGGCGTCGTGGCGCCGCCCGCGCCCATTGCGCCCGTCGCCATGCCCGAAGCGTCCGACGCGCATCTGGGCGCACGCTGAACACACTTCACATCTATACCCAATACGGAGTCTTTTCCATGAGCCGCACCTGCTACACCGGCCAAGTTTGCCGCGATCATCTCGGCCAGACTGTCACCCTGTACGGCTGGGTGAATCGGCGCCGCGACCATGGCGGCGTCATCTTCATCGACATGCGCGACCGCGCCGGCCTGGCCCAGATCGTGTTCGACCCCGACAACGCCGCGGCCTTCAAGATCGCCGAAGGCCTGCGCAACGAGTTCTGCATCCGCATCGTCGGTCTGGTGCGCAACCGCCCCGAAGGCACGACCAACCCCGACATGGCGTCGGGCGAAGTCGAGATCCTGTGCCGCGAAGTCGAGGTGCTCAACGCCTCGGTCACGCCGCCTTTCCAGCTCGACGACGACAATCTGTCGGAAACCACGCGCTTGACGCACCGCGTGCTGGACCTGCGCCGCATGCCCATGCAGCGCAACCTCATGCTGCGCTACCGCGTGTCCATCGAGGTGCGCAAATACCTGGACGGCCTGGGCTTCATCGACATCGAAACGCCCATGCTCACCAAGAGCACCCCCGAAGGCGCGCGCGACTACCTCGTGCCCTCGCGCGTGAACGCCGGCCACTTCTTCGCGCTGCCGCAGTCGCCGCAGCTGTTCAAGCAGATGCTCATGGTCGCCGGCTTCGACCGCTACTATCAAATCACCAAGTGCTTCCGCGACGAGGACCTGCGCGCCGACCGCCAGCCCGAGTTCACGCAGATCGACTGCGAGACCTCGTTCCTGAACGAAGTCGAGATCCGCGACATCTTCGAAGGCATGATCCGCCACGTGTTCAAGGTGGTGCAGGACGTAGACCTGCCGGCCTTCCCGCAAATGACCTGGACCGAAGCCATGACGCGCTACGGTTCCGACAAGCCCGACCTGCGCGTGCAGCTCGAGTTCACCGACGTCACCGACGTGATGCGCGACGTGGACTTCAAGGTCTTTTCCTCGGCGGCCAATATGGCCGGCGGCCGCGTGGTGGCCCTGTGCGTGCCCGGCGGCGGCGACATGCCGCGCAGCGAGATCGACTCCTACACCCAGTTCGTCGGCATCTACGGCGCCAAGGGCCTGGCCTACATCAAGGTCAACGAGCAGGCCAAGGGCCGCGAGGGCCTGCAGTCGCCCATCGTCAAGAACCTGCATGACGCCGCCATCGCCGAACTGCTCAAGCGCACCGGCGCCAAAGACGGCGACATCCTCTTCTTCGGCGCCGACAGCGCCAAGGTCGTCAACGACGCCATCGGCGCGCTGCGCGTGAAAATCGGCCACAGCGAGTTCGGCAAGAAGACGGGCCTGTTCACCGCCGGCTGGAAGCCGCTGTGGGTCGTCGACTTTCCCATGTTCGAATACGACGAGGAAGAAGGCCGCTACACCGCCGCCCACCACCCCTTCACCAGCCCCAAGGACGGCCACGAGGACTACCTCGAAACCGATCCGGGCAAAGCCATTGCCAAGGCGTACGACATGGTGCTCAACGGTTGGGAAATCGGCGGCGGCTCGGTGCGTATCCATCGCGAAGAAGTGCAGAGCAAGGTCTTTCGCGCCCTCAAGATCGGCGCCGAAGAAGCCCGCGAGAAGTTCGGCTTTCTGCTGGACGCGCTGCAGTACGGCGCGCCCCCGCACGGCGGCCTGGCCTTCGGCCTGGACCGCATCGTCACCATGATGACCGGCGCCGAGTCGATCCGCGACGTGATCGCCTTCCCCAAGACCCAGCGCGCGCAGGACCTGCTCACCCAGGCGCCGTCCGAGGTCGACGAGAAGCAACTGCGCGAGCTGCACATCCGGCTGCGCAACGTCGAGGCCAAGTAGGCAAGGGTTGCGACAACGGTAAGGAGAGGGTGATGGCCAGGCTGCGCGTCGTCACCTACAACATCCACAAGGGCCGCTCGTCCCTGGGGCTGCGCGAGTCGCTCAACGGCTTGCGGCCCGCCTTGCACGGGCTGCATCCCGACCTGGTCTTTCTGCAGGAAGTCCAGGGCCGCAACGAAAGCATCGTCCAGCTCGACGCGCAGCACGAAATCCTGGCCGCGGCGCTGGACCTGAACATGGTCTACGGGCGCAACGCCGTGCGGCACCGCACCGACCACGGCAATGCCTTTCTATCGCGCCACGCCATCCTGCAGCACGAAAACCAGGACATCTCCGACCACAGGCTGGAGCAGCGCGGCCTGCTGCACGCGCTGGTCGACGTGAGCGGGGTGCACGTGCACTGCTTCGTGGTGCACCTGGGCCTGTTCGCGGCCAGCCGCGTGCGTCAGGCGCAGGCCCTGGCCGAGCGCATCCGCGCTTTCGTGTCCGACGACGCTCCCGTGCTGGTGGCGGGCGACTTCAACGACTGGGGCGACAAGCTCACCCCTTTCTTCACGCAAGACCTGGGTCTGTCCGACGTGTTCGGCCGCACGCCGCGCACCTTTCCGTCGCTGTTCCCGTGGTTCCGCCTGGACCGCATCTATCAGCGCGGCTTCGACGTGCACGAGGCCCGCGTCCTGCGCGGCCCGCAGTGGGCCCGGCTTTCGGACCACGCGCCGCTGCTGGCCGAGCTCGAGCTCAGATGAACGACAAGGCGCTCGACTTTCTCTCCTGGACCGACGGCAACGCCGTGCGCCTGCTGCAAAACGGCGCCGATTTCTTTCCCGCGCTGTGCGCGGCCATCGACGCGGCGCAGCGCAGCGTGCACCTGGAGACCTACATCTTCGCCTTCGATCCCGCCGGCGACCGTGTGCTCGACTGTCTCGTGGCCGCGGCCCGCCGCGGGGTGCATGTCTGCGTGGTGCTCGACGGCTTCGGCAGCCATGCCGTCATCGACCGCGTGCGCGGCCGCCTGGCCGCCGTCGACGCGCAATGCCTGGTCTTTCGCCCCGAGCCGCGCTTTCTGGGCAAGCTCGTTCCCGCGCGCAGCCGGCTGCGCCGCCTGCACCGCAAGACGGCCGTCATCGATGCGGCCGTGGCGTTTGTCGGCGGCATCAACATCGAAGACGACTACGACGAAGACAGCACCACGCCGCGCTTCGACTTTGCCGTGCAGATCCGCGGTCCGCTGGTGGCCGACGTGATGCATGCGCAGGACCTGCTGCACGTGCGCCTGAACTGGGTACGCCTGCGCGCCAGCCTGCCCCGCCCTCAGGCCTGGCATCGCATGCGGCAGATCATGCCGCTGCTCAAGCCCCGGCGGGCTTTCGTCGCCGAAGCCGTCGACACGGACTTGACGCTGCCTTCGCAATACGACCGCGTGCGCGCCGCGCTGGTGCTGCGCGACAACGTACGCTACCGCCAGGTGTTCGAGCGGGCGTATCTATGCTGCATACGCAGCGCCCGGCACGAGATCCTCATCGCGAACGCGTACTTCTTTCCGGGCAGGGATTTTCGCAAAGCCCTGCTCGATGCCGCCGCGCGCGGCGTGCGGGTGCGCATTTTGCTGCAGGGCAAGTCGGATCACCGCATTCTTTACCACGCCACCCGCGCGCTGTACGACACGTTCATCGCCGGCGGCATCGAAATCTACGAATACCGCATCGGCTATCTGCACGCCAAGGCCGCCGTCATGGACGGCATCGCCACGGTGGGCTCGTCCAACCTGGACCCTTTCAGCCTGCTGCTGGCGCGCGAGGCCAATGTGGTCGTCGACGACGCGGCCTTCGGAGCCGACCTGAAGGCCCGCATCGAGCAGGGCATGACGCGCGGCGGCACCCTCATCGCGCAGCAAGACCTGCGCCGCCGCGGCTGGCTGCGGCGCGGCGTCGAAACGCTGTCGTTCTTCGCGCTGCGGCTGGGCGTGGCGTTGACCGGCAAGGCCGATTCGTTCTGACCTATTGGTACAGCAGGTGATAGCCCACCAGCGCCACCACCACCAAGGCCACCACGGCCCAGGACCAGGATGAATTGGCCATGCCCGTGGCCTCGGGCTCGGGCGGGGGCGGCGGGGGCGCCGTGCGGGGCTGGCGCGACATGTGCTCGATGAAGGCGGCAAAGAACTTGTCCAGGATCTTCTGGCCGGCCTTGAGCACCACCGCCTCGCCCAGCTCGGCCAGCTTGCCGCCGGCCATGCCGGCCACGGTATAGCTCACGCGCGTGCCGTTTTCTTTTTCGGCCAGCGTGAGCTGGGCCGTGCCGATGGCCAGGCCAGCGGCGGCGCCCATGCCCTCGAAAGCCAGCATGGCCCCGCGGCCGGGCTCCACATCGGACAGCAAAATCTCGCCCTGGTAGTCGTGCTCCAGCCCGCCGATCTTGGTGCGCAGGGTCAGGGCGTATTCGGCGGGGCTGAGCTGCCTGACCTCGACGCACCCGGGCAAGCACTTTTGCAGCACCTGCGGGTCGACCAACGCGTCCCAGGTCTGGTGAGGCGTGGAAGGGATCCACTGGGCATCGGCTATGCGCATGGCTGTCTCCTGGTTGGATTTGGTTTCATGCGGCAACGGGCTATGTGTTCATTTTGACCCTGTGCTGGCGTTTTCACCAGGGGTGCGAGGGTAGGCGCGCATCGCCTTTCAACTTGGACGCCTATCGAGGCCATGACCGGCCCGCAGACTATACTTTTGCATCTAAAGCAGCCCGGTTCCGACAAGCGGGCGCAAACCGGAGTCCCACCCCCATGATCGCAGTCTCGCCCGTAATTCTCTGCGGCGGTTCAGGCACGCGCTTGTGGCCTTTGTCCCGTGCAGGCTTTCCCAAGCAGTTTCTTTGCCTCACGGGCAACGAGAGCCTGTTCCAACAAGCAGCCCATCGCCTGGCCGGCCTGGCAGGCGACGGCCTGGCCGTTGCCGCGCCCTTTATCGTCAGCAACGAAGAGCACCGCTTTCTGGCTATGGAGCAACTGCGCGAAGCGGGCATCGAGCCGGGCACTGCCCTGCTCGAGCCGATCGGCCGCAACACGGCCCCGGCCCTGACGCTGGCGGCGCTGGCCGCGCGCGAAAACGGCGACGATCCCGTGCTGGTGGTGACACCTGCCGACCAGACCGTGGCGGACACGGCCGCGTTCACGACGGCCATGCGCCAGGCGGTGCGCATCGCCGCAGAAGGCGCCATCGTCATCCTGGGCATCACGCCGGATCGCCCCGAAACCGGCTACGGCTACATAAAAACCCAAGCATCCGGCGATGCGACCAAGGCAGACATGCCTGTCGAGCGCTTCGTCGAAAAGCCCGACGCGCCAACCGCGCAGGCCTACCTGGCCGAAGGCGGCTACTACTGGAACGCGGGCATGTTCGTGCTCAAGGCCTCGGTATGGCTGGCCGCGCTGGAGCGCTTTCGGCCCGACATCGTGCAGGCCACGCGCATCGCATGGCAACAGCGCAGCACCGACCAGAAGTTCGTGCGTCCCGGCCGAGCCCAGTTCGAAGCCATCCCCAGCGAATCGATCGATTACGCCGTCATGGAGCATTGCCCCGGCAGCGATTTCTCCATTCGCATGGTGGCGCTGGACGCCGGCTGGAACGACCTGGGCGCCTGGGAGGCCGTGTGGAACACCCTGCCCAAGGATGAAGCCGGCAACGCGCACCTGGGCGATGTGATCACTACGGGCAGCCGCAATACCCTGGTCCAGGCCACCAGCCGCCTGGTCGCCCTGGTGGGCGTGAACGACTTGGTCGTGATTGAAACGCCCGACGCCGTGCTGGTTGCCGACCGCGCCCGCAGCCAGGACGTTAAAGCCATCGTCAACGCCTTGGGCTCGAACGATCGCGAAGAGCACGTCCTGCACCGCAAGGTGCATCGTCCCTGGGGCTGGTACGACAGCATCGACGAAGGCGGCCGCTTCAAGGTCAAGCGCATCCAGGTCAAACCCAAGGCGAGCCTGAGCCTGCAGAAGCATCATCATCGGGCCGAGCACTGGATCGTGGTCAAGGGCACCGCCGAGATCACGCGCGGCAAGGAAGTGCTGCTGCTTACCGAAAACCAGTCGACGTATATCCCGCTGGGAGAGGTGCATCGCTTGACCAATCCCGGTGAGATTCCGCTGGAGATCATCGAAGTGCAGTCAGGGGGGTATCTGGGCGAAGACGACATTGTGCGGCTTGAGGACAATTACGGTCGCAGCCAGTGATCGGGGGACAGGTGGATAAGGTCGTTACTACCTCGTTGTATGGAGGGCTGGGGAATCAATTGTTCCAATATGCGGCGGCGCGTGCCCTGGCGGCGCGGTGCGCAGTTCCCTTGGTATTGGACCTGAGCTGGTTCGACAATATTCCGTCCTCTGATGCGATAACGCCGCGCAACTATGCGCTGTCGCCTTTTGCATTGAATGCCCGAGTACAGTCGATCGGCTTTTATACGCAGCCTCAGAGCTTGCTGAAGAAGGCGTTCAGACGCATGCTGCGCCAATTAGGACTGCCGAGTACGGGGGGCGTGTATTTCGAGAAGTCGTTTGGGTTCGATCCCAACGTCAACACGCTATCTCCACCCGTATGCCTGAACGGGCATTGGCAATCTCTAAAATATTTTTCCGATGCGCAAGACCTCATTCGCGCGGAAATCGGCCGCGTCGGCGATCTGAGCGAGAAGAGCCGCGCATTGCATACGGAGATTTCCTCGACAGACGCCATTTGCCTGCATGTGAGAAGGGGCGACTACGTCACCAACAAGAATGCTGCCCAATTCCATGGCCTTTGCTCCATGGATTACTACCGCCAGGGCGTTCAGATCACTTCCGCGGAGTTGAAGAACCCCCATGGCTATGTGTTCTCTGATGACCCGGAATGGGTGCGGCACAACCTGGACGTCGGCCTGGATTTCACTGTGGTCGACGTCAACGGCCCGGATGACGCCCACCAGGATCTCTGGCTGATGGCAGCATGCAAGAACTTCGTGATCGCCAACAGCTCGCTAAGCTGGTGGGGGGCGTGGCTGGGTGCCTACCCACACAAGCGCGTCGTGGCGCCGCTGGCATGGTTCAAGGACGCGCAGCGCGACACCCGCGATCTCATTCCCGGAGATTGGGTGCGATTGGCATGAATATCGCCTGCCTGACCTGTTTCGTGCCGCGCAAGGAAAACGTCGGCGGCCCCAGCGGGCTGCTGTACCGGATGATCCAAGGGCGTCCGGCAGGAGTGACGCTGACGGTCTATCTCTTCGGCCAGAACCTGGACGGCTACGAAGAGGTTCCCGAAGTGCGGGAACTATCCTCGCAAGGCGTGCGTTTTGTGCGATGCGCGCCTGCTGCCGCTGCCGTGCCCGCGTGGTGGCCCAAAGGGGTCAGGCAGATCGCGGGTTTCGCTTTCCCCGACCTGCGGAAATTCGACGCGGTATGGGCGTATCCCTATTGGTTCGCGCCCATGCTGCGCCACTGCGAACAACCGGTGGTGATCAGCGGCATGGATTGCGCCACCATGCTGTATTGGCGCAAGCTGAAAGCGTCGCGCTTCAAGCCGCGACGGCTGTTGCGCGACCCGGCCGGATTGCTCGCGAACCTGGTCTTCGAGGCCCGCTATTTGCGCGGGCGCCGCGTGCATGTGGTGGGCCGGCAGGATGCCCGGGTGCTTGCCTGCCTGGGCGCGCGCCCTGTGTTCGTGCCGCATCCTTTCCTGGACTACGACCCGCCCGTGCCTGTGCCGCGTCCGGCCGGCAGGCCCTTGACCATTCTGATGTCCGGCCTGGGAGACGCTTTCTACGGCACGCCTCTGTATCTGGACTGGATCAGGACTTTGTGCCACCTGCCGCCGGGCGAGTCGAAGATAGAGCTGGTGCTGCACAAGGCCTCGCGCGAAGCGTTGCAAACCGTCAAGACGCTGACCGCGCAAAGTCCTCGCATCACCGTCCAGGATGTGGCGTGGGTGGACGACTATGCCCGGTTACTGCAATCCGTGGATCTACAGCTGTTCCCGCTGGAAATCGGCGCAGGCACGAAAACGTCCGTGCTGACCGCGCTGCAGCACCAGGTGCGAGCCGTTTGCACGCCCGTGGCGGCGGAAAATATAGAACCCAATCCGTATCTTTACGTGGTGAAAAACGCATCCAGCGATCTGCAGGCGGCCCTGCGCCAGGCGACGGACGCGATTTTTGCGGGCGCAGCGGCGTTGCCTCTGATGGATCGGCATCTGCCCGCCGTGTGCGCGCAAGCGTTCTGGCAGATTTTTGAAAAAAGAGAAATCGACTGATATGCAGACGGAATATCTACTGAGCATCGTCACGGTCACCAAGAACTGTGCAGACACCATCGATAAAACGCTGGACTCCGTGGCGGCGGTAAAAGACAGTCGGGTGGAATACGTGGTGGTGGACGGCGTTTCCACCGACGATACCCTGGAGCGGGTGCGGGCGCGCGGCGGCCTGATCGACCGGCTGGTAAGCGAACCGGACACCGGTATCTATAACGCCATGAACAAGGGCGTGACGCTGGCGCGCGGGCACTACGTCCTGTTCATCAATGGCGACGACAGGCTGGCGCCGGAAGGCTTTCCCACAGTCATGCCGCTGCTGGAAGCGGGCCAGGACCCTATCGTCTGCGCCGGCATGCGCGTCATGAATACTGCCGAAGGCGAGCTGCCCGCGGTGCCGTGGAAGCTGCCGTTTTTTTGCACGGTGCACCACCCGGCCTTGTTTGCCAAGCGCGAGTTGTTGCTGCAGTGGCCGTTTCGTGAAGACCTGCGTATCGCGTCAGATTACGACTTCTTTCTGCGAGCCTATGTGGCCGGCGTTCGGTTCCGTCCGGTGCCGGTGATGACCGCGCTGCATTGGCGCGGCGGCGCGTCGGGCAATGTGGCGCGGTCGGTGGCCGAGACCCGCCAAGTGCAGCGCGAACGGCTGGGCTGGCGCTATCCCCTGTATGGCATGGTGCTTGCCGGATACCGCGTGTGCAAGCGGCTGGGCCTGGTGATAAAGGTCTAGGCAATGCGGTTCGGGGCACCTGCTTTCTCGCCCTGTTTGTGACCTAATAGGACTAACAATACAAAATGCCACCCGCTATAACGGTCGCGCTATCCGTTCTCAACGGCGGCAAGGTCCTGGAGTCCGCCGTGCGATCGGTCGTCGAACAAAGCTTCGTTGACTGGGAGTTGCTGATCCTCGACGACGGCTCGACGGACGATGCCATCGACAAGCTTCCGTTCTTGCACGACCCGCGCATCATCGTCGTGCGCGATGGCAGGAACATTGGGCTCTCCGGCCGGCTGAACCAGGCGGTCGCCATGGCGCGTGGCCGCTATTTCGCGCGGATGGACCATGACGATCTTTGCCATCCAGAACGATTCGCCAGGCAGGTCGAGTTCCTGGACAAGCACCCGGAGGTCGACCTGCTGGCCACGCAATGCGCCACCATGGACGAAAACGGCAAGCCAAATGGAGCCCTGCCGTACGCGACGAGCCATGAAGAGATCTGCGCCCGTCCGTGGCTGGGTTTCCCCATGTACCACCCCACCTGGATGGGGCGGGTGGAGTGGTTCCGCAAGAATCCTTACCAAGACCCCGGCCCGTATTGCTGCGAAGACCAGGAGCTGCTGCTGCGAGCTTACCGATCCAGCCACTATCACACACTGCCGGCGCAGCTACTTACGTACCGCTTGCGCACGCATACTGCCTGGCGCAAGTTGTGGCGCACGCGCAAGGCATTGTTTGCCGTGCAGGCGCAATACTTTCATTGCCAGAAAGCAATGGGAGCGATAGCTCTGGCGTTTGCCGCCACCGTGCTGCGCGTGGGCCGGGACGCCGCGCGCGAAGTCCGCTATCGCTTGCTGGGCTAGGCCGTCTGGCCGCGCAATTCCCGCAGAATGACCGCGTTGATGCGATGCACGTCGAATTTCTCCTCGGCCATGCGGCGGCTTGCAGCCCCCATGCCGGCAAGTCGGTCGGGATCGAGAATGAGCTTTTCCATGGCCGCCGCCAGCGCCGCCGCATTGCGCGGCGGAACGATGATCCCGTTGACGCCGTCGACCACGGTTTCCCGGCAGCCCGGCACGTCCGTGGTGATGACGGGGCGCCCCATGGCCATGGCTTCCTGCGTGCTGCGTGGCACGCCTTCCCGGTAGGACGGCAGGACGAACACGCTGGATCGGGCCAGCCAGTCGCGCATGGGCACGTGTCCCGGCCATTGCACCACGCCTTCTCGCACCCATTGCTCCACCTCTACGGCTTGCAGGGATCCTGGGTTCTTGTCGGTGCTCCCCAGCAAAAGAAAGCGCGCCTCGGGATGACGGGCCTTGATATTGCGAGCCGCCTCGATGTATTCGTAGACGCCTTTTTCGCGCAGCAGCCGCGCGGCCAGGCAAAAGGTCATGGGACCGTCCGGCAACGGCGTGACGGGCCATTCGGACAGATCGACGCCTATGCCGCCGATGTTCAGGGCTTTTTCCGGAGCGACCAGGCCCCGGGCCGCGAAGTCCCGGATATCGTCCGGATTGAGCATCAGGACCCGATGCGCGCGCGCCAGCGCAAAGCGATACAGCCCCGACACGACGCCGCGCAGAAGCCGGCGCTTGAGCGGAACCGAACTGCCGCTGTCGGTGAAAACGAAACCCAGGCCCTCGATCAGGACGACGCGGCGCGGCACGCGCGCCAGCCATGCGGCCAGGGTGCCCCAGATGACGGGCTTGATGGTGTAGGCCAGCACGACATCGGGCTGAATCTTCAGCAATGCCTTGCGCAGCGCCAGCATGCTGCGCACGTCCTGCCAAGGATTGATGCCCGTGCGCTGGAGCGGATAGTCGACCAGTTCCGCGCCCAGTGCTCGTATGGCCTGCCGGCTGGAGTCGGTGTAATCCGGGGCGAAAGCGGCGACACGATAGCCCGCAGCCACCATGGCCTTGATCAGCGGTCCGCGAAAATTGGTCAGGGTCTCTACCGCATGGCTGATTAATACGACCGTGTCGTTCATGGCTTAATTTTGATGAAGTAAAATTACAAAGGCTTTCTTGATGGCCGCGCTTTGCGTCGCCTATGGTCGCATAGCATCATTTTTCCGGGTCCCGCGAAGCAGGGCAACTGACGACCTACATGAATATCCTTCTTACCGGCGGCGCTGGCTATATCGGCAGCCATACGGCTCTGGTTCTGGCTCAAGCCGGCCACAATGTAGTGCTGTTCGACAACCTTTCCAATAGCGATGCGGCGGTTCCCGAGAAGATTTCTTCAATGGCGGGGAAGAAACTGCCGTTCGTGCAGGCAGACGTGCGCGCTACGGATCTCGTCGAAAAGGCGCTGCGCGAGCATCGCATTGATGCTGTTGTCCATTTCGCCGGATTCAAGGCCGTCGGAGAATCGGTTGCCGTTCCCATCGAGTACTACGCGAACAATATCCACGGCACGGTGAGCCTGCTGCAGGCCATGCAACGGGTGTCCGTCAAGACGCTGCTGTTCAGCAGCAGCGCAACGGTTTACGGCCTGCCTCAATATCTGCCCATCGACGAAGCGCATCCTACCCACGCGATCAATCCCTACGGACGCACCAAGCTTCACGTCGAAGAAATGCTGGGCGATGTGGCCAGGTCGGACGCGGCCTGGCGCATCATGTGCCTGCGCTATTTCAATCCCGTCGGGGCGCACGAAAGCGGCATGATCGGCGAACGGCCCAACGGCATTCCCAACAATCTCATGCCCTTCATCGCGCAGGTCGCGTCGGGCGAGCGAGAGCGGCTGCAGGTATTCGGCAACGACTACCCCACCGCGGACGGCACCGGCATCAGGGACTACATCCACGTCATGGACCTGGCCGAAGGCCATGCCGCGGCCGTGCATTACCTTCAGAGCCATCAGGGGTGGGATGTCATCAATCTGGGCACCGGCCAAGGGTATAGCGTGCTCGACATGGTGCGCGCCTTCGAGAAGGCGAGCGGGCGGGGCATCCCGTACGTGATCGCGGCGCGGCGCCCGGGCGACGTGCCGGCCTGCTATGCGAATCCGGCCAAGGCAAAGCGCCTGCTGGGATGGCAGGCCACGCGTTCGCTGGACGACATGTGCGCCAGCACCTGGCAGTTTCAACGCAATAGGGTGTGAACCGATGAGTCTGCGCGTAATGGTGACCGGCGCGTCCGGCTTTGTCGGCCGGGCGCTTTGCGAAGAATGCACGCTGCGCGGCAACGAAGTCGTGGCCGTGCTGCGCACGGCGCAGGCATTCGGCGGTCTTGCGACCCCGGTGATCGTCGGTGACATTGCCGATCAGACCCAGTGGCATGATGCATTGCATCGCATCGACGTGATCGTGCATCTGGCCGCCCGCACCAGCATGTCGCGCGAGGAGGGCGAAGACACCCTGCTCGCGTTTCGGCGCGTGAACACGGAAGCGACGATCGCCTTGGCGCGCCAGGCTGCGCAGGCCGGCGTAAAGCGCTTTGTATTTCTGAGCAGCGCCAAGGTCAACGGAGAGCTGACGCCGCCCGGCCGGGCGTTTACGCCCGATGACGAGCCCGCGCCCGAAGATGCCTACGGCATCTCCAAGCTGGACGCCGAACGCGCCTTGCGCAGCCTGTGCCTCGAGACGGGCATGGAGTTCGTTGTGATCCGTCCGCCGCTGGTGTACGGTCCGGGCGTTCGCGGAAACTTCCAGGCCATGGTGCGCGTATTGGAGCGCGGCATTCCGTTGCCTCTAGGCGCGATCGACAATCGCCGCAGCCTTATTGCGCTGGATAACCTGATCGACCTGATCATGACCTGCCTGACCCACTCCGCCGCAGCCAACCAGGTATTCATGGCGGCCGATGGCGAGGATGTCTCCACCAGCGCCTTGCTGCGCAAAGTCGCGGCCGCCTACGGCCTGCCTGCCCGCCTCATTCCCGTTCCCGCCGGCCTGCTGCGCTTTTGCGCAGCGGCATTGGGCAAACGGGCGGCAGCCGATCGCCTGTTAGGGTCGCTGGTCGTCGATGCGTCAAAGACTCGCCAAATGCTCGGTTGGAAGCCTGTCATATCCATGGATGAACAACTAAGAAAAATGGCCAGATGATCCGCGTCCTAGACATACTGTTTGCCCTTTGTGGCTTGATTTTCGGTTCGCCCGTCCTGGTGGTACTCACCATTCTGGGGCTGTTTGACACCGGCTCGCCATTCTTTCGCCAGACCCGGGTGGGGCGGCACCAGCGTCCCTTCACGCTGCTGAAGTTCAGAACCATGCGGCCCGATACGGCTTCGGTGGCAACCCACCTGGCCGACGCTTCCGCCGTCACGCCGCTGGGCAAGTTTCTGCGCCGCTCCAAGCTGGATGAGCTGCCCCAGCTGTGGAACGTGCTGCTCGGCGACATGAGCCTGGTCGGCCCACGTCCTTGTCTATTCAACCAGACCGAGCTGATCGCCGCGCGCGCCGCGCAAGGCGTGTTCGAGGCGCGGCCGGGCATTACGGGGCTGGCGCAGGTCAATGGCATCGACATGTCCACGCCTGATCTGCTCGCCGAGACGGATCGTAAAATGCTGGCCGATTTGAGCACCACCACGTACTTCCGTTATCTGTTCATGACCGTTCTCGGCAAAGGGAGCGGAGACCGGATTAGAAAATCTTGAACTCCCGATCTTTCGTCGCGACGCTGCATGACCTCGTGGTCGCCGCCATTGCGTGGCTGCTGGCCTATTGGTTTCGCTTCAACCTCGAGGTTCCGCCCGAATATGTGCGGGTCATGTGGTCCTACCTGGCATGGGTCGTGCCGGTGCAGGGCGTGGCGTTCTATCTCTTTGGCCTGTATCGCGGCATCTGGCGCTATGCCAGCATTCCGGACTTGCGGCGCATCGTGCTGGCCGTTGGCACGTCCGCGCTGGCGGTACCTGTGGTCTTGTTCATGGTCAACCGCCTGGCCGACGTGCCGCGTTCGGTCTTGATCCTCGACCCGATCTTTCTCATCCTGCTCATGGGCGGCAGCCGCTTCCTCTACCGCGCCTGGAAGGATGGGGCGCTGTTCTCGCCAAGCCAGATGAACGCGGAGCCGGTGATCATTATGGGCGCGGGAACCGCCGCCGCCGCTTTGCTCCGCGATCTTGCCCGCAACCCGAATTGGCGGCCGGTGGCCTTGCTGGACAATGACTCGCGCAAGTTGGGGTCGCGCATACTCAATGTGCCGGTGGTGGGCAGTTTCGAGGAGATCGAAGCTCACGCCAAGCGCCTAGGCGTGGAGCACGCCATCGTCGCAATGTCGTCGGTTTCCGCTGGCGTGCGCCGCAAAGCTACCGAAATCGCCGTCAATGCCGGGCTCAAGGTGATGATCTTGCCGATGTCGAGCGATCTGCTGGATGGCAAGGTCTCGGTATCGCAGATGCGACGTGTCGAGTTGGAAGACTTGCTTGGGCGCGACCCGGTGCAGCTCGATGATGCCGGGCTGTCCGGCCTTTTTTCCGAGCAGACAGTGCTCGTCAGCGGAGCCGGCGGTTCCATCGGCTCCGAGCTGTGTCGCCAGATCGCCCGCTATGCACCGGCGCGCATCGTCTTCCTGGAGCTGTCCGAGTTCGCGTTGTACCGGATCGAGCAAGAGTTCTCGAAAACCTTCCCGAAGCTCGCGGCAACCTACGTCGTGGGCGACGTCAAGGATACGGTCCTACTCGAGCGCGTCTTTGCCGAGCACAAACCGGCCATCGTGTTCCATGCCGCGGCATACAAGCATGTGCCCCTGATGGAAAACGCCAATGCCTGGCAGGCTGTGCGCAACAACGTGCTGGGCACGCTATGCCTGGCTCGGGCAGCCGCGCAACACGGCGTGCGAGAGTTCGTGCTGATTTCGACCGACAAGGCCGTCAATCCGACCAACGTCATGGGCGCCACCAAGCGCCTGGCCGAACTCGTCTGCCAGGCGATGCAGGCGATTTCGCCGACCACGCGGTTCGTCATGGTGCGTTTCGGCAACGTGCTGGGCAGCAGCGGCAGCGTGATCCCCAAATTCCGCGAACAAATCGCCGCCGGCGGTCCGGTCACCGTGACGCACCTGGAGATCACGCGTTATTTCATGCTGATTCCCGAGGCGGCCCAGCTGGTGCTGCAGGCGGGATTGCAGGCTAGCGAAGCCGAAGAAGGCGGCCGCATCTTCGTGCTCGATATGGGCGAGCCCGTGCGCATCTACGATCTGGCCCGCGACATGATTCGCTTGTCCGGCTATACCGACGGCGAAATTCGGATTGAAGTCACCGGTTTGCGTCCGGGGGAAAAACTCTACGAAGAACTGCTTGCCGACAGCGAGCAAACGCTAGCGACGCCGCACCCCAAGCTGCGGATAGCAAAACCCGATCAGGCTTTGGGAGAGGCGTGGTTGCAGGAAATCGAGGCATGGCTGGCCATGCCATTTCATGAAGAGATGCAAACCAAGCAGCGCCTCAAGCACTATGTGCCGGGGTATTCGCCCGCCCAGTGATGACGGGCGACCGGCGAGCCGTTAGAACTTCACGACACCAGACAGCATCATAAGAAGACCTCGACCATGTTGCCGCAACGTATAGGCCGCGTGGCGCAGTCGTGATATGAAGGTGACGCTGGTTTGTGAGCGCGCGGTCTCGCCGCAACTCCGGATAAGGTCGATCGCGCGGCGAAGATCGGCCAGATACGGCTTGTAAATATAGCTCCAGACCACTTGAGGCAAGTGATAAGGACCGAAGCTGGCCTGAAGCGACTGATCTTTTACGATCAAGCGCAGACCATGGAAATGCCAGATGACAGCACGCCCATAGGGGAATCGTTCGGCATTCCAGGGGGCCATGGCCAATTCGCAGTCGTGCAAGACATGCACCTGGTCCGGAAAGCGCTCAGGCCAATCGTCCAGGTATTTCTGGTCACCGAATTTTCCGTCCTCGGTGCGGTTGAAGCACCATTCGACGCATCGCTCTTCCCACCACTTTCTGACAGCCTCCCCTCCATTGCGGGTGAAGGTCATGAACTGGACGCAGTATTGCCCCGATGTTGCCGACTGATCATGCTCGGGAGCATAGGCATGATCCGTGATGAGCACGTGTTTGCCGGAATGCTCCAGCTCGGCGAAGAGCGCGGCCGGAGACTTGCGGAACCAGATATCCGCGTCGATATAGGTAACCCGGGAAGCGGACGCGTCTGCCTCGAAAACAAAACGCGGGGTGAAGGGCGTCAACGTCCAGCAATACTCCCCCTTGCTGCGTCCCGGCTTGACCCGCTTGAGCTCCTCGGTCTCAAGTTCGCCCACGCGCAGCAGCCGGACATTCGGCAGCGACAGTTTTTCCAGCACGTCGTGCGCTTTCTCGTCCATGCACAGAACCCACAGCGTATAGGCGCCAGCATGTCGCTCCATGGACATGTGCAACGCCAGGCCTTGTGGCAGGAAGAGGCTGTCGAAAAGGGTGATGTAGTGTTCCATATGCACTACCGGCGACCAGTCAGGTATTTCTCAAGAATGGGTGCCAGCTCTTCCATGCGATGCCGATAGGTGTGTTCCCGCAAGGTTCGCGCCTGCCCGGCTTTGGCGATAGCCTGGGCCTCTTCAGGATGGTCCAAATAGTATCGGATCAACTCGGCTGCTTCTTCCGGGCTCGAGTACGCGACGACTTCCTTGCCGATCTCGAACAGTTCGCCCAGGTTGTCCTTGCGGTCCGTCAGCAGCATGGTTCCCACACCAGTGGCTTCAAAGAGCCGCATATTGTTGGCGTTGTTCTCCGCGACGTCGATATGCCGGTTCAGCGTGATGCGGCTGCGCGCTAGAGAACGGTACATGCTCAGGCCCCATGCTTCTCCATGATGGCGTGGTCGGATGGGAGATGCGGCGTCGAGATTATCGGCGCCATAGCCGAAAAATTCGATGGGCGTATTTTGCGCCAGATATTCCAGCGTAGGCAGCGTCTTGACGTGGTCGCGGCTAATGCCTCCGACGAAACTGACGCCAATATCTTTTTCGACAGGGCCAAGGCGTTCCAGCACCTTGGGATCGAAGGCGATCCGGAAATACTCCGATGCGATCCCCATCGCCCTCAGGCGCGGCACGAAATGAGGAAAAGATGTAGTGATCAGGTCGAACGATTTCAGATACTCGGCCGGCGGCAGCGGCGAGGCGATC
>NZ_JBQCER010000076.1:0-19872 GCF_051960075.1 Bordetella sp.
TTCTCGCCGAGGTCTACCGCGCCGGCGGTCATGCCGCGCACGGCGTCCACCGCATAGGTATGGCCGCCGATGCGGGCCAGCGCCTCTTCCCCGCCCTCGAATTTGCCGACGGCCATCTTGAACTGGCTGCGCACGCGGGCATAGGCGCCTACGGTGCGTGCCGTCAGCTTGGCCATGCCGGTATTGGACGAGGGCAGCGAAATCGAACGGCCGGCGGCCAGGCATTCCATCAGCATGCGCCATCCCTGGCCGGCCATGGCAGGGCCGCCGATGATGAAATCCAGCGGCATGAATACGTCCTTGCCGCGCGTGGGACCGTTCATGAAGACGGCGTTGAGCGGGAAGTGGCGCCGGCCCAGATCCACGCCGGGATGGTTGTGCGGCACCAGCGCGCAGGTGATGCCGATGTCTTTCTGGCTGCCGAGCAGGCCGTCCGGGTCGTACAGACGGAAAGCCAGCCCCAGCAGCGTGCAGACCGGCGCCAGCGTGATGTAGCGCTTGTCCCAGGTGACGCGCATGCCCAGCACTTCCTTGCCCTGCCACTGGCCTTTGCAGACGATGCCGAAGTCGGGAATGGCCGCGGCGTCCGAACCGGCCCAGGGGCTGGTCAGCGCAAAGGCCGGCACTTCCTCGCCGCTGGCCAGGCGGGGCAGGTAATGGTTCTTCTGCGCCTCTGTGCCGTAGTGCAGCAGCAGCTCGGCCGGTCCCAGCGAATTGGGCACCATCACCGATACGGCCAGCGCCGAGTTGCGCGTAGACAGCTTGGTGACGATCTGCGAGTGCGCATAGGCCGAGAATTCCAGGCCGCCGTAGCGCTTGGGAATGATCATTCCCAGAAAGCCCTGCTGCTTGATGTAGCGCCAGGTCGCGGCGGGCAGGTCGTAAAGTTCGTGCGAGATTTCCCAGTCGTTGACTTGGCGGCAGGCTTCTTCAACCGGACCGTCCATGAAGGCTTGTTCTTCCTGAGTCAGCCGCGGCTGGGGATAGGCGTGCAGCGTGTTCCAGTCCGGCCTGCCGCGAAAGAGATCGCCGTCCCACCATACCGTGCCGGCCTGCAGCGCGTCGCGCTCGGTATCGGACATTGGCGGCAGGATGCGTTTGTAGGCGCCCAGGAGCGGACGGCTGATTGCTGCGCGGCGCAGCGGCCGGATGGTCAACAGCGCTGCCAGGGCGATCAGCAGCGTCAGGATGATGTCGAGAGTGGCGACGTGGTTCATGATGTTTTCTAGTGAAGGAATCGGCGGCGAAAAGTCCGCCGTTCGACGTATCAGGTGGCGACGGGCAGCGGCGCGCGCAGTCCGCCCAGCAGGAAGGACATCAGGCGGTCCAGCAGCTTTTCCGCCTGGATCTCCGGGGCTTCGTTGGAATGCAGATCCGCGACGAGTTCCAGCGCGTCCGTGCCGGCGATGGCGTAGGACGTGGCCCCCAGCATGAAGTGAAAGCGCCAGACGATCTCGGCTTCAGGCACGTTGGGCAGCGCCCGGAACAGGGCGACCTTGTAGCGCTCCATCACATCGGCATATTCCGAGGCCAGCAGGGTGCGGATGAACGAAGCCGGTTCGGACATGGAGCGGCCGATCAGACGCAGGAATGTGCGCCCGCCGGCGTTTTCGTCCTGCGCCATGCGCAGCAGGGTGCCGAAAAAGCCGTCCACGATTTGCGAGGGCTTGAGCGGCTGGCCCGCCGCCTTGGCCTCGGCCTCGTCCAGCACGCGCAGGCGCTCTTCGTTCAGGTATTGCAGGCGACGGCGCAGCACCGCCTGCATCAGCCCTTCTTTGGACCCGAAGTGGTAGTTCACCGCGGCCAGGTTGACCTTGGCCGCCGTCGTGACCATGCGGGTCGACGTCGCCTCGTAGCCCTGCTCCATGAACAGCCGCTCGGCCGCGTCCAGGATGAGTTTGCGGGTGTCGCTCTCTATTTCCATGCTTTGAAACTCTCATTTCAAACGAACGTTTGAATGAATGATAAGGCGATGGAAAAAAAACTCAATCGATTTCGAGGCGAAAAGGCAATAACCGAGGGTTTCCGAGCAAACCAGGCGGCAGGGTGAGCCCCTGCGCGGTGTCCGTCAGGCGATGAATTGAAAAACGTTCAGTTTTTAGTTGCAAAATAGAAACAAATCTTAAAAATCAATGAATGAATGTTGACTAAAAGCTGTATGAATCATCGAATCCTGACGTAGGCTAGATCCTGGCGAGGCGTATTTGTCGCGTTGGCTCGCAAGGGTTTGCGGGTTGCCCGCTCTGCGGCTTTTCAATCGATACAAGGAGATCAAGATGGGTTTCTCCAGCTTGAAAATAGGTGCCCGGATGGGCGGCGGTATTGCGGTGATATTGATCCTCATGGCTGCCATGGCCGGGATCGGCATCTGGAGCCTCGGCAAAAGCAATGAGGCGGCAAACGAACTGCAAAGCCGCCTGAATCGCGCAGCGCTCATCCAGGCGTGGGCCGCATCCATCGAAGACAACACGGAAATCTCTTCCGCCTACATGGTGACCAACGACCAGGAAGAGCAAAAACGCATCCAGGCCAAATCGGATGAACAGCGCAGGCTGCACAAAACCCTGTCCGACACGCTCGGCGCAACGGCTTCCGAAGAGGGCAAGCGCATGCTGGCCGACGTCGACTCGGCTGCCAGGCCCTACCGCGAAGCCCGGGCCGAAGCGATGCAGATCAAGTCGCTAAACAATCCCGAAGACGGCGCGAGACTGCACGAGCTCGTCCGCAACAAGCTCATTCCGGGGGGCAGGGACTATGTGTCTGCCCTGCAGAAATATCGCGGCCTGATCGAAAGCCAGGCGCAGCAAGCCAAGGACCAGGCATACCGCACCTTCGTCACGGGTCGCCGGATATTGATCGCCGGCGCGGCCGCCGCGCTGATTCTGGGCGTCCTTATCGGATGGGCCATCACGCGCAGCATCGTGGTCCCGGTCAAGGACATGGTGTCGGTCGCGAAAAAATTGGCCGCGGGCGATCTCAACGCGAAAGCGACGGCCAAGATCGGCGGGGACGAGCTGGGCGAACTGGTCAGCGAGTTCCAGGCCATGAAAGAAAACTGGGCCAGGATCGTGCTCACGATCCGGTCCGGCGCGGACACGATCTCGACCGCCTCCGGGCAGATCGCCGCAGGCAATACCGATCTGTCGTCCCGCACCGAAGAGCAGGCCGCCTCGCTCGAAGAGACGGCGGCCTCGACCGAACAGCTCGCATCCACCGTGAAGCAGAACGCCGACAATGCCCGGCAGGCCAGTCAGCTCGCCGTTAGTGCTTCGGAGGTCGCGACCCAGGGCGGCCAGGCCGTCGCCGACGTCGTCGGCACCATGAACGGAATCTCGGCCAGCTCCAGCAAAATATCCGAAATCGTGTCGGTGATCGACGGCATCGCCTTTCAGACCAATATTCTGGCGCTGAACGCTGCCGTGGAAGCGGCTCGCGCCGGCGAGCAGGGCAAGGGCTTCGCCGTGGTGGCCAGCGAGGTGCGCGCGCTGGCCCAACGCAGCGCCGGCGCCGCAAAGGAGATCAAGGCGCTGATCGAGGAATCCGTCGACAAGATCGGCGTAGGCGCCGAGCAGGTCGAGCATGCCGGCGTCACCATGAAAGAGATCGTCGGCTCGGTCAAACGGGTTTCCGACATCATCGGAGAAATCAGCGCCGCGTCGACGGAGCAATCCAACGGCATCGATCAGATCAGTCGCGCGGTGTCACAGATGGACGAGGTGACGCAGCAAAACGCCGCCCTGGTCGAAGAGTCGGCGGCGGCGGCCAATTCTTTGCAGGATCAGGCCCTTGCGCTGGTGCGCGCGGTGAGCGTGTTCAAGGTCAATGCCGTGCAAACCATCGACGTGGACGCCACGGTCAGGGCCGATGCCCCGCACGCCAGGCTGGGCCGCCGGAAAAGCGCGACCGGGCGTCAAGCCGCAGACAGGATGGAATGGGCGTAGACCGTATCGCGGCCCATGGCCTTGGCGTGGTAGAGCGCTTCGTCCGCCCGCGCCAGCAGCGAGGAAAAATCCGAGGCGTGGGGAGGAAAGCTCGCCACGCCGATGCTGATCGTCACGGGCCGGGTCAAACCGGAATGCGACGCGCCGGCAACCGCAATGCGAATGTGCTCGGCCATCTCGGTCACTTCGTCGTGCGGCAGGCCCAGGCAGAGCAGCGCGAACTCTTCGCCGCCGTAGCGGTACAAGATGTCCTGTTTGCGCGAGACCTGCAGAATCGTCGCGACGACGCTGCGGATGACGCGGTCACCGACCGGATGGCCATGCTGATCGTTGATGCTCTTGAAGTCGTCGATGTCGATCATCAACAGGCTCAGCGGCAGCTTGTTGTCTGCGGAGTTTTTCAGCGTGGCCGGGCCTTTGGTATCGAACTGGCCGCGGTCCTGCAGACCGGTCAGCGCGTCGCGGCCCACCTGTTCGATCAGCTTCTCGTAGCGGTGGCGATAAGTCAGGCGATCGAACACGTCGCGAGGCGCTGTCGCGGGCGTGCCTGGCGTGTCCGTCTCGACGCGGCGCAGATAGATCGTCACCATGGCGCTGTAGAAGGCCGCTGCGATCATCTTGGCGATCCAGCCGCCGTACAGGGCCGATAGCGGCACGTGGACAAGGTAGCGCAGGCCGCCGAAGAAGCAGAGCTGGTCGACGCTGAGCACGATGGCCAGGCAGACGAAGATGCGGCCGAACAGGCGCCGCGTCAACAGCGTTGCGCGCAGCTTTTCATACAGGATCACCAGCGCGATGAGATCGACGAACAGCAGCCCTGTGCCCAGGATCATGAGCAGGCCCATCTGGTCGAGAAAATGCAGGTCGGGCTCGTAGCCGGGCAGGCTCGCCGGCGCCTGGCCCAGCCGCAGCAACAAGCCCAGCAGCAGCATGAGCGCATTGCCGGCCAGCAGCCCATAAATGGGCTGGCGCATGTTTTCGGCGTCTTCCTTGATGTAGAGCAGCAGGAAGATGGCCAGCTTGCCCGAGAAGAGGATGGTCGAGCCCGGCGAGATCAGGCCGAACGGCGACTGGATGAAGTAGACCGCGGCGAGGTAGGTCTCGAGGAAATGCATCGCCCCGAGCACGCAGAAGAAGACCCCAAGCCCCAATGCCCTGCGGTAGTAAAAGGTCGTCGCCAGGACACTGAAGTAGACGAGGGCCTGCAAGAGAAGGATGCCGGACATATCGCGAGGAGCTTCCCTCGGAAGTAAAGGAATGAGCGGCGTTCTTCGGGTTCGCCAAGCTTGCTAACAAAAATTAACATGTTTCGCAAAAGCCGGCCATTTGGGTTACTCCCAGGCATGGGGCGAACGTCGGCTGGCAGGCGGTGCTAGGTTGTCGGCATGGCGATGCCGAAAAGCGCGAACAGTGCGCCGCAGGTCTTGTTGAAGCGGCGGCCATGGCGTGCCAGCCAGGGTTGTACACGGTAGGCCAGGCGGGCCAGCAGATACTCGTACATGAACTCGATGGCGACGAACGTGGCGGCCATGATGGCGAATTGCGTCAGAAGGTCGCGCTCGGGATCCAGGAACTGAGGCAGAAAGGCGCCGTAGAACAGCAGCGCCTTGGGATTGGACACAGCCGAGAGGCAGCCTTGGCGAAAAAGCCGCACGCCCGATACGGCGGGAGCGGCCGCATCGGATTCGGCCTGGACCTGCACGCCGGGCGAGCGCCACAAGTGCACGCCCAGCCACACCAGGTAGGCGCCGCCCACCCACTTCAGCACGATAAGAGCCGGCGCCCATGCCTGGATCAGCGCGCCGATGCCCAGCATGGACAATGCGATCAACCCCGTGAAACCCAGTGCGCCGCCGCTGATCGTGCACAGCGTCTTGCGGTGGCCGTGCAGGGCGCCGTGCGTGAGCGCGAGCAGCGTGTTGGGGCCGGGCGTGATGGACAGCCCGCCCGACGCGAGCAGATACAAAAGCCAGGTATGCAATGCCATGGGATGCCTCGGGGTCGCGAAAACGAAAACAGGGCAACAAGCTTAGCTTATTGCCCTGCGTGACGGCCGGTACACCCGGCCGGATTCGTGTCGGTGCGGTTTCTGCCGCCGGGCCGTCCTACGGTGACACCGCCTTTTTGGGGGCGGCAGCAGGCCGAAGGCGCGACGCGGGGGCTTTTTTATTCGCCGAGGTAGGCGGCACGCACACGCGGGTCGTGCAGCATTTCGTGCGCGTCGCCGGCCATGGTGATGGTGCCCGAGTCCATGACGTAGCCGCGGTTGGCGGCCTGCAGGGCCAGACGGGCGTTCTGCTCGACCAGCAGCACGGTGATGCCTTCCTGCGAGATCTCGCGCACGACTTCGAAGATCTTGTCGACCATGATGGGCGACAGGCCCATAGAGGGTTCGTCCAGCAGCAGCAGCTTGGGCTGGCTGAGCACGGCGCGCGACATGGCCAGCATCTGCTGTTCGCCGCCCGAGAGCGTGCCGGCCAATTGGGAGGCGCGTTCTTTCAGGCGCGGGAAGAAGGTGAACATGCGCTCGATGTCGGCCTCGATGCCGGCCGTATCGTTGCGCTTGTAGGCGCCCATCAGCATGTTTTCGTATATGGACATGCGCGCGAAGATGCCGCGGCCTTCGGGCACCATGACCAGCCCGCGGGACAGCAGTTCGTGCGTGGGCACGCCCTTGATGGACTTGCCCATGTACTCGATGTCGCCCTTGGAATAGGGCTTCAGGCCGGTGATGGCGCGCATGGTGGTGCTCTTGCCGGCACCGTTGGCGCCGATCAGCGTGACCAGTTCGCCCTTGCGCACTTCGAGGTCGACGCCCTTGACGGCCTGGATGCCGCCGTAGTTGACCTGCAGGCCCGAGATTTTCAGTAGAGTTTCGGACATGGTTCAGTGACCTCCCGCGCCCAGATAGGCTTCGATGACCTTGGGATCCTTCCGGACATCTTCGGGCAGTCCTTCAGCGATGATTTTTCCGTAATCGAGCACGGTCATGTGGTTGCATAGACCCATGACCAGCTTGACGTCGTGCTCGATCAGCAGAATGGTGCGGCCGTCGGTGCGGATCTTGTCGAGCAGGGTGGTGAGCTCCACTTTTTCGGTGGCGTTCATGCCGGCGGCCGGTTCGTCCAGCGCCAGCAGCTTGGGCTCGGTCGCCAGCGCGCGGGCGATTTCCAGGCGGCGCTGATGGCCGTAGGAGAGGTTGCGCGAGGTGTAGTGGGCGTATTGCGAAATGCCCACGTACTCGAGCAGTTCCATGGCGCGCTCGCGGATCTGTTTTTCCTCTTTGCGTTCGCCCGGCGTGCGAAAGACCGCGCCGATGATGGTCTGGTGCGTACGCACGTGGCGCCCCACCATGACGTTTTCCAGCGCGGTCATGCCGCCGAAGAGGCGGATGTTCTGGAAGGTTCGGGCGATGCCGGCCTGGGTGACCTGATGCACGGCCGTCGGCGTGTAGGGCTTGCCCTCGAGGATGAACTCGCCCGAATCGGGCGTGTATAGGCCGGTGATGACGTTGAAGAACGTGGTCTTGCCGGCGCCGTTGGGGCCGATCAGGCCGTAGATTTCGCCGGCCTGGATTTGCAGGCCCACGTCGGAGAGCGCCTGCAGGCCGCCGAAGCGCTTGTTCACGCCCGTGACGGAAAGTCGGATGTCTTGGCTCATATTACTTTGCGTAATTCTCGTGGATCTGGGCTTTATGCAGCCGCCTGTTTGCCGTTTTGCTTGTTCAGCTTGGCGATGCGGTCTTCATGCTTGGGCGCCGGCCACAAGCCTGCCGGGCGGTAGAGCATGATGACGACCATGGCGATGCCGTAGACGCCCTGGCGGATGATGGAAGGGCTGATGAGCTCGTGGCCGAAGAGGCTCTGCTGCAGCGGCCCCACGGTGACCCGCAGGACTTCGGGCAGGACCGACATCAGGATGGCGCCCAAAATTACGCCCGGGATGTGGCCCATGCCGCCCAGCACCACGCAGGCCAGCACCACCGTCGATTCCCAGAAGGTGAACGACTCGGGCGACACAAAGCCCTGGAAGGCGCCGAACATGGAGCCGGCCAGGCCGCCGAACGACGCTCCCATGGCGAACGCCAGCAGCTTCATGTTGCGGGTGTTGATGCCCATGGCTTTGGCGGCCAGTTCGTCTTCGCGGATGGCGGCCCAGGCGCGGCCGATGCGCGAGCTTTGCAGGCGGGTACACACCGCGATCACGATCAGCGAGCCGACCAGGAACAGGTAGTAGTACTGCATGGACCCCGTGATCGTGAAGCCGAACAGCGAATGGTCCTTGTCCAGCCTGAACAGCCCGAAGTGGACCGGGTCGATGTTGTTGATGCCCTGCGGACCATTGGTGAAGTTGATCGGGCTGTACAGGTTGTTCATGAAGATGCGCACGATCTCCCCGAAGCCCAGCGTCACGATGGCCAGATAGTCGCCGCGCAGGCGCAGCGTGGGGGCGCCCAGCAGAATGCCGAAGAAGGCCGCCAGCGCCATGCCGACCACCGCGATGATGACGTAGGGCGTATGCATGCCGGCCGGCAGCGCGTGAGCGATCCACTCGAAGTGGGTGGGCAGGTGCGGCGAGGACAGCAGCCCCGCCGTGTACGCGCCCACGGCATAGAACGCGATATAGCCCAGGTCGAGCAGGCCCGTGAAGCCCACCACCACGTTCAGGCCCAGCGCCAGCATCACGTAGAGCATGGCGAAGTCGAGTACGCGTACCCAGTAGTTGCCGCCGAGAGTGCCGACGACTTCGGGCACGAGCAGGATCAGGACTGCGTAAACGACGTACAGGAGGATTTTTTTATTGGAGTTCATATTCTGGCCTCCTTTTTTAAGCGCGATCTGCCACGCGTTCGCCCAGCAGGCCGGAGGGCCTGAAGACCAGCACGATGATCAGCACGATGAATGCGAAGACGTCCTGGTAGTTGCTGCCGAAGACGCCGTGGGTGAGACCGCCGATATAGCCGGCGCCCAACTGTTCGATCAGGCCCAGCACAATGCCGCCCACCATGGCGCCGCCCAGGTTGCCGATGCCGCCGAGCACTGCCGCGGTAAAGGCCTTCAAGCCGGGGATGAAGCCCATGTAGAAGTGCACGTGGCCGTATTCCAGGGCCATCATCAGGCCGGCCAGCGCGGCCAGCGCAGAACCGATCATGAACGTGGCCGAGATCACGAAGTTCGGGCTCACGCCCATCAGGCTGGCGTTGTTGGGGTTCTCGGCGATAGCGCGCATGGCGCGGCCCAGCTTGGTCTTGTGCACCAGCAGCAGCAGTCCGCCCATGACCAGGAACGCCGTCACGATGATGGTGATCTCGGTGCCCGAGATGACCGCGCCGATGCTGGTGTCGGTTTGCGCGATGACGTTGAGCGGATCGGTGGGCAGCAGCTGCGGGAAGGGCAGCGGATCGGGCGACCACACGACCATGGCGATGGTCTCGAGCGTGATCGACATGCCGATCGCCGTGAGCAGCGGGGCCAGTCTGGGCGCGCCGCGCAGCGGCCGGTAGGCCACCTTTTCGATCGTGAAGCCCACCATGGCGCAGACCGTGGCCGATATCACCAGCGAGATCAGAACGATGGGCACATTGCCCAGATGGGGAAAGTGATGCTGCAGGAGATTGACCGTCGTGTAGGCGACCATGGCGCCAATCATGAGGATGTCGCCGTGCGCGAAGTTGATGATGCCGAGAATGCCGTACACCATCGTGTAGCCCAGGGCAATGATGGCATACATGCTGCCCAGTACCAGGCCATTGATAACTTGTTGAACGAATATGTCCATGACGATTCAGATATGTCTGTCGCGCCCGCCAACGGGCACCTTGCGGCGCGCGGGTAGGCTGGAGTGTCGGGGGGCGAGAGGAGAAACGCCGTCCTAGTATGAGGGCGAGTCTGGAGAAAGCGCTACTAAGAAAAACCAGTAGGCAGATCGTGTGCGGGAGCCCGCAGGCTCCCGCAAAGACCGAACTGGCTTACATCTTCACGACGTCGAGCAGCGTCATCTTGCCGCCGACGTACTTGTACAGCGAGATCGACGCGCCCTTCAGGTCGCCGTGCTCGTCGAACTGGATGTTGCCGGTCAGACCGTTGTAGTTGGTCTTGGGCATGGCGGCCAGGATGCCGGCGCGCGTGATCGAGTTCGAACGCTTCATGGCGTCGACGATCACGTGGACAGCATCATACGAGGAGGGCGAATAGACCACCGGATCGTGACCGAATGCGGCCTTCAGGTCCTTGGAGAACTGGGCGCCGCCAGCCATCTTGGACAGGTCGCCGCCGGCGATCGAGCAGATGATGCCGTCGGTGGCGCTACCAGCCAGCTTGCTCAGGTCGGGCGTGCAGACGCCGTCGCCGGACATGATGCGGGCCTTGATGGCCAGCTGCTGGGCTTGCTTGGCGAACGGGCCGCCGGTGGCGTCCATGCCGCCGTAGAAGATGGCGTCGGGGCGCTCGGCCTTGATCTTGGTCAGAATGGCCTTGAAGTCGGTGGCCTTGTCGTTGGTGGCGTCGCGCGACACGACCTTGATGCCTTCGGCCTTGACGGTCTTGGCGTACTCGTCGGCCAGACCTTGACCGTAAGCCGTGGCGTCATCGACGATGGCCACGGACTTGATGCCCAGCTTCTGGGCGTACTTGGCCAGGGCGGGACCTTGCTGGGCGTCGGTGCCGATCACGCGGAACGTGGTCTTGTAGCCTTGCAGGGTGTATTGCGGGTTGGTCGAGGCCGGGGTGATCTGGGTCACGCCGTTGTCGCTGTAAATCTTGGAGGCGGGGATGGACACGCCCGAGTTCAGGTGGCCCACCACGGCGACGACGCCGTCATCGACCAGCTTCTGGGCAACTTGCGTGCCGGTCTTGGGGTCGGCCGCGTCGTCTTGCGAATCCAGGACGAGCTTGACCTTCTGGCCGCCGATGACCAGATTGCCGGCCTTGTTGATTTCGTTGACGGCGAGCTGGGCGCCGTCGGCCTGGTCCTGGCCGATGTGGGCGATGGCGCCGGTCAGGGGGGCGGCGCTGCCGATTTTGACGGTGACATCGGCAGAGGCGGTCTGACCGAATGCCAGGGCAACGCCGGCGAGGATCAGAGCGGCGCTGGTGGGTTTGAGTTGAAACTTCATATGCTGAGGCCCCTTTTGGGTTGCTGTTGATACATGCCTACGGAGGTATCCGAAGTCTTCCACCGAGATAATCGGCAGTGCGAGATTTTTGCATGTATTCCCAATTGCAATTAATAATTTTTGATTGGATAACAAATTGAATTTATTGAATTTTCCCCATTCCGAGGGAAAATCCCTATGAGATTGGCGGTCGTATTTTCAACGATTGGTCAGCGTTCGGGCGAGGATCGGGATCCCTTTTATTGATACTTTGGTTATATAGGGACGCACCGATCCCGGGGCCAGGTTTTATTTTATTTACTGCGTCACGTCGTCGAGCAGCGTCTGTTTGCCGTCGACGTACTTGTAGATCGAGACCACGCCATGCCTCAGGTCGCCTTTGGCGTCGAACTGAATGCGGCCCAGTACGCCTTCATAGTCGGTCGCCGGCATCGCGGCGAGAATCTTGGCCGGCTCGATCGACTGCGCGCGCTTCATGGCATCGACGATGACATAGACCGCATCGTAGGCGAATGGCGAATTGAGCACGGGATGCGTGCCGAAGCGCTTGATATAGCGGGCCGTGTAGCCCGCGCCCTTGGGCATTTTTTCCAGCGGCGCGCCGGCGATCGAGCAGATCACGTTGTCGGCGGCGTCGCCGGCGAGTTTGGCCAGATCGTCCGCGCACAGGCCGTCCCCGGCGATGATTCTGGCGCGGATGCCCAGCTGCTTGGCTTGTTTGGCGAAGGGGCCGCCCGTGGCGTCCAGGCCGCCATACATGATGGCGTCGGGCTTCTCGCCCTTGATTCGCGTGAGGATGGCGCGAAAGTCGGTCGCCTGGTCGTTGGTGTGATCGTGCGAAAGCACCTGCATGCCGTCGGCCTTGGCGCGCTGTTCGAATTGATCGGCCAGCCCCTGGCCGTAGGCCGTGGCGTCGTCGACGATGGCGACGGTTTTGACTTTGAGCGTCTTGTCGGCGTAGTCGGCCAGCGAAGGGCCTTGTTGTGCGTCCGTTGCCACGACGCGGTAAGTCGTCTTGAAGCCCTGCAAGGTATAGGCCGGATTGGTGGCCGAGGGCGACACCTGCACGATGCCGGCGTCGCTGTATATCTTCGAGGCCGGAATCGTGGTGCCCGACTGCATGTGGCCGACCATCGCGGCGACCTTGTCGTCCACCAGCTTTTGCGCGACCTGAGTGGCCTGGCGCGGATCGCCGGCGTCGTCCTGCGCGTCGAGCACCAGCGTGGTCTTCTGGCCGCCGATGACCAGGCCTTCGTGATTGATCTCCTCGACGGCCAGGCGAGCGCCGTTTTCGGTGTCTTTGCCCAGGTACGAGGCCGGACCGGTGATCGGCGCGGCCTCTCCGATTCTGACGATCTGGTCGGCGTGCGCGGCGCCGAATACCGCCGCGCCTGCGAGACCGCAAATCGCCGCCCGAAGGCTGAAGGTCAAATTCTTGTTCATGATTTTTCCCTTGTGTAATGGGGGTGGCCGGATCAGGGCCGAAGCCGTTGTTGTCGTCGCCATGCCTGTGCAATGGCGATGCGAGTATGGCGGGCGGGAACAGTCGGGTATTGCATCGGGCTGCCAGAAAATAGAAGAAATGCGGCATGCGGATTTTGGAGCGCCGCTACCTATAATGGGCGGCACCCGAACCGACCTGACTATCCATGCGCGCTCCCAAAAATGCCGTATCCGAGGCCGTCCAGGCACACGCGCTGGTCGGCCGGCTCGACGATCTGTCGCAGACGCGCGGCGTCGGCGTCGATCTGAATGTCGGAATCCTGCTATGGCCGCGCTTTCCGCTGCTTTCCCTGGGCGGCTTGTGCGATGCTCTGCGCCACGCGGCCGATCGCGGCGACCAGAGCCGGCAGTTGCGCTGTGTCTGGACCACGATAGGAGCGCAGAACGGCGCCGTCGAATCGAGCTGCGGCGTGGCCGTCCCGGTGCAGTCGGCGTTCCCGCCCGCAGGTCAATTCGACTACATCGTCGTCATCGGCGGCCTGCTGCCCCATCTGGACCAGGTCGACCCGCGGTATTGGACCTATCTGCGCGAGGCGGCCGATGCAAAGGTGCCGTTGATCGGCATATGCACGGGAAGTTTCGTTCTGGCTCGCGCCGGACTGATGCAGGATCGGGTGGCGTGTGTGCACAGCTTCCATTACGAAGACTACCGGCGCATGTTTGCGCATCTGAGGGTCGTGACGCACGCCGATTATCTGATCGACGGCGATCGCATCACCTGCGCGGGCGGCATTTCGGTGATCGAACTCGCGGCGCGGCTAATCAATCTGCACTGCGGGCCGGACCGTGCGGCCAAGGTCATCCATCAAATGACGGTCAGCCGTCAGGGCGGTTCGTCGTTCGTCGAGCGGCGCCGGGCGCTCGGCTATTTCTCCGTCGAAGATGCCGCCGTGCGCCACGCGGTGCTGCTCATGGAAGAAAACATCGAAGCGCCGCTGAACATTGCCGTCATCGCGAAAATGACGGGCACCAGCGTGCGCCAGCTAGAACGCGCGTTCATGGCCGAGATGAAGGCCTCGCCCAACGAGTTCTATCGCTGGATGCGCCTGCGCTACGCGCGTTGGATGCTGCTCAATACCTCGCGCAAAATTACCGACATCGCCTATGAGTGCGGCTTCTCGGACTCCGCGCATTTCATCCGCGTTTTTCGCCAGGCATGCGGCGTGACGCCTGGCAAGCTGCGGGCCTCGCGCGGCGGCGGCGATCAGGAAGAATAGGGTCGGCGGCTTCGTGTCGTTTTTCTTCTACTTTTATGCCTGGCCGTGCAATGCCTGCGCATGAGCGGCCCTGTACATTGCCGGCATGAAGAAAAAACCCACCATAGCCGTGTTTGGCACGGGCGGCACGATAGCCGGCCAAGGCGCGAGCGCAGCGCATGTCGCCGCTTACACCTGCTCGGTGCTGTCCATCGACGAAATTATGGCGGCTTTTCCGCATGCCGCTTCGCGCGCGGATCTGCGCATGGAGCAGTTGCTGCAAATAGGTTCGGAGAACTTTCGCAATGCGCATCTGCTCATGATCGGCAAGCGCGTGTCGGCTGCGCTCGCCGACGCCGGCGTGGACGGCGCGGTTCTGGTGCAAGGCACCGACACGATCGAAGAGACGGCCTATTTTCTGCATCTGACCATCAAGAGCGAAAAGCCCGTGGTGGTGGTCGGCTCGATGCGGCCGCCCTCGGCGATGAGCTCGGACGCCGCCTTGAATCTGTATGCCGCGGTTTGCGCGGCGGCACATCCGTCGTCGCGCGGCAAGGGCGTTCTGGTCGTGGCCAACGATGAAATCCATACGGCGCGCGACGTGAGCAAGGCCAGCAGCTTCAAGCTCGAGGCATTTCACTCGCCGTACGGCCCGCTCGGCTATATCGTGGAAGGGCAGCCGCGCTACTACCGCACCGTGGCGCGCGATCACACCCTCTCGTCCGAGTGGTCGGTGGACCGGATCGAATCGCTGCCGCGGGTCGACGTCATTCACGCTTACGGCGAGTTGGACGAAACGCTGGTGCAGGCCGTCGCATCGCAGGCGCGCGGCATCGTCTATGCGGGCACAGGCAACGGCAGCATCGCCCAGCGCATCGCCGCCGTGCTGGCGCAGGCGGCGCGGCAAGGCGTGCAGGTGGCGCGCGCCTCGCGCACCGGTAGCGGCGTGGTCATCCGCAACGGCGCCCAGCCGGACGACGAATGCGGCTGGCTGGTCGTAGACGATCAGTCGCCCTACAAGGCAAGGATTCTGCTGATGCTCGCGCTGCTGGGCGGCACGGACGACAGGGCGGCGCTGCAGGCGTGCTTTTATCGCTATTGACAGGCGCTGGTTGCGCGAGACCGGCGTCGCAGTCCGATAAAGAAATCAGATACCTAAAGCGTGATTTTGCAACGCCGGACGCGGCGGCGTTCGGCATACTAAAAAAAACAATGACATCGACGCAGCGCGACGGTGCGCAAGGAGACGCGCGTGAACATTTTCAAGAAGTTGCACATACAGGTGCTCGCGGCGATCCTGCTCGCCATTGTGTTCGGCCTGCTTGCGCCCAAACAGGCTGTGCAGATGAAACCCCTGGGAGTCGGCTTCATCGCATTGCTCAAGATGATGCTCGGCCCCATCATTTTCTGTACGGTGGTGCACGGCGTCGGACATATCAAGGACTATCGCAAGCTGGGCCGGCTGGGCATCAAGACCCTGGTCTATTTCGAGGTGGTGAGCACGCTGGCCATGTTGGTGGGATGGGCCACGGTCACGCTGGCGCAGCCTGGCACCGGTTTGCATGCGCACGATCTTGCCGACGGCGGCGCGGCGGCGGCTGCCGTCATCAAGGCGGGCACGACCGGCGACTTCTCCTTCACGCACTTTCTCCTGTCGATCATTCCGCATACGCTGCTGTCGGCGTTTACCTCGGGCGACATTCTGCCGGTGCTGTTCGTTTCGCTGCTGACGGGCTTTGCGCTGTCGGCAGTGTCCAAGCCGGACTGGGTCGCCTTCCGCCTGCTGGAAGAAGCGCAGGCCATCGTGTTCAAGATCCTGGGCTTCATCATGCGCCTGTCGCCGATCGGCGCCTTCGGCGCGATGGCGGCCGCAGTGGGCGGCTATGGCGGCACCACGCTGCTGTATCTGCTGCGCTACATCCTCACCTACTACGGCGCGACGCTGATCTTCATCTTCGTGATCCTGGGCATCGTTGCCGGGATGGCCGGGTTCTCCATCCTGCGCATCCTGTCGCTGATCAAGGAAGAGATCATCCTCGCGATGGGCACGGGCGCGAGCGAGGTGGCGTTCCCGCGTCTAGTGACCAAGCTCAAGCAGGCCGGTTGCGACGAGGTCGCGGTGGGCTTCATCCTGCCGGCGGGCTATAGCTTCAATATCGACGGCGCATGCCTTTACATGGCCTGCGGCCTGGGCTTCATTTCGCAGGCGACCGACACGCCGCTGTCGTGGTCGCAGCAGCTCGCCCTGCTGGCGGTGATGTTCCTGACCTCCAAAGGCGGCGCAGGCGCCACGGGAGGCGCGCTGGTCAAGCTGACCGCCAGTCTGCAGTCGACCCACGTATTGCCGATGGGCGGCGTGGGCCTTCTGTTCGGCATCGACCGCGTGCTGGGCGTGGCCACCTCGACGACCAATGTGATCGGCAACGCGGTGGCGACCCTGGTGGTTTCGCGCTGGGAAGGGCTGTTCAACCGCGAGCAGTTCGACGCCATGCTGCACGAGCGCAAGCAGTCGGCCAGGCCTGAGCTGGCGGCATCGCCGCGCGGCTGAGAACGCCTATTTCCCTGGTATATCCGGGGCACACGAAAAGGAATCCATGCAACAAGCATCCAATCGACAGCCGCCCGTGGCGGCCGTCGCCCTCATCGGCTTCGGCGAGGTGGGGCCTATCTTTGCCGCCGCATTCGTCGCGGCGGGCGTTCGGGTGACCGCCTACGACGTGAAGCTGGCCGACGCGGCTACGCGCGGCCAGATCGAGGAACGCGCGCTGCGCAGCGGAGCCCGCATTGCTCAAAGCCTGCAAGCCGCGGTCGAGGACGCCGAGCTGGTGTTTTCCGCGGTGACTGCCGGCCAGGCCGAGCCGGTAGCGCGCGATGCCGCGCGCTTTCTGAAGTCCGGGCAGACCTTCATCGACCTGAATTCGGTTTCTCCCAAGGTCAAGCAGCGCAACAGCGAGGCCGTGCAGCGGGGCGGCGCGGCTTATGTCGAGTCGGCGGTGATGGCGCCGGTACCGCCGCAAGGCATCAAGGTGCCGATGCTGCTGGGCGGCGAGACGGCCGAAGCGGTTTGCGCGACGCTCAACGCGCTAGGCATGAAAACCCAGGCGGTGGCGCGGGACGTCGGCCTGGCCTCGGCCATCAAATTGTGCCGCAGCATCATGATCAAGGGCATGGAGGCCATGTGCGTTCAATCCATGCTGGCCGCCAGGGCGTTCGGCGTGGACGAGCGCGTGCTGGCGTCCCTGCACGCGAGCTTTCCGGGCGTGGGCTGGGACACGGGCTACGAGGCGTATCTGATCGGCCGGGTGATCGAACACGGCCAGCGCCGTTCTGAAGAAATGCGCGAGGCCGCCGCCATGCTGGGCGATCTGGGCATGTACACCGGCTTGGCCGAGGCCATTGCCGATATCCAGGCGAATCTGGCCCGCGTGGGCCGAGACGAGGCGTTGTTGGCAGACATCGATGGCAAGGGGGCATTGCCCGGCTGGCGCACCCTGCTGGGCGGCAAGTCCGCCGGATCCGAGGCTTCAGCGTCTTGACGCACGATGGCAGGCGTTCATTTCCGACCGGCGACGTCGTCGGCGGCTTCTCGTATCGCGTCGATGAGCAAGCGCGCCGCGGGCGATGGCGTACTGCCGGCGCGCAAAGTCAGGCCGATGTCGCGCCGAGTCCTGGGCATGGGCACGTCCAGGGCTGCGAGCTGGCCCGAGGCGCGCTCGTAATGCAGTTGATGCGCCGAGAGCACGGCGATCATGTCGGAGTTGAACAGCAGTCCGCGGATAACCGCGAGGTCTGCAGTCTCGACCGTGGGCATGGGGGGCTCGAGCTTCATGCGCTTGAACAGGGCTTCGACGAGGCTGCGCGCAGGAGAGTTGGCGCGCGGCAGTATCCACTGCGCATGCGTCAGATCTTCGAGGGTCAGTCTGCGCGTATCGGCCAGAGCATGGCCACGACGCGCCAGAATGGCCAGATCTTCCGAGAGCAGCTTTTCGTTCTCGAGGCCGCTGGCCGCGTCGTTGTCGCGCAGCGCGCCCAGGACGAAGTCGATGTCTCCGGCGCGCAGGCCCGCGACCAGGAGCTCGTAGGCGCTTTCGTCGGTCACGACGCGCACGCCGGGATAACGGTCGATCACTCGCGCCACGGCCTGGGGAAGGATCAGCGTGCGTCCGAGCGGCAGCGCGCCGACCGTCACGACGCCCGTGATGCTGCCGCGCAAGGCAGACACGTCGTCCGCTACGTGGCGCAATTCGTTCAGCGCCCGGCGCACATGCAACAGAAAGGTTTCCCCTTGGCCCGTCAACGTCAGGCCGCGGGGATTGCGATAGAAGAGCGACAGCCCCGCGCCGTTTTCAAGAATGCGGATCGCGCTGCTGACGGCCGGCTGCGTGATTCCGAGTGCGCGTGCCGTGCTCGGCATGTGGCGATGGCGAGCCAGCATCGAAAACACCTGGAGGCGCCGCGTATGGAGCAGATAGGCCGGCACATGACTGTCGCCGGCCGCGCGCCGGCGCGATTGCTGGGCTGCGCACCAGCGCGCCAGTTCGCCCAGTTCGTCGAAAATGCGCCCGCTGCGTTCGAGCACGGTGCGTCCGATCGGCGTGGGCAGCATGCCGGTCGGTTTGCGGTCGAACACGAGCGCGCCCAATGCGGTTTCGGTTTCCTGCACGGCGCGGGTGATGGCAGACTGCGCGCGAAACAACGTCGCGGCGGCGCGGCTGACGCTGCCTGCCTTGGCTACCTCCCACACTGCGCGCAGGCAGGCCAGGTTGAGCAGTTCGTTGTCTTCCGTCACCTAGAGCAGTTCCCGAGCCGTGGCAGCCAAGATGATCATTGATCGTCGCGGCCATGGCTTCGCCGCGCCCAAGACGCATGGATTGCGCCCGGTGTTTATAACAAACCCATCATCAAGGAGATGAAATGTCCTATTGCACGCAAGCCTTGGTCCGCATGGCGCGGATATTGACCGTGGGCGCAGGCCTGGCGCTGACGGCGCTGCCCGCCGGAGCCGCCGGCACCTATCCCGACAAGCCCATACACGTGATCGTGCCTTATGCACCGGGCGGCGCGGTCGACATCGTGACGCGGCTGGTGACGCAGAAAATGGCCCAGACGCTCGATGCCAACATCATCGTCGAGAACAAGCCAGGCGCCGCGACGAATATCGGCATGGACTATGTGGCGCGCCAGCCGGCCGACGGTTATACGCTGCTGACGGTGTCTCCCAGTCTGGCCTGCAACGGGGCGCTGTTCTCCAACCTGACCTACGATCCCGCCAAGGCGTTCGCGCCTGTCGGATCGATCGGCTACGCGCCGCTGGTGATCGTGGTGCCTGCGAGCGCGCCCTACAAGACGCTCAAGGATCTGATCGCCGATGGCCGCGCGCATCCCGAAAAACTGACCTTCGGCACGGCCGGCAACGGCAGTTCGGGCCATCTGGCGGGAGAGTTGCTCAAGACCGAGGCGCACTTTCAGGCCACGCATATTCCCTACAAGGGGGGCGCGCCCGCCATCACGGATCTGCTGGGCGAGCGTCTGTCGTTCATGCCGATCAATCCGCTGGAGGTGATCGCGCATCTGAAGACCGGCAAGCTGCGCGCGCTGGCGGTGCTCGACAACAAGCCGGCGGCCTTGCTGCCTGGCGTGCCGACGGCGGGCGAGGAGGGCGTGCCGGGCGCGCTGGCGTCGGTATGGTGGGGGTTGGTGGGGCCGGCCGGCATGCCCAAGCCCGTGGTGGACAAACTCAACTCGGCGCTGCGCAGCGCGCTGGCCGATCCGGGCGTGAAAGCCCGCATGGCGGATCTCGGTGCGACGCTGACGCCCGGCAGTCCTGCAGATTTTGGCAGCTTTATCGCGGCCGAAACCGCGAAATGGACCAAGGTCATCAAGACGGTGGGCATCAAGGCCGAGTAGTGCGCACTGCGCGGCCTTGGCCGCGCAGTCAGCTGCTTTGACCAGCACAATAAAAAAGGGGCGAATCGTTTGATTTCGCCCCTTTTTATCGCGCAGGCTGCCCTGACGGGGCAACATCGGCGATCACAAAATTCTGGAGCGGGAAACGAGTCTCGAACTCGCGACCTCAACCTTGGCAAGGTTGCGCTCTACCAACTGAGCTATTCCCGCG
>NZ_JBQCER010000077.1:0-5355 GCF_051960075.1 Bordetella sp.
TCGGCAATGCGCGCCGCAATGCCCGCCGCGTACTCGGGCTCGCCGCCCAGACTCTTGCGGATGCTGCCCATCACCCACAGGATGCCGGCCGTCACGATCAGGCCTACCACCAGCGTCAGCGCCAGAACACGCCAGAGCTGGCCGTAAAAGGTCTGGTTGATATCGTCGACATAAGCGCCCGTGAAGACAGCCCAGTTCCAACCCGGAACTTCCATGCTGTAACTCAGCTTTTCCATGGGTTCCTTCTGGCCGGGCTTGGGGTACCAGTAAGCGCTGATATGGCTGGCCGCACCGGGCCGGGCGTTATCGATCAAAAGCTTGGTGATGTCCAGGCCGTTGACGTCTTTGGAATCGCTGATGGTGCCCTCGCGCTTGGGCTCGGGCGGCAGTAGCACCAAGCGCGCATCCGTCATATCGTAGATGCCGAGGTAACCGCTCTTGTCCGCGTTGTAGCGCATGGGACGGATCTGCTCCTTCACCATGTTCTGCGCATCTTCCAGCTTCATCGCACCGCTGTCGACCTTGGCCTTATAGCTGTCGATCAGGCCGACGGCCATCTCGACGTGCTGCTTGAGCGCGTTCTCACGCTCGCGGACCATTGCCTCGCGATTGAGCCAGGCATTGATCGCCACGATGCTCACGATACCCAGCCACAGCAGCACCACGATGCCCCAGAGCTTATTGCTCAGTGTCATGGATTTCACGATCCTCTCCTTTTTTGCTTTATTGGACCGGCGAGCCGGCATCTGTCGCTTTGACGGGCAACGATTCCCCAAAAATATTTAACCCCGCCCGCCGTCGGCTCGAATAAGAAAAGTAACTGGGTTTTACCGCTCAAATCCCGGGCGTGGACGCATAAAAAAGCCCGCCCCACCGGTAGCGGCGGGGCGGGCTGACTTCGAGGCAGGAGCGCTTACTGCAAAGTACGGGTAAACACGAACTTGCCGTCGCGCCAATCCACCGGCACCACGTCGCGCGGACCGAACGCACCCTCGAGGATCAGCTTGGCCACCGGATTCTCGACCTTCTGCTGGATCGCGCGCTTCAAGGGACGCGCACCGAACACGGGATCGAAGCCCTCCCTGGCCAGCTCGGCCAATGCCGTATCGCTGATGTCCAGCCGCATTTCCTGCTTCTCCAGCCGATCCGAGAGCCGCTTGAGCTGGATGCGCGCAATGGATTCGATGTGCTTGGCCTCCAGACCATGGAACACCACCACCTCGTCGATGCGATTGAGGAACTCGGGCCGCAGCGTGTGCTTGAGCTCGTCCCATACCACTTCCTTGATGACCTCGTAAGGCTTGTCGGCCATGGCCTGGATGTGTTGCGAACCCAGGTTCGACGTCATCACGATGACCGTGTTGCGGAAGTCCACCGTGCGGCCCTGGCCGTCTGTGAGCCGCCCGTCGTCCAGCACCTGCAGCAGCACATTGAACACGTCCGGATGCGCTTTCTCGACTTCGTCGAGCAGCACCACGCTGTCGGGCCGGCGACGCACCGCCTCGGTCAGGTAGCCGCCCTCTTCGTAGCCCACATATCCCGGCGGCGCGCCGATCAGGCGCGCGACCGAATGCTTCTCCATGAACTCGCTCATGTCGATGCGGATCATGTGCTCCGACGTATCGAAAAGGAATTCGGCCAGTGCCCGCGTGAGCTCGGTCTTGCCTACGCCCGTAGGACCCAGGAACAGAAAGGAGCCCAGCGGACGCGCAGGATCGGACAAGCCGGCGCGCGAACGCCGGACTGCATCGGACACCAGCCGCACGGCCTCGTCCTGCCCCACTACGCGCTTGTGCAGGAAGTCTTCCATCTGCAGCAGCTTCTCGCGCTCGCCCTGCATCATCTTGGATACGGGGATGCCCGTGGCGCGCGAGACGACCTCGGCGATTTCCTCGGCGCCGACCTGCGTGCGCAGCAGACGCGGCTTGCCGTTCTCGCCGTCTTTGCCGACCGCCGTTTTTTCGGCGTGGTCGGCGGCCTTCAGGCGCGCTTCGAGCTCGGGCAGTTTGCCGTATTGCAGCTCGGCCAACTTGTCGAACTGACCCTTGCGCTGCATCTCGGCCATCTCGGCGCGCACACGGTCGATCTCTTCCTTGATGGCCTGCGTGCCTTGCACGGCCGCCTTCTCGGCCTTCCAGATCTCTTCGTAGTCGTTGTATTCGCGCTGCAGCTTCTGCAGTTCGTCTTCGATCACCCCCAGGCGGCGCCTGGACGCGTCGTCGGTTTCCTTCTTGACGGCCTCGCGCTCGATCTTGAGCTGAATGATGCGCCGGTCGAGCTTGTCCATCACTTCCGGCTTGGAGTCGATCTCCATGCGGATGCGCGCGGCAGCCTCGTCGATGAGGTCGATGGCCTTGTCGGGCAGGAAGCGATCGGTAATGTAGCGATGCGAGAGCTCGGCCGCGGCCACGATGGCCGGGTCGGTGATCTCGACGCCGTGGTGCAGCTCGTAGCGCTCCTGCAGGCCGCGCAGGATGGCGATGGTCGATTCCACGTCGGGCTCGTCGATCAGCACCTTCTGGAAGCGGCGCTCGAGCGCGGCGTCCTTCTCGATGTATTGACGGTATTCGTCCAGCGTGGTCGCGCCGATGCAATGCAGTTCGCCGCGCGACAGCGCAGGCTTGAGCATATTGCCTGCGTCCATGGCGCCCTCGGCCTTGCCGGCGCCGACCATGGTGTGGATCTCGTCGATGAAGACGATGTTCTGCCCGTCATCCTGGGCCAGCTCCTTGAGCACGGCCTTCAAGCGTTCTTCGAATTCGCCGCGGAACTTGGCGCCGGCCAGCAGCGCAGCCAGGTCCAGCGACAGCACACGCTTGCCGCGCAGGCTCTCGGGCACTTCGTCGTTGACGATGCGCTGCGCCAGGCCTTCGACAATGGCGGTCTTGCCCACGCCGGGTTCGCCGATAAGCACGGGATTGTTCTTGGTGCGCCGCTGCAAAATCTGGATCGCGCGGCGGATCTCGTCGTCGCGGCCGATGACTGGATCGAGCTTGCCTTCGCGCGCGCGCTCGGTCAGGTCGATCGTGTATTTGGCCAGCGCCTGGCGATTGGACTCGCCCTCGGCGCCCGAGACGTTCTCGCCGCCGCGCACGGCGTCGATCGCGGCTTCCAGCGCCTTGCGCTGCAGGCCCGCATCGCGCAGGATGCGGCCTGCATCGCCCTTGTCGTCGGCCAATGCCAGAAGAAAGAGCTCGCTGGCAATGTAGGTGTCGCCGCGCTTGGCGGCTTCTTTGTCGGTGCGCGTGAGCACGGCCTGCAGATCGCGGCTGCCCTGCACGTTGTCGCTGCCCTCGACCTGAGGCAGGCTTTTGATCGCCGCATCGATCGCGGGCTGCAGCCGGTTGACGGCCACGCCTGCGCGAGCGAGCAACCCCGCCGCGCCGCTGTCGGCATCGCCCAGCAGCGCAGCCAGCACGTGCACCGGCTCGATATAAGGATTGTCATTTCGGGCTGCCAGACTTTGAGCGTCGGCCAGCGCCTGCTGGAACTTGGTGGTAAGTTTGTCGAATCGCATAGTGATGGGTTGGCTAGTGTTAATGAGCCAACCGCCAGGCAGACTGCGAGGCGCGGCTCGATGATCTGCATATGGGGACCCGGCCGCGGATTTCAACCGCCAACCGCCCGATATCTTCCCGATTCGTACCTATGAGCATAACCATTTTTGTCTACGGCACGCTACGGCGAGGCGAAATCAACGACCTGTCGCGGGCAGCCCGCCAGGCCGGCCTGCCGCCGCCGCGTCTTCTGGGCCCTGCGCGGGTGCCGGGCCGTTTGGTGGACTTCGGCGACTGGCCCGGCCTGCTGCCCGAAGGCCCCGGTACCGTGCTGGGCGATTTGTACGACGTCGACCCGAGCCTCGTTCCGCTCATGGACGGAATCGAGGAATACACGCCCGACGCGCCGTGCTGCTTCGTGCGTCGGTCGGTGACGGCGCAGACGAGCGATGGGCCGGTGGACTGCCAGTACTACCCCATAGACCCCGCGTTTCGCGGCGAAGCCCGGGACATGCCCGGGGATGAGTATGATTGGGTCGCCTACAGATCGGGGCGTCTATCGGGACGTTCATGACGATGCTTTCCTCCTACGCCTGCGCCTTGCTGCTGCTCGCCGCTTGGGCGCGCGCGGCGGCCCAGCCCCTGGGGCCGTCCGATTCCTACGGCAATCCGCCCCGCCGCGATCCCTATTCCGATCTTTACGCCTCGCCTTCCCCGGCGCCGGAGCCCACCCCGCTGGCCTCGCAGCGCATGGAGCTGGGCCCCCCGGGCCACCGCTACGCTTTTCCCGTCTATGCCAGCCTGCCCTTGAACGCGCCGGGCGGCCTAAGCCAGGTCAGGCGCCTGATCATTGTGGTGCACGACGAACGGCGCGACGCCCGGCACAGCCTGCGGGCCATTGCCGCTCTCTATGCCGGCCAGGCCGGACCCGCCGCCGACACGCTGATCGTCGCCCCCCGCTTCCCCAGCATGGTGGACGCCGGCTTTCACGGCATGCCGGCCTGGCGCCGCACCGGCTGGATGGAAGGCATGCCCAGCGTAGCCGCGCGCGGCAGGCCTTTTCCGATCAGTTCTTTTCGCATTCTGGACGATCTGCTGCGCCACTTCACCGCGCCCGGCAGCCTTCCGGCCCTGCAAACGCTCGTCCTGGCCGGCCACGGCGCCGGCGCGCAGATGGTGCAGCGCTACGCAGTGCTCAACCCCCTGGACGAAAGCCTGCGCGCAACCGGTCTGCATCTGAGCTATGTCGTCGCCAACGCCGAGTCCTACCTCTATCTATCGCCGCTACGCCCCAGCCGCACCGGCCGCGGCTATGCGCGCTATGAACGCGGCATCTGCCCGACCTACGAGCACTACCGCTACGGCCTCGAAGACCTGCCGGCCGCATTGCAGAACTATGACGGCAGGCTGAGCCACGTCCAGCTGGCGGCTCGCTACGCCCAGCGTCATATCACCTACCTGCTGGGCAGCGCCGACACCAATCCCGAATACATCGGCCTGGACAAAAGCTGCGGCGCCGAAGCCGAAGGCGCCACGCCGCTCGCGCGCGGCCTGGGATACTGGGGCTATGAAATGCACGCGCGCGCAAAGCACACGCCCATACCCGCTCACCAGGGTTTCATCGTCCAAAGCGTCGGACACAACGAGTCCGAGATCTACGCATCGGCCTGCGCCGCGCAAGCCCTGCTGGGCGATGGCAACTGGGCAACGAACGCGACATGCAAGGCGCTGTCGCCGCATTCGCAGCCGTAGCGCTGCGACGCTGTAGTCCTGCGGCTGCCGGGCATACCCTGGGAGCGCCTAAGTGACGGGGCAGTCCCGAAGGGACTTCGGCCGCCTTAGGCGGCGGCCGAACCCG
>NZ_JBQCER010000078.1:0-25984 GCF_051960075.1 Bordetella sp.
CTTTTTTTAATTGGCGCAAAACAAGCGCGGCGCAAAATTAAATCTCTCGCAATTTTAATATATCTTTAAAAAAAAACCTTGAACAATACAAAACACGACTTGCTTTCCCAAGTCGCCGGTTACTACTCCGAAAAACTTGCAGAGCATGGGGAAACGCCTCGCGGAGTCGACTGGAATGGAGAGGAAGGGCAACTCCTGCGCTTCAAGCAACTTTGCAAAGTGGTTCAGGGCGCTGAAGCGACTTTTTCTATTAATGATCTCGGCTGCGGATATGGTGCATTGTTAGACTACCTCACGCCCATATATTCAATTTCATCATATCTTGGCATCGATATATCCGAGCATATGGTGCTCGCGGCAGAAGCTCGTCATAAAAAAAACGCCAATGCGCGGTTCATCACCGCTATACAACCCGACAAACCGGCAGATTATGGTGTTGCCAGCGGCATATTTAATGTTCGCCTTGAACGAAGCGACGCCGAATGGCTCGACTACCTACAGGCCACACTAGACCTGCTCAATCAGACTAGCCTGCACGGGTTTTCCTTCAATTGTTTGACCTCATACTCTGATGAAAATAAGAAGCGCGATTATCTTTATTACGCAAATCCGTGCCAAATCTTTGATCTATGCAAGCGCCGGTACTCTCGCCATGTAGCCTTGCTGCATGACTATGGCCTTTATGAGTTCACCATCCTCGTAAGGAAACCTTGATGCATAAGAAATTGGTTATCTTCGGAACTGGCGATATAGCTCAACTGGCGTATTACTATTTCTGCAACGACTCCAATCATGAGGTTGTCGCATTTACTGTGGATGCCAATTATATAAAAGAACCCAGCTTCTGCGGCTTGCCTGTAGTTCCTTTCGAAAATATTTACACTGAATATCCACCCTCGGATTTTCAAATCTTTATTGCATTGAGCTATTCAAAAATCAATGCGATTCGTAAGGAAAAATATTTGATGGCCAAGGCATTGAACTACGAATTAGCCAGTTATATCAGCACGAAAGCAACAGTGCTAAATGAGAATAAAATTGGCGAAAATTGTTTTATTCTCGAAGATAACACTATTCAACCTTTTGCAGAGATAGGCAACAATGTGACCCTATGGAGCGGAAACCACATAGGTCATCATTCATTTATTTCGGATCACACATTTATTGCTTCCCACGTAGTTGTCTCCGGCGGCGTGAAGATTGGGGAGCAATGCTTTATTGGCGTAAACGCCACATTGCGCGATCACATCCAAATCGGCGATCGTTGTGTAATTGGTGCTGGTGCACTGCTGCTATCAAGTGCCGACGCCGAAGGCGTCTATCTAGGTCCAGTCACTGAGCGCTCTAGAGTTCCGAGCACGAGGTTGAGAGGAATATGACCCGATACTGGAAAAAGCTGGGCCAGCTTTATGTGCCTTCCGGCAGACGACATCCAAAGTTGCTCTCGCACGCTGCGAATCCTCTGCCAGTTCATTTGGAGGGTGATGTATATCGTATTTTCTATAGCGGCCGCGACGAACGGAATCGCTCTTCCGTGGGAGCGGTCGATATAGACGTCGCCCAGCGCGAGATAACGGCTGAACACGATCTTCCATTCTTCGAGCACGGTCCGGCCGGCAGTTTCTATGCCGATGGCGTAAGCATCGGCAACTGCTATGAAACCCATGGTGTCCGTTACATGTTGTTTATGGGGTGGCAGGCACCAGAAGGCGAACATTGGCGGGGCGATATCGGTCGCCTTGTTCTGACAGATAAATGTACGCTGGAATTGGACAGTGACTTACCGTTCATGGGTACCACTGCAATAGATCCGATTAGCTTATCTTATCCCTGGGTACTACCGAGACAAGAAGGCGGCTTTGACATGTGGTATGGATCCACTCATACCTGGAATGCTGGCAACGGAGAGATGCTGCATGCGCTTCATCATGCTTCCTCGGATGACGGCCGTCAGTGGCAACGCAACGGCTTGGCGGTCCCCTACATCCTAGGAAGCGCTCAGGCGTTCTCAAGACCGACGGTCCTGCCTGGCAAAGACGGTGGTCTGGATATGTGGTTTTCCTTTCGCAGTGGCTCTGGTGAAAAATACCGCATTGGCCATGCGAAAAGCGATACCGCAACAGGCTGGTCGCTTGATCTGGAAAATTGCGGCATTTCTGTCGCGGACGAGGGGTGGGATTCGGAAATGATCGAATATCCCTTTGTGTTCGATCATAAAGGGGAAAGATACATGCTGTACAACGGCAATGGTTATGGGAAAACGGGCTTTGGTTTGGCGATCTTAGATGAACGATAAATTGATTCAGGCTTTATCAAACATCTCTCTAAGACAGATATTCAGCTTCGTGCTGATCGGCGTGTTGACCAATCTCATCGGATATGGAATTTACATTCTCCTGACATATTATGGAGTTACACCGAAATTCACGGTAACGATTCTTTATCCCATAGGTGCAACCATTGGTTTTTTTGCAAACCGACGCTTCACATTTCAACATAATGGTCGCATGGGAGTTGCTGGCGTCCGTTATCTGGTAGTGCAGATACTAGGCTATTTGTTGAATATTTTCATGCTAGCTTTTTTTGTAGACAAACTAGGCTTTCCGCATCAAATTATCGAGGCTTTCGCAATTGCGGTAGTGGCGATTTTTCTATTTGTCTCGTCCCGTCTTTTCGTATTTATTTGATACCAGGCCAACATTGGAGTAATGCGGCCATGAGAGCCTGTCTTAAATGTAAGCATGTTTTCTCCTCGGACGCCTGGCGATGTCCTGCATGTGGGTATGAGCCGATTTCTCTGGCGGGTATCACAGCCCACGCACCGGAATTCGCGAATGCGGGCGGTGGGTTCAAACCGGAATACTTCGCAGAACTGGCTAGATTGGAAGCAACCAACTTCTGGTTTCGCGCTCGCAACAGCATTATTCTCTGGGCCTTGAATACCTATGCGCCCGATACACGCTCCTTCCTGGAGGTGGGTTGTGGTACCGGCTTTGTACTGTCAGGCATCGCAAAGGCACACCCGGATATGGCCTTGCATGGGAGTGAGATATTTCTCGATGGTTTATCTCACGCGGTTGCCCGTGTTCATGGCGCGCAATTCATGCAGATGGATGCGCGCCGCGTACCGTTTGTGGACGAATTCGATTCGGTAGGAATATTCGATGTTCTTGAGCACATCGAAGAAGACACCACTGTACTCGCGCAATTGCATAGATCACTCAAGCCTGGTGGCACCTTGTTTCTGACAGTGCCGCAGCATAGGTGGCTGTGGAGCGCTTCAGATACTTATGCATGTCACATACGGCGCTACACGAAGAGCGAGCTTCATGAAAAGGTTATCGGCGCCGGATTCTCTATTGAGCGTAGTACATCCTTCGTAAGCCTATTGCTGCCTGCCCTGCTGCTCTCTCGTGGCACAACCCGTAAATTGGATGAAAATTTTGACTCAACCACCGAATTTCGTCTTCCTGGTTTTCTGAATGCATTTCTTCTCGGAGTAATGTTGTTTGAGCGCAGACTGATTTCGTGCGGTATCAGTTTTCCGCTTGGTGGCTCCCGATTGGTTGTAGCGAGAAAGGTCAATAGCTGATGCGAACCCCCTTCAATAAACCCTATATGTCCGGCAAAGAGCTCTTCTATATTGCCGAAGCACATTTCAACAAGATGTTGGCAGGTGATGGACTTTTTACTAAGCGCTGCCATTCCTGGCTTGAGTCCCGTACTGGAAGCGCCAAAGCCTTACTTACGCACTCCTGCACTGCAGCGCTCGAAATGGCGGCACTCTTGCTCGACATTCAGCCAGGCGACGAAATCATCATGCCGTCTTATACCTTCGTGTCGACGGCAAACGCTTTTGTGCTGCGTGGCGGCGTACCAGTATTTGTCGATATACGCGAAGACACTCTAAATTTGGACGAAAAGCTGATCGAAGCTGCAATCACACCTCGCACCCGAGCAATCGTACCCGTGCATTATGCTGGTGTAGCTTGCGAGATGGACACCATCTTGGATATAGCCAAACGCCATCGGTTGCATGTTGTGGAAGATGCCGCGCAAGGTGTCATGGCGAAATATAAAGGTCGCGCACTGGGTAGCCTTGGCGATCTCGGTGCCTACAGTTTTCACGAAACCAAGAATGTCATTTCTGGCGAAGGCGGTGCCCTGCTTGTAAACGAAGCATCTTTGACGCTGCGCGCGGAAATTATCCGAGAAAAAGGCACTGATCGCAGCCGCTTTTTCCGGGGTGAGGTCGATAAATATACGTGGCAAGAAGTAGGCTCGTCGTTCTTACCGGGTGAACTCATTGCAGCCTTCCTTTGGGCGCAACTTGAAGAAGCCAACCGCATTACGGCGGAGAGACTCGCCCATTGGCAGCACTACCACGAGTTGATGGAGCCGCTTGAATCAAGAGGAGTTTTGCGACGTCCTATCGTACCGAACGAGTGCCAGCACAATGGACACATGTATTACATATTACTGTCCCCAGGAATCAACCGTCAGACACTGCTGGATAAGTTCAAGCAAAACGATATTGGATCAGTATTCCACTATGTCCCGCTGCATTCTTCACCAGGAGGGATGCGATATGGACGAACACATGGCGATCTGACGATCACCGATCGGCAGTCCGAGAGATTGGTACGCTTGCCGATGTGGGCAGATCTGACGATAGAACAGCAGAGCCAGATTGTTGATGTTTTGCATGAAGCATTGAATTGATCGGGATTTCTTAAGAGGCATCTAATCGTGAAACTCTCTATTGTTGCAACGCTCTACCACTCGGCACCTTACATCATCGAATTCCATCGAAGAGTATGTGCTGTAGCACAGCAACTGGCAGGAGAGTCTTATGAAATTATTCTTGTGAACGATGGCTCACCAGACAATAGTCTTGCGCTTGCAGTACAACTCGCCGAAAGCGACCCTCATGTCAAGGTCATCGATCTATCCCGGAACTTCGGTCACCACCATGCAATGATGAGTGGGTTGGAAGCGGCAAAAGGGGATCACGTCTTCTTAATCGATAGCGATCTTGAAGAGGAGCCAGAATGGGGAATCGATTTCGATGCTGATATGGCCCGCGAACAGTGCGATGTCGTCTACGGGATACAGACCCAGCGCAAAGGCAGCGCCGCGGAACAGCTAACCGGGAAAATCTTCTATCGAATATTTCGGCTCTTCACCAGGATCGATCAGCCGGACAACATCACGACTGCACGGCTTATGTCACGCCGCTATGTAGACGCACTATTGCTACACAAAGAACGAGAGATAAATATAGGCGGGCTTTGGATCATTACCGGGTTCAATCAATATCAACGACCAATAAAAAAGCACTCTAGCAGCCCCACGACTTATTCTCTATCTCGCAAGATAAATCATCTAGTCAATGCCATAACTTCATTCAGCAATTTCCCGTTAGTATTTACTTTCTACTCCGGGGCTGCCATCTCGCTTTCCGCGCTACTATATATTATGTATTTGATAGCTAGATATTATATAGTCTCGAGACCGCCTACTGGGTACACATCCCTGATAGCATCAATCTGGTTTTTCTCAGGCTTAATAATATTCTTTCTTGGTATTCAGGGAATCTATATTTCAAAGATATTCTCAGAAGTAAAACAACGACCAAGAACAATAATTCGCCAGATATATGGCACATCACAGACTGCGGATTAGTGACAATGCTCCCCAGAAATATTCCAATGCAATCCTACGGAGTTAGGATACGCAGTCACGCGGAATCTCATATTGACGACGTTGTTGAACAAGTCAGGAATCTAGGCTATGCAGTCCTGGATTCTGGTTACTCCCAGACTGAACTGACGGCACTATCCAGAGCATTCGACGAAGTGCATGCAGCCTATCTCGCCAAGCATGGCGAATCCAAACTGATAAGCGCCAATGAGCACAACACAATTCGTGCGCTTTTGACTCAAGGAAAAAATATTTTCCTTGAATTGGCTTTGAGTAAAAGGCTCCTGCAAACTATTGAGAAATTGATTTCGGGAAGCTTTATCCTAAATCAACAAAACGGTGTGATAAACCCACCCCAAAGCGAATACAACCAAGGGGCTTGGCACAGAGATCTCCCATATCAGCATTTTGTCTCAAGTTCCCCCCTTGCGATCAACGCCTTGTTTTGCCTAGATGAATTTACATTAGACAATGGTGCAACCTATGTATTGCCGGCATCGCACAAATCAGAAGAGTTTCCCAGCGAAGTCTACATAAAAAGAAACGCAATTCAAGTAACCGCTAAACCGGGGAATTTTATTATTCTTGATTGTATGCTCTTTCACTCTGGTGGGTATAACAAAACCCTTCAATCCAGGCGTGCAATAAATCATGTGTTCAATATTCCATATTTCAAGCAACAGATCAATCTTCCCAACAATCTGAGCATGAGTGAGCTCTCCGTAGAAACAATAAAAATCTTGGGCTTCAATACCATGGAAGCTCAGAGCGTTGATGCTTACCTTAGTGAACGCTTCCAAAAGACCAAATAATATTCAGCAGCCTCCTTCTTAAGATATATGAACGTACTACCTCCCGGCACCATACTTCAACTCATGTATTTGAAGGAGCGACTCCTTCGTCTACCTGTCGGAAAATTTATCGAAGTCGGCCCAGGTTCGGGAGAAATCACTAGGCTGCTTCTGGAAATGGGTTGGACTGGCCGTTCCTACGATCTTGAAGAAAAAACGATTTCTGCTCTAGAGGAGCGATTCGCGATAGATATCTCGCAGAATCGTTTTATGCCTGTGCACGAGAGTTACCTGAATATTCGAACAGAAGAAAAGGTCGATCTAGTAATCTCCTGCATGGTCATGGAACATCTGGATGACAGGCTTGAAGTGGAATTCATGAAAAAATCAGCGAAAATTCTCAAAGCAAGTGGGCTGATGATTGCGCTAGTTCCCGCCTCTCCGGAACATTGGGGCATTGAGGATGATATTGCAGGCCATTGCCGGCGCTATACTCGATCGAGTGTTGAGAATCTGATTAATTCTAATGGCTGGAAACTTAAACACATTGCTGGCCTAACCTTTCCAATATCCAATATTCTGCTGCCTGTTTCGAATTTCCTGGTGAATCGAAGCGAACGACAAAAACTAGCACTCTCGGCATTGGAGCGCACCAAGCAATCTGGCCGTAGATCGGTGAAATACAAGACTCATTTCCCCCCTTTGCTTGGATTGCTGCTAAATAAATATACGCTCTCTCCTTTTCATCTTCTCCAGAAGATATTCACCGACTCCACTCGCTCCCTTGTGCTGTTTTTTGAAGCAACACCATAGATCATGAATTTATCCTCAAATCAATTAGCATATAATTTGTTCGATCTTCATAGTGTAGCCATCAAACGTGGCCTGGAGCAGGATGGTTATTTCATTCTGAAGAATGATGAATTCGCAAATCTTGTTATTGCAGCGAAAAACGAATACTTCAGTCAACTGTCTGAGCTGGAGCTTCATCCTCAAAAGTCTAGATTAGACAGAAAATCGCTGACACGTCGCCCTTGGCGGAAATTAGCCATCGGCTCAACCAACGGTGTTGGTGAACCTTATGCTCAATTTCTAACGACGACCTATTTTTCAGAGAACACGTCAGGCCTGGAAGCTCTAAATAAAGTCTTCTCGACCTTACTTGAGTTGCGGAATAGGCTTTTCGGCATCCCTCATGTTCTGGAAAGCGATGGCATATGGGATGCTTGCAGAATTCACCACTATCCCAGAGGTGGTGGGTTCATGAGCGAGCACCGTGATACGCATTTCCCAAAAGTATTAGGTACTTCAGGAATGCCCTTCTTGCAAGTCTCGGCATGTATGTCGAAGCGCGGCGCCGATTTTCATACCGGCGGAGGGTTCGTTATCGATAAGCACGGAGAAAAAATCGATCTCGAGGCATACGGATCGATTGTTATGTTTGACGGCAATCAGCGACATGGCGTTGACTGTATTGATCTTGATACCCTGCCCGATTATACCGCCCACACCGGACGTTTAGCTGCATTCACGAATATCTACGAAATTCTATCTTAAAAATCAATTATTAAAGTAATATTAATGTTTGCATTTTTGCACCACAAATCGCTTGCCGATGACAGTCAAGGAAAAGATAGGGCGAATTATTTATTCGTTACCCTTTTTTTGACCCAGATAATAATTTTTATGGGTGAAAGTGCGATAACGCGCAGCAAAATTGTATTTGATCAATCCGCTCCAATCGCATTAAGCTGCTTACTAATAGCAGCTGTGCTTTACATGCTTACATGCTGGTTCGGAAGTTTTGCATGGAGCATAGTTGTAACTTATAGCCTGATAGCTCTCTTGATTTATAGTCCGGTTAAAGGGAGAGAGGAGTTTAGCCTTGCGATTGGCTTTATGGGGCTGATCTATACAGCCAAATATTTAAGAATTTCAAAACCCAAAATCCCGTCCACGCTTTTGATGGCGGGAATTGCTAGCGTGACCGTGATGGCCGCTCGCGTGGATACGTCGTTCGATATGCTTTTTCGCTTATATGTTGGCGACTTGGCTCCGGACACGATATTTCATACCAGCATTTCCGCAATGATAAAAAATTATAATTCGATATCTACGGGATTGAATGGTGTTATAACGGTTCCTTATTATGCGTTGTCACATACACTCATGGGTGGCCTCAGCCTAATATCTCATGAATCAATTTTAGAAGTATATGGCGTAGCCAGCAAAATTTTATTTGCTCCAATACTAATATTTACTATCGCAATTGCTTGTGCGGAGCTTAGTAGAAAAAAAGAGCCTTCGATCTCGTTATATTGGAGTGGTATTGCCATCGCGTTATGGTTGATTCCTCGCGCTTTAGGAAGATGGGGTGTCTGGGAATCATATTTCACCTCTGAATCATATATGATCGGCCTTGGATTATTTATGGCGGCGCTGCCATGTCTATTCATGCGCGAATTAAGCAAAACCGATGCGATATTTGTGTTGCTCGCCACTTCTTTAATCACCTATTCGAAGGCAACGGTTGGAATTATTTATGCCGGGCTATGGCTTACGCGAGTGCTGTTTCTGCGTAGAAAAAAATGGCCAAGCAGTTGGGAACTTGCTTGCCTTGGGTGCGCAATAATCCCTGCATTCGCTTTCGCGTTGACACCGGCACAAACACAGACGGCTGCCGACGGCATCAAACTGGCCCCTCTTGATTTTCTCCTGAATTATGGCGGAGGAAATACTGTTGGGGCGCTCGTGCATATGTCAACCGGAACGGCCGGAATAAACGCTCGGCTGATACTAATAGCCATTTGGCAAATCTTAAGTTTTTTTATCTTTCACTTCCTGTTCAGCTGGATTGCTATTGGAGCAGGCGTTAGAAAGTTGGGTATTCGAAAATTATTTCAGGCACCAATCACCATCTATGTGCTAGCGACGACTTGCGTTGGGATATTAGCGGTTCTACTTTTGGGAATCCCGGGTGGCTCGCTTTATTACATATCCAACGTGGCCATGTTCGCAGCTCTTCCATGCGTCATCGTTATTGTTGAATCAAAAGCACTGCATCAGAAAACATCCCGAAATTTAATTTTATTTTTAATATTTACAATACAAATAATTGGAAGCATAAACATCTTCAGGAATGACATTGCGCGCACGAATCGAGATAGAGAAGCTTTGATTACTCCTGCAATAGAAACGTTGCTGTCGCTTCGTTCAAAGCCGAAAAATCAAATATATCGTCTTACCGACGAGCGATTGCCAATCATCCCGGGACTATCTTGTGATGTATACCCTTTGATTTTCCCCGCAATTAGTGAACATGCCTGGATTAATATCATTCGACCGCAAAAGGGATGCCCGCTTATTTACTATGGCTATTCGCAATATGGATTATCTTTAAAGCACCAAGAAATTACCGACAGCCCTAGGATATTAGCCGGTACAAAAATAATTGATAAGAAATTTTCGCCTTAGTAACCATCTTTTTGCCTAAGCCCCAAATTTTAGACAATTGCCTAATTGTCGTGCTTGATTGAATGCGTATATGGCGTAATCTGGATATGGCTGTCATCAATGCGGTGTGTCTTGGTCTGGCACAGATTAAGTAAAATGGCTGCCCGTACTCACTCAGCGCAAAAAATGCCACGCCCCCAGAAAATCTACGTCGCAGGACACCGAGGAATGGTGGGCGGCGCCATCGTCCGCATCCTGCGGGCGACCGGGGGGAACACCCTCGTCACCCGCACCCATGCCGAACTCGACCTGACAGACCAGTCCGCCGTGCGCGATTTCTTCGCGCAGGAAAAGCCGGACCAGGTCTACCTGGCCGCCGCCAAAGTGGGCGGAATTCACGCCAACAACACCTATCCGGCCGAGTTCATCTACGAAAACCTGATGATGGAAGCCAACATCATCGACGCCGCCTTCCGTAGCGGCACAAAAAAACTGCTGTTCCTCGGCTCGAGCTGCATCTACCCCAGATTGGCCGATCAGCCCATGCGCGAAGACGCCCTGCTCACGGGCACGCTAGAGCCCACCAACGAGCCCTATGCTATTGCCAAGATCGCCGGCATCAAGCTGTGCGAGAGCTACAACCGGCAATACGGCGTCAGCCACGGCATCGACTACCGCAGCGCCATGCCGACCAATCTGTACGGCCCGGGCGACAACTATCACCCCGAAAACTCGCACGTCATCCCGGCCCTGATCCGCCGCTTTCACGAAGCGAAAGAAAACAAAGCCCCCAATGTGGCCATCTGGGGCTCGGGCACGCCCAGGCGCGAATTTCTGTACGTCGACGACATGGCGGCCGCCTGCGTGCATGTTATGAACCTGGACAAGGCGGTCTACGACCGGCACACCCAGCCGATGAACAGCCACATCAACATCGGCTGCGGCCATGACGTCACCATCCGCGAGCTCGCCGAAACACTACGCAAGGTCGTCGGCTATGCCGGCGACATCACTTTCGACGCGACCAAACCCGACGGAGCACCACGCAAGCTGATGGACAACACCCGCGTCCACCAACTGGGCTGGCAAGCAAAAGTCGCGCTTCAAGAAGGGTTGACCCTGGCTTACCAGGACTTCCTGAAAACCCCGTCTCTACGCAAATAAAGGTCCCACAGCATGTCTGCGCAACCCAAAGTCGCACTGATCACCGGTGTCACCGGACAAGACGGCGCCTATCTGGCCGAGCTGCTGCTCGACAAAGGCTATGTCGTCCACGGCCTGAAGCGGCGCACCTCGCTGTTCAACACCGACCGTATCGATCATCTCTACCAAGATCGCCACGAGAAAAACGTGCGCTTCTTCCTGCACCATGGCGACATGACCGACTCGTCGTCGCTGGTGCGCATCATCCAGCAAACCCAACCCGACGAGATCTACAACCTGGCGGCGCAAAGCCACGTCGCCGTGAGCTTCGAAGAGCCCGAATACACCGCCAACTCCGACGGCCTGGGCGTGCTGCGCATTCTCGAAGCCATCCGCATTCTGGGGCTGGAAAAGAAGGCCCGTTTCTACCAGGCCAGCACCAGCGAGCTGTACGGCCTGGTGCAGGAGATTCCACAGAAGGAAACCACCCCCTTCTACCCGCGCAGCCCCTATGCCGTGGCCAAGCTCTACGGCTACTGGATCGTGGTCAACTACCGCGAGGCCTACGGCATCTATGCGTGCAACGGCATCCTCTTCAACCACGAAAGCCCGATCCGCGGCGAAACCTTCGTCACGCGCAAAATTACGCGCGCTCTGGCCCGCATCAAGCTCGGCCTGCAAGGCTGCCTGTTCCTGGGAAACCTCGACGCCCGGCGCGACTGGGGCCATGCCCGCGATTACGTCGAAATGCAGTGGCTGATGCTGCAGCAGAACAAGCCCGAAGACTTCGTCATCGCCACTGGTGTGCAATACAGCGTCCGGGATTTTGTAGATGCCGCCGCGCGCGAACTGGGTATCGAGATTCGCTGGGAAGGCGAAGGCGTCGACGAAAAGGGCTATGACGCCAGCGGCAAGTGCATCGTGGCGGTCGACCCGCGCTATTTCCGCCCGACCGAGGTGGAGACGTTGCTGGGCGACGCCACCAAAGCCAAGGAAAAACTCGGCTGGACGCCGCGCACCTCGTTCAAGCAACTGGTCGCCGAGATGGTGACCGAGGACCTGAGGGCGGCCGAGCGCGACGAACTGGTGAAAAAGCACGGGTTCAAGACGCTGGACTATAGGGAGTGAGCATGTCGCATTTCACGATCCTGAACCTACCGACCTTCGCCGATCAGCGTGGCGCATTGACCGTCCTTGAAGGCGCGTTGCCTTTTTCGGTGGTGCGTACCTATTGGATATACGGAGCAGACGGTCAGACCCGAGGAGGGCATCGTCATAGTCATACTCGGCAGGCCCTGATCGCAGTCAGTGGCGCAGTGTCAATCTACATGAATGACGGTATTACCGAAGAAACGGTCGACCTGACTCATCCTGGGTTATGCCTGCTGGTCGAACCCAAGGACTGGCACACCATGACGTTCGGCCCGGGCTCCGTGTTGCTCGTCATGTCATCTCATACGTACGACCGCAGCGAATACATCGATACTCCCTATGAAAGCCCCCAACATGATTGAGTACGAAAGCCTGGCCAAGTCGAACGCTACCTTCATGGCTGAGCTCGAAGCTGCGGCGACCCGCGTTCTGCGCAGCGGCTGGTATGTGTTGGGCCAGGAGGTCGCCGCCTTTGAAGAGGAATTCGCCCGCCATATCGGCGCCAAGCATTGCATAGGCGTCGCCAACGGGCTGGACGCGCTCATCCTGTCCATTGAAGCGCTCGGCCTGCCACAAGGTAGCGAGATCCTGGTGGCTGCGAATACCTATATTGCAACCATCCTGGCCATCGTGCGGGCTGGGTACAAGCCGGTGCTGGTTGAATCTGAACTGGAAACCTTCAACATCGATCCGGCCCGACTACACGCCGTGCTGTCGCCGAAGACGCGCGCCATCTGCGTCACTCACCTTTTCGGCAAGACCTGCCGCATGGATGCAATCGGCGCTTTCGCGCGCGAGCACGGTCTGAAGGTAGTGGAAGACTGCGCTCAATCCCATGGAGCCAAGTTCGCCGGAAAAATGACGGGCACCTTCGGCGATGCTGGCTGCTTCAGTTTTTACCCGACAAAGAACCTGGGAGCTGTCGGCGATGCCGGTGCTGTTGTGACCGACGATGACGCACTAGCCGACAAGCTGCGGCACTTGCGCAACTATGGCTCCAAGCAAAAATACGTCAACCGCTATATAGGCGTGAATTCACGTCTGGATGAGATGCAGGCGGCTTTGCTACGCGTAAAACTGCGGCATCTCGACGAAATGACTGCGCATAAACGGGCGCTGGCAGACATCTACTTCACCGAACTGCCCGGGTGGGTAAACAAGCCCGTGCGCCGCGCGGACGAATTCGACGTCTTCCACATCTACGGCATACGCCATCCGAAAAGGGATCATCTACGGCAGTACCTGCTGGACAGCGGCGTAAAGACCGAAATCCATTATCCGATTCCGCCGCATCGACAGGAAGCCATGCAAGGCATCCTCTCGGGCGAGTACCCCATTTCGGACGAGCAGCACGCAACGGAGCTCAGCCTGCCGATCTCCATCGGCCATACGCCTCAAGATGTGCATACCGTCTGCGAAATCATCGCCCAATACACCCACTAAATCATGCTGACCAACTCCACCATCCTCGTCACCGGCGGCACCGGCTCGTTTGGCAACACCTTCGTGCCGATGACGCTGGCCAAGTACAACCCCAAGAAAATCATCATCTATTCCCGCGACGAGATGAAGCAATGGGAGATGGCCAAACTCTACAATGGGGACCCCCGCGTGCGCTTTTTCATCGGCGATGTCCGGGACCGCGAGCGCCTGTATCGCGCTCTGGATGGTGTGGACTATGTCGTGCACGCTGCGGCGACGAAAATCGTCCCCACGGCCGAATACAACCCCTTCGAGTGCGTCAAGACCAACATCAACGGCGCCATGAATCTGATCGATGCCTGCATCGACCGCGGCGTCAAGCGCATCGTGGCGCTTTCCACCGACAAAGCCAGCAGCCCGGTCAACCTGTACGGCGCTACCAAGTTGGCTTCGGACAAGCTATTCATCGCCGGCAATTCCTACTCTGGTGGCCACGACACCCGGTTCTCCGTCGTACGCTACGGCAATGTCATGGGGTCGCGCGGATCCGTGATCCCCTTCTTCATGTCGATACGCGATACCGGTGAGCTGCCCATTACCGACACGCGCATGACGCGGTTCATGATTTCGCTGGAACAAGGCGTCGAACTGGTCTGGCATGCATTCGTCGACATGGTCGGTGGCGAAATCTATGTCAAGAAGATCCCGTCAATGAAGGTCACGGAAGTCGCCACGGCGGTTTCCCCCGACGCCAAGCACAAGATCATCGGCATTCGCCCTGGCGAAAAACTGCACGAGCAGATGATCAGCGCCGAGGACTCCTTCTATACCTACGAATACCAGGAACACTTCAAGATCCTGCCCGCCATTCATAACTGGGACACCGATAAGGCCCGCATAGGTGACGGCAGGAAGGTGGCAGAAGGCTTTACCTACGCCAGCGACAACAACACCGAATGGATGAGCGTCGAGGCGCTGCAGGGCTGGATGCGAGACAACGCCGAAAAAATCGGCAAGATTTGAAGCGGAGTGCGCGAAATGATCCCTTACGGCCGCCAGGACATAACCCAGGCAGACATCGATGCCGTGATCGCGGTGTTGCGCTCGGATTTTCTGACGCAGGGCCCGCAGGTACCGCAATTTGAGGCGGCCGTGACTGCCTACTGCGGCGCACGTCATGGCGTGGCGGTCAATAGCGCAACCTCCGCGCTGCATATTGCCTGTTTGGCCCTGGACCTGGGCGCCGGTGACTGGCTGTGGACCACGCCCATCAGCTTCACCGCTTCGGCCAACTGCGGCCTGTACTGTGGCGCGCAGGTCGACTTCGTGGACATCGACCCGCGCACCTACAACCTTTGCCCGGACGCGCTGGAACGCAAGCTGGTCCAGGCCGAGGCCGCCGGCCGGCTGCCCAAGGTCGTCGTCGCCGTGCATCTGTGCGGCCAACCTTGCGATATGGCACGAATCCAGGCGCTGTCGCAACGTTACGGCTTCCGGATTATCGAAGACGCCTCGCACGCTATCGGCGGACGCTACCACGGCAAGCCGATCGGCAACTGCGAATACAGCGACATCACTGTCTTCAGCTTCCATCCGGTGAAGATCGTCACGACCGCCGAAGGCGGCATGGCGGTCACCAACAATGACGGGCTCGCTTCGCGCATGGCGCTGCTGCGCAGCCATGGCATCACGCGAGATGCCGCGCAGATGACGCATGCACCCGACGGGCCTTGGTACTACCAGCAAATCGACCTGGGCTTCAACTACCGCATGACAGAGATGCAAGCAGTATTGGGCATCAGCCAGCTCACGCGCATCGACGAATACGTGAGCCGTCGACACGCGTTAGCGGCTCGCTATGGAGAGTTGCTTGCCGGCCTGCCTCTGATTCTGCCCTGGCAGCACCCCGATACCTATTCGGGCCTGCATCTATACGTCATCCGCCTACAGGATACAGCACCTGTGAACCGCCACGATACCTTCATCCGCCTGCGCGAAGCGGGCATAGGTGTCAACGTTCACTACATCCCCATCCACACTCAACCGTATTACGCAAAGTTCGGCTTCCAGCCTGAAGATTTTCCGCAAGCCATGCGGTATTACGAGTCGGCCATCAGCTTGCCGATGTATCCGACGCTTGCGCCCGATCTACAAACAGCTGTGGTCGGTGCGATCAAGAAGGCTCTGCAGCCATGAGGATTGCGGTCATCCCGGCCAGGGGCGGCAGCAAGCGGATTCCACGCAAGAACATCCGCGACTTCTGTGGCAAGCCCATGATCGGCTATGCGATCGAGGCGGCTGCCCAGAGTGGCCTTTTCGAACATATTGTCGTCTCGACCGACGATCAGGAAATCGCGAAGCTGGCGATAGAACTGAAAGCCGAGGTGCCGTTCGTTCGTCCTGCGGAATTGTCGGATGACCATACACCGACAGTTCCTGTGGTCGCGCACGCGATCCGGGAATGTGCCGCCTTGGGCTGGGCGGTTAACTATGTGTGCTGTATCTATCCGGCGGTCCCCTTCCTGCAACCACAAGACTTGAAATCAGCGTTTGAATTATTCGGACAATCGGACGCGGATTTCTGCTTTCCCGTCACGGAATTTCCCTCCGCAATTCAGCGGGCCTTGCGCAGAGCCCAAGACGGTCGCATGGCTCCAATGAATCCGGAATACGAACTAACCAGGACCCAAGATCTGGAACCCGCCTACCATGATGCAGGCCAGTTTTATTGGGGTAGCGCTCGATCCTGGCAGGAAAAGCAGCGCGTGCATAGCAATGCCGTAGGGCACCTTATGCCCTCATGGCGCGTAGTCGACATAGACACTCTGGACGACTGGCTTCGCGCCGAAGCCCTGCATCAAGCTGCTCTTCGCATCAAGTAAACCGCCATGGGAACCGTTGCCATCCGTACCGATGCTTCACTTCAGATCGGGACAGGCCATGTCATGCGCTGCCTGACGCTAGCGCGCGCGCTGCGCGATGCGGGCCATGAAGTGCTCTTCATCTCTCGTCTGCTCGACGGCAATTTCTGCGACTACATAGAAGGGCAAGGCTTTTCGGTCGCCCGCTTGCCCCACCCTTCCGATGCCGAAAGCACTCCGGACTGGCTTGGGCTGTCGTGGGAAACGGATGCGCGGCAAACTGAAGCGGCGCTCGGCAGCGCATTACACTCGATTGCTTGGCTGATTGTGGACCACTATTGCCTCGACGCGCGATGGGAGCGGACGCTGCGCGCGAAGGTTGAACATATTCTCGCCATAGATGATCTTGCCGACCGACCGCATGATTGCGATCTACTGCTGGACCAGAACCTGGGACGGAACGCTATGGACTATTCTGGACTGGTGCCGAGAGACAGCCGGATTATGGCCGGACCGCGATATGCCTTGCTGCGCCCGGAATTTGCGCAATGGCGCGAGCGCAGCCTGTCTCGTTCGCGCTGGCCTTTGAGCCGCATCCTGATCAGCATGGGCGGCGTAGACAAGGACAATGCCACCCGCGCTGTGCTAAACGTGCTTGAAAATTCACCCAAGACAGCATCCGCGGAAATAGAAGTCATTATGGGACAACACAGCCCTTGGCTGGAACAGGTCAAAATACAGGCCTCGCAGATGCGCCGTGCCACCGTGCACGTCAACGTCGGCAATATGGCGGAACGCATGGCAAACAGCGATTTAGCCATTGGCGCGGCGGGAGCAAGCAGCTGGGAACGCTGCTGCCTCGGGCTTCCTACCTTGACGATTATTCTGGCAGAAAATCAGCGCCCGGGAGCGTACGCGATGGATGCATCCGGAGTTCAGCTCACCATCGGCACGCAAGATCAAATCGCCTTGAGACTGGCAGAAAAGCTGAACGGACTGGACCGGCAGACTATGGACAATATGAGCCAGAACTCTCGTGCTGTCGTGGACGGCTTGGGAGTACAACGCGTAGCAGAGGCCATGCATGCCTAGCATTCGCCGAGAAGGCCATATACGGTTGATGGACGTCCATGATCTTGAATTGGTTCTTGGATGGCGCAACCATCCAGACATTCGCACGGCCATGACCACGCAACACGAAATCAGCCTGGACGAACACCAGGAATGGTTCGAGAAAAGCCGAACCAACACCCACAGGACCTTACTTATTTACGAACGACATGAAGCCCTGGGTTATGCCAATCTGGAAGAGAGCTATCCGGGCATTTTCGCGTGGGGGTTCTACGCAGCGCCCGACGCCCCAAAAGGCACGGGGCGCGCGCTCTGCAGGGAGGTTCTAGGCTATGCCTTCGAACAGAAGGTCGCACACAAGGTATCCGGTCAGGTCTTGGCTGGCAATGAAAAGTCGATACGACTGCACCAAGCCTTAGGATTTCGCAGCGAAGGCACTTTGCGCGAACATTGCCTGATCGGCTCTACCTATCATGACCTGATCTGCTTCGGCCTGCTCAAGGCGGAGTGGGTAGCCGGAAACTAGGAAGCACACCATGATCACCAATCGTTCTATTTCAATCGCCGGTCGGCTGATCGGCGCCGATCAACCTCCCTACGTGATTGCCGAACTGTCGGCCAATCACAACGGCAGTCTGGAAACTGCGCTCCGGATTATGGACGAGGCCAAGCGCGCCGGAGCGGATGCCATCAAGCTCCAGACCTATCGTGCTGATACCATCACACTGGATGTGGACCGTCCGGAATTTCGCATAAAGGGCGGTTTGTGGGACGGTCGATCCCTCTATGATCTCTACGAAGAAGCCCACACGCCGTGGGAATGGCACAAGCCCTTGTTCGAGCACGCGCGCGAATTGGGCATCACGCTGTTCAGTTCTCCCTTCGACCCCACGGCTGTCGACTTACTGGAATCGCTGGACGCTCCCGCCTACAAGATCGCGTCTTTCGAAGCCGTGGATATACCCCTGATTCGCTATGTAGCGAGCACAGGCAAACCCATGATTATTTCTACGGGTATGGCCAATGAGATCGAGATCCAGGAGGCTGTCGATGCCGCCCGCAGCGCCGGCTGCCAACAGTTGGCCCTCTTACATTGCGTAAGCGGCTATCCAGCCCCCAGCGATGAATACAATCTGCGCACGATTCCAGATATGCGCGAAAAGTACAACACCCTAGTTGGGCTGTCCGATCATACGCTAGACAATACGACCGCTATTACAAGCGTTGCCGTGGGCGCCTGCATTATCGAAAAACATTTCACCCTAGATAGAAGCGGCGGAGGTCCAGACGATAGCTTTTCTTTAGAGCCACAAGATATGGCGAATTTGTGCAGAGACACAAAAACAGCCTGGAAGGCACTGGGGCGGATCAACTATGCCAGAACTGCGAGCGAAGTTGGCAACATTCAATTTCGACGTTCATTGTATGTCGTGCAGGACATAAAAGCCGGTGAGATATTTACCTCGCAGAACTTGCGTTCGATTCGTCCAGGATTTGGCTTGGCTCCGCGCCATCTGGACGCCATTTTGGGAAAAGCGGCAAATATTGCTATCGCTCGTGGCACCGCGTTGACCTGGGAGATGGTCAATACATGATAAAAAATGATCTACCTCCCATTCGAGAACTGATCAAATCTTGGCGTTCGTGCGACGAGCTATTCTTTCTCAAGAAATATTTTGATGAATCACATGGGTTAGGCTCTACGAAACTACCGACCCCCGCGTCCATCTCTTTCGCCAAAAAAAAACCTTCCATTTTTCAGCGTATAGCAGGTAGGTTTATCGCTATATTTAATTTTTTCCTGCTGCTAGTTCGATGCGGCGTAGCCCCAAAAGGGCGAATACTGGCCTTTAATCATTCGACACGAATTCGGCAAGCTGGAGAAAAATCACGCCCATTATACCTTTCCGAAAATCTTGATCTCTCTCAGATTATAATTTTCGAGGATTCAAAAAATTCCTTAAATTATAAAAATCCTGGATTACGACTCAACTCTACCCATGTCGACAGAGTTGCGGCCTTGATAACGACCCTGTTATCTCGCTTATATCAGGTACAAACTGGAACCACAGATCCTTTCATTATTAATTTTGCAGTCAAACGGGCTCTCTGGCGATTCATTTTTTTAATATTATCACCGAAGTCTATAAATTTGATTGTATGGTACGGGAAAGAGGCGATAATCTCGGCGGCTAAATCCCTCGATATCTGCGTATCTGATATTCAGCATGGAATTATCTATCGTTCACATCCATTTTATAATCTAGAAAAATCCAGAAATATTCCGCGCAGCGAAGCCTTACTTCCAGATTTTTGCTATGTCTATGGGCAATATTGGCGTGATTTACTACTGCAATCAGGTTGGTCGCCCTCTCAAGTAAAGATTATAGGATATTTCCTCGATACCGGGCCTGCTTGCCCCGTCCCGATTGATTCCCCTTATATTTTATATACAACTCAACCTCACACTAGCCAGATAATCAAGCAGCACATACAATCCATTCTTCCAGAATGCCGCCGACGCCGTTGGAAAATCGCCATTGCACCTCACCCTAATGAAGCAAAAGGCTTATATCAGGATATCTTGGAAGATGATGTCATTTTGACCGGAAATGATTCATACGATCTTCTACGGGAATGTGTCGTACATATCAGCGTATCCTCGACATTATTATGGGAGGCGATGGCTTTTAACAAACCGAGCTATATTTTGCAATTCGGCATGGAAGCTCAGGATCTTCTCACCGATCTAGTCAAATTCGGTTTTGGTCGTCCTCTTGAAAATGGAGAATTTCCGTCTCCCTATTCGCTGCCGATGACCCCGTCTCGCAATATATTTTTCGAGGATACGGTAGATTCCTCAGTTTTCGTATGAACAAAATCGACTCGTTGATCCATGGCCTGCCTACTTAAGCTTCCTCTGAGTTCCTCTAAAGGTGTCGTCACCTTTACAACGCAAGAATGGCGGCGCATTCAGTCATCTTCCGATTTATTGCAAGAACTGGCAAAGCTGCGCGACATCTATGTCATTGGTTTGCACTTCAATTGGCACGATTATCAATTTTCCCCTCCGCCTCAATTTGATTTCTTTATGGCAGGAGAAGAAGACCTACGTCCAATCGACGACAAGCCATATCGCCTGCTATCGATGGATGCCTGCAATTTCACTCCATCGGCTTACTTTCCGGCGGGGGCCGAATCAAAATTCTGGGATGTTTTAATAGTTGGAAATCCGGTTTTCTTCAAACGACCGGAAATCGCTTTGCGCACAATACGCGATTTATTCGACAAATCCGAAAAACCTCTCCGTGTTCTTTATATATGCCCAATTCCTGAACATCGCTTTTTTGATGAGGCTACTGTTTTATATGGAATAAGGGAATATTATGAGGCATTGTTTACAATAGAGGAACGAACTCGATTTACGCTTCTAACGACCAACTTCGATTCGCCTAATCCATTTGACAGAACAACGCTTTCCGTTTTTTTTCGTAATAGCAAGGTTTTTTTGCATTGCGCGACTGAAGAGCGCAGATGCCGAATTGCAGCATACGCGTGGTGTGCAGGCCTACCAGTAGTTGCCTACCCCAGCGTAGCGTCGATTCTTCCACAAGCATTGCGACAGTCGCCCGGATACTATGCGGTAACGGATGATAATCAATATGCTGATGCCCTTATAAATGCCCTGACAAATGCGAGCTCTTTTGATGCAGGCGCTTATCACGAAGAGCTTTCTGAGATAAAAACAACTGCGAAGCTTGAACTTAAACTTGCCGATATATTTTTGGACTTGAACATCCCCTTCGAAGGTAGCCTTCTAAGCCAAAATCTTGACAGACGCTTGGGTTGGCATCATCAAGGCATAGGGGGAGTAGCAAATGGCTTGCAGCAATCCCTACAGGAATTCATGATCACGATATCTACTCTGGATGGCCTTGACGCGAAACTATTTCAGCGGATGGTAAATCATGAATATCCCGAACGTGTCCTTGCCAACGAGTGTGATTCCGCTGCGCATCTTGATACGGCCAAGGTAGAACACGATCTTATCTATCTCAATGCGAACAAGCGGAAATGGCTGAATTTGGCAAAGCATATTAAAACGAGAATATTCGGCTGACTCGCACGATCATGAGCACCATTGAAAAACACACCATAGTCATTAGCTCTAGTAATACGCATAGTCGTTACTTCCACGATCTATGGTCTTATCGAGATCTTTTATTCTTTCTGTCTTGGCGAGACATTCTGGTCCGCTACAAGCAAACTGTAATAGGCATAGCCTGGGCCGTCGTGCGCCCATTGCTTACCATGTTGATTTTTTCGTTTGTGTTCGGGCGCATTGCAAAACTACCATCCAGCGGCACAGCATACCCGCTGATGGTTTTTTCTGCGATGCTTCCATGGTATTTTTTCGCCGGCGCGCTAACAGACTCGAGTAATAGTTTGCTCGTCAATAGCAATATGATCTCGAAAGTCTATTTTCCCAGATTACTTATTCCAGCGAGTACGATAGCCGTCAGTCTAGTGGATCTTGGGATTTCTCTGGTTATTATGTTGGGACTTATGGCCTGGTATGGCGTATGGCCAACGTTCAGAATTCTGACCTTGATACCCTTGATTGTTATAGCAATTACCGCTGCTCTAGGGTTGGGATTATGGTTCGCAGCCCTTAATGTAAGATATCGGGATTTTCGTTATATTGTTCCTTTTATAACTCAAATTGGGTTATATGTTTCTCCGGTAGGCTTCAGCTCTACCGTCATACCGGAGCATTGGAGATTGGCGTACTCAATTAATCCTATGGTGTCTGTAATTGACGGTTTTCGTTGGGCTCTGCTTGGCACCAATACTGATCTTTATTTCCCCGGCATCATTCTTTCATTAGCTGTGATTTTTATATTATTAGCAAGTGGAATATGGTACTTCCGCCGCACTGAAAATACTTTCGCGGACGAGATATGAGCAATATTGCTATTTCCATCAAGAATCTCGGAAAATCGTACCAAATAACTCATCGTGGCCGAGATGTCATAAGGTACCGGAAATTCGGCGATGCGCTTATAGACATTGCGAAGAGAATTATTCCATTTACGAGAAAGAAAATTCCCCATGAAACAAAAGAAACTTTCTGGGCACTGGATGATATTTCTTTCGACGTGCGACAAGGCGAGCAGATCGGCATCATAGGCCGCAATGGCGCTGGGAAAAGTACTCTACTGAAGATTGCATCGCGTATCACCTCCCCTACGCGAGGTAGCATAGAGATCGCCGGCCGAGTCTCGAGTCTTCTTGAGGTGGGAACCGGCTTTCATCCCGAATTGACAGGGCGTGAAAATATTTTCCTAAACGGCGCTGTTCTTGGCATGAGCAGAGCGGATATTCGACGTCGATTTGACGCCATTGTAGATTTCGCCGAAGTCGAGAAATTCCTCGACACTCCCGTGAAGCATTACTCGTCGGGCATGTACATGCGACTGGCATTTTCGGTTGCCGCGCATCTTGAACCGGACATTCTTATTGTTGATGAAGTACTGGCTGTTGGTGATGCGGCATTTCAAAGAAAGTGCTTGGGGAAGATGAAGGAAGTCGGCGGACAGGGGCGAACCGTATTGTTCGTAAGCCACAATATGGGCGCGATAACCGAGTTCTGCAGTCGAGCCATCATGCTCGAGCGAGGCACCATTAAAGCCGATGGAACACCTGCGCAGGTTATCCCGTTGTATGCAGGAATTGGGCGAGGTAATTCTGCGGGAGTGTTTTCCTTTAAGGACAGCGGTGGACCCTGCCATATTGATCGTGTTTTATTAAGCAACATTCATGATCAACCTTCCGTAGATTTTGAGTTATCTGAGCCGATATCAATAAAAATCGAATATGAAGTTCGTGAGCTGCTTACGGAACTGCAATTTGCCATTACCCTGAATAAAGACGGGATTGATTTATTTCAGACCTTCGACACCGATGATGATCATGAAATTCTTCCCACGATACCAGGACGGTATTTTGCTACATATACCATCCCTGAAAAGACGCTAAAGGAAGGAACATATTCTCTACGAATTACCGCTGGAACTCCCACAGAATTAATGAGGGACATTTCTGGGGAAATAACCTTCGAAGTCGCAAGCCACACACTCAGTTTGTTGAAAAAGAGTTATCGGACTGATAGACAGGGAATAATAATTTCCCCAGGTCATTGGAAGCAGAAATAGGTTCTACTTTCTAATTTTTCGGACAGATTACTCATGGAATATAAACAAATCGATGTGTCTTTCAAGCCCAAGAAAATTGAGCTTTTCAAAAATTTTAGAGAATGCGCAACGGCAAGACAGATTCGAGCAGCACGATGGTCAAGGATCAGAGGATTTTTGAAAAAGGCACTCATAAAATGAACGACACTCTTAAATCCTCATGGAACGCCTTCCCCAAAAGTATCGCGCAGCGCTATCTGAAGTCTTTTGGCCATCCATCGCAGGACTCTCAGCTTGTTCTCTATGAGGTATTGGAGAAACTTGGCCCTAAGCCGATGCGGCTTGTGGATTTAGGATGTGGAAACGGAAATCTTGGAGAGTATTTGACTGAGAAAGGTCTAGCCTTCACGTACACCGGAGTAGATTTTTCAGACGTTTTACTTGACGCCGCTCGTGAGGCGTTCCCTTCAGGAAATTTCGTCTGTGATGACGTTAATACTCTGACAAATTTGCATGAGTCTTTTGATGTCGCGTGCTATTCGCACGTGATAGAAATGCTTCCTTCTCCGGAAAGCTCTTTACGCGCGGCCAGCCGTATTGCGAAGAAAATAGTAATTCGCTTTTTTGAACCTCCGGCGGAGAGAGAAGACTGGGTTGAACTCTTGGATATGGATATTGGTAGCACGCATAAGGTTCCATATTTGCGCCGCAAGATGTCGTTAGATTACTATCGACTAATTCTTTCAAAAATCGATTGCAAGCAAGTAGATATTTATCGCAGTACATCAAAAGATCAAATTCATGTACTTCATTTTAGCTAGATCATGATTATCCGAAATTTGGCTCTAGCCGCAATTGAGAAATTAAAAAAAACGGCATTACAAGAGCCATTTGGATGGCGAGGCACCACGTGTTTGCTTATCGACAACCACATAATACGCAAACATAAAAGTAGGCCTCATTTGTCGCCGTCTTTTGCAGATACGCAAAAAATTGTTCAAGGCTTGAAATCCCAAGGATATTATGCAATAGAGAATTTTATTTCTCGCCAACATTGTGAACTCCTGGTTTCTCGTCTGGATTCAGCGCTGGAGAAAAATCCTTCACTAATTCATCCGGCGACTCCGTACGATCATCGTCTACATGGTGTCGAACAGATCGATGACGAGTTTCTTTTTTTTGCGCAACATCCTCTTCTGCAAGAGATTGCAGATATCTATCTTGAGGAGCCCGCTCGCGTAGCTTTCACCTTGGGGGCGCGATTAGCTGCCTCGCCAGACAATCCTGGCTCTGGCGGAGGCTGGCATAGAGACAACTTCATGAATCAATTCAAGGCCATGCTGTATCTGACCGATACCGGTCCGGACAATGGACCTTTCCAGTTGCTGGCGGGTTCCCATCATTTGGGAAGAATACTTAAGGATAGTAGGATTCTTGCCCATCCTTACGGTAGCGTCCGAATGACCGAAAACGATATTGATGCTCTATTGGCAAAAACAGGCCAGGCTCGTTTACACACCTTGACAGCGAAAGCTGGGACTGTACTTCTCTTTGATTCAAGAACCATTCATCGAGGCGCGCCAATCCGAAAAGGAGTTAGATATGCCCTTACGGACTATTTTTATCCCAACAGGGAGATAACGGATGCGCTTTATCGTCACTTTCATCCTGTAGCAAGAATGAATTAGTGCAGCATCATTAATGAACAATAATTAGAAATGAAAAAATTAAATAACTATGCGCATCGCTCTGCTCGACTCCTATTACTCCGGATTTTTGGCCAATTTCTATGCTGCTGCGTCCGGGCGCGCAGCATTGCCATATGATGCCCAGCGGCAAAGCCTGCTTGAGGAATTGTTCGGTACCTCGGACTTCTATACACGACATCTCAAGAGTCTCGGGCATGAGGCCGAGGACTTTATCGTTAGTGCAGTGCCTCTGCAAACCCGTTGGGCCAGTGAAACAGGATTTCGGTTTAGCAATCTGGGCTTGAATCTGCACCACCGGCTGGAGAGAATCCCCTTCATCAGAACCTTGCTGCCTGGCCTGGCTGAAATCGCAGTCGCACAGATATTGGCCTACAAACCCGACGTCCTGTACTGCCAGGATCTGGCTTTTCTACCCCCGGCAAAGCTGCGCGAACTGAAGCGGCACGTAAATTTGATCGTGGGCCAGATCGCCTCGCCGCTGCCGC
>NZ_JBQCER010000079.1:0-21915 GCF_051960075.1 Bordetella sp.
GCCCCCCCTTATTTTGGGGGGGGGGGGGTTGTGGGGGGTGGTGTGTCGTCTTCTTTTTTCACCCCCCCTCTTTTTTGGGGGGGGGGGGGGGGGGGCGCGGCCCCCCCCCCCCCCACGCCGGGCCGTCGGCATGCCGGCCGCTACGGCGCGGCATCCGGCGAAGGCGGCATGCAGACCGTCGAGCGGGTCAGAAAGCGCACCTCCCGGCCGTTGTCCAGGGAGAACATGCCGCCGCGGCCCGGCACGACATCGATGATCAGGTCGGTGTGGCGCCATGCGGCATGCTGCGCGGCGCCGATGTAGAACGGCGTCCCGCCGATCTCGCCCAGCAGCACGTCGCCGTCGCCCAACAGCAGATCCCCTTGCGCATAGCACATGGGAGAACTGCCGTCGCAGCAGCCGCCCGATTGATGGAACATGATCGGGCCGTATTGCGCCGTCAGTTCCGCGATCAGCGCGAGCGCGGCGGGTGTCGCGGCGACGGTGCTCATCAGAAGAACCCGAGTTTCTTCGGGCTGTAGCTCACCAGCAGATTCTTGGTCTGCTGGTAGTGGTTGAGCATCATCTGATGGTTTTCGCGACCGATGCCCGACTGCTTGTAGCCGCCGAAGGCCGCATGCGCGGGATAGGCGTGATAGCAATTGGTCCACACGCGCCCGGCCTTGATGGCGCGGCCCATGCGATAGCAGGTGTTGGCGTCGCGCGACCAGACGCCGGCGCCCAGGCCGTACAGCGTGTCGTTGGCGATGGACAGCGCGTCGTCGGCGTCCTTGAAGGTCGTGACCGAGACCACGGGGCCGAAGATCTCCTCCTGGAAGATGCGCATCTTGTTGGTTCCCTGGAACACCGTGGGCTGGACGTAGTAGCCGTCCTTCAGGTCCCCGGGCAGTTCGGCGCGCGCACCGCCCGCCAGGACCTTGGCGCCTTCCTGCTTGCCGATGTCGAGGTAGGAGAGGATTTTCTCCAGCTGTTCGCCGGAGGCCTGGGCGCCGATCATGGTGTCGGCGTCCAGCGGGTTGCCTTGCTTGATGGCCTTGACGCGGGCCACGGCGCGTTCCATGAAGCGATCGTAGATCGAGGCCTGGATCAGCGCGCGACTGGGGCAGGTGCAGACCTCGCCCTGGTTGAGCGCGAACATCACGAAGCCTTCGATGGCCTTGTCCAGGAAATCGTCGTCTTGCGCGGCGACATCGGAAAAGAAGATGTTGGGCGACTTGCCGCCCAGCTCCAGCGTGACCGGTATCAGGTTCTGCGACGCATACTGCATGATGAGGCGGCCGGTAGTGGTTTCGCCGGTAAAGGCGATCTTGGCGATGCGCGGGCTCGACGCCAGGGGTTTGCCCGCTTCCAGGCCGAAGCCGGTGACGATGTTCAGCACGCCCGGGGGCAGCACGTCGGCGATCAGTTCGGCGAAGATCATGAGCGTGAGCGGCGTCTGCTCGGCCGGCTTGATGACCACGCAGTTGCCGGCGGCCAGCGCCGGCGCCAGCTTCCAGGCGGCCATGAGCAGGGGGAAATTCCACGGGATGATCTGGCCGACCACGCCCAGCGGCTCCTTGAAGTGATAGGCCACCGTGTCGTTGTCGATCTCCGACAGGCCGCCTTCTTGCGAACGGATCACCGAGGCGAAGTAGCGGAAGTGATCCGCCGCCAGGGGCAGGTCGGCGGCGCGCGATTCGCGGATGGGCTTGCCGTTGTCCCAGGTTTCGGAAGTCGCCAGCAGTTCGAGATTGCTTTCGATGACGTCGGCGATGCGGTTGAGCAGGCGCGAGCGCTCGATCACGGAGCTCGAACCCCAGGCCGGGGCGGCCTTGTGCGCGGCGTCCAGCGCCGCTTCGATGTCGGCCGCGGACGAGCGCGCGTGGCGCGAGAGCACTTTGCCTGTCACCGGCGTGACATTGTCGAAATACTGGCCGTCGGTCGGCGCGCGCCAGCGGCCGCCGATGAAGTTCTCGTAGTGTTGTTTGATGTCGATGGGCGAGCCATAGGCGCCCGGCGCAATGCGGGTTGCGGTATCCATAGGTGTCTCCTGTTCGTTTGAATGTAGGGAATGGAAGGTCCCGATTCATCTCATGCAATATGCGTGCCAGAGCCCTCCCTGCCCTCCGGCAATCATGGACAGCCGTGCGTCGCCATGCGAAAGTAAAGAACCTCGGCTCGAGGCGGGCCACCCGCACGGCGTATGCGCCCGATAGCGTCGCAAAATGCGACAGCATGCCGAGACAGGTGTCGCAGCACACCGATCGGAGACCGTCATGGCTACACCCAGAATCCCTCGGCTGGACAGCGCCCGCCGCCAGTTTCTCGAACAGGGCATCGTGCCCGCCAGCGTCGTGGCCGAACCGATTCTTCGATCGTGGCGTCGCTGCGCCGATATCGGACACGACATGTGCGGGTCGAGCCGCATGCAATTGCCTACGCAGAGCGAGCTGCGCGAACTGCGCCAGCGCAACGAAGATCTGCTCAGGTTCGGCCGGCCCATCATGGCGTTGCTGGCGCAGGAAGTGCGCCGTTCCAGCGGGCTGGTCCTGCTTACCGACGCCGCCGGCAGCGTGCTGGATGCGGCCGGCAGCGCCGAGTTCGCCGATTGCGCCGCCAAGGTGTCGCTCATGCCCGGCGCGCTCTGGAGCGAATCGGCTGCCGGCACCAACGCCATCGGCACGGCGCTGGTCGAACATCGGCCTATCGAAGTGCGCGGGCATGAACACTATTTCGAATCCAACCGCATCCTGACCTGTGCCGCGGTGCCGATTTCCGACCCCCGCGGCCGCACACTGGGCTTGCTGGACCTGTCCGGCCCGGCCGCGCAAGGCAGCGGCCATGCGCTGGCCCTGGTGAGCTGGGCGGTGGACCAGATCGAGCGGCGCCTGTTCGACCGGGACTATGCGCATTGTCTGCGGCTGGCCGTGCACGACGAGCCGGGCCTGCTCGGCAGCGCGCACGAAGGCCTGCTGGCCTTCGACGGCGGCCGGCTGGTCGCGGCCAACCGCCACGCGCTGCGCCTGCTGGCTCTGGATGCGGGCGCGCTGGGCGTGCTGTGCTACGAAGATCTGTTCGTCGAGGGTCCCGCGCAGGCGGCGGCGCGCGGAACCGTGCGCCGGCTGCACGGGTCGTTATTGCATGTCCGCCTCGTGCAATCCGGGTCCGCCGCCGCGATAAGCCATGTGCCCGTTCCCGGCGAAGCCGAGCAGGCGGTATTCGATCTTGCGCGCGAGGCGCCGCCTGTGCCGCGACGGGAGGCAAGACCGCCTGCGTCGGCGCGCATGTCCCGGCCGGGGGAACCCGCGCCCTGGTTCGATGCGGGCGCGCTGGCCGACCTGGCCCGCGCGGTTCGCCTGCTCGACGCCGGCGTCGCAATACTGCTGCAGGGCGAGACCGGAACGGGCAAGGAAGTCTTTGCCCGGCAGATGCATGCCCGCAGCGCGCGTGCCGAGGGCCCCTTCGTGGCCATCAACTGCGCCGCGCTGCCCGAAAGTCTGATCGAGTCCGAATTGTTCGGCTACGAGGAGGGCGCCTTCACCGGCGCGCGCAAACAGGGCAGCAAGGGTTTGCTGCGCCAGGCGCAGGGCGGCGTGCTGTTCCTGGACGAGATCGGCGACATGCCCCTGCCTGCCCAGGCCCGCTTCCTGCGCGTATTGCAGAATCGTGAAGTGACGCCGCTGGGCGGCGCGCGCGCCGTGCCGGTGGACTTTCTGCTGATATGCGCCACGCACCGGCCTCTGGGACCGGCCGAGCAGAACGTCGTGCGCGCCGATCTGTACTTTCGCATCGCCGAGTACACGATGTGCCTGGCGGCCTTGCGCGATCGTGCCGATCGTGCCCGCATCGTGCAGACCCTGTGGTCGTCGGGCGCTTTGCCGGCGCACGGCGGACCGGATCTGCCGCAGGAAGTCCTGCAGGCGCTGGCCGCCTACGATTGGCCGGGCAACTTCCGGCAGTTGATCGCCACGCTACGCACCTTGCGGGTCCTGGCCGAAACCGAAGGCCAGGCGCGGCTGGATATGCTGCCGGCCGATATCGCCGCGCGGGCGCAGGCGCCTGTCGATCTCAAGACACTGACCGAGGTCGCCGTACGCGACGCGCTGGCGGCATGCGGCGGCAGCATGAGCGGCGCCGCGCGGCGCCTGGGCGTGCACCGCAGCACGCTGTATCGCTGGGTCAGATCTTAGGAAGATCGGCGCGCCGCGCGCATGGCGGGGCCGGTCGCCGGCCGCCGTTGCAGCATCAGATCGTATAGCTGCTGCGCGGCGGGCGACAGACTGGCTCCGCGGCGCCGGATCAGGCAGATCTTGCGCACCAGCCCGGGCATGCTGAGCGGCCGGCTCACCAGGCCCGGGCGATCCAGTTCGTACAGCGTCAAGGCGGGCACGACGGTCACGCCCAGGCCTGCGGCAATCATGCCGGTCAGCGTGGCCAGCTGTTCGACCTCCAGGACGATATTCATGGGTATGGGATGGAAGGCGCGCTCGAGCTGCATGCGCACGCTGTGCGAGCGGGCCAGATGTATGAAGGGGGCGGCGGCGAGGTCGCGCGCGCCGATGCGCGGCCTGCTTGCCAGCGGGTGATCCTGCCGGCATACCAGATGGAAATGGTCGTTGCACAACAGCTTGGATTCCAGATCTTGCGCCGGCGTATCCGACGAGGCCAGGGCGAAGTCCACCCTGTTGGTGCGCACCAGCTCCAGGCTGGGCGCCGATAGCATGTCCGCCAGTTCCAGGTCGATGCCGGGATGGCGTTGGCGAAACTCGGCGAACACCCCGGGCAGCCATCCGGCGGCGATCGAAGGCAGGGCGGCGATCGCGACGCGGCCTTTGCGCAAAGTGGCATAGCCGCGGAAGTCGTCGATCATCGTGTCGAACTGACTCACCATGCGGCGCGCCGATTCCTCCAGCATGCGGCCTTGCGGGGTCAGCTCGACATTGCGCGTGTCGCGGTCGAACAGCCGGGCGCCCAGCGTGTCCTCGATGGCGCGGATCAGCGAGCTGAAGGCCGATTGCGACAAATGACAGACCTGCGCGGCGCGCGTGAAGCTGTGCTGCTCGGCCAGGGCCAGAAAGGCGCGCAGATCGCGGGTAGACAGATTTATCTCTTTCATCGCTTAATCGATTTGAATTTTCTGTTTTTCCAATTCTATCCCCGGCGTTAAATTGTGCGCAACGAAGAGGCGGCGGCCGGCAATCGGCACATCGCCCCGTTTTCTAGGAGACCTCCGTGTTCGCCAAACGCCGCACTTTGCTCAAGACTCTTGCCGCCTCGCCCGCCCTGTATCTGGGCGTGCCGCGGTTCGCCCGCGCAGCGCCCCAGTTCGTCTACAAGTACGCCAACAACCTGCCGATGGCGCATCCCTTGAACGTGCGCTCGCAGGAGGCCGCCGATCGCATCAAGAAGGAATCCGACGGTCAGCTTCAGATCAACATCTTTCCGAACAATCAGCTGGGCGGCGATACCGACATGCTGACGCAGGTGCGGGCCGGTGCCGTCGAGCTGTATACGCCGTCGGCATTGGTCATCGCCACCGTCGTACCCGAGGCGGCCATCAGTGCGGTGGGATTCGCGTTTTCCAACTACGACCAGGTGTGGTCCGCCATGGACGGCAAGCTGGGCGCATTTGTGCGCCGGCAGATCGACAAGGCTCATCTGCACACCTTCGAAAAAATGTGGGACAACGGCTTTCGCCAGGTCACGACCAGCTCCAAGCCGGTGCAGACCGCGGCCGATCTGCACGGCCTGAAGATCCGCGTGCCGGTCAGCCCGCTGAGCATCTCGATGTTCAAGGCGCTGTCGTCGTCTCCGACCAGCCTGCAGTACAGCGAGCTGTATACGTCGCTGCAAACCCATATCGTCGATGCGCAGGAAAATCCGCTGGCCATCATCCAGTCAGGCAAGCTGTACGAAGTGCAAAAGTACTGTTCGCTGACCAACCATATCTGGGACGGCTACTGGTTCATCGCCAACGGGCGCGCTTTCGACAAGCTGCCCGCGAATCTGCGTACGCTGTGGGAGACCGCGTTCAACGACGCCGGCATGAAGCAGCGCGAAGACTTGCGCAAGATGAACGAATCGATCCAGTCCGATCTGCAGAGCAAGGGCATGGTGTTCAACGCGACCAAGTCAGACAGCTTCCAGGCCGCGCTGCGCAACGCCGGGTTCTACAAGGAGTGGCGCGGCAAGTTCGGCGAGCAGGCCTGGAGCCAGCTCGAAGGCGCCGTCGGCAAGCTGGCCTGAGGCGATGTACGCGGCTTCCACCAATCAGGCTGGCGATGCCGGCGAGCGCAGCCTCGTGGCCGGCTTCGATCGGGCGCTCGGCCGCCTGATCGAAGCCGTTTGCGCTTTGCTGGTGCTGGCCGAGATCGCCGTGCTGTTCTCCGGCGTGGTGGCGCGGTATGCGTTTCGCAGCCCGCTGGTATGGTCGGACGAGCTGGCCGGCATGTTGTTTCTCTGGCTGTCCATGCTGGGCTCGGTGGTGGCCATGCGCCGCGGCGAGCATATGCGCATGACCGTGCTCGTCTCCCGCGTTTCGCCCGGCGCGCGCGCCCTGCTCGACGTCGTGGCAGTCGGCGTGTCGATCGCCTTCCTGGCGCTGATTCTGCCGCATGCGTTCGAATATGCCGCCGCCGATGCGCTGGTTTCGACGCCTGCGCTCGATATTTCCAGCGCCTGGGGCTCTGCCGCGCTGCCCGTCGGATTCGGCCTGATGCTGCTGTTCGGGCTGCTGCGCCTGATCGCCATCGGCCGGCCGCGCGATATCGCCGCGGCGCTGGCCGCCGTGGCCGCGGCCGTGCTGCTGTTCCGGCTCGCCCAGCCCGTGCTGCCGCCGCTGGGCAAGTTCAATCTGGTGATCTTTTTCGTCGGTGTTGTGTCGGTCAATGTTTTTCTCGGCGTGCCGATCGCGTTCTCTTTCGCGCTGTCCACGTTCGGCTACCTCGCCCTGACCACGCAGACGCCCTTGTTGGTCATGGTGGGCCGCATGAACGAAGGCATGTCCAGCCTGATCCTGCTGGCCGTGCCCATGTTCGTGCTGCTGGGCCGGCTCATGGAAATGACGGGCATGGCGCGCGCCATGGTCGGGTTCCTGGCCAGCCTGCTGGGTCATGTGCGCGGCGGACTGTCTTACGTGCTGATCGGCTCCATGTACCTGGTTTCGGGCATTTCGGGTTCCAAGGTGGCCGACATGGCTGCCGTGGCGCCGGCGCTGTTTCCCGAAATGAAGCAGCGCGGTGCCAGGCCCGGCGATCTGGCCGCCCTGCTGTCGTGCACGGGTGCGCAAACCGAGACCATTCCGCCCAGCATCGTGCTCATCACCATCGGGTCTGTGACGGGCGTGTCGATCGCGGCGCTGTTCACCGGCGGCATGCTGCCGGGCGCCGCGCTGGGGCTCACGCTAGGACTGATCGTGTGGGCGCGCAGCCGCCGCCAGGCCCCGGTGCAGGCGCGGCGCGCGTCCTCGGCCGACATCGGGCGTTCGCTGTTCAAGGCCTTGCCGGCGCTGGTGCTGCCCGTGCTGATCCGCGCCGCCGTGGTCGAGGGCGTGGCCACGGCCACCGAAGTGTCGACGATAGGCATTGCGTATTCGGTGCTGGCGGGGTTGCTGTTCTATCGCTGCTTCGACTGGAAGCGCCTGCCCGCCATGCTGGTCGAGACCGCCGCGCTGTCGGGCGCCATCCTCTTCATCGTCGGCGCGGCCACGTCTATGGCCTGGGGGCTGACGCAGTCGGGTTTTTCGCGCGACCTTGCCGCCTGGATGACGGCTCTGCCGGGCGGGTCCTACGGCTTTCTTCTGGTGTCCATCGGCGTGTTCGTTCTTCTTGGCAGCGTACTGGAGGGCATTCCGGTCATCGTGCTGTTCGGGCCGCTGCTGTTTCCCATCGCGCGCCAGATGGGCGTCAACGAGGTGCACTATGCGATGGTCGTGGTGCTGTCGATGGGCCTGGGCCTGTTCGCGCCGCCGTTCGGCGTGGGCTACTACGGCGCCTGCGCGATCAGCAAGGTCGACCCCGACGAAGCCATGCCGTATATGTGGGGCTATCTGGCAGCGCTGGTCGCGGGTGTGTTCCTGGTGGCCTTTATTCCCTGGATTTCCACCGGTTTTCTTTGAGGCAGGCAGACAGTCATGAGTCGATTTTTCGGAGAAGTGCGCCAGTTGGGCTACGTGGTGCACGACATACAGAAAGAAATGCGCCACTGGAGCGAGGTGCTGGGCGTGGGCCCGTGGTATTACGCCGATCGCGTCCCGGTGAAGAATTTTCTCTACCAAGGCAAGCCGTCGCCCATCCAGACTTCGGTGGCCCTGGCCAATTCCGGCCCGCTGCAGATCGAACTCATCCAGCAGCGCAACGACGCGCCGTCCATGTACAAAGACTTCCTGGATGCGGGCCGCACGGGGCTGCAGCATCTGGCCTACTGGACCGAATCGTTCGAGGCCGACCTCGCGCGTCTGCAGGCCCAGGGGCTGGTCGTGGGCATGAGCGGCGAGGTCGGAGAGAAAGGACGCTATGTGTATTTCGAGACCGAGACCCATCCGGGCACCGTGATCGAACTGTCCGAAGTCGCAGGACCGAAAGGCAGGCTGTTCAAAATGATCCGCGAAGCTTCCGTCGGCTGGGACGGGAGCGACCCCGTGCGGCCCTTTCCCAATTTGAGCACGCTGTAATCCATGACTGACGCCGCGCGCGCCGAATTCGAGGCGACCTATCTCATCGAGACCCCGTACCCGCCGGCCCAGGCGGCCGAGGTGCTGGCGGGCGAACAGTCCAGCGGCACCTTCGTGCGCGTAGCCGGCGAGACCGACGATCTGCGCGCGCGGTCGCGGGCGCAAGTCGTGGCCATACGCGAGCTGGAGCCAGTGAGCGAACCCAGTCTGCCCAATGCCTTTCTCGATCGGCGCAAGATCGGGGGCCCTTATCGGCGCGCCGAGATCACCGTGCGGTTTCCGATCGACAACATCGGCGCCAACCTGCCCACGTTGGTCGCCACGGTGGCGGGCAATATCTATGATCTGGGCGAGATGACGGGCGTGAAGCTGATGTCGCTGCGCCTGCCGCCCGACTATGTGCGCGCCTTCGATGCGCCGCGCCAGGGCGTGACGGGCACGCGCGCGCTGACGGGCCGCGCCGCCGGCCCCATCTTGGGCACCATCATCAAACCCAATGTGGGCATGACGCCCGAGCAGACCGCCGCTACGGTAGCCACGCTGTGCGAGGCCGGCGTCGATTTCATCAAGGACGATGAGGTCATGGCCAATCCGCCGAACGCGCCTTTGGCGGAGCGCGTGGCGCAGGTGATGAAGGTGATCGAGGCGCATGCGCAGCGCACGGGCCGCAAGGTGATGTATGCCTTCAACATCTCGGACGAGACCGACGCCATGCGCCGCCATGCGGAGATGGTCGAAGCGGCCGGCGGCACCTGCGTGATGGCCAGCCTGAATTGGTGCGGCTACGGCGCGATACAGTCGCTGCGCCGAGCCACGCCGCTGGCATTGCACGGGCATCGCAACGGCCTGGCGGCCATGACGCGCCATCCCATGCTGGGCATCGATTTTCAGGCCTACCAGGTGTTGTGGCGCCTTGCCGGCGTCGACCAGCTTCACGTCAACGGGTTGGGCGGCAAGTTCTACGAAACCGACGAGAGCGTAGTGGCGTCGGCGCGCGCCTGCCTGCAGCCCTTGGCCGGCGGCGACGCGGTGATGCCGGTTTTTTCGTCGGGCCAGTGGGCGGGCACGGTGCCGGCCACGTTCTCCGCGGTCGGCAGCGACGATCTGATTTTTCTGTCCGGAGGCGGCATACTGGGACATCCCGACGGCCCGGCCGCGGGCGTGCGGAGCATCCGCGACGCCTGGGATGCCGCGCGCAGCGGCGTGCCGCTGCCGCAGCACGCACAGACTCATCCCGCCCTGGCGGCCGCGCTGAATTTCTACGGCTAAGTTCCCGTTGCATGACCGACCCGACCGTCTTCGGCATTCCGGAGCACCCTGCGCGCATTGCCTATTACGGTGACGACTTCACAGGCGCCACCGACACGCTGTCGGTGGCCGTGCGCGGCGGCTTGCGCGCCGCTTTGTTCCTGCGCACTCCCTGCGCCTCCGATCTGACGGCTTTCGGCGAGCTCGATTGCGTGGGCGTGGCCGGCGAGGCCCGTTCCTGGTCGCCGCAGGAAATGGATCGCTGGTTACCGGATATCTATGCGGCGTTGGCGGCCACCGGCGCGCAGGCGGTGCACTACAAAACCTGCTCCACCTTCGACAGCGCAGCGCACGTGGGCAGCATCGGGCGGGCTGTGCGGATCGGGCTGCGCGCATTGGGTCAACACACAGCCTACATCGTCGGCGGCCAGCCGAATCTGGGCCGTTATTGCGCGTACGCCAATCTGTACGCCCGCGCCGGCCAGGACGGTCAGGTATATCGCCTGGATCGGCATCCCACCATGCGCTGCCATCCTGTCACGCCGATGGACGAGTCCGATCTGCGCGTGCACCTGCGCCGGCAGGGTCTGGATCGGATTGCCTCTTTCGGCCTGGACAAACTGGCCGCCGCCGCGCCCGGCGCATTGGACGCCTTGCTGGCGGATGTGCCCGCTGCCGTGCTGTTCGACGTGCTGGACGACGCGCACCTGGCTGCCGTCGGCCGGCTGCTGTGGGACCGCATCGCGCGGCGTGCCGGCGGTCCGGCCCTGCTGGCGGGGCCGAGCGGCGTCGAGCAGGCGCTATTGGCGGCCTGGCCGGACAAAAAACCGGAGACAGCGGTTCGATGCCCTACGCCTGATCCAGTCGAGCAAGTCTTCGTCGTGGCGGGCAGCCGTTCGCCGGTCACCGCGCAGCAGATCGAGCGCGCCCGCGACGGCGGTTTTGCGCTGCTGGACATCGATCCGCAACGCATGGCCGAGCAGGCCGGCGAGCGCGACGGCGGATTCTATGTGCGCGAGCTGGCTGACAGGGCGGTGCAGTGGCTGCGCACCGGGCGCAGCGTGATAGCGCAGACGACCCTGGCCGGCACGGCGCCCGCCGACAGCGGACCGACGCTGGCCGCCGCAGCCGGCCGCCTCATGCATCAGGTGCTGCGGCGCCATCGTCTGGCCCGCGTGGGCTTCGCCGGCGGCGATACCTCCAGTCTGGCGGTGCGGGCCTGGAATGCGCGCGCGCTCACGCTCGCCTATACGCTCAGCCCGGGGGTGGCCGTGTGCGCCATTCATTCGGGCGACGCCGCCCTGAACGGCGTGGAGCTGATGCTCAAGGGCGGCCAGATGGGGCCGCCGGACGTTTTCGAAGCGCTACGCCAGGGGCGCTGCGTCGAATAGGATTTTGCGGCGCCGAGAACAGGCTCCGAGCCTCAAGCCGTTCCCATCATGCGCGCCAATTCCACGCCCGGCTCGGGTGCGCGCATGAAGGCCTCGCCCACCAGGAAGGCATTCACGCCGTGGTCGCGCATGAGCTTGACGTCTTCGGGCGCGAGAATGCCGCTCTCGGTCACCACGCGCTTGCCCGCCGGTATGCGCGGCAGCAGGTCTAGCGTATTCGAGAGTTTGGTCTCGAAGGTACGCAGATTGCGGTTGTTGATGCCCAGCAGAGGCGTTTTCAGGCCGAGCGCGATGTCGAGCTCGTTGGGGCCGTGCACCTCGACCAGCACGTCCATGCCCAGGCCCATGGCCACGTCTTCGAAGTCGCGCAATTGCGCCGCATCGAGCGCAGCCACGATGAACAGCACGCAATCGGCGCCCATGGCCCGTGCCGAGATGATCTGGTAAGGATCGATGATGAAATCCTTGCGCAGCACCGGCAGCGGGCAGGCCGCGCGTGCCATGCGCAGATTGTCGTGCGAACCCTGGAAGAACTGCACGTCGGTCAACACCGACAGGCAGGCCGCGCCGTGCGCCGCATAGGACGCGGCGATCTCGGCGGGGTTGAAGTTTTCGCGCAGGATACCTTTGGAGGGTGAGGCCTTCTTGATCTCGGCGATTACGCCGGGCTGGCCGCGCGCGATTTTGTTTTCGATCGCCTGAGCGAAGCCGCGCACGTCCTGGCGGGCCTGCGCTTCGCGCAGCAGCTCGGATTCGCTGCGCATCTGGCGCGCCGTGGCGACCTCTTCGACCTTGATCGTGAGGATCTTTGCGAGGATGTCATTCATTTTTTAAACGTCTGGGTATAAGCGCAGAATTTTTCGAGCGCGGCGCGAGCCGCGCCGTTGGCTATGAGTTCGAAGGCCAGCTTCAGCGCTTCGGGTATGTCGTTTGCCTTGTTGCCCGCATAAATGGCCAAGCCGGCATTGAACGCGACGATGTCGCGCGCCGGCCCGTCGACATTATTCAGCGCTTCCATGACAAGTTGACGAGATTCTTCGCGATTGGACACCTTGATGCCGCGGTTGGACATCATGGATAGTCCGTAGTCTTCAGGATGGATTTCGTATTCGAGCACGGAGCCGTCCTTGAGTTCGCCCACCAGGGTGGCGGCGCCCAGCGACGCTTCGTCCATGCCGTCCTTGCCGTGCACGATCAACACGTGCCTCGAGCCCAGGCGCTGGAGGACCCTGACCTGGATGCCGACCAGATCGGAGTGGAACACGCCCATGAGCTGGTTGGCGGCGCCGGCCGGGTTGGTCAGAGGGCCCAGAATGTTGAAGATGGTGCGCACGCCCAGTTCCTTGCGCACGGCCGCCACGTTCTTCATGGCGCCGTGGTGGGCGGGGGCGAACATGAAGCCGATGCCGGTGGCCTGCAGGCACTCGGCCACCTGTTCGGGGCTGAGCTCCATATTGGCGCCCAGGGCTTCGAGCACATCGGCGCTGCCGGACGAGGACGACGCGCTGCGGTTGCCGTGCTTGGCGATGGGCACGCCTGCGGCGGCGGCCACGAACATGGCGGCCGTCGAGATGTTGAAGGTGTGACTGCCGTCGCCGCCGGTGCCGCACATATCGAGCAGGTCCTGCGGATTGGGCGTTTCCACCTTGGTGGCGAACTCGCGCATCACCTGCGCCGCGGCGGTGATCTCGCCGATGGTTTCCTTCTTGACGCGCAGGCCCATGAGCAGCGCGCTGGCCATCTGCGGCGACATCTCGCCGCGCATCAGCATGCGCATCAGCTGCAGCATCTCGTCGTGAAATATTTCACGATGCTCGATGCAACGGGTCAGGGCTTCGCTGGGAGTGATCAGGGTCACGACGGTATCTCCGTTTGGCTGCGCGTCGGTCAGGCGCGATATTGTAGGAAATTGCGCAGCATGGCGTGGCCGTGCTCGCTCAGAACCGATTCAGGGTGGTATTGCACGCCGAAGACGGGCAGGCTCTTGTGCCTTACGCCCATGATGTCGCCGTCATCGGCTGTCGCCGTCACTTCGAGGCAGTCGGGCAGGCTGCCCGGATCGATGGTGAGCGAGTTGTAGCGGATGGCGGTGTAAGGCGAGGGCAGCCCCTGAAAGATGTCGGTGCCTTTGTGCGTGATCTTGACCGTCTTGCCGTGCATCACGGTCTGGGCGCGCACGATCTTGCCGCCGTAAGCGGCGCCGATCGATTGGTGGCCCAGGCACACGCCGAGTATGGGGATGCGCCCGGCAAAGCGCTGGATGACGCCTACCGAGATGCCCGCTTCGGCCGGCGAGCAGGGGCCGGGCGAGACGCACAGATGATCGGGCGCCAGGGCCTCGATCTCGTCCAGGGTGATCTGGTCATTGCGCGCCACGCGCACGTCGCAGCCCAGCTCGCCGAAATACTGCACGATGTTGTAGGTAAAGGAATCGTAGTTGTCGATCATGAGCAACATGCAGGCGCTCCTGGGGTATAAGGTTTTTTGTGGAGAGTGTCGTTAATCGAGAGCGCCGTGCGGGGCATGGCGCTCGATGCAAACTTCGAGGGGAATCTCATGGCCGACTCTGGCGCGCAAATGGTCCTTGCGGGCCGCCAAATGCCCAACGAGGATGACCGCCTGGCCGCGTTGGCCGATCTGCACGTGACCGAAGGCGGTCCGGAGGCCACGTTCGACCGCATTGCCCGCATCGGGTGCGCTGCGTTGCGGTTTCCCACGGCGCACATCACGCTTATTTCGCGCGACCTGCGGATCGCCAAGAACCACGATCCGTCGTCCAGCGACGAAATACCCCGCAACCAGTCCATCTGCAATTTCACCATTCAGGGCTACGAGCCGCTCGTCATTCCCGACACGCTGCTCGACGAGCGCGTGCGCGATTTTGCCGCGGTGAAGAAAAGCCATGGCATCCGCGCTTATTGGGGCATGCCGCTGACCACGCGCCGCGGCTACAACCTGGGCGCCTTCTGCGTGCTCGACACCGTACCTCGGCATCCCACGCAGGCCGATATCGAGGTCCTGCGCGATCTTGCCCGGCTCACGGTGGAATGCATGGAGCTGCGCGCTCAAGCCAGGGTGGACGTGCTCACCGGCGCCGCGTCGCGTCGCGCCCTGTACGACGAAGGCGGCCGCCTGTTCAACAGGCTGAGCGACGAAGACAGGATGGGCTGCATTCTGCTCGATATCGACCATTTCAAGCTCATCAACGACAACCTGGGCCATGCCAAGGGCGACGACGTGCTGCGCGACCTGGCCGTGCTGATCCACAGCGATCTGCGCAACGACACGCCGTTCGGCCGCATCGGCGGCGAGGAATTCGTCATCCTCCTGCAGAACGAAGGGCTGGCCGGCGCCTACGCCGTGGCCGAACGTCTGCGCCGCCTGCTGGAGGCGACCCGCGTCGCGGGCCTGCAGATCACGGCCAGCTTCGGCGTGTCCGAGCGTCTGCCCGGCGATGCGTCCCTGGCCGACGTGCTGGCACGCGCCGACGAGCAGGCCTACGAGGCCAAGCGCGCCGGGCGCAATTGCACGCGTCCTGTCCTGCTGGTCGAGGGGTGAAACGTTTCTCATGGCCGTTCTGCGGTCCGCGCTGCTCAGATCGGAGCGTCCAGGCCGTGCTGCACCTGTTCGGCGGCTCGCAGTACGGCGCGGGCCTTGACTTCGGTCTCAGCCCATTCGGCCTCGGGATTGGAGTCGGCCACGATGCCCGCCGCGGCCTGCACGTATAGCGTGCCGTTCTTGATGACGCCGGTGCGGATGGCGATCGCCAGGTCCATTTCGCCGCCATAGCTCAGATAACCGGCCGCTCCGCCGTAAAGGCCGCGCCGCACGGGTTCGAGCTCGTCGATCAGTTCCATGGCGCGCACCTTGGGCGCGCCGGTCAGCGTGCCGGCCGGGAACGCGGCGCGCAGCACGTCCATATTGCTCATGCCGGGCTTGAGCGTGCCGGCCACGTTCGATACCAGATGCATCACGTGCGAGTAGCGTTCGATGGCCATGGTGTCGGTCACTTTGACGCTGCCCGGTTCGCTTACGCGGCCCACGTCGTTGCGCGCCAGGTCGATCAGCATCACGTGCTCGGCGATTTCCTTGGGGTCGGCCTGCAGCTCGGCGGCCAGCGCGGCGTCCTGTTCGGGCGTGGCGCCGCGCTTGCGCGTGCCGGCCAGCGGGCGGATCGTGATTTGCGAGCGCCGCGCCGCCCCAAGCTCGCGATCCCCCTCGGGGGGACGGCGCGTAGCGCCAAGTGGGCTCGCATCCGAGCGGGGCTCGCCCTCATGCGTGATGCTCTCCTGGCGCACCAGAATTTCGGGTGAAGCGCCCACCACCTGGAAGTCGCCGAAGTTCCAGAAATACATATAAGGCGAGGGGTTGAGCGAACGCCGCGCGCGGTACAGCGACAGCGGGGCGTCGCGGAAGGGCTTGGTGATCACCTGACCCACCTGCACCTGCATCAGGTCGCCGGCCATGATGTATTCCTTGGCCCGATGCACGGCAGCCAGATAATCTTCCTTCTTGAAATCGCGTCGCTCTTGCGTGACCATGCTCGCGTGGCTGTAGGGAATGTCGGCGGGCTTGCGCAACTGGATGCGCAGGTCCAGAAGGCGCTGCTGCGCCCGGCTGTAGCTCTCGGGTCGGGCGGGGTCGGCGTAGACCATCAGGTAGATGCGCCCGGCCAGGTTGTCCACGATCACCAGTTCGTCCACCTGCATCAGCAGGAGGTCAGGTATGCCTTCTTCCATGCCGGCAGGAAAAGGCTTGACGGCCGGGCCCAGGCGCGGCTCCATGTGCCGCACGGTGTCGTAGCCGAAGTAGCCCGCCAGGCCGCCGCAAAAGCGCGGCATGCCAGGGCGCACGGCCACCTTGAAGCGCTGTTGGAATGCGTCGATGAAGGCCAGCGGGTCGCCCTGATGCGTTTCCTGCACGATGCCGTCGGTCAGCACTTCGGTGGTCGTGCCGCTGGCGCGGATGACGGTGCGCGCCGGCAGGCCGATGAAGGAGTAGCGGCCGAAGCGTTCGCCGCCCACGACAGATTCCATCAAGCAGGTGAAGGCCCCGCCCTTGGCTCCGCCGTGCGCGAGCTTGAGGTACAGCGCCAGCGGCGTATCCAGATCGGCGTAGGTCTCGGCGACCAGAGGGATGCGGTTATAGCCTTGGGCCGCCAGGGCTTTGAATTCCAGTTCGGTCATGTCGGGTCCAGATGAGGTTGTGTGGCGACCGGGACATGTCAAACAAAAAGCCCGGTCCTGTTCAGGTTCCGGGCTTGGTTTTTCGTGTTGTGCGAGGCGCTAGGCGGCGTTTGCGTCTAGTACCAGGCGAGCCGATTGCCACCCGGAGGTCGAGCGCCACCAACGCCAGGTGGCGTTGCGCGAGAGAGCGGTTAGGCGAGCGTTCATGGCGGAGGGCGGATTCGGATGTAGCGGATCGGCAAGTGTCGACCGTTAGTGTCGGCGACTATAGCACGGCAATTTCGATCGGCGATAAAAATCTGGGTTTGAGTCCGGAACCCGCTGCTAGAACCGATCGGCCCGGAACGGAGCAGAGTCGACGAAGGTCTCCGCGCCCGTCATCATCTCCGCGATCAGGCGCCCCGTGACCGGTCCCAGCGTCAACCCATGGTGCGCGTGCCCGAAAGCGAACCAGAGATCTCTGTGCCGGGGCGCCGGGCCGATGATGGGCAGCATGTCGGGCGTGCAGGGTCGCGCACCCATCCACGGCTCGGCTTCGATCGCCTGGCCCAGCGGAAACAGCTCGCGCGCCATGGGCTCCACGGCGGCGATCTGATCGGGCGTTTTCGGCGCGTCGCGGTCGGCGAACTCGACGCCGGTGGTGACGCGGATGCCGCGGCTCATGGGCGCGAGCAGAAAGCCGTTGGCCACGTCCAGAACGGGATGGGTCAGACGCGCGCCGGGGGCTGGCGCATAGTGCCGGTGGTAGCCGCGCTTGACGGCCAGGGGCAGGCGATAGCCCAGCCGTGCGTTGACCAGATCGCTGCTCCACGGCCCCAGCGCCACGACCGCCGCGCGTGCGGTGACGACGCCTTCCTGCGTGCGCACCGACCAGCCGGGCTCGAGGGTATTGGCGTCGCCGTGCAGAATGCGTCCGCCCAGCGATTCGAAGTAGCGTGCGTAAGCGGCGGTCAGGGCGCCCGGGTCGCTGACCGTATCGGCATCGGGGTAGCGCAGGCCGCCGATGAGCGAGGGGCTCAGGTCGGGCTCGGCCTGACGCAGCGCGGCGGCATTGCAGGCTTCGAATGCGACGCCGAATTCATCGAACCATTTTTGCGCTTCGCGCGTCTGCGCCTCCTGCGTCCGGGCGTCGTGAAAGATCTTGAACCAGCCCTGATGGCGGATGAGATCGCTGGCGCCCGCCGCCTCGGCAAGCATGCGATGCTCGGCGACGCAATGCTCGATCAGCGGCGCATAGAGGCGGGCGATGGCCGCGTGCCGATCAGGCCGCGAGTGGCGCCAGTAACGCAGCAGGAAGGGCGCGGTCTTGAGCAGAGCGCCTACGTGATAGCGCACGTCGGGCGCGCGGTTTCCGGCGTAGTTGAGCAGGACCGAGAGCCGGCGCGGGAAGGCATAGGGATAGACCCCTTCGCGTTGGATCAGGCCGCCGTTGCCATAGGAAGTTTCTGCGCCGGGCATCTTGCGATCGACGAGGGCGACGGCCAGTCCGCGCCGCTGCAGATGCACGGCTGCGGAAACGCCGACGACGCCGGCGCCGAGCACGATGGCGTCGACTGAATTTGTCATGATGGGTGGGACGGATGCGAAGCGGGTATGGGGAGTCTGAAGGTTAGACCGCCGACACGTTGCTCGCCATCGATCCGCTCAGGATGGGCGGTGCCGTCACGATGGATTTGAGCGCGGGCTGCGCGGGCCGCAGCGCCGTCAGGTCGGGCACGGGCCGGCCCAGTCCGCCGATGTGCGCGAAGGCATGTTCCAGGGACTGCGAGGCGGCCAGCAGCGCATGGTCACCGCGGAAGCGGCCCGTCACCTGCAGGCCGAACGGCATGCCCTGATGATCGCGCCCGCAAGGCAGGGAAATGGCCGGATGCGTGGTCAGCGTGACGACGTAGGTCAGGGCCAGCCAGCGGTAGTAGTTCTGCTGCTTCTCGCCGTTGATGGTGTCGGCGTAGGGCAGGGTCCAGGGGAAGGGCGAGACCGGCGTGGTGGGCGAGAGGATCAGGTCGTAGCCGGCGAAAGCCTGCTGGAAGCGCTGCAGGACCCGGGTCTGTTCGGCCTGCGCCCAGGCGCAGTCTTTCAGGCTCATGGCCGCGCCCATCTCGTAGTTGGCGCGCGGGTTGGGTCCCAGGCTGTCGGGGTCTTGCTCGTAGGCTTGCTGCATGCCCGCGACGAAGGCTTCGGCGCGCAGCACGTCGAAGCACCGGTGCGCGTCGCCCAGGTCCAGCTCGATGGGGTCGCAGGCCGCGAAGAGGTGGCGCATCGCGGCGATCTTCTCGCGAAAGACGGCGCGGATGCCGTCGTCCACGGCGCACTGGCCGAAGTCTTCCGTGTAGGCCACGCGCAGCGAACCCAGGTCGGCATTGCCGGGGCGCAGGAACGACAGTGCGTCCAGCGGATAGCTCAGGGGATCGCCCGCATGCGGGCCGGCCGCGGCGGCCAATTGCAGGCAGGCGTCGGCGACCGTTCGGCCCATCGGGCCGACGACCGAGATCGGCGTCCAGCCCAGCGGCTTGCGTGTGCTGGGCACCAGGCCGGGCGAAGGACGAAAGCCCACCACGCCGCATTTTGCAGCGGGAATGCGCAGCGAGCCGCCCGTGTCGGATCCGGTGCAGACCGGCAGCATGTCGCAGGCCAGCGCGGCCGCGGAGCCGCCCGACGAGCCGCCGGCATTGAGATTGGGATTGAACGGGTTGCCGGTGGCGCCCCAGACGGGGTTGCGCGAATTGGCGCCCGCGCCCATCTCGGGCACGTTGGTCTTGGCGGTGACGACGGCGCCGGCGCGCCGCAGCCGCGCGACCAGTTCGACATCCTGCTCGGGCACGTTGCCGCGATAGATGGGCGAGCCATACGTGGTGAGCAGGCCCGCGGTGGGTTCCAGGTCTTTCACGCCCAGGGGCAGGCCGTGCAGCAGGCCCAGCGGTTCGCCGCGCATGACGGCCTGCTCGGCCGCGCGCGCCGCCTCGCGCGCCCGCTCGTAGTCGGTGGCCGTGATCGCGTTGACGTAAGGATTGACCGCCTCGATGCGGTCCATGCAGGCCTGCAGCAGTTCGACCGGCGATACCTGGCGGGCGCCGATCAGGCGCCGCAATTCCACGGCCGATAGGGAGACGAGCTTATCGTTGGGCGAAGTCATGGGCGCTACTGGCGTGAAGAGATCCCGATCCCGGGGTTCAGTCGGCCGTGATGTGGGCGTGCTGCGCGAGCTCGCGCATCTGCGGCAGCTCCTTGGCGATCAGCGCCTCGCCTTGCTTCGAATCTTCGAAGTCGGGTTCCATGCCTATCGCGAGCATGGCTTTGCGGGCTGCGGGGTCGTTGGTGAAATCGGCGAACGCCTTCTCCAGCTTGGCCTGGGCCTGCGCGGGAATGCCGCGCGGCGTGACCGCCATCAGCCAGGTGTCCATGGCGACCTGGGGGTAGCCTTGCTCGGCGAAAGTCGGCACGTCGGGCAAGAAGGCCGAGCGGTGCGGGCTGGATACCGCGATGGCCTTGACCTTGCCGGCCTTCAACTGCGGCAGGGCCGCCGTCACGGTGTCCACGGAAAAGGGAATCTGGCCGCTGATCAGGTCGGTCATGGCGGGCGCGCTGCCGCTGTAGGGGATCTGCGTCAGATGGATGCCGGCGGCCGCGGCGAAGGCCGCGCCGACGAAATTGGCGGTCGTGCCGCTGCCGAAGGTGCCGTAAGGCGTGTCTCTGTGGGCCGGATCCTTGACGTAGGCCAGGAAGGATTTCACGTCGGTGACGGGCACCTTCGGGTTGGCCAGCAGGATGAGGCCCGTGCGTGCCATGACGGCCACGGGCTGGAAATCCTTGATCGGATCGTAGGACAGGGTCTTGTGGATCGCGGGATTGATCGTAAAGGTCGTACCCGAGCTGAGCAGCAGCGTATAGCCGTCGCGCGGCGAATGCGCGACATACTGCGCGCCGACGATGGTGCCGGCGCCGGCCTTGTTCTCGACGATGATGCTCTGCCCCAGGGACTTGGCCAGATACGGCGCCATCAGGCGCGCACTGATATCGGTCGCGCCGCCGGGCGCGTAAGGCACGATCAGCGTGATGGGATGGTCGGGGTATTGGGCGGCGGCGGGGGCAGCTGCGCCCAGCAGGCCGCCCAGGGCGACGGAGGCGATGGCCAGCGTGCGCGCAATGCGGCTGACGGCATCGTGACGGAAGCAGGAGGAGGAAGCGATGGCCATGGCGTCGTAGTCGGAAAAGGGAGGGAGCCTTCATCCTAGAGGACAGTCAAGCCATGCAGCAATATCAATGATTAGAATGTTCGTTTGCCAAAAATGCAACGCAAGCCGGAGGCGCGGACATGATCAACAAGCAGATCCTGCAAGGAACGGCCTTGCGCTACTTCCTGGAAGTCGCCCGCACCGGCTCTATCACCGAGGCAGCCGCGCGGCTCGACGTGGCGCCTTCGGCCGTGAGCCGCCAGATCGCCCGGCTCGAGCGCGAGCTCGACGTCCTGGTGTTCGAGCGACGCGCGCGGGGCATGTCCCTGAACCCAGCGGGAGAGCTGCTGGCGGCCTATGCCAAGCGCGTGCAGCAGGATATCGACCGCGTGGCCGGCGACATTCTGGCCCTGCGCGGCCTGCGGCAGGGCCGGGTTCGGCTGGCCAGCACCGAGGGCTATGCCTTCGATTTCCTACCCTCGGCCATCGCGTCGTTCCGGCGCAAATACGGCGGCATCCATTTTTCGCTGGAAGCCTATTCATCGCGGGAAATTTCAAATCGCGTTCGTGATGGCGATGCGGACATCGGCGTCACGCTGACCATGACGTCCGAGCGCGATATTCGCGTCGAACTGCGCCGTCCCGCGCCAGTGCTGGCTATCATGGCCTGCGACCATCCCCTGGCGGGCATGCGCCGCCTGTCCATCAGCCAGCTCGTGTCTTATCCGCTGGCGCTGCCCGGCCAGGATTCGACGGTCAGGCAGTTGTTCGACATCAGCTGCAGCCGACAGCGGCTGCATTGCGAGCCGGTGTTCGTCAGCCGTCACCTCGATGCGCTGATCAATTTTGCGCTCGAGGGCGGCGGTGTAATGCTGTGCGGCGAGCTTGCGGTGCGCAGCCATCTGCGCCGAGGCGGCATCGCGGCCGTGCCCCTGCGCGATCGTGAAATGAACGAACGCCAGTTCGAGGTGCAGACCCTGGCAGGCCGTGCGCTGCCCACGGCCTGCCAGGCCTTTCTGGAGCACATCCGCCGCGCGGTGCAGGAACCGGGGTGATGCGGGGCTGTTGATCGGCCTTGAGCGAACGGCTCTCAGGCCGGGGCGTTCCAGCGCGCGATGACCTGGGCCGCATCGGTGAGCTGCGGCACGATGCCGTCCACGTCCAGCGTGTATACGTCCTGCCCTTCGTTGTAGCCGTAAGGCACGGCCAGCACACGTGTGCCGGCCGTGCGGCCGGCTTGCGCGTCGTTCAGCGAATCGCCGATAGTG
>NZ_JBQCER010000080.1:0-4683 GCF_051960075.1 Bordetella sp.
TGGCCTTCGATAAATCGAGGCATATCGACTCCCGCAATCGAGATGCCAAACTCTATCGAAATCGGTCTGTTGACGTCAAAGGGTTTTCACACACCCTCGACCCAAAGCAGCCATTGTTGGGACAATCCTGTCAACGGCGGCCTCCAGCAGTGAAAGTGACACTAGGCCATAGCTGGCATGCGTTGATTTAGAATCGAACAGCGGTAGCTTAGACGAAAGGAGAGGGAGAGCCTTGTTCGTCGCGAGAGATATTCGCCAATAGAAGCTCATCGGCCTGCGTTCCTGCATCCCGGATTTACGGCAGCAGCACAGTGGCCAGATCGGCTGTTGAGGGCTGTAAATGAGCAGGCAAGACCGAGGTCATATGTACTTAAAAGAAATCTATGTTGAGAACAATGGGGTAATCGAACGCCTGCATCTTTCGCCTGGCTTCGCGCCGAACGGGGAACCTAAGCCATTTGTATTGGTGGGTGGCAACGGCAGCGGAAAGACAAACATTCTGTCCATGGCTGCAGACGCTCTCTTCGAGGCTGCAGCCGGTCATTACACCGACGTAACCCCATCGAACAGTCAAGGTGGAAGAGCGTGGTTCAGAATAGTAGGCAATACCACTGTAAAAGTTGGCTCTACCGGCTCGGCCGTGATATTGCGCCTCGCACATGGAGATTACGAGTTCGCCTATGTTGAGAAGGCCGGTCGGCTCGCTGCCGCTGATGTTCAGCAACGAGTTCCGGCCTCGCTTCGGAACTTTGTAGCTTGGGAAACCGATGGAAATTCGAAAGCATGTACCATCTCTTCGGACGTCGCTAAACGCAGCTACGAAGCAGGAGCGTATGTTTACTTTCCCTCGAGTCGTTCGGAAACGCCATATTGGTTGAATCAGGGGAGTCTTCCTCCTACAGGATTCGATCTTGCACAGCGATATAGCCAGCAGCTTAACAAGCCAATCTTTGTCGAAAAGGGCCTAGAAAAGCTCAAGCAGTGGTTGCTTTCAGTGTTGATCGAAGTCCGCACTGATGTGCGGCCTGTGAATGCTAACAACCAAGCCCTTTGGATCGCAGCCGATAATATGGCCCAGTTTGTACCTGTACATAGACTATGGGGTAACCTCAACGCGATCTTACGAACAATCCTTGATAGCCCGACCGCGAGGCTGACGTGGCTCGGACGATATAACAGGGCGGGCATTGGGTACGCGATGACGGACGATTCCCCGTCGCTGCCACTGGAGTCGTTATCCGCTGGGCAAGGAACCCTTTTCAACATCTTTGGCACGCTAATGCGATATGGCGATGGCACAACTGCCGGAGAAATTCCGTTGTCTGGCAACATCTCGGGTATTTGCGTAGTGGACGAAATCGATTCGCATATGCACATCGATCTTCAGTATCGTGCAATCCCTGCCCTGATCAAGATGTTTCCGAAAGTTCAATTCATCCTGTCCAGCCATTCCCCGCTGTTCGTCCTAGGCATGGAAAAGGTCTTTCCGGAAGGCGCATTCGACCTCTTTGATATGCCCTCTGGCGAACCGGTACAAGCGGAGGCGTATACGGAATTTGGGCGAGCGCTTGACATCTTGCAAGAGACGCATGCTTTTAACGATCAAATTCGCAGAGTCGCAAATGAGCCCGGTAAGCTCTTGGTTCTGGTCGAAGGTGAAACGGATCCTCTCTACATCAAAACCGCTATTGACTTGCTGGGCTTCGCCAGTCTTCTCGATGCCGTTGAGATTGAGTGGATCGGAGCGAAGGATCCAAAACGAGGAGAGGGTTTCAACACTGGAAAGGACTCCCTTAATTCGGCTTACAACTTCCTTCGCGCGAAGCCGGAACTGATCAAACGGCCCGTCTGTTTCTTATACGATAACGACGCTCGAAAATCCGATGTGGATGATGGTCAACTCTCAATCCGAACGATTCCAACCAACCCGCATAACGCAGAAATGCGTTGCGGGATTGAGAACATGCTCCCGTCGGACGTTTTTACAGAAGACGTCTATGACACGAAAAAAAATAATAAGGGAAATGGAACGTATACGACCATTCGTTCTCTGAACAAGATGCGTCTTTGTCAGAAAATCTGTGCCGAATATCGTAAAAGCGAACACTTTCACGGATTCGTACCGTTGCTTCAAATCATCGCCAACGTCGCACATAGTTTGATCGGATATGAAATTCCCGCTGAATTGAAGCTTGTTGAAGGCAAAGAAAATGTTGTGGGCAATAATGAATCCCCTTCAGCAAGTGCCGCATCGTAGTTTCGCAACACGCACATTCGTGGGCGCTACCCGCATGTCGGCAGAAAGTACCAGCAACTAGTCCAGTTTATGCGCACCCAGTGTTCGTCCGGTCTCTGGACCATAGCAGACGTTAGAGTGTCAATTCACCGTATAGGCGAAAGGCCGCTCCTGGCCGCACTCCGACCAATGAGGCAAGCTCGATGTCCGTCGTCACGGTGAGAGCGCAACCTGACCTTGAGCGGTCCTTCCGCTGGCTCCAATGTGGTCAATTGCTGCTTTCAGCTTTAGCCCGCCGCACCAAAAAGGGACACCGCCGAATCGTCGAACCATTTGAGGTACAGGCGAATAGCATCTGTGGTGGCCGAAACCGATGCGCGTAACGATAAAACCCTGTCCACATCGTATGTGCGGACGAGAACCTTTACATGTTGCGCGGGTGGGCAAACGATAAACGACTTGGGCTCGCGATCGAACTGCTCGCCCCAATTCGTTAAGAAGTTGAAAATTCCATACTTATCCCAATCGAGTTCGCACTCTATGGCCGTACGATCATCGTCTTCAAGAACATGATGGCCTCGTGCACCATACAGGAGCCGATCCAGACGATCTACCAATCCCTCATCACTCAGATCGCTCAGGTCGTCCAACCATAGATTCGGAAGTACTTCTCCGAGTCGTTTAAAGCCGAGATAGGCCGGATACAAAGAGCACTGCGGATTAGAAAAATCCCCAAGCGACGTATTTTCACACCATACGCGCATTCGTCCATAGACCGCGGAGGGAGGCACCAGACCGGGCTCGATCATGGCCTCTATCGCAAACTCAGATTTCGTTCCGAACAACATCGATCAACGTCCTTAAGCTGAGGCGAGTGAATCGCCCCGGGTTCCGCTGAGGCTGTTTAGCTAAAACAAGACGGCCTAATCGGATGAAATTCCGAGTTGGTTATAGTAATTGCGGCACGCTGCCAAAGCGGATATTGTCGACGATTCCAGAGATAGGGTTGACCGGCCGTTGTTGGTCGCACTCCGACCGATGAGGTCCACTCGACATTCGTCGTCGCGGAACAGAGTTTTCTACTAGCTATGACAATGCCGCCATTTTCATGTCGAGTACTATCCAATGACCACCCTGGATGTTCCAGCATAGGGGAACTCCTCCGGCACCTCTAGTTTGTCAAAGTCGCCAATGGCGTTTGAACGTTGATGCGCAACAAAAGGGGTGATGTCTTCAATACTTAGCGTCTCTCGTTCCGCGTAGCGCCGGAGCATCTCCCCTCTCAAGCCAAGCTGGACTGCTCGACGCGTAATGGCTCGACCGCTAGGATCATGATCTGGATCCCATTGGAGCCGTACTTCCGACTTGGACAGACGTTCCCTCCATTCCGTCTCCGACCCATATCCGGAAACAGAAAACGTAGAAGCCACGGCTGAAGCCAGGATCTCGTCGAAAAAGGTCCTTGGTAGTCGGACGGCCAAAATGCGCTCCTGCCCCAGCTTCGTGGCCCATCCCGAGCGGAACATCATCCATAGGAAGTTAGGCTTGATCCAGCTCATTCGCCCGAAGCTGAATTGGCCTCCGAAGCGCTGATGCTGTACGGCGTAGTCCGCTATCGCAGGCCTATAGGCTTGATAGACATAAATAGATGAGGAGTCATACTGCGCCATTACATGCTGACCGGCCTCCGGCCAACGTTTGATTTGTTGCTTATAGAACTCAGTTTTCATGGAGGCTTATGCATTGACTGAGAGGTTGAAGTATCGCTCTACCGATTCTTCATTGAGATAACAACTCTTGTCGCGTTTGATACTTGCCGTATTCATTTAGTCCCACAACGAAGAATCCGAATCCTTCCGCCAAAGCGATGAGCGGACCCAGACCACCGTAGGGATAGCCATACGGGTAGATTCGGAGCTCAGCGAGTGACCGCCCAATCACTTCGAGGCGAAGTAGCGAATAATCACCGGTGTTGATGGAATCGACCAGGCTATCGAAATTCCATCGAGCAGATAACTGGTCAGCAGGCTTGTCTATGACGACGGGGCGCGTGCGGCGCCTATGCTCGGCGGCGGAGAGCGCATTAGCATCCAACCAGCCAAAATTTTCTATTAGCCCTGGCGGGATTAGCGGCGGCCAACAAGAATGGTCGCGACAGTGATCCGAATCTTTATCCCTCTTTAGTTCACTGTAGAGAAGGGATAACGCTGCCAGATCTTTGGAGTTCTTGAAGGTGAATCGGACGCCAAACTCTGTCATGGCCTTTGGTTTGCGCGCTCGCAGTACAAAGGGGAGCTGCATCAATGCGTAAGCTTCCCCGTCAAGTAGACAGTTTGTTGTAGACATTCGAAGCCAGGGTTAACCGGGGCAGATATTGCACCGGCGGCACACCGCCCAACGATTCATGCGGGCGAAATTCGTTGTAGTCACGCAGCCATTCATCGGCC
>NZ_JBQCER010000081.1:0-12068 GCF_051960075.1 Bordetella sp.
TCGGCGTCGGCCCGCATTCGCCAATCGACGAAAACAAGCGTATTTCGGGTGTTGTTTGTTTCACCCTGTTTAGATGGAAGGCAATTATGTTACATGTGAAGATGTTACATGTGAACTATTGGGTGTTTTGGCGGCTTTTGGGTGCAATGCCCTCGCAGCGTCCGCGCTATTCTTAGACCCAATCTCATCGAATTCTGCAAGGAAGTCCTAGCCATGGCGGTTTCAGGCATATCCGGTGTCGAAAGCATGTTGCAGCAAATGCGGGCATTGGTTCAGGCTGCCCAGCAGGGGGTATCGGATCCATCCGAATTATCGCCTACTGTTTCGTCCAGCCAGGCGGCAACCAGCTTCGCCGATGAGCTGAGCAAATCGATCAAACGCATTTCCGACGCGCAACTGACCGCCAAGGCGCAGGCCGAGAGATTCGAGCTGGGCGATCCCAATGTGTCGCTCAACGAAGTCATGATCAATACGCAGAAAGCCAATATCGGCTTTCAAACCGCCGTGCAGGTGCGCAATCGTCTGATCAGCGCCTACAACACGATTTCGCAGATCACGATATAGCCTCGCCCGGGTTGGCGGGGGCGGCTACGGGGGCACCCGGCACCATAGGCAGGCTAGGGCGCGGTGTCCGGCCGGGGGCGCTACGAGATTCCAGCCGATAAAGCCACGCCAAAAGCTCCGCAACGGCCAGATAGAGCTGCGGAGGAATGTGCGAGTCCAGGTCAACCTGCATGAGCAGGCCGACGAGTTCCGACGACTCATGCACGTACAGGCCGTTCTCGCGTGCGACGCGTGTGATGGTGTCGGCCAGCTTGCCGTAGCCCTTGGCGACGACGCGAGGCGCGGTATCGCCTTCATCATACGAGACAGCGACGGCTGCTCGGCGCGGGTCGGCATAGCGGGTGTTCATGACAAGTCGAAAGGCGAGGGCGGCTGAGAGTCGACAGTGAGCTGGCTCAGGGCCAGCCCAGCCGAGACAAACTGTTGGCGCAGCGCGTTACTGTTCTGGCTAAGTTCGCCGGCGCTGCTGGGCGCGACCAGACTCATCACCACTTGATTGCCCGCGAGCGTCAGCCTTGCCTGAACCATGCCCAGGCGCGGCAGCTCGACCTGCAGGCGGGTAGCCCAGTGATCGTTGTCCATCAGCTCACCGCCCTGGGTGCGGTCGCGTGACACCTCCCACTCCATATGAGCGCCGGGCCAAGCCTGGCCCTGCCAGGCAAAAGACTGATTGGCCAGCACGTCGAGCTGCTGGTGAACCAGTGACGTGGCGGCAGGATGAATGCCGGCCAGGGGATTGCCGCCACCGGCCAGCGAACTGGAAAGACTGAGCGAGGTAGAGCTGCCGCCGCCGGTAGCATTTTGCTGTGCGATCGATGCACTCTGTGTACCCTGGACCGTTGGGGCTGCGCCGTTCCAAGCACCGCCTTGCGTCGCGGCTGGCATCGTCTGCGCGTTGGTCGGCGCGCTGGCCGACACGTTGGCCGCCGGTGCAGGTACAGGCGTGTCGCGGGTGATGACGGCACCCTGGTTCAGCTGGGCCTGCGGTTCCCTGGCGATCTCTTGTGCGGTGCGCTGACCGAACACCATCTGGGTCAGGTGCGATTCGTAAAACAGCCCGGTTTCCTGGACGGCAGCACGCAGCGCCAGGGTGATCTGCGCAGCCTGGGTCGTGCTGGAAGCAGCCGTCGGTTGCATGCCGGCAGTCTGCCCGGTCGCCAGCGTAGCGGGTGTCTGCTGGCCAGCGCGGACCGGGGTAGGAACCGAGGCGGCATTCGAGGATGCCGCGGTTTGAGGCTGCTGTTGCTGCTGCCCTTGCGCATCGTCAGATTGCCGGCCCGCTTGCGCCACGGCCGCATTCGTCTGCTGGCCTATCGGCGTCGGTGTTCCTGGGGCGCGGCCCGGCCCGCCCCCGGCGCTGGATGTGCGGGATTCTTCCTGGTCGCCGCTCAGCCCTGTCCAGAGCGGCGCTTTGCCTTGACTGGGTGGCGCCTTGTCGGGCGATTGCGCGAGCAACGCCAGGATGGTGCGCGCGGTTGCGCCAAGGGTGGTGGGCGCGGAAGGGGTAAGGTCGGTGCTGGTGACCAATCCCCGGGCAGCAAGCGATAGCGCCGTGGCCGTTTTGGCATTGGCGATCTGCTGCGCCGTATCTCCCTCCGCTTCGGGGAGTATGGGCTGGCCGTTTTCGTCCAGCTGAGGATTTTTTTCGGGGTCTGCCGTCGGGGCAACGGCATCGGGGCGGGCGCCGTTGAGCAGATTGGCATAGGCCGACATGCTGGTGCCCAGCACGGCGTCCAGCCTTTGCACCAGAATGCTGCTTAGGGCTGGCGGCCCAACTACGCTCATAGACTAGGCGTCCGGCCCTGGTAGGCGAGCATAAGCGATTGTTGGCGGCGCATGCGCCCCAGCATCTGGCTCAGATTTTTAAGCTGAGGCATGGCGAGATCTCGGACGGCGGCATCGTTATCCAAGATTTGCACCAGCAAATCGTATTTGACGCCGCGCGCCGCACTATCGAGCGCAGGCTCGACGCATTCGAGATTGCGCAGCCGTTCGACGGACTGGCAGTATTCCTTGCCGTAGTCCACGACCTTGCTCCAATCATCCGCCTGCGCAGCCGTGAGCATGGCGCCGGTAATGTGGGCGATGCTCTTGTAGATGTCCAGCACGGGGGCCGGCGTTGACGTCATGAGGGCCTCGGAAATCGGGCGGAAAAGATCAGGGTTGTTGCGCCTGCCCGGGTTGCGACTCGTCGATAGCTTGCGGTTGGGGGTCAACTGCCTGTTGCCACGCGGTCTGCAATTCGGCCAACAAGCGATCGGCTATGTTGAGTTGTTCGATATCGGCTCTGAAATTGGCCAGATACAGACTTCGGAGAATGTAGTTGTACAGTCGGGACAAATTCTCCGCGACTTCGCCGCCAGCCGACAGGTTCAGACTTTGCTTGAGACCTTCATCCACGATGCGCGTGGCATGGCTAATGGCTTTGCCTCTTTCGGGAATCTGGCCGGCCTCCATGTGGATCTTGGCCTTGGCGATTGCTGCGCGCGCGCCGGTGAAAAGCAGTGTGACCAGCCGGGTGGGCGACGCATTCAACACTGCGGTTTCCAGGCCCACGTCGGCATAAGACCGAGTGGAGCGCGTCGTGTAGGAGGTACGTCTTTCTGCGTAAGCCATAAGGAAAGCTTGAAGCGGTTACCCCGACGATTTGCTCATCGCGGCAAATTGTTGGGTCAGGTAGGTGCTGGTGCTGTTCATTGTCGCGAGCAGGGTATCCAGGTTGGTGAACTCAGTGCGATACCGGTTCATGTCTCCCGTGACCGTGCTCAATAGCGTGCTGTACTGGCTTTGCAACGCGGTGATGGTCTGCTGCAATCCGCTCGTGGCATAGGAAAGCGTTCCTGTGATGCCTGAGGCGCTATTGCCCAGAATGGTGTTGGCTGCACTCTGGATGTTGGCTGCCAGCCCGCTGGCGCTGGTGAACAGGGCGGATACATCGGTCGGATCCGTAGTAATGGCGTTGTTCAGCGTGGTGGTATTGAGATTGAGTTTGCCGGTGTGGGAATCCGTGGTGATGCCCAGGTCGGCCAGCGACTGCAGCGTGCCGGTGCCAATGTAGACCCGCAGCGCCTGTGCGATCGCGTTCCGTGCGTTATTCGTGGTGTTGTCGCCGGTTAGCGGGCTGGACGTGCTGTCGGCGGTGTTAAACGCAGTCAGGCTGCCGATGGTGGTCTGCAGTGCGTTGTAGGCCGTGACGAAAGCCTGCACCGCGTTCTCGGGAACGCTGGCATTGGCGGTGAGATTGAGCGTGTCGCTGCCGCTGGAAGCCGTCACGCTGTTGAGCGTGAGCGTGACGTCGTTGATGGCATTGGAGATGGTATTGCTGCTGCTGGTGACGGCGATGCCATTGATCGTAGCGGCGGCGTTCTGGGCCGTCTGCGACAGCGTCATGGTATTACCGCTGGTGGCGCCTGCAGTGTAGGTCAGGGCGCTGGCCAGCGTGCTGTTGCCGCTGACGCTGATGCTCGAGATGGCGTTGGTCGTGCCGGTTTGCGAACCGGTGATCATCAGGTATTCGCCGCCGCTGCCGTTGTTGACGGCAGTGGCGTTCACGCCGGCCGAACTGTCGTTGTTGATGGCATTAATGACGCCTTGCAGGCTGGTGTCGCTGTTGCCGGTGAGATTGATGGTCTGGCTGGAGCCGTTGGCCAGCGTAATGGTGATGGAGCCGCCGCTGCCGAAGCTCTGGCTGCCGGCCGTCGCGGTGGGAATGGCGGTGGACGATTGAAGCTGATCGGCCTGCGCGAGCGCTGTGACTACGACCTTGTACGAGCCGGCGATGGCGCCTGTGGCGGCGGTCGCGGTGATATCGGTGCCGGTGACCGAGGATTTCACGGAGCTGAACGTGCTGGCCTGACCCAACGTGGCGGCGGCGCTTTGAACGGCCTGGATCGCGCTTTGCAGGGTGGCGTAGGCGGAAATCTTGGTCTGGGCGCTACTGATCTGGTTGTTGATGACCGTGGTCGGCGCCAGTTCGGCTGCCTGGAGTTGGCTCAGAAGCCCCGCGAGATCCAGGCTCGAGCCGACACCCAGCGAGGTAATCAAACCTGCGTTGGCGGTGTTGGAAATAGCGCTGGTGGTCATGGAAATGCTCCTTCTGCCTCGGCAGGCGGTACGACGTTAATTTTGATCAATCCGGTGCGCGTCTGATCGTCGGGGCAAGGGGGATAAGATGCGTTTGTTCTCGCGAGAGAAAAGGTCACCTGTACGGTCATGCCTCGGTCTTCACGGCATTGCCCTGGAATTTCGCGATCATCTTGGCAATGCGCAGCACGGTTTCCGAGGGAATGGTGCTGATCGTCTTGCCGGTCTGAGGGTCGATGATGTCAACCACGACCTGGTGGGTGTCCGGGTCGATGGTGAATTGCATCTGAGCGTCCCAGCTATGCAGTTGATCGTTGACCGATTGTAGGGCCTTGTCGACCGAAGCCCCAGAGCTGCCGTGCTGCTGCTGCGAGGTGGAGCTGTCGGTGCCGCGCCCGTCGGAGGCGCTCGCGGCTGGCGCGATGGGCTGGGCTGTCGCGGCTATCGTGGCATCCACCTGCGGCAGAGTTAGATTCGCTGTGGGGGGCACAAACGAAAGTATGTCCATGTTTCGCTCCGTTAAGGTATGCGCAGCACAGCTTGTTGGTATGGTTTCTCGGAAATCTTTACGGCATGCCCCAAGTAAACTTTAGAAAACGAATCGAATGCCGCAGCAACATTGTCAACAAATATAAATTATTGAAAATTCAAGGCAAATCAGGAAGGAGCCCTCATTTTCCCGAGGCGGCGAATCTAGCGAAAACCCTGGGCTCGATTTTCTCCGAAAACCGACGCGAACGGCCCGGCTGTTAAAATGGGGCGTTGTTTCTTCTTGCTATTTCGCTCATGTCTTTCGCCGCGCCCCCTGATGCGTCCACCCCGCTGGACGGTTGGCTGCATTACCTGGAAGTCCTCCATGCAAAGCCTATAGACCTTGGGCTGCAACGGGTGAGCGAAGTCGCTAGACGGCTGGACATTCGGCTGGACGCGGTCAAATTTGTTGTAGGCGGCACCAATGGCAAGGGTTCCACCTGCGCCATGCTCGAGGCCATGTTGCTGGCTGCGGGCTACAAGGTCGGCTTGTACACCTCGCCACACCTCATCCACTTCAACGAGCGCGTCCGCATCAACGGTGAATTGGTGACGGATAAAGCGCTGGTCGAACAATTCCACGCCATCGAAACGGCCCGCGCCGAAATCAGTCTTTCTTATTTCGAATACACCACGCTCGCGGCGCTGCGTCTTTTCGCGCAGAGCGGACTGGATGCCGTGGTGCTCGAAGTCGGCCTTGGCGGGCGCCTGGACGCCGTCAACATCGTCGACGCCGATTGTTCCGTCATCACTAGTGTCGATCTGGATCACATGGACTACCTGGGTGATACTCGGGAAGCCATCGGTTTCGAGAAGGCTCATATCTATCGCGCCGGCCGGCCGGCCATCTGCAGCGATCCGGTGCCGCCGCAGTCCTTGCTGGACTACGCCGACAAGATCGGCGCCGACTTGTGGCTGTTCGGCCGTGATTTCAATTATTCGGGCGACCGCCAGCAGTGGGCTTATGGCGGGCGCAGCCAGCGCCGTTCTGCGCTGGCCTATCCTGCCCTGCGCGGCGCCAATCAACTGCTCAACGCCGCCGCGGCCATGGCGGCGCTGGAGTCAGTGCGTCAGCGGCTGCCGGTGCCCCAGCAGGCGGTGCGTCTGGGCCTGGCCCAGGCGGTGCTGCCGGGCCGCTTCCAGATTCTGCCGGGCCAGCCCCTGGTCATACTCGACGTGGCGCACAATCCGCATGCGGCCGCCGTGCTGGCTCAGAACCTCGACAATATGGGCTATCACCCTTACACCTACGCGGTCTTCGGCATGCTGTCGGACAAAGACCTTGCCGGGGTGGTGGCCAAGTTGGGCAGCCGTATCGACCATTGGTATTGTGCCGGGCTGCCAGGGGCGCGAGGAATGCCCGGCGAGGCGTTGGCCGAGCGCGTTCGGGCTGCCTTGCCGGTGACCCCGGCCGGCGAGGATGCGCCGGGAGTACAGGCCTGCCAGGACCCGGCTGCGGCGTATGCCGCGGCGCGGAAAAGGGCGGGTGAGAATGATAGAATTCTGGTGTTCGGCTCCTTTCTTACCGTGTCCGCCGTCATGCAGGCGCTGGGCCGATCGACCTGACCGGTCGGCCGGGTATTGGGCAGCAAGCCGGACAGCAACGATAGACATCGGGCGCCATAATGGGCTTATTCACACGCAAAGATTCCGCCGCAGCCAAGAAAGGCGAAGCACGGCGCCCTCCGGTGTCCAGCGAGATTCAAGCAGCCGAACTACGCGCCCGCGCCCGCAGGCGTCTGGCCGGTTCGGTAATTCTTGTTCTGGCCGCCGTCATTGTTTTGCCCATGGTGCTCGACTCCCGGCCTACTCAAGTGGCCGACGACGTTTCTGTGAGCATCCCCGGAAAGGACACGCCTTATCAGCCCGCGGTATCCAATCCGCAGACGCAGCAGCCCGGCCAGTCAGCTTCTGCGCCCGCGACGCAATCTTCGCCGGACGCAGCGAGTTCCGCGCCTGCGGCCAGCACGCCTTCCCCTGCCGCGGCTGCGCCCATTCCCGAAGCGCCGACCATGGTCGATCTGCAGCGCTCGTTGACCAAACCTGAGCCGAGCAAGCCGGAGCCCAAGACCGAGGTCAAGGCGGAGCCCAAGCCTGTGGAAAGCAAGCCGGCTCCGGTAGCGCGCACCGACGACGGATCGGTTGCCATGGCCTTGCTCGAAGGCCGCAAGCCGCCTGTTGCCGCGCCTGCCAAAGCTGCTCCCGGAGCCGCCGGCAATTATGTGCTGCAGATCGCCGCCTACAGTTCGCAGGCCGATGCCCAGCTGCGCTACAACAAGCTGCGCCAATCGGGCATCAGCAACGCCTATCTCGAGCCCTATACCTCGGGTGGCAAATCTCAATATCGCTTGCGCGTCGGGCCGTTTCCCTCGCGCGAGGCCGCTCAGGCAGCCCAGGCTCGCTTGCGCGCGCTCGGCTATGACAACGGCTTCATCGCGGCGAAGTGACCGGATTCGATTTCGCCGTACTGGGAATACTGGCCGCCTCTGGCGTGTTGGGGCTGGCGCGCGGCTTGTTGAAAGAATTTCTGTCGCTGGCTGCCTATGCGCTGGCCTTCGTCGCGGCGATTTGGTGGGGTGGCATCGCGGCCGGCTGGTTGATTCATCTCATACAGAATCCGCTGCTGCGCGCCGGGGCGGCCTATGCTGCGGTATTCATCGGGACTCTGCTGGCTGTAGGCTTGGTCAACATGGCGCTGGCCGCACTGATCCGCGCGACGGGCTTATCGCCCGCAGACCACGGGCTGGGCGGCATTTTCGGCCTGATCCGAGGGGTGCTCATTATTTTGGCGCTGGTTGTGGTGTGCGGGTACACCACACTGCCTAAGGAACCTTGGTGGCAGCAGGCGAAATTCTCGCCCCTGGCAGTCGAGGCGGTACAACAGATCAAGTCGCGGCTGCCTCATTCGTTGGCGGAATTGCTGCCGCCCAACACGCAGTATTCGAGCGTCAATTAAGGAACTCACCATGTGTGGAATCGTCGGGGTCGTCGGGCGCGGACCGGTCAATCAGTTGCTCTACGACAGTCTGCTGCTGCTGCAGCACCGCGGGCAGGATGCTGCGGGTATCGCCACGTCGCATGGCAATCACTTCAATATGTTCAAGGCGCATGGCCTGGTGCGCGATGTGTTCCGCACCCGCAACATGCGTTCGCTGCCCGGCAGCAGCGGCGTAGGCCAGGTGCGCTATCCCACGGCCGGCTCCAGCGACAGCGAGGAAGAGGCTCAGCCTTTCTACGTCAACGCGCCGTTCGGCATCATGTTCGCTCACAACGGCAACCTGACCAACTGGCGCGAGTTGCGCGAGTCGCTCTATCGCGTCGATCGACGCCACATCAACACCAATTCGGATTCCGAAGTGCTGCTCAATGTGCTCGCGCACGAGTTGCAGTCGGCGGCCGGAGGCACGTCGCTGGACGACGACGCAATTTTCCGCGCCGTGACCATGGTGCACAAGCGTGCACGCGGGGCTTACGCCGTTGTGGCGCAGATATCGGGCTACGGACTCCTGGCGTTCCGCGACCCCTTCGGCATACGCCCCTTGTGCCTAGGCAAGCTGGAAACTGACGATGGCGTGGAGTGGATGGCCGCCTCGGAATCGGTGGCGCTGGAAGGCAGCGGTTTTAGCTTTGTGCGCGACGTACTACCCGGCGAAGCGGTGTTCATAGACCTAGATGGCCGCGTGGTCAGTCGCCAGTGTGCCGACAATCCGCAGCTCGCGCCCTGCGTTTTCGAATACGTCTATTTCGCCCGTCCCGATTCTCTTATCGACGGCGTGTCGGTATACGATGCCCGTCTGCGCATGGGCGAATATCTGGCCGACAAAGTGGCACGTACCATGCGCCTGGGCGACATCGACGTGGTCATGCCCATCCCCGATTCGTCGCGTCCGGCGGCCATGCAGCTGGCTTCGCGCCTGAACCTGAACTACCGCGAGGGGCTGATCAAGAACCGCTACGTGGGCCGCACGTTCATCATGCCGGGCCAGGCGGTGCGCAAGAAATCGGTGCGCCAGAAGCTGAACACCATCGGCATGGAATTCAAGGGCAAGAACGTGTTGCTGGTTGACGATTCTATCGTGCGCGGCACGACCAGCCGCGAGATCGTCGACATGGCGCGTGCCGCCGGCGCGAACAAGGTGTATTTCGCTTCGGCCGCGCCGCCGGTGCGTTATCCCAATGTGTACGGTATCGACATGCCCACGCAGCAGGAATTGATCGCCACGGGCCGCGATGACGAAGAAATCGCGCGCACCATCGGCGTAGACGGCCTGGTCTATCAGGACCTGAGCGATCTGCAGCAAGCCATCCGCGATCTCAACCCGGCCCTGCAGCGCGTGGAAGCGTCGTGCTTCGACGGTCAGTATGTCACCGGTGACATCACGCCCGAGTATCTGGCACGACTCAGTCAATCGCGCGGCGGCAACTCCGGGGACGACGAGGCCGCTGGTGGGTTGCAGTTCAACATGGGCTATGTAACCAGCGATACTTGAGTTTCCAGACCGAACAAGTCCGTGAACCGTAAACGCTCCTCGCTACGGCTTTCGCTGATATTGCCCTTTGTGGTGCTGATTTCGCTGCTTACGGGCGTGCTGGGCGTATTGTGGTACTGGATGGACAGCACGACTGTGTCGGGGCTGTCCAAGCAGGTCATGGTAGAGATCGTCGAGCGCACAGCCCAGGCGATCAGCCAAGACGTGCGCTATTCGAGTGCTACGCTCGAAGTAGCGTTCCCCAATGGGCTGCCCGCAGCGACCGACATCAGCAGCGACCTGGGCAATCTGCAAAGGCGCCTATGGGCTGCCGCATCGTTGCGCGGCACGGCGGGTTCGGTCTATTACGGCAATATCGCGGGCCAGAGCATCGGATTGCACCGTGACGGAAATCAGGCAAAGATGCGCCTGAATTCGCTGGCCGGCAAGCCTCGCCAGCACTTTCTTCTCGACGGCATCACCGGCACGCCCAAGCCCACCTTTTCAGAGACGGCGGTCTTCGATCCGCGTAGCCGACCCTGGTTCAAACTTGCGCGTCAGGCTGATGGACCCATCTGGACGCCGGTGTATGTCGACTTCGACAATCACGATCTCGTCATGACGCTCGCCCGGCGCGTCCAGTCCAGGACGGGGGCATTCGAAGGCGTCGTCGCAACGGATATTTTCCTGAATACGCTGCGACGCTTCGTGGACCGGCTGCCTTTGAGTCATGGCGGACAAGTTTTCATTCTTGAACCGGACGGTGCGCTGATCGCGGCGTCGGGCATGCCCAACGTACGGCTCGACGCCCATGGCGAACTCGAGCGCATCAACGCCCGGACGAGCGGGGATTCGATGCTCGCGTCGGCTTATGCGCAGCTGCGGTCGGTTTTTCTGGAATCGGACACGCCGACAGGCACGGCTCTGATAAGGGCTTCGAATGGCAAGAAAATCCAGCTTGCCTACAAGCACATCACCGACAGAAGCGGCTTGAACTGGATCGCCGTCGTGGCGGTTCCCCGCGACGACCTGTTCACGACCGTCCGTCAGAACGTAATACTCGTGATCGCGCTGGGCCTGCTCGCGCTGGGTCTTGCGCTGGCAATCGGCTTGCACATATTCAGCGGCATCGCCGGGGATATGCGCAGGCTCGCGCACGCGGTGCGCAGAGTCGGCCAGGGGGAAATCAATGCGCCGATCAGGGTAGACCGCAATGACGAGATCGGCGAACTGGCTAATAACTTCGGTCATATGCGCGACAGCCTCTTCACCGATAAGCTTACCGGGTGCGCCAATCGCGATGCTTTGCCGCACATTCTTGCGATGCTGATGCGGGGCACGGAGGAGGGGCGGCCGCCGCGGCCTTTTACGCTGCTTTTTATCGATCTGAATTACTTCAAGCCGCTCAACGATCGATGGGGGCACGACAATGGCGACCGCGCGCTCATCGAGATCACACAGCGCATCAAAGCCGAATTGCCCAAACACGGCGTGCTGGTCCGCCTGGGCGGCGATGAATTCGTCGCTGCACTGCCTGGGGTCGACGACGACGCGAAAGCCGTTTGCGAGCGCCGCCGTCTGGAATCCGTACTCGAACCTGGGCTCACGTCGCTCAAGGGTGTTCCGCAAGGCGAGGTGGTGGCCGTGGGCGCCTCGATCGGATACGCCTTGTACCCGCGCGATGGAGCGGATCCGCAGACCTTGCTCAGACATGCGGACCAAGAGATGTACCGGCGCAAGAACGCTGCTGCGCGCATCTGATTAGTCCAGCTGTGTCCTGCCGGGCTTGCCGCAGGCGGCCGCCTTGCCCTGGGGCGCGGCCCCCGGCGGAAAGCGCTTCAGCGGCGTTTGAACGAAGCCGCCAGCGCGACCAGCAGGATTAGCGTGAAGAGCGCCATGCTCCACACGACGTATTCCACGCCCAGTACCTTCACCATGGCGTCTTTGCACATGGCATAGATGCCGAACAGCTTGGGCATCGAGGCGTCGAGCCCCAGGCCGCTGATGAAGCGATCGGCGAATGTCTGCGCACAGGTTTCCAGATGTGCAGCCACACTGTACTGATACCAGGCGGCGACCAGGCCGCAGATAGACAGTGCGGCGGTCAGCAAGGTCGCCGGCCGGCCCAGCGTGCGACCGCCGATCAGACCCAGCAGGGCCAGTACGCCGATCACCAGATAGATCAGGCGCTGCAGCACGCACCAGGCGCAAGGCTGCATAAAGAAGACATACTGCGAGACCAGCGCCACAGCCAGGGCACCGAAGGAAAACAGGGTGATCAGAACCAGCGGCAAGCGGTTGTTGGAGAAGGTCATGGCGTTGATGGGTGAGTGTTTTGGAAAATAGTTGGCGGGGCGAATCACGAAGCCGTGGCGGCAAGATGCTGCGCATCCCGCAAGAGGCTCAGGAAGAGGTCGTGTG